>DASXUL010000176.1:0-9099 GCA_036504855.1 Armatimonadota bacterium | reverse complement strand
CCGGCTCAGCGGGCTAAGGGCGCCTTCGCGCCCTGATATCACGGCGCGAAGGCGCCGTTGGTCTTCCGAGCCGGCCCCTCGGGGCCAGGCGACACTGACAACTGTTGACTGATGACTGATGACTACAAGACCGTGTTAACGAGCCTCCATCCGATTATCCCTAAGCCGCGGGCAGGCAGCAGCCTAGAATGGACTACACAGTTCGCGGGGAGGCGGCATGCGAGGCTTTGTTGCGGTATTGGTGGCGGCGGTGGTGTTGCCGGTGGCGGGCCGGATAGCCGGCCAGGCCGGCGTGCACGTCCTTCCGTTCGACACGGCTCGGGAGACCCTGCGCATCCACGTATCGCCCTCGCCGGCCGGAATGGCGTTCGCCGATGTGGCCGCCGCGAAGCGCCCCCGCCTCGCTATTAACGGAACCTACTACGGGATGGACGGCCGGCCGTTGGGCATCCTGCGGTCGCGCGGACGCTGGAGCTTCCGCGGCGGCCATATGCGCACCGCCTTCGCCGTGGACCGCCGCGGCGCCGCCTCCATCATCCGCCGCGACGACGTTCGCCGCAACCCCGCCAACTTCCCGTTTGCCGTAGCCGCCGGCCCGCGCCTGCTCACTAACGGACGCATCACCCTCAACCCGGAAGCGGAGGGGTTCCGCGCCGCCAGCCGCCGCCTGCGCGCCAGCCGCGTTGCCCTCGGCGTGCGCCGCGACGGCTCCGCCCTCGCCATCGTGGACGAGATCCCGGTCACCCTCGCCGAGTTCGCCGCCGTCTGCCGCAACGCCGGCGCCGTGGACGCCGTGAACCTGGACGGCGGCGGCGCAACGGCCCTCTACGAGGACGGCCGCGTAACCGTCTCCCCCCGCATCCCCATGGCCAACGTCATCACCATCGGCGAACGCTGAGCCGGCATGGGCGCGCCGGATCGCTGTCGCCGCAGGGCGACTTGGCGCCGTTCGGCGCCCGCGAACTCGGTCGCTGGGCCTGCCCGCGTTGACGTCGCTCGGCTCGACGTTACCACACTGGCAACGTGAAGCCCCAAGCCAAAAGATCCTCCCGCAACCGCGAAACCTGGGTGGCGCTGGCGTGCCTCGCGCCGGCCACGCTACTGCTGGCCGCCGTTTTCCTCTATCCCATCGCCTCCACCATCCTGGACTCCTTCTCGCACGTTTCGCCGTTCGGGGGCCGCTCCAATGTTGGCACGCTGGACAACTGGCGGGCCGTCTTCTCCAACGCGGTCTTCACCCACGGCGTGCTGCCGCGCACCATCCTGTGGACCGTAGGCGTGGTCAGCCTCACCATTATCCTCAGCCTCCCCGCCGCCATCCTGCTGCACGCTCCGTTTCGGGGGCGCAAGTGGGCGCGCACGGCCATGCTGCTGCCCTGGGCCGTTCCGCTGCCCATCAGCGCCATCGTGTGGCGCTTCATCCTGGACGGGCAGATCGGCACGCTGAACGCCGTGCTGGCGAAGGTCGGCATCATTGGCCCGGTGTGGCTGGCGGAGGCGCACACGGCGCTCCCCATGATGATCCTCGTGGGCATCTGGGCCAGCATCCCGTTCACCACGGTGACGCTGCTGGCCGGCCTCCAGAACATCGGAACAGACGTAAACGAGGCGGCCGCGCTGGACGGCGCCGTGGGCTTCCGGCGCTTCCGCTACGTAACGCTGCCCCTCCTGCGGCCGGTGCTGAACGTGGCGATCGTGCTGAATACCGTGTACGTGTTCAACTCGTTCCCCATCATCTGGGTGCTCACCCAGGGCGGCCCGGCCGAGAGCACCGACACGCTGATCACCTATCTCTACAAGACCTACCTGCGCTTCAACCTGCCAGGCCCGGCCCAGGCCATGGGCGTGGTCTCCTTCTTCGTGCTCCTCGCCTTCGCGATGACCTACCTGCGCCTCACGGAGCGTGAGCAATGACGGCCAAACGCTCGCATCGATCTTCTTCACTCCCCGGCATCGCCCGGGGGCTCGCCCTCGCTGTGGCCCTCCTGTTCATGCTGGCGCCGTTCGCCGTGATGCTGCTCACCGCGGTGAAGCCGGAGGGGGAAGTGGCCACCCGGCCGCTGCTGCCGGACCACTGGGCGTTTGGGAACCTGTTCTCCGCCTGGGGATCGGCGCTGCCCGTTTACTTCCGCAACAGCGCCATCCTGGCGGTCGGCGCCACGCTGCTGAACCTCGCGCTGGCGTTGCCGGCCGCCTACGCCCTGGCGCGCATGCGCGTGCCCGGCGCGAAACTCTGGCGGCACGCCCTGCTGGCCACGCAGATGTTCTCGCCCATCGTGGTGGTCGTCTCACTGCACCACCTCGCGGCGATGGCCGGCCTTACGGACAAGATCGCCGCCCTCATCCTGGTGAACGCCGCCTACTCCATGGCCTTCGCCGTGTGGCTGCTCACCGCGTACCTGGCCGCCGTGCCGGAGGACATGGAGGAGGCCGCGCGCATCGACGGCTGCTCGCGGCTCTCCGCCGCCTGGCGCGTGGTGCTGCCGGTGGCGCGCCCCGGTGTGGTTACAACCGTGGTCTTCGTATTCATCGCCGCCTGGAACGAGTTCGTGGTGGCCCTCACCCTGATCTCCAGCGACGCCAACCGGCCGCTCACCGTGGGCCTCTACGGCTTCGCCAGCGCCTACGCGCCGCAATGGAACCTGCTGATGGCCGCCTCGCTCTGGGCCATCCTCCCGGTGGTCCTCCTCTTCGCCGCCATCGAGGGCAGCCTGGCCGAAGGCCTCACCGCCGGCGCCGTGAAGTAGGTGTGGGGAGTCGTCAGTTGTCAGTCATCAGTTGTCAGTTATCAGTCCGAAGGCCCCGTTCCATGAAGAGGCCGTTCTCATGGTACAGGGCCTTCGGACTGATGACTGACGACTGACAACTGACGACTCCCCCAGCTACCGCCGCGCGCGGGAGGTGGGATACTCAACAGCGCCCACGTCCACCCGCAGCCCCACGATGCGCTTCGCGCCGTCCAGATCCACCTCACCAGGGAACGTGGCCGCATTGCTTCCGGCATCGATGCAGGGCGAGATGGCGCGCGGATGCACGTCGCCCCGCGCGATATCGACCAGCGCCGGGTCCGCGCTGAAGTTGCCGTTCACCCCCGTCAGCGACGGGCAGTTCCAGTAATCGAAGCCATTCCCGTAGACGTCGTTGGCGCACACCAGTTCCGCCGGCAGCGCGCCCCCTCCGGTGGCGATCCCCACGTTGTTCCCCACGATGACGTTATTCACCAACAGCGGCGCGCCAACAGTGCCATGCCGCGTTACGTCCACCCATACGCCGGAGCCCGCGCGCCCGCTGGCCCGTGCGGCGAAGTTAGACACGATCGTGTTGTTAACGATGGAAGACCTTCCGCTCATCCCGTAGACTGCGATGCCGGCGCCTTCCGATATCGCCGAATTCCCTGCTATGACGTTATCCCGGATAACCGGGGAACCGCCGGTCACCCGGATGCCGCCGCCCACACCGGCATGCCCTCCCGATATCCGGCAGTGCTCCACGCTAGCGTCTCCGGCGATGTCAACGTTGCCGCCCGCGCCATTGCGCACCGAGAAGCCATCTATGCCGGAAAAGGGATACTTCAGAGACACGGGGCTCCAACGCGAAGCGCCATCCAGAACCGTCTCGTTGCGGATCCAGTCGCGCTGGACCTTGAAATACTCGCGGCCGGAGAAGCCGCCGCGGAGGTGGACGAAAGGCCCCGGCGCGATGGCCTCCGGATACACCCCGGCGGCAACCCACACCTCTCCGCCGGCCACGGCGAACACGCCCAGCGCGGCGCTTACCGTCCGTTTCGCCCGCGCCCAGGACGACCCGTCGTTCGCGTCATCGCCACCATTGCGAACGCGTACCACGCGGTATTGAGGAACGCGCCGGCTTCCATCGCTCTCCAGCGCGCCGATGTCCACGGCCTCGCGCTGTACGCGAGGCTGCCCTTCCGCATCGGTCTCCCCAGCCGTCACCACGCTGGAATCCCCCGCGCCCACGCAAGGGGAGTTGGGCTGCAAATGGAAGTCACCGTATTCCAGTCCGGCCAGCAGCGGGTTCGCTCGGATGTTGCCGTCCCGGCCCGTTGCGTCCGGCAGCCCATCGTAGTCAACCCCATTCCCAACGATGTCATTGTGCGACAACAGCACCGAAGCGTTCGACCCGCCGCTGTCGGTCCATATAACGCCGGCGCGGTTACCTGTGATGAGGTTGTTCGCCAATCGAACGACGCCGCCGGAGATGATCAGTCCTTGCCCGCAGCCCACAATCGTGTTGTTCACCAGATTGCACTCGGCATTCAACGCGTCGACCGCAGCTCCGGTAACGCCCTTCATGACACAATCGAGCATGTTCAGGCGACCCCCGTCGACGAAGATGCCGAATGAACCGAGCTGGAACACGGTGCGGCGCGCCTCCAACAGGCAACCCGCGGAACCCGAGACGGCGAAAGTGGAGGCGATGACAGTGCAATCCTCGACCAGAGGCGCACCCGCACTGGCGGACATCGGCCCGTACACCGTCAGGTTTCGCAACGTTGGCGACCCGTTGGCGCACGTCGCCACCGGTGAGTAACGGTGCTCCGCCTGGGCAGGCGTGTTCAACTGGAAACCATCGAAAACGCTCACGCGCTCGCCTTCCCGCACGGTGAGGCACGCGCCGCCGTCTGTGGGAGCAATCGTCGTCACGTTCGAGCGCCAGTTCCGCTGGGCGCGCGCGGTTTCGCGCCCGGAGTAGCCGCCGTAGACCTCCACGCCCGCCGGCAGGGTGATTCCCTCCGCATACGCGCCAGCGCGCACCCACACTTCCCCGCCCGAGGCCGCCGCCGCGTCCACTCCCGCCTGGATCGTCCGCTTGGCCGCCGCCCATGAGGCGCCGGTTCGCCCGTCATTCCCCTGGGGCGACACTCGGATCACCGGAGCGACGACGGCCGGCCACTCGCGCCCGTTCGACTCATCCGCGCCGATGTCCACGCGCCCGTCAAGAACGCGGGCATCGCCGTCGATGTCCACCTCACCCTCCGGTACGGCGGACGGATCGCCCGCGTTGCGGCAGGGCGAGTCCGGAAGGATGTGCCAGTTGGCCCGCCGCACGTCCGCGAAGCGCGGCTCCACGCTCAGGTTGCCATCCCGGCCGGTGGGGTCGGGCAGCCCGTAGTAGTTGAACCGGGTATTGCCGTACACGCAGTTGCAGCGCATAGCCGGCGCTCCGCGAACAGCCGCGACCCCGGCCCCGTTGAAGGCCACGATGTTGTTCGCCAAGGACGTGCCCGCGCAACCCTCCAGGTCGATGCCGCCGGCCGTGCCCGTGTTGCCGGCGAGCGTGTTGCCGGAAATCGTTGCCGCCCCATTCAGGCCATGGACCGCTCCGCCCGTGTTCTGCGTGATCACGTTTCCCCGCACAATCGGCGCGGCGCTCACGTAATCCACGGCGGGTGAGTCGACGTTGCGTATGAACAGGTTGCGCTCTACAAGGGGCGCGCCGCCGGTGCAGAGCACCCCGCCGCGGCTCGCCTCGACCAGATTCCCCCGCACCGTCGGTGACCCGCCGGATACGAGAACAGCGGCGCTGTTGGCGTACGCATTGGCGGCGAGCGAATGCCGTAGCACAAAGTCCTCCACCGCCGAACCAGGCACGGCATCCACGGTGAACGTGACGCAGTACCGCCCGTCCGGCGCATTCAGGATGGAGACGTTTCGCGCGGGGTCTCGCTGCTCGCGCTTGGTCTCGCCCCCAGCGAACCCGCCGTACAGAGCCGACTGCGCCCCAATCGTTACGTTGCCGTAATACTCGCCGGCGGCGGCCCACACCTCGCCGCCCGGCGCGAACGAGGCGGCGGCGAGAGCCGCCGACAGGGATCGCATTGGGGAATCCCACGACGAGCCATCGTTCCCATCGTCGCCGTCCGGCGAGACCCGGACGATTCGATACGACCGCGTTGGGGCCGTGTAGGGCGTCTCCACAGCGCCGATGTCGACATGCCCGCCCTGCCGCCGCGCGGCGCCGTCGAAGTCCACTGCATCGGCCGCCACGTCCGCGTCATTGCCGGCATCCACGCACGGGGAACCCTCCAGCACATGCAGCCCGTCCTCCGCCAGCATCGGATCGGCGCTGAAGTTGCCGTGCGTATAGAGCGCCGCCGCCCACCCCCCGAGCGTGGGATTCGCATTGCCGTAGGCGTTGTTGTTGCGCACCATCAGAGTGCTGTTAACGCCCTCCACTGTTGCGCTGAGCCCGCTCAGATTGTACGCGATGAGGTTATTCGCCACCACGCCGGAAGCGTAGTCGAGCGCCAAAGCTGTGTACGGCGCATTGATGGCTTCGTTGCCGGTGAAGGTATTGCCGACTATCAGCACATTGGCCGCCCGACCTTCTACGGCGCCGCCGCTGCCCGCCTTGTTGCCGTCGAACCAGCAGTCTCGCGCCTCGGCATCCGCATCCCGCACGTATAGACCGCCCCCGCTCGATAGCCAGCAGTCGGCGGACGCAGCAGCATTGTGCGACAGCACGCACCTTCGTATCACCGGATTCGCCGGCCGATTGTGCACCGCGATGCCGCTGCCGTAGGCTGCGTAGTTGTGGACGATCCGGCAATCCTCAATGATGGGGGAACCGCCGTCGCACAGGATACCGCCGCCATACTGGTAGCGCGCCTCCAGCCTCCCGTTGCGGATGGTGAAACCGCTGATGACCGTGGCGCGGGTGATGCCAGGGGATGCCGTAACCACCGTGCCGGCGGCATCGCCGTCGAGAACGGTCTCGTTTGCGCGGATGTCGCGCTGATCGGCGGAGATCTCCGTGCCGGCGAACCCGCCGAGGAGGCAAACGCCCTCGCGCAGCGTGATGCGCTCACGGTAGACGCCGCGGGCCGCCCACACCTCGTCTCCCGGCGCCGCCTTATCCAGGGCCGCCCCAACGGATGCGTAGGCGGTTCGCCAGGTTGCCCCGTCCGCGCCAGGCGCGGGGGAGCCGGCCGCCACGCGCAGTATCGCGGCGGAGCAAGGGGTAAACACGCAGAGGGCCGCCCCGGCTAGCAACGTCCCAACACGCGGCGAGATTCGGTGAAGCATGGGGGTCCCTTTCCCGAGCGGCTTTGTGGTATACACAATACGGCGCAACGGTTTTGGCATACAGGCGCAGCGCCGTTCTTCGAGACGCCTCGGAGCCCCCTCGGGTTCCCTCAAGGGGGGCTCTCCCGTATGAGCCGGAACACGATGCGCACAGGAGGTTACTGGAGATGCGACCAATCCATCTGATGACGCTGCTGCTTGCTGCCGGCGCCGCCGCGAACGCAGGCGCGCCCCTCACCATCCCCTTCCAGGCCCGGCTCAACGCCGCGAAGGGAGCGCCGGTGGACGGGCCCGTTGGCGCGACCTTCCGCCTCTACGACGCCGCCGGCGCTCTGGTGTGGGCCGAAACCAAATCTGTAACCGCTTTCCATGGCCTCCTGCAAACGAACCTCGGCGACGCCAGCCCGCTGCCCGCCGCTTCCGTCTTCGCCCAACCCCTGACTCTCGGCATCCAGGTCGGCGCCGATCCCGAGATGACTCCGCGCCTGTCTCTCTCACCGGCGCCGGCCGCCCTCCACGCTTCCCGCGCGGCGGACCTGGCGCTCCCCTGGACCGGCGCCGCTTCGGCGCCCGGCGGCTCCGTACTGAAAGCCACCAACTCCGCCAACGGGGCCGGCGTGCGCGGCGAGGGGGTCTTCGGCATCGTGGGCATGCAATCGGGCGCCCAAACGCCTCAGTGGACGCCTGCTTCCGGCGCCGGGGTTTTCGGCGCCGGCCTGTACGGCGTGCTCGGCATCAGCACCAACGGCCCCGGCGTCGCCGGCTCCAGCGCCGCCGCGGATGGCGTCCTCGGCGTCAGCGAAACCTCTCACGGCGTGCGTGGGATGACCACCACGGGCGTGGGCGTGAACGGAATCGTCAACTCCGTGGGACAGGGGGTATTGGGCGAAGCGTTCCAGCCCGCATCCGTCGCCGTTCAGGGCGTGAACCTCTCGGGAACCGCCGTCCTCGGGCGCGGCCTCGGGGCCGACAACGAAGCCAATTCCCCATTCGCCGGCGTCTCCGGCGTTGGCGTCATCGGCGTTCGCGGGCACAGCCCCACGGGCGCCGGCCTCGACGCCGATAGCGCCGGCCCCGGCCCAACCGCCGCCATCCGCAATACAGGCTCCGGCCCCGCCGCCGCGTTCTCCGGCTCCGGCCCCGCCGTCCTGCAAATCCGCAACACGGGCGCGGGAGACATTCTCAGCGCAACGGACCGCGCGGGCGCGCCTGCTCTTTCCGTCTCCGCCGCGGGGGGCCTCACCTCGGCCTCCGGCGAGTTCTCCGCATGGCTGCCCTCTGCGGGCGCGTGCCATGCCGGCGATGCGCTGGCTGTGCGCCCCAACGGCCATCTAGAGCCCAGCGGATCGCCCTACCAAACCAACGTGGTCGGCATCTGCCGCGCGGACGTATCGCCGGACGCGCCGCTGGTCTCAACCTGCGTAACGGGCCTCGCCACGGTGCGCGTTTGCCCCGAGAACGGCCCCATCGCCCCCGGCGACCTCCTTGTGACCTCGTCAACCCCCGGCTGCGCCATGAAGGGGACCGACGCGGCCCGCCTCCCCGGCGCCATCCTCGGCAAGGCCCTGGAGCCCTTCACCGCCCCCGGCCCCGGCGCCATCCGCGCCGTGATTTCCCTCCGCTAGTGGCAAGTTAGGAAGGAGTCGTCAGTATTCAGTCGTCAGTATTCAGTCGTCAGTCATCAGCCTCCGCGTTAGGAGAGCCTCTTGTCCGCTCCTCGCCGGCAGCCGATGGCTGAGGGCGGAAGACTGAATACTGACGATTGACGACTTTTGCCTAACTTCGCGCTACGTGGCGCAGAGGTGTCAGCTCGTAGGCTTGCCACCCCACTGTTGCATCGGCGCCGCGTACGATAGTATCCGCCTGTGAGCACGCTCGCGGGTCCCGTGAGGAACCTTTGCCCTATGAAAGCGAGGGGGCGGACACGGCAAGCCGTGTCCCTTGTATGAGAGTCGGTAGGTTAAGATGGAAGTGGCGCTGGACGGACCGTGTGTCCCTTGGTCCCTCAAGACCGTGCAGTAGCTTGGTCGTCCAGCCCGCAGGGTCTCTGGCA
>DASXUL010000175.1:0-10154 GCA_036504855.1 Armatimonadota bacterium | reverse complement strand
CTTGCCTACCATCGATCGCGTCGTCTCAGCAGCCTGGGTCAGAGTTGGTGTTAGGCGTGAGACTCACCCCAAAAGGCTCCTACGCGAATGGTCGGTTGCGGACTTAGTTGGAACGAATGGGCTTGCCCTGCCCTCGGGGCCTCAGATTGGCCCTCGCGCCTCGCAGTAACAGATCCTCCCGAACTTGGCGCTAAGGCCGCGTGGGATCGTCTCCTCCCAGCCCGAACAGGGATCTGGCGGTATCGGCGGCCGGGCGCCCCGGCGGAATCTCGGGCAGGAGGTGCACAGAGGCTCGGTGAACCCCTTCCGCGGAGTCCAGAGCGTGCTTGAGCTCCGCCGCGGCGCCAGCGGCGCAGCGGAAGCTCATCACCACATGCAGGTGGCCGATCGCCTCGTCGCATCGCGTGGCGTATACGCGCAGTTCCGCGGCCCCTAAGGCATGGGCCTGCGCGCGGAAGCGCTCCACCAGCGAAACGGCGCGCTCCGGGCTCATGTTGGGGTCGATAACGTACGTGACTGCGTATGGCCTGACCGGCATTTCGCGTCCTCCCCAAAGGCCGCATGGGCGGTCGTCGCTACGGAAGCGTGGGGTCGTTGCCCTCCAGCCCGCCCACATCCATCGCCATCTCGGGTTCGGCCTCGTCCTCGGGCGCCGGCGCTTCCGAGCGATCCGCCGCTCCAACGGCGTGCCCTACAGCGCCTCCGATCGCCGCGCCAACAACGGCGCCCACAATGGCGCCAATCACTGCGGCGCCGCTATCAGATGCCCCGGTTTCGCCCGATTCCGGCGTGCGCTCTCCCTCTTCCATGTGATGCCTCCCCACCGTCGCGGTTCCGGCTCACGCCTTGCCCGCGGCGTGCGTTGATTGTGCCACCGGGAGGGCGCGCCCGCCCACCGATCTGGAAGGCCGCAGGCCCCTCCGCGCCGCGGCTGGAGGGTCTATCATGGTGGCGGCGCTTCGGCGCTGGAAAGCACCTCAATGGCGGCAACCCTCTCTCAAACCGGTACAAAGCCCCCAGTGGCGTACTCGCGATTCAACATCGCGGCGTTCCTCTGGGACTACATCACCTATTTCGCGGGAACGTCGCTGCTTTCGGCGATCACCATCCTGCCGCTGTTCGCCAGCGAGGTTGCAGACCGCGCGCCCGCCATCGCCGCGCATCGCAGCGTGGTGATGGCGCTTATCCCCACAGGATTCGCCTTTGGCGCGCTGCTGCCGCAGATACTGGGCGCGCACCTGGTGACGGGGCGCACCACGTACCGACCGTTTCTGGTGAAGGTGGGAATCGTGGAACGGCTTTGCCAGCTCGGCTGCTTTGTGAGCATGGCGATGCTGGCGCATTCCGCACCGGTTTGGCTGCTCTGCGTCCCGATCGGCTTCTTCTTCCTGTGGGCGACGGCCATGGGCGTTAACCACCCCGCGTACACCGCCATGCTGGAGCACACCATCCCGGCGGACCTGCGGGGCCGCGTGTTCGGCTTTGGCGCGGCGCTGGGCGGCGTTGTGGGAAGTGTTTTCGCGCTGATCGCCAAGCGCCTGCTGAGCGTGCTGCCATTCCCCTATGGTTTCGTGGCGTGCGCCGGCATCGCCTTCGTGGTGCTCACTTCGGGCCTCGTGCCGCTGGCATTCGTGCGGGAAACGCCGTTCGAACAGCCTCCGGTTGAGGAAGGAGGCAGCTTTGCGGCCCGCCTGCGGGGACTGCTGCGCGATGATCCCGCGTACGGCCGGTATCTGCTCTCGCAGGTCTTCTTCGCCGTGCCGATGATGACTTCGGCGATCTGGACCGGCTACGCGTTGAAACGCTTCCATGCCACCGGGGGCGACGTGGCCATGATGGCCGCCGTGATGTCTATCGCCAGCGGCGGAGGGTACCTGGTCACCGGCTGGCTGGCGGACCGCTTCGGCAACCGCGCGGTGCTGCTGTGGTCCACGCTGGCCACGGCGCTGGCGATCCTGCTGGCGTGGGGGGCCCCCACGCTGCCGCTCTATATCGCCACCTTCGTGCCGCTGCGCCTCGCCGATTCCGGCTGGCAGCTCACCAACTTCAACATCCTCATGGATTTCGCCCCGCGCGGCCGGGTGCATACCTATACCGCGGTAGCCGCCGCCGTCCCCGGCCCGTTCCGCGTTCTGGCCCCGCTGATGGGCGGCGTGCTGGTGGCGGAGTTGGGCCGCCACGGGCCGGTATTCGCCGCCTCGGCGGTGTTCACGGTGGCCGCCGCCTGGGTGCTTCTCACCGTCCCCGAGCGCCGGCTGTAGCGCCGGTCCGGTTCGGCAGCACGGCCAGGGCGTCCCAGAGCAGGTCCGGGGAGGCGGTCAGATCCAGCGCCAGGCCGCGCAATGGAGGCGCCGTCGGGGGGCGCTTGGCCTCGATCGCCGCATGTCGCAATTGATTCGCGAAGTCGTCCAGGCGGGCGGCACGGACCTCGTCATCGTCCTTCAACGCGCCGCCGTTTGGCGGACTGGCCGGTACGGTGACGCGGCGGAGCACCGCCTTGTCGGCGGCATCAACCTCGTTGTCGCGGACCGTGACGTCTCCGGCCGGCAGCTTTCGCTCGCCAAAGCGGCCCAGGGCGCAGAACGTTTGCACGCGGCCCGGCCACCCCTTCTCCATTTCCGCCAGCAGGAGGTTGGCAAGGGCCGCATCTTGCGCGAAGCAGTTCTTGTTCCACTCATCCAGGAACGACCTTGGCTCGTCACACGGGAGCTGGAAACAGGCGTCCCGATCCAGGATGTCCACCGGGTCTTCGCCGTGGGCCGCCAGGAACCGCTCCCGATCGCGCAGGCTGAAGCCGAGGCCGGGCGCGGCGGCGATGGGGCAGTACTCGCTGTCCGCGTTGTAACCGCGGCCGGCGAGGCGCGACCAATGCGCCAGCGCCACGCCGTCCAGGTCCTTGTACCTGCGCAACTCGGCGATCAGCCCCAGCAACCGCCGCCGAACCTCGGGGTCGCCAGGACGCACGAAGTCTGAGAGCAGGATGGGGTCGTCGGCGACGATCCGGGACGGGTTGCCGAAGCCATTGTCCTCATGTGACGCTTCGTGCGCGGCGCCCCAATCCCACCGGCCGCGGCCCAGCGCGTCCACGTCCACGAGGTCCGGCCTTTTGGTCAGCCAGTGGGCCTTGCTGTCCGGGAAACGCCAGGCGAGCGCGTGGATGACGGCGATCACGCGGATGCCGTCGTCCTTCGCGGACGCGAGGACCTCTCTCAGCACGTCATGGTCGCGGGCCGTCGGCAGAGCGGGGAACTGCTTGCTGGGGAAGAGGGTCTGGCCGTCCCAGAAGACTGGCAGATAGAGCGTGTCCAGGCCCTTACGCCGCATCTGCTCGAGGAGGCGAAGCCATGAAGCGCGCCCCAGCGCCGGCGGCGCCACGCCGCGCACGCCCGGCGGCAGGCGCGGCGGTTCCGGGGCTGTCGCCACGGCTGCTGGGGGGTTGGGGCCGTCCGGTTGCAGAGAGAAGAAGTCGAGGCGAATGGCGCCGATGAAACCCAGGTCGACGTTCCCCACGCCCGGCACATCCAGCGTCGTGTGGACGGTCGGTTGGCTGAGCGTGGCGGTTTGCAGGAGATCGCGGGTGATCGGGCGCTTGTCTGGAAAGCGGAACCGGCCAGCCGTGGCCGCAACGAGCGCGTCCTGCTGCTGAGGCGTGAGGTCGGCGAAGCTCAGGCTGGCCTCGGAGGAGTGGGCCGCCTCCGCGCGGGCGCGGATGATGGCCGTCTGCTCCGGGCTGGGCCCGATCGGCAGTCCCGGGTCCGGCCCCAGCGTGTTGAGGGCGTCCTCGTTCCAACCGGCCCGATTCAGCCCCGCCCGGGCGGCGTTCGCCGCTTTGCGAAGCGCTGTCAGCTTCTCGGACAGCTCCATGTTGCGGGCGCCCAGCCCGGCCCGGTCCCACGCCAGAAGATACGTCTTCCCGACCCTTCGCCACGTGCCCTGGAGGTCGAAGGCGAGAAGACGCAACACGTCGCCGGCCCGCATCCGCGCATCGCCGGCGAAGGCGGGAAGCGCCTCCCAGCCGTGCACGACCTTCAGAGGCATGCCGGTGGCTTTCGCGGCCGCCGATACGAGCTTGCCGACCGTGGATATGCCCTTCATGGCGATGGGCCTATCCAGCGCCGGGGCGTCAAAAGCCAGGTCTTGCGGACGCAGCGCGTTGGGAGTCTGGGTCCTCAGCGGCAGGCCGATGTCGCCCGGCCCCTCGTCGTCGTCCAGAAGGATGGGCTGCACGCCCCGGATCATCAGAGTGGATGACCCTCCTTCCTTCCAGCCGACGGATGTATAGGTCAGATAGACGTGCAGCGTGCACTGATCGACGGGCAGTCTTCCGTTGAAGCCGTTCAACCATCCGCGCGGTGGCGCGCCGGGCGCGGGCGCGGCATCTGTGTTGAGGAGGCCGAGGGGCCGTTCGAAGGCGGCGCGCATGGCCGCCCGCTGGGGCATCGTTAGGTCCGGATACCGGATGCCGCTGCCTGTCGCGATCCGCAACTGATCGCGGGTGAGCGATCGGACGAGCGTTTCAACCGCGCCCCACGGCTGCAACGCGCCGAGAGGGTCGAACTCGCCAGGGTCGGCGTTCAAATCCACCCGGAACTCGGGCGCGATGGTCCAGGCGGCGCCACACTGGAAAGGCATCCATTGGGGAAAGCGGCGGCGGAAGAACGCGGCCGCGTAGGGAGGCATCTGCGCCTCATCGCCGCGTTTGTAGGAGCATGCATCCCCGAGGTCTTGCAGGGCGGTGAGGAGCGGTTTGTTCGCGAAATCGACGACCGTCGGCGGGCGGCGGGCGAAGGCCGTCTCGGTGGGCGCAACGACCACGAGCGGCAGCGGCTTCCCGGCGGCCAGGCGCTCCAGCTGATGCGGAATGTCCTGGGTTGGGGCGGGCGGCTGGGGGCCCGTTTGGGCGTGGGCGGCCCAGATGAGGGAGAGGACAGCCGGTATGATGGCGGATCGCATGGTGCGCCTCCGGGCGCGAACTCTATGTCAAAGCGTGTCGTCTGCCTGATAGTGTGTCATGACGGCTGCTGCGGTTTCCATGGGGATTCGCTTGCCGGCGAGCCTGGGCCCCGGGCCAAGGTGGGGAGGGGGCGGCGTTCGCCCCGTCCGCGTCGCGCCAATGGGGCTGGGCGCGGGGAAAGGGATTACACCCATGTCGTGGTTCTTCTTGGCCTTGGCGTCCGCCTTCTTTGCGGCGCTTACCGCCATCCTCGCCAAAATCGGCGTGGAGAAGGTGGACAGCAATGTGGCGACGGCCGTGCGCACGGCCGTGGTGTTGGTGTTCGCGTGGGGCATTGTGGCCGGGCAGGGGCATCTCGGCGACGTGGCGCATATCCCGCGCCGCACGATGGTCTACCTCGGCCTGTCCGGCCTGGCCACCGGCGCGAGCTGGCTGTTCTACTTCGCGGCGCTGAAGTTGGGCGAAGCTTCCAAGGTAGCGCCCATCGACAAGATGAGTTTGGCGCTTACACTGCTGCTCAGCGTCGTCGTTCTGCGCGAGCCGCTGGGCGTCTACAAGGCGCTTGGCGTGGCGCTTATCATCGGTGGGGCGTTGCTCACCACGCTTTCCAAGTAGGCGCGAACGCCGAAGGGCTGTATGCCGGCGGCCTTCCCCACCGGCATACAGCCCTTCGGCCTTCCTCTGATGAACAGCGCCCGCAACTCGTCCAACCGCGTCGGGGCGCCAAGTTGGAACGAGCGCGTCGGGAGCCGTCTGGCGGACGGCGTCCACATCGCCGAGTTCCAGGCAATTAGACGCTCTAGAGCAAGTTCCGTTCCATATGGGGATGACGCGGGAATTGCCGTCGCCGGCCAAAATGGGTCAATGTCATAGGGCAGCGTTACCCGGTATATGAGGTGTATTCGTGCTCAAGTGGTTCAGCAAGGTTGGTCAGATTCTATCGCGGCGGCCGAAGATCGACGCGGATTTGTGGGATGAACTGGAAGAGGCGCTGATTGGCGGCGACGTGTCCGCCACGGTCACCATCCGGCTGTTGGATGGGTTAGAGGCGCGCAGCAAGAGCGAGCGCTGGGCGGATGCTTCGATGTTGGAGACGGCGATCCGCGAGGAGGTGGCGCGCATGCTCTCGGACGATCGGCCCGGCCTCGCCGAGCCGGCCGAAGGCCCCGCCGTCTACCTCCTGGTCGGCGTGAACGGAACGGGCAAGACCACCAGCGCCGCCAAAATGGCGTGGGACCTGAAGCAGCAGGGCAAGAAGGTGCTGCTGGCCGCGGCAGACACTTTCCGCGCCGCCGCCATCGACCAGTTGGACGTGTGGGCAACCCGCGCCGGCGTGGACATCGTGAAGCACCAGCCGGACTCCGATCCCTCCGCCGTGGTGTTCGACGCCATTCACGCCGCCCGGGCGCGCGGGGCCGACGTGGTCATCGCCGATACCGCCGGCCGCCTGCACAACAAGGCCGGCCTGATGCAGGAACTGGGGAAGATTGGCCGCGTCACCGAGAAGGCTCTGGGCCGCGCGCCGGACGAAACCCTGCTGGTGCTGGACGCCACTACCGGACAGAACGCCATCACCCAGGCGCGCCAGTTCGCCGCGGCCACCCCGCTCACAGGCGTCATCCTCACCAAGATGGACGGCACCGCCAAGGGCGGCGTAGTGCTGACCCTCGCCGAGGAGATGCGCCTGCCGGTGAAGTTCATCGGCATCGGCGAGAAGATATCGGACCTGATGCCGTTCGACCCGCTGGATTTCGCGGATGCCCTGTTCCGTTCCGACGAGGAGATCGCCGAAGCCCGCGCCCAGGCCCCCGAGCCGCCGCCGATGGCGCCCGAAGCTGTTGCCCCCATTTTCGCCCCCCTGGACGAAACCGAACCGGAGCCCGAGCAGCCCAAAGGCTGGCGGAGGTTCTTCAGAAGATAGCATTCAGGATTCAGCATCCGGCATTCAGGCCGGAGGCCTTGTTCCATGAGACAAGCGTGCACATGGAACAAGGCCTCCGGCCTGAATGCCGGATGCTGAATCCTGAATGCCATTTTCCTACAATTTACCCATGCCAAGGCCGTTGGGAAAGACCCGGGAGCGGATGCTGGATGTGGCGGAGGGGCTGTTCCGCCGGCGCGGATACCATGGCGTAGCCGTGGAAGAGGTGACATCCGCGCTCGGGATGAAGAAGCCGAACCTCTACAACCACTTTCGCGACAAGGCGGAGCTTTATGTTGCGGTTCGCCAGCGCTGCCTGCGGCGATTGGAGGCGGATATGCGGCGCGCCGCCTCCGTTCCAGGCCCGTTCGCTGAGCGCCTCTTTGCCGTTGTGGCCGTTCTGTTGCGCCATCCGGCCTTCCTCAACTCCGTGCGTTTGCGCGAAGACGAGGATTTTCTGCCGCCCGAGACGCGAGACTTCCTGTTCGCGCAGTCCTTCGGCGGGGTTTTCCAGCCCGTCAACGACCTCCTGCGCGCTGGGGCAGCATCCGGCGAGCTTCGGGCGCCCGAGGACGGCGTGGCTTTCGTGCATGACGCCCTGATCGCCCTGGCGGAGGGCCTGGCTCTCGAAGCGGGGGCGATCCCTGAGGCCGCCGCGCGCATCGTGGCGCTGTTCACGCAACCCGCCGCGCCGGCCGAATAGGCGCGCGCCGAGGGGCGCCTGGGAGGGGATGCCCTCCGACGTCGCCGTGCACCTTTCTCCCATGTCACGCTGAGCGCAACGTAGGGTCTCGGCCTGACAGGCCGAGTGGTGTAACGTGTGTAGCGCCCAGTGCAGGCTCTGCCCGGGTGCCAGACACGTCGTCGGAAGCTGTACGTCAGGCCGAGACTCCTCGCTGCGCTCGGAGTGACGTGGGAGGAAGCATCGGCTGATGGCTGACGACTGATGACTGACCTCTGATGGCTGATGACTGACGACTGATGACTGACGACTGATGGCTGATGACTGACGACTCCCTCTGCGGGCACGCCATTGATGCCCTGCTATAATGAGGCCGTCCCTCAACGCGCGTTCGACGCTCACCGCTGTGGACCCACGGAAACCGCATGTTCAATAAGATACTCATTGCCAACCGGGGCGAGATCGCCCTCCGAATTATCCGCGCCTGTCGCGAGTTGCGCATTCCCAGCGTGGCCGTCTATTCGCAGGCCGATGCCGACAGCCTCCACGTTCGCGCCGCGGATGAGGCCGTCTGCGTAGGGCCGCCGGCCGGGCGCGAATCCTACCTGAATGTGGCGAACATCCTCAGCGCCGCGCTTATCACCGGCGCCGACGCGATCCACCCCGGCTATGGCTTCCTGGCGGAGAACAGCACCTTTGCCGAGGCTTGTGAGGCGTCGCGCATCACGTTCATCGGTCCCAGCCGCGCCGCCATCGACGGGATGGGCGACAAGCACAAGGCCCGCGAGCTGATGCAGAAGGCCGGCGTGCCGGTAGTGCCGGGCAGCCCGAACCCCATCAGTTCCGAGGCCGAGGCGCTGTCGGTGGCGCGCAAGATCGACTACCCGGTGATGATCAAGGCGGTGGCCGGCGGTGGAGGCAAAGGCATCCGCATCTGCCACAGTGAGGATGAGCTCCTCAGCAACCTGAAGGCGGCCCAGACGGAGGCCGAGAGCGCCTTCGGCAACGCGGGCGTCATCATCGAAAAGTTCATCGAGGAACCGCGCCACATCGAGTTCCAGATCCTCGGCGATCGGCACGGAAACGCCGTGCACCTGGGCGAACGCGACTGCAGCGTTCAGACTCGTCGCTACCAGAAGATGGTGGAAGAGGCGCCCAGCATCGCGCTGACCGACGACCTGCGTCGCGAAATGGGCGAGGCCGCCGTGAAGGCGGCCAAAGCCGTGGACTACAACAACGCCGGCACGGTGGAATTCCTGCTGGACAGCAAGGGCGGGTTCTACTTCCTTGAGATGAACACCCGCATCCAGGTGGAAGCGCCGGTCACCGAGATGGTCACGGGCGTCGATTTGATCCGCCAGCAGATCCTCATTGCGTCCGGCGAGAAGCTGCCGTTTCGCCAGAGCGATATCCATATCCACGGCCACGCCATTGAGGCGCGGATTACAGCCGAGGACCCGGATCGCGGATTCGCTCCCAACGCCGGCAAGGTGGACCGCCTGATTCTGCCGGGCGGCTACGGAACGCGCGTTGACACCCACCTGTACGCCGGGTACGAGGTGCCGTCGTTCTACGACTCCATGCTGGCGAAACTCATCGTGTGGGGCGAAAACCGCGACGAGGCGATCAACCGCATGGTGCGCTGCCTGGACGAGTTCGAGATTGCCCCGCTGATCACCAACATCGCTTTCCAGCGCCGCATTTTCCAGAACCCTTACTTCCGCCGCGGCGACGTGTCTACGGCGTTCTTGCAGCGGAGGATGGGCGTTTGAACCCGAGAAGTCACGAGGGACGCCGGGAGCTGTGCGAATGGCGCTGCAGTTCGCGGAACGGGCCTCCGGGCATGCCTGGCGCACTTCGCGCTGGCTGGGTTTCATCACGAGGTAACGAATGAGTGTAACCCGCAGGGTGGCGCGCGAAATCGCGCTGAAGACGCTGTACCAGGTGGCGATTGGCGGCATGACCCCGGACTCAGCGCTTGAAGGAGCCCTGGAGGCCAACCAGCCGCACGAGCCCGATGAGATGGGCCGCCTGGCCTGGGAGGCGACCGCGGAGTACGCCAGCCAACTGGTGAAGGGCATAGTGGCGCACGGAGAGGAGTACGACTCCATCCTCTCCCGCTACGCGCACAACTGGGACCCGGACCGCATGCCCACGGTGGACCACATTCTCCTGCACATCGCCCTCGAGGAAATCCGCCACGTCGCCGGCGTACCGCACGGCGTGGCCATCAACGAAGCGGTGGAACTGGCGAAGGAGTACAGCACCGAGGAGTCGGGGAAGTTCGTAAACGGTATCCTCGGCGCCTACATCCGCGCCGAAGGCCCGGAAGGCGCGCGGTAACGCCGTTCGGCGCGAGTGGTCCGCGTTCGGCCCCGAGGGCAGGGCAAGCCCAGCCCCTACCCGGTGGGCCCGGCCGTCCACTGATCGGTGGATGGAAGCACAAGCCTTGTAGGGGCTGGGCTTGCCCATTCGTTCCAACTAAGTCCGCAACCGACCATTCGCGTAGGAGCCTTTTGGGGTGAGTCTCACGCCTAACACCAACTCTGACCCAGGCTGCTGAGACGACGCGATCGATGGTAGGCAAGCGGCCTTGT
>DASXUL010000174.1:0-4849 GCA_036504855.1 Armatimonadota bacterium | reverse complement strand
TGTTGGGCGAAAACGCCGCCCGCGAAGAGCCGGTCGCTGAACCGGATGGCGTCCTCCGTTTCGCCCACCATCACCGGAGTGATCGGCGTCTCGCTGGCGCCGGTGTTGAACCCGAGGTCGGTGAGGCCCTTCTTGAAGAAGCGAGTGTTCTCCCAGAGGCGCTCGATGCGCTCCGGTTCGGTCTCCAGGATATCCAGCGCGGCGAGGCAGGCGCCCACCACGGCCGGCGGGTGCGACGAGCTGAACAGGAACGGCCGCCCGCGAAGGTGCAACCACTCTATCAGGTCCTTATCGCCCGCCACGTATCCGCCCAGAACGCCCACCGCTTTGGAGAGCGTGCCAACCTGAACGGTGACGCGGCCATGGAGGCCGAAATGGTCTATCGTGCCGCGGCCGTTCTGGCCCATCACGCCGCTGGCATGCGCGTCGTCCACCATCACCATGGCGCCGGCTTCCTCGGCGGCTTCCACCACCTCCGGAAGCTTGGCCACGTCGCCGTCCATGCTGAACACGCCGTCGGTGACAACCATCGTCCGTCGGCCCTTGGCTTCGGCCAGCCGCTCGCGCAGGCTGTCGATATCCGAGTGCTCGTACACCTTGATCTCGGCGCGGCTGAGGCGCGCGCCGTCAATGATGCTGGCGTGGTTGAGGCGGTCTGAGACGATCACGTCTTCCTTGCCGAGTAAGGCCGCCACGGTTCCGGCGTTGGCGGTGAACCCGCTCTGGAACACCACAACCGCCTCTACCTTCTTGAAGATAGCCAGGCGGCGCTCAAGCTCCATGTGGATGTCCATGGTGCCGGCGATGGTGCGCACGCTGCCCGTTCCGGCGCCGTGCGTGTGGATCGCCTGGATGGCCGCCTCGTTGAGGCGCGGATCATTGGCGAGGCCGAGGTAGTTGTTCGACGAGAGGTTCACAACCTCTTTGCCGTCGAAGGTGGCAACGGGTCCCTGAGGGCCCTGCAATTCGCGTAGCGGGCGGAATTGCCCGGCATCCTTGATGCTCTGAAGCTCCCCGCGGATATAGGCCAGCGGGTCTGACTTTGACGATT
Source organism: Armatimonadota bacterium (assembly GCA_036504855.1). GTDB lineage: Bacteria > Armatimonadota > DTGP01 > JAKQQT01 > JAKQQT01 > DASXUL01. The sequence continues at coordinate 3,798 of DASXUL010000174.1, read as the reverse complement.
GGTTCATGGGTTCTAGGGGGTGAGCACGATCTTCCCAGATTCGCCGCTCTTCATGATCTTCATGGCGAGGTCGAAATCGTCCATCGCCATGCGGTGCGTAACCAGTGGGGCTAGGTTGAGCCGCTCCGTTTTCAGCAGGGCGGCCGTTTGGTACCATGTTTCAAACATGCGGCGTCCCGAGACGCCGAGAAGGCGGATGCCGTTGAAGATGACCTGTGACATGTCGATCTCAACGGGCACGGAAGGGATGCCAAAGGCGGTGAAGCGCCCGCCCATGCGGACGGATTTCAGCCCTTGCTGAATCGCCATGGGGCTGCCGCTCATCTCCACCACAACGTCCACGCCGTTCCCATCGGTGCGGCGATGGAGTTCGTCCACTACGTCATCCTCTTTGGGGTTCAGAGTGAGGTAGGCGCCCATTCGCTCCGCGAGGTCCAGACGGTACGGGTTGACGTCGATGGCCACCACGAGGCCGGCGCCGGCCGCCTTCGCCACCGCGGCGGCGCAAAGCCCGGTCGGCCCGCAGCCGAAGATCGCCACGCTGGCGGCCGTCACCGGCTCAATGAGCGTGGCATACACGGCGTTGCCCAGCGGCTCCTGCGCGGAGGCCAGGTAGGGGGGGAGGGAGGCGTCGTTGACCCAGGCGTTGTTCTCGGGCACCACGGCGTACTCGGCAAAGCAGCCGTCGGTGTCCACGCCCAGAATCTTGACGTTCTGGCATGCGTGGTACTGACCGAGGCGGCACTGCAGGCACTTGCCGCAGATAACGTGCGATTCGGCGCTGATGAAATCGCCGGGCTTCACGCGGGTGACGTTGGCGCCAACCTCCACGATGGTCCCGGCCAGTTCATGGCCGATGGTGAGCGGCGGGTGCATGCGCCCCGATGCCCATGCGTCCCAGTTGTAGATGTGAACGTCCGTGCCGCAGACGCTGGCGGCCAGGATCTTGACGAGTACGTCGTCGGGGCCCGGCTTCGGAACCGGGACTTCCTTCAGTGCAACGCCGGGGGCGGCCGTTGGTTTGGTCACCGCCTTCATCGTTGTTGGCAATTGCATGGGCCTGTCGTTCCTCCCAAAGCATTATAAGCTGGGCAGATGCTCTTTGACGCGCGCCCGGTCCGGCCCCGCCGCGCGCCGCAATGCCGGCGAGCAGGGCGGAGCCATCAACAAAGCGCGTTGAAATCGTTCGCCCTTTGTGTCTCTGTGCCTTTGTGGTGACTTCCGTCGGCTTTCAGCCCCCGAAGGCCGCCTGCACCTCTTCCAGTTGCTGGCGGATGTTGATCCCCTGCGGGCAGTGCTGCTCGCACTCGCCGCACTGGATGCAGGCGTCGGCCTTCGCGCCCTTCACCCACTCGCTGCCGATGGCGTCGTAGTGCTGTCGGGCGAAGTCGCCCAGGCCATACACGCGCAGGTAGTTCATGGCCTGGAAGGCGCGCGAAATGTTCACTTCGTTCGGGCAGTGGGGCAGGCAGTAGTTGCAGCCCGTGCAGTAGAGGTCCGAGAGCTTCTTGTTCTCAATCATCGCGCCGTTGATGCCGGCTACCTCTTCCGCTGAAAGCGGCGCAACGTTCGAGGCCGTGGCCACGTTCTGCTCCACCATTTCCAGCGTGCTCATGCCGGAGATGGCGCAGTCCACATTGGGGTTGGCGAACACGAAGCGAAGCGCCAGTTCCGCCGAGCTCTTCACCTCAATGCCAAGCTGCTTCGACAGCTCCGGCGGAAGGCCCGCCACGCGGCCGCCGCCCACCGGGCCCATCACCACCACGCCGAGGCCCCGCGCCCGCGCGCGCTCCATGGCTTCCTCGTTGCCGCGATCCATGATGTTGTACTGGCAGAGCACCGTCTCGAAGATGCCGACGTCGATGATCTTGTCCATCACTTCGGGCTTATCGTGGAACGAGAAGGAGATGTGGCGGATAAGGCCCTCTTCCTTGGCCTTCACGATCTGCTCCACGGCGGTCCTGTAGTGCTCGTGCTCGAAGACGCTCTCGCCGATGCCGTGGAAGTGGTAGAAGTCGATGTAGTCCGTGTCCAGCTTGCGCAGTTGTTCTTCCAGCGTGAGGCGCAGTTCCTGGTTGAACGGGTACTTCGTGGAGAGGACCACTTTGTCGCGCCAGCCCTTCAGGGCCTTGCCGACGGCGTTCTCGCTGAGGTGCTCGCAGTAGAACCACGCGGTATCCACGTAGTTCACGCCCAGTTCGAAGGCTCGGTGCAAGAGCTGGGTGGACAGGTCCTCGTCCACCACGTTCTTGCCGCCCACTTCCACCATGGGCAGGCGCATTGTGCCGAAACCAAGGCGCGAGATCTTCACGCCAGTGTTGCCGAAATCCCGGTATTCCACGTTCTGTACGCTCCTTCCAGCCGTTTGCCGCGCGGTTGTTGGGAGGGTAGGATAGCGGAGACCAAACGTACAACCGTGCCTCATCAGTGTGAGGGTCGCCGTGCGCGGAGTGTCAAGGGCTGCCTCCGCCCCATGGGCGGCCAGGGCGCCCGCGAAAACGGGCGGGGGGAGCGCGGCGCCTTGGCCGCGCTCCCCCCGCCCGATCATGGTCTAGAAGCCGTCGGGGCCTTCCGGTCCGCCGGGAGGCGGTGGCGGGGCGCCGTCGTCCGGTCCCCCGGGAGGCGGCGGAGCCATGCCCTCACCGGCGCCGTCCGGCGGAGGCGGCGGCTGCATGCCGTCCGGCGCGCCTTCCGGGCGCGGCGGGCGCGCTTCCTTCATCAGGGTGTCGAGTTGGGTCTTCTGAGCGTCGGTGAGCACGGCCTTCGCGGCGGCCTGCGCCGCGTCATGGATCGTGCGCGCCTGCTCATGGATCGCTCGCGGATCGCTGGCGTCCTTGGACGCGTCCAGCAGCGCTTTGGTATCCGCGTCGGCCTTCGCCGCAATCGTGTGGATGGAGGCCGTTTGAGCGGCGGTGAGATTCAACTTGCCGGCGGCTTGCGGCGGGAAGCCCACCGCGCGGTAGTCTTGAAGGGTCTGGAGCAACGCGGTGAGCGTCGTTCTCTGATCGGAGGTCAGCAAGGCAACGATCTTCGCGCTGGCAGCGTCGTCCAAAGCCTTCACCTTAGTGCGCGCCGCGTCCATCGTCGCGCGGTCCGGGCGATCGGCGCCGGCTTCCGGCCGCGGCGGTCGCGCGGCCTGCATCGCTGTTCGGAATTCCTCCTGGATGCTGGTAACGCTGGTCTTCTGGCTGGCGGTCAGCGTAACGGCCTCATCGAGAACGTTCAGGGGCAGGCTCACGGCGGTGATCTGAGGCGGCGGCCCCATCGGGGGACGCCCCGGACCGCCAGGCCCGCCTGGTCCGGCTCCGCCGGGCCCTCGCCCCTGGGCAATCGCCGCTCCGAGGGACGTAGCTGCCAGCAGGGCAATCACAATGCCCGTTCCGACCTTCTGAGATCTGCGCATCATGGTCCACTCCTCCTTCTACATGGCGTCCCGGTTCCCAGATCAGGCTCCCTGACAACTCCGGAGCGCCTATCCCTCTGCCTGACACCCTGATCTTACCAACAGAGCATGAAAGGAACGTGAAAATGGCGGCGCCAGGAGATTTTGCGAAGTTTTTTTCTCCTGGCCCGCCGCCTCAGTTCAAGCCGCCGCGCTATCACGTCACACTGAGCGGAGATGCGCGGCCGCCAGGAGGGATGAAAATGCCGAGCGCCGCGTTCGGCGGCCGTGCAGTCCGAGGCGCGAGACCACGGTCCATCACCGGGCAAGGCGTGCCTTGCCCCACCGAGTCTGGTATCGCCGACCACCGATCGGTGGACGGCCGGGCCTACCGGGTAGGGGCAAGGCACGCCCAT
>DASXUL010000173.1:0-15443 GCA_036504855.1 Armatimonadota bacterium | reverse complement strand
CGGTGGTCGACAAGGCGAATACCAGTCTGAAGCTGGCCGGCGTGACGGTCCACGTCACCGATATCCAGCTCACCGTCGATCGCACGGTAGTCTCAGACGCCACCGGCAATTACGAGTTCGACAACCTGCCGGCCGGCCTCTACAACATCGCTACGCTGGAGTACACCAACCCCACATCGGGCCAGACCTACGCGCCGTACGCATCCACCACTCCGGTTCAGGTGCAGCCGGGCTCGGCCGTGACCACGCAGGACATCCAGCTTACGAAGCGAGTTGTCCCGCCGTCGCCGGCCACCGTGATCGTTACGGTGAACGACGCGTCCACCTCGCCGGTTACGCCGGCGGAAGGCGCCTCGGTTGAGCTGATCGACGTCGGCACCGGCCAGCCGGCAACAACGCTGGATGGCGGCATGAACCCGACCTTCACCCTGGCGGACGGAACTGCCACGTTCTACGTCAGCGCCGGCCAGTACAAGGTGACGGCCGATTACAAGGCGTTCAAGCAGCAGAACACCACCATCGTTGCCCAGCCGGACGACGCAACGCCGCCCACCAACCCCACCAAGGTTACGTTCACGTTCGGCGGCGTGCTGCACGTGTTCACCGGCGGCAAGGTGCTCCTCGCTTCCGCGCCGTACGACTACTCCGGTACGCAGGCTTCGCCGCTCACGTTTAGCTCGGTGCTGAACCTGACGACGCAGCAATTGAGCAACACTATCGTGGGCTACGACGCGCTCGCTCAGAAATGGGTCTACTTCCCCACCTATCCGGCGGACACCTTCCGCCTCGGCCGCGGCTATGGCTTCAACCTGCCGGCGGACGGGAAGGTGACCGTACAGGGGACGTCGGCTTCGGCCGCCAGCGGCTCATTCGTGATCCGCGGGGAAACGGGCTGGACGCTGATCGGCAACCCATACACTCAGGCCGTTACGTGGAGCGGCTCCGACGCCACATCGGTCCACGTGGCCCTGCGCGATGACGCAACCCAGACCAAACTGACCATCGCCGACGCCATGGCGAAGGGCTGGATCCTCAGCCCGCTGTGGGGCGGCGGATCCGTTGATGCCAACGGGAACGCGGTCTACTCGGGTTACCAACAGACGAATACGCTGCAGCCGTGGCAGGCCTTCTGGGTGAAGGCAGGCCAGCCGGTTCTGTTCTACGTGCCGCAGCCGGTCGCCGGCTCGGCCAGCCTGGCGAGCCGCGCGGCGGCGGCGGCGGTGCATCAACCGCTGTTCCCGGCTGTCAACACTTGGGCCTTGAATATCACGGCCTCGGCGATGTCGCTGACGGATGACGGCCTGGCAATTGGCCTCAGCCGCGGCGCCACCAATGGCATTGACGCCGGCCTCGACCTGGCCAAACCCGGCCTGCTCGACGCCCCCGGCCAGTACCTGTTCACGTCGTTCAACGACGGACGCAACAACACCTATGCGACCGACGTGCGCGGCGTAGGCGGACAGAACGCTTGGACGTTCACCGTCAACACCAACCTGAATATGCGGGATGTTTCGCTCACCTGGAAGGCGATGGGCACGTTGCCCGTTGGCACACTGTACCTGGTGGACGTTGCTACTGGCCTGCGCACCAACATGGCGGCAGCCAACCACTACACGTTCCGCTCCGCCCGAAACGGCGGCGTTCGCGCCTTCCGCGTGGAATTCCGTCCCGGTCGGTAATCGATACCGTAAGATGCCATCAGTCATCAGCCGTCAGTGGTCAGTGATCGAGCTAGCGCTGCGAACTGATGACTGATGGCTGATGACTGACAACTGATGACTTTCCCAGGAGGAACACAGACTGTGAAATGCTTCTATCGCCGCGCCGCGATGTGGATGATCGCTGCCGCGGTGGCGGTGGGGGCCGCCGGCCAGGTGCGGGCGCAGCAGAAGACGCTCACCGTGGCCGTGCTGCCGTTCAGCAACTCCAGCGGCTCTGGCGGCGCCCTCACAAGTAAAACGGCCACCGCCGCCGTCGAGACGCAGTTGATGGATTCGGGCCGCTACGATGTGGTGAAGCGCGATCTTGTCAACAAGACGATGACGGACCTCAACCTCACCTATCCGCTGGACCGCACCGGCATCAGCCAACTGGCGCAGGCGCTGGAAGCGGACGGCGTGGTGAGCGGCGATGTCCTGAAGGTCGCTCGCCTCTCGAAGACCAATCAGGTGCGCGTTACGCTGCGCCTCGAGATGACGGACCGTTCGTCGGGTGAACTCACCAACGGCGCCATCGTCTCCGGCGACAGCGGCATTCGCCCGGACTTCAGCGGCGCCCAGGACGTCCTTCTGGACGAGGCTGTCAGCAAGGCGGCCTTCGCCGCCGTGCGCAGCATGAACGAGCGGATCCTGCCGGAAGGCACCGTATTCGCCACGTCCACTCGCGCCGGACAGACCGAGGCCCTTCTGAACATCGGCACCAACAGCGGCGTGCGCACCGGGATGGAATTCATCGTGCTGCGCAACCGCGAGCAGGTGGGCCGCCTCAAGATTACCGGCACTTCCCCAACTGACGCCACCGCCGCCGTCATCGCCACCACCCGTGGCGTGCAGCCGGAAGATAAGGTGCGCGCCGTGTTCCGCCTTGAGAACATCCCTTCCGAACTGGGCGGCAGCGGCGACAACGGAGCCAAGATAGCGCGACCCAAAATGAACCTGGGAGGCCTGGCCGTCGGCGCCTTGGCGCTTCTGGGCCTTACGAAGATCTCCCACGGCTCCTTCAGCGAAGGCCGCTCAGCCCGCCAGGTTAAGGCGGTTTCCAGCGGTCCCTTCAACGGCGCCCCGGTAGCCGACTCTGTCCCCGGCGTCCCGGTGAACCACATCACGTGGCTCCCCCCGGCCGGCGTCCTGCAGTCCGACGTCATCGGCTATGCCGTTTATCGCGAAGATCAGATGACGGTTCAGGGCGGCCCCGCAACTATCGCCGGCCGCGGCCAGACGGGCTTCTATGATACCGGACGCGCCATCGACGTGCCCGCCGATACCAACTTCGGAACCGACGACAGCAAGAACAACGGTCTCGTGCCCGGAGAGCCCACTCGTTACCGCATCCGCACCGCCTACTACGATCGCACCAGCGATACCACCGGCACCACGACCACAACCGTGGTGTTTGCCCAGGACGTGATCAGCAGCTCGGCGACGCCAATCCTGCCCCCGCCCACGGTTTCCGCCGCCGCCACGGACGTCACGTCTGTGACGTTCACCTTCAAGGTGGTTCCCGGCGCCGATCGCTATATCGTCCAGGTTGCCAACAACCCGGCCTTCAATAACGCCGACAACTACCCGAAGGGCTCCGAAGGCTCCGTGCAGCCCATTGCTCCCGTGCCGCTGGTTCCCATCGAGTACTGGGGCACTTTGAAGACCGACTCCACAACCAACATCACCACCTGCGACCCGACGACACCCGGTGACTGCGTGTCCGGTTGGGATCCCCGCCAGGAAATGCTGGCCGGCGTGGATTACGCCCCCTCCACTGGCGTGCTTGCCGGCGTGAACTTGATGACCGGCACGATTGACCCCACAGTGGGCACGCTGTATTGGCGCGTGGGCGCCCGCAGCAGCCGTGACGACTACCGCCCGGAGAATGGCGGCTGGGTATACGGCACGGCGCAGACGCTGACTTTGGCGGCATCCGTGGCCGCCATGCCGATCCAATTCGCGCATTCGCCGGTTGGCGGCCTGCGGCCGGTGGACGGCCTGGTTGTCCCGCCGACGACCAGCGACAATTCCGGCACGTCCCAGGGAGCCTCCCACGGCGGCCGCGCTGGACGCAACTAGGCAGAGCCCGGGGTCCGGCGGCGGGGGAACAACCTTCCCGCCGGACCCCGATCTCCGAGGAGACACCTGATGAAGACTACCCGCATACCTCTGATGAAACGGCTCGCCGAATTGGCTGGCCTCGCGGCGCTGATTGCTCTGCCGGCAGCCGCGCAAACCGGTCCCTCGGTCATCGTGTTCCCGGCAGACAAGCCGGAGGCCGTGGACCAGAGCGTGGCCGATACGTTTACCGCCAGCCTGCGCGGTCGCGTGGAAGCGACCCACTTGTATGACGCCATGGTGTTCAACGCCAAGTCGCCCCTTGTGGTGCGCGCCGTGCAAAGCAACTCCCTCACCCAGACCCAGGTCGCCGGTCCGTTCGACCTCGAGACCAGCTCCAGCGTGGCGAAGGCCGTGGGCGCCGACTTTGCGTTGGTGAGCAGCGTGGAAGACGCTTCCGCGGACGCCGCTGCCGGCTCCGGCAAGGTGACCGTTACCGTGCAACTGGTGAACGCCAGCACTAGCCGCGCCGTGAAGTCGGCCGGCGTCTCCGGCTCCGCCTCCTCGAAGGGCCTGGCGGCAGACGCGCTGGTCCGCCTGGCGGCCGACAATGCCGCCGAGAAGGCCATCGCCCAGATGTTCCCGCAGGCCGCGGGGACGACTACCGGCGTGAAGGCTCCCCGCACGAAGCCGGTGGTCAGCCCGGCCGGCCTGCCGACCGGCTCGTTGCCGGTGGAACACAAGAAGCGCGGCAAGAACGCTCTTCTGATCCTCGGCGGAGTGGCGCTGGTGGGCATCATCATCGCCGCTTCCGGCGGCAGCGGCAGTAGCTCAAACTCGGGCGGCGGACCTCCTCCGCTGCCGTTCTAAGCGAAGCGTCGCTATCGCAAGCATCGGACGGGGGACTCCTTCGGGAGTCCCCCGTTCGCCGTTTTGGCCTCCGTTCACCGGGGGGCGAAGTAGCCCCTGGCTTCCGGCGACCAAACAGTGGATCGCCTGTGCTATCCTAACTCCGATATGGCACTCCACATAACCAATTCCCTCTCGCGCAGGAAGGAAGCCTTCGAGCCGTTGGAGCCGGGCTTCGTGCGCATGTATGTCTGCGGGCCTACCGTCTACGATAGCCCCCACCTCGGGCACGCGAAGTCGTACATCGCCTTCGACGTAATCGTTCGGTATTTGCGCCATCTCGGGCTGCGCGTGCGGTACGTGCAGAACATTACTGATGTCGGCCACCTGGTGAACGAGGCCGAGATGACGGGCGAGGACCGCATCGAGCGCCGCGCCCGCGCCGAACGCCTCGAGCCGATGGAGATCGTGGAGAAGTACACCCGCGAATTCCACAGCGCTATGGACCGCCTGAATGTTCTGCCGCCGGACATCGCGCCGCGCGCCAGCGGCCACGTTCCGGAGATCATCGCCCTCTGCGAACGCCTGCTGGAGAACGGCTGGGCGTATGTGTCCGATGGAAACGTCTACTTCGACGTGGAGAAATGGGCGGCCACGGGGCATTACGGCAAGCTCTCCGGACGCGACGTTGAGGATCAGGAGAGCAACACGCGGCAGACCGTAACCGAAGGGAAGCGGCGCCCATCTGACTTTGCGCTCTGGAAGAACGCAACCCCGGAACACATCATGCGCTGGCGCAGCCCGTGGGGAGAGGGATACCCGGGGTGGCACATCGAGTGCTCGGCGATGAGCATGAAGTACCTGGGAGAGACGATCGACATCCACGGCGGCGGCATGGAAAACATGTTCCCCCACCACGAGGATGAGATCGCCCAGAGCGAAGCCGCCACGGGCCATCCCTTCGTGCGCTACTGGATCCACAACGGCAGCCTGAAGATCGACGGCGTGAAGATGAGCAAGAGCCTCGGTAACTTCGTCACCGTCAACCAGGCGCTGGAGAAGTGGCCGGCCGACATGCTCCGCCTCTTCTTCCTTTCCAGCCACTACCGCAGCACCACGGATTTCAGCGAGGACGCGGTTGAGGCGGCTGGACGCGGATACGAACGTCTCACCACGGCATTGGCCCACGCGCAGCGGCACTTGGGCGAGGGCGCCGAACCCGGGCCTTGCCCCGCCGCGGATGCCGCGCGACAGCGCTTCCATGCCGCCATGGACGACGACTTCAACACGCCGGTGGCCGTTTCCGTGCTGTTCGATCTCGCCAGCGAGATCAACAAGACGGCTCCGACCGATAGGCCGAACCTCGCCGCGCTGTACGCCACGCTTCTAGACCTGGCCGGCGTGCTGGGCCTCACATTCAACAGGCAGGCCGGCATCGATGATTCCGGCATCGACCATTTGATGGACCTCATCCTGGATATCCGCCAAAAGTCTCGCGCCGCCCGCGATTGGGCAACGGCTGACCAGATCCGTGACGCGTTGAAGGAAGCCGGCATTACCGTTGAGGACGGACCCGAAGGCTCGCTCTGGCGCAGAAGCTGAGATTGCGGTATCATGGTGGGAGCTATTACCGGCCGGGCGGTCGGTTCCGTGACGCACGGGGCCGGCTGCCCGGCCCCGTTTCGGTATTCAGGAACCCACTTTCATGCGAATCCCCCGGGCGCTGTGCGCGCTTGTTTTCGTGCTTCCGGCCGCCGCCGCCCCGTGGCAGCAGTTCGGCCCCTCCCCCCAGAACAACGGCGACCAGAAGGTCTCCGGCCGCGTCTCCGCGTTGGCTTACAGCCCAAACTATGACGGCGCCGGCACGCCCGCCCTCTACGTGGGCGCTGCCAGCGGCGGCGTATGGCGAAGCTCGAATTTCACCGGCTCAACCCCCACCTGGACGCCGCTCACCGATAACCTCGGTCTGGCGCCAACCGTCGAAACCGGGGCCATCTGCACCGGCTCCATCGCGGTGGACCCGTTTCACCCGAACGTTGTCTACGTGGGAACGGGCGAACCCAATTTCTCGCTGGACTCGCGGTATGGCGCGGGGATTCTGAAGTCCACCGACGGCGGCGCCACATGGGCGTTGAAGGCTACCGGGCTTCGAAGGGCCGCCGTCTCCAAGGTGTTTGTGGACCCCACGGATGCCACGGGAAACACGGTGTACTGCTCTGTGGTGCACGCCGGAAACGGCGTTGGCGGCGTGTTCGGCGTCTACAAGAGCGTGGATGCCGGCAATACGTGGAGCATCACCAGCGGGGGGATCGGTGCCAGCCCCGTGGTCACCGACCTGGAGTACACGGTTACGCCGCAGAACACGCTGATGCTTTACGCGGCCGTGGGTTACGTCTGGAACAGCGCGCAGAACGGCATCTGGCGCAGCGCCAACGGCGGCAAGGCGTGGACGCGCATCACGGCGGGACTGCCCTCCAGCTCCACCATCGGCCGAATTGCGCTGGCCGCCGACCACACGCCCGGCCAGGCTCCTGCCCTCCTGGCGGCCATCACTTACAGCTTCAACGTCAGCGGCAAGGGCGGCACGCTGGACAACGTCTACCGCTCCTTCGACGGCCTCAGTTTCGCCCCCTGCACCAACCCCGGCAACTTCGCCGGCGGGCAGGGGTGGTATGACCTTGCGTTGGCGCTCTCGTCCGGCAACGTGATCTACGCGGCCGGCGTGAGCTATCCGCCCGGCCAGAACGGCGTGTTTCAGAGCGCGGACTTTGGCGCTTCCTGGACCGCGGTCGACGTGGGCACGAATGGTCTCACCCCGCACACCGACCACCACGCATGGGCCTTCGGGCCGAACGGCAAAGTGTACAACGGCAACGACGGCGGCGTGTACCGATTCTCGCCGCTCAGTGGACTCTCGCTGGCGATCAAGGGGCCGGTGCGGTTTGCTACCATTGGCTCTCCCGTGTCCGTCGCCGCCGCCGACGTGGACCGCGACGGCAAGCAGGACATTATTGCGGTTGCCCGCGCCGCGAACTCGGTGGTGGTGTGGCGCAGCACCGGTTCAGGCACGTTCGCCACCGCGGTTTCCTACGTGGTGGGCACAGCCCCGCGCGGGCTGGTTGTTGCGGACTTCAATGGCGATACCAAACCCGATATCGCCGTCACCAATGAGACCAGCAACGACGTTACGATCCTCATGAATGACGGGACTGGGTCCTTCATCGTGCAGCCCACCACCATCCCGGTTGGGGCGGGGCCGGTGGCCATCGCCGCCGGCGACTTCAACGGCGACACCTTCACCGATCTCGCCGTATCGAACAACACCGCCGCGACGCTTTCGATACTGATGGGCCATGGGGATGGGACCTTCTCCGTGAAGGACGGGCCCGCCGTCGCCTCCGCTCCGTACGGCATCGCCGCCGCCAAATGGGCCGGCGGCGCCACCGATGGCCTCGCGGTGGCGATGCCGGGCGCGAACAGCGTGGCCGTCTACGCTTCGAACGGCGACGGGACCTTTGCGCCTGGCGTTTCGTATGCAGTGGGAACGGCGCCCTACGCGGTCGCCGCGAAAGACATCAACTCCGACAGCCTCCCAGACATCGCGGCGGCCAACTCCGGCAGCGCGAACGTCAGCGTGTTGACCGCCGCCGCCGATGGAACGTTCGGCGCCCCGGTCAACTACGCCGCGGGCACGTCGCCGGTGGCCCTCCGCCTTGCCGACGTCACCGGAGACAACGTGGCCGATCTGGTGGTTGCGAACTCCACCGGGGCCACACTGAGCGTTCTGAAGGGTAGCCTGGCGGGGTCGTTCGCGGCCGGGGTTAGCTACGCGCCGGGCGGCAGCCCGCGCGATCTTGCCGTGGCGGACCTGGATGGCGACGGCCACTCCGATATCGTTGTTGGACTGGACGCCGCCGGAGCCGTGAATGTGCTCTACGACGCTCTGGTTCAGGGCCGCGCCGGCCGAAGCGTCTGGGAGAGCCTGAACACGGCGGGCCTGAGCACCATCCAGTGTCAGGGCGTCGCCCAGCACCCGACGGACGCCAACATCGCCCTGGAGGGCAGCCAGGATAACGGGACGGCGCGCCGATCGGCGTCCACCGGCGAGGTGTGGTCTGCCGTCTACGGCGGCGATGGCGGCCTGGTTCGGTTCGACCCGATCACGCCGGGCTATGTCTACAAGACCGCTCCCCAGGGCAGTCTGGGCACTTGGGGCTTCTTCCAGCGAAGCGCCGACGCCGGCATTACGTGGACGGGCGAGACGAACGGCATCTCGCAGGATGAGACGTTCCCCGGTGATGGCGACAAGGGGGTTGAGGAGACGGGAACGCTGGACAGCCGGTTGGAGGCCCGCCATCGCCACGCGCCGGATCCGTCACCCCTGAAGTTCACGGGCATGCGCGGCGGTCCGCGCAGCGGGACCACCGGCTCGGGGATCGTTGATACGGCCTTCCCGTTCTATCCGGTCTTCGCGGTGGACCCCGCCAACGGCCAGCGCCTCATCATTGGATCCACGACGGTGTACGAGACGAAGAACCGCGGCGACGTGTGGACGGCGATCGGAACGAACCTGGCGAACGGCAACTCCATCAGCGCTCTCTCCTACGCGGCCAGCGCCGACAACACGATCTACGCCGCCTATGGCGACGGCAGCGTCTTCCGCACCGTCAACGACGGCGCTCTATGGGCGGATGTCAGCGGGGGGAAGCCCTGGTCATCTCGCGCGATCGCCGGCCTCGTGGTGGACCCGCGAAGCGCGGATACCGCGTATGTCTGTATCGGCGCCTTCGGGGGCGGCAGGATATATCGCACCGTGAACGGCGGAGCCTCGTGGTCCTCCGTAACGGGCAACCTGCCTGACATCCCGGTGTATGCTCTCGCGCTGGATGTCCGCGGCGCGACTCCGACCCTTTATGCTGGAACCGACATGGGCGTGTGGCAGACGGCGGACAACGGGGCCACGTGGACCCGCTCCGGGACCGGCATGCCGAACGTGCAGGTGTTCGACCTGGACCTGAACACCCGTTACAACCGTCTGGCTGCCGGCACGCATGGGCGGGGCGTGTTTGTGATGCCCGTGGAGCCGCCGTACATCGCCGGCGACGCCGACGGCAGCGGCGTGGTGGATACCGCGGACGTTGTGCGCGCGCTGTCATTCGTCGCCGGACTGCGCGTCCCCACCGCCTCGGAAACCCTCCGCTCCGATCTGTTGAAGGATAACGTCATCACCATGGGGGACGCCGTCTCGATCGCTCGGTTGGCGCTCGGAACGGGAGGTTGAGCTCCGTCGGGGCATCGCGTCCTATAATGAAGAAGACAATTAGCACTCGGAGGGCTTGAATGCCAACATATGTTTACGAATGCCGGCAATGTAGTGACCGGTTTGAGCGGATGCAGAAGATGAGTGACCCGCCGGTAACGGCGTGCCCGGAATGCGGCGGCAGCGTGAGGAAAGTGATGTTCCCGCCGGCCATCGCGTTCAAGGGCTCGGGCTTCTACGTGAATGACTACAAGCGGCCCGTTCCGCCGCCGGCCGCGCCGGCCTGCGAGGCCGCGTCAACGTGTTCGTCAGGCTCCTGCCCCGCCAAAAAGGCCGCCGAAGCCGCGGCGTAGGGGGAAGCGGGTTCGCGCAATGGGAGGGGGCCGCGGTGATGAGATTCATCCCGCGGCCCCCTCTTTGCATGGCGAGTGGGTCAGGATGCCGGTTCCAGGCCGGCGATGGCTCGGGCCATCCAGAGGACATCCGGCCAGTCAATAGCCGATGCGGACGATCCGCCGCGTTCGACATTCAGCCGCGATAGGGAATCCGGCGCAGCGGCGGCCAGGCCGCCAAGGATGCGGAGAGCATCGGCGACATCGGCGGCCGTCCGGGCGCCGATGCTGCCGGCTTCGAACGCGCCCATGTCGACATGGGCGCCGATGATGCGCAGGCGGAGATCGAAGTCGCGGCATCCGCAGGGCACGAGGGAATCGTCGCCCGCATCAATACATGGCGAGTTGGGCGACAGCCGGAAATCGCCGGCGACGCGGTTCACAAAGCGCGGGTTCGCCAGGATGTTGCCGTCTATGCCCGTCTGGTCGGGTAGCCCGGAATAGTCGTAGTCGGTGTTCCCTGCCACGCAAGTCGCGCGAAGCGTCATCGTAGACCCGGTCCCCTGCAGTACCCCTGCCTTGTTGAAGGCGATGATGGTGTTGACCAGGTTAGCCCTCGCCCCGTTGGTCGCGGCGACGCCGGGGCCTCCGGAATTGAGCGCGATCGTGCAGTTGATCATCGTGGCGGTCGCCTTGTCCACTGTAATCCCAGGCGCCGGGTTCGCCCGAATGAGGTTGTTGCGCATCTGGACGGCCCCATCGATGATCAAAATGCCGCCGCCTGAGTTCAGGTTCACGTCGTTGCCGTCCACCGTCCATGCGTCCCTGAGGACGACGGCGCCGCCGCCATTCTCTACGATGGCGTTCGACGCCAGCACGCCGCGGGCGCCCTTCTCCGCGAACACCGCTCCGCCTTGCGACACAACGGTGTTTTTGGTGAACGTGTTTCGGCTGATCGACAGATCTCCCTCCACGCAGTAGATGGCCCCGCCATAGTTCGCGGAGTTGTTCAGAAAGGCGTTGCGCTCAACCTGTGGAGAGCCCCCAACCGTGCAGATGGCCCCGCCGCATCCCCCCCAACAGTCGTATATTCCGCACGCTCTGGGCGCGGCGTTATCGGAAATGGTGTTCTCCACGATGGAGACTGAGCTTCCCGCGGCATAGATGCCGCCTCCGTTGGACCCAGCATTGCATGAGTTCCCGGTGATGGTGTTCTGGCTCACAAGGCCCGAGGAATTGTCCAGACCAATGGCGCCGCCGCCGGCGGCTTTGTTGGCGATGAAGGCGTTGCCGATGCATGTTGGCGAGCTATTGACGAGATAGGCGCCTCCTCCGATACCGCCCCAGCAGTCGTAGATGGCACACGCCTGCGCAGCAGTGTTGCCGGCGAAGGTATTCCCCATCAGAATGGGCGAACCGCCGTCGCAGTAGATGCCTCCGCCGTTACCACCGGCCTCGCCGTTGTTGCCCTTGATGGTGTTGTGGGAGATCGTGGCCGACGAGCCGGAGCAGACAATGCCATGGTTTCCATTCCAGATTGTCATCCCGTCGAGGATGGTGTCTGGACCGGCGGCGGCCGGGATGGTTACGACAGTCCCCGATCCGTTGCCGTCGACGACGCTCGCGAGGTTTGAGGGGACGCGCTGGTCTCGTTGCGTTTCGGTTCCGGCGAAGCCGCCATACACGCCAACGCCGATCTTGAGGGTGAATCGCTCCTTGTACGTGCCGACCATCACCCAGACCTCATCGCCCTTGACGGCCTCGAGCAGGCCATCACGGATGGTCCTGTAAGCCGTTGGCCAACTCAGCCCGTCCGGCGAGGCGGCCGGGGAAGAGGCGGAAACGTAGTACACGTCGGCGCGGGCCGCGCCGACAGCCAGGACGAGGGGCGCGACCGCGAATGCGGAGCGCACGAATGGGCGGGTCCTTCTGAGAGCCATCTCCTTGTCTCCTGTATTGGTGGTTAGGCCCAGAACGACAAAGCGATGCCTACGCGGCGGGGGAGGCGGGGAGCCTGGTTCCCGACCCGGCCATAGGCAGTTCGCGCGGTGGTCTCGCTGCCCAGGATTCGCTTGAAGGGAGGAGCGGCTGCGAATTCGGCAGGGCAATGATACCCTTGGCGCGGCGCGGAGGGCAAGCGGCGCGAGCGTGAGACGCGTGCTATGATATCGCTTATGCAAGATCAGCTTGACCCCCGCATTGAATCGGCGCCGGTGGCGGCGCTGGAGGAGCGCGATAAGCCGCTGCTCAATTCCCTTCAGTGGGACTTCCCGCTGACGGAACGTCCCTTCCTCGCCATCGGTGAAGGTTTGGGCATGGAGGAGGACGAGGTCCTCCGCCGCATCGATCACCTCCGGAGGGCCCACGTGATCCGGCAGATCTCGGCCATCTTCGACAGCCGGCGGCTGGGCTACAAGTCGTCGCTGGTGGCGATGCGCTTCCCGAAGGAGATCGAGGACCGCGCGGTGGAGATTGTGAACGCGCACCCCGGCGTGTCGCACAACTACCAGCGCAACCACGACTTCAATATGTGGTTCACCCTCACCATCCACCCCAGCAAGGATCTTGAGACGGAGATGAACCGCCTGGCGGAGACCGCGGCCGCAACCGCGGCGCGCCTGTTGCCCACCTTGAAGCTCTACAAGATCAATGTGAAGCTGGACGTAACGGGGACCTCCGACGCGGCCGCCAAGGAAGAGACCCCCTATGTGAAGCCCACGGGGGAACTGACCCCCATCACGGTGGACGACATCCTCGCTATCCGGGAACTGCAACTCGATATGCCCACGGCGCCGGAGCCCTTCGCGCCGATGGCGGATCGGTTAGGCATCCCTGTTGAGGCGCTGTTGGCTCGAGCGCGCACGTTCCTCGATAATGGCCGCATGCGCCGTTTCGCCGCCGTATTGCACCACCAAACCGCCGGGTTCACGCACAACGCCATGAGCGTATGGAAAGTCCCTGATGAGACCGATGTGGACCGCTGCGGCCGCATCATCGCCGGGTTCAAGTCGGTCAGCCATGCCTACAAGCGGCCTGTCTACCCAGATTGGCCGTATCCGCTCTTCGGGATGATCCATGGCCGGTGCTATGAGGATTGCCATGCCGTGGCCGAGGCCATTCGCGCCGAGACGGGCCTGGCGGAGTATGCCCTGTTGTTCAGCACGAAGGAATGGAAGAAGATCCGCGTGCAGTATTTCCTGGAAACGGACATGACCACTGAGGAGATGGCGGCGCCCGTCGCCTGACCCCTCACCGCAGAGACAGAAAGGCCCCGGCGCCGGATGATATCATCCGGCGCCGGGGCCTCTGCGCGGTCGGGAGCGCCCGTTACGGGGTCGCGCCAGGCGTCGTGCCTTTCGGGGCGTTGGGCACGGCGCGGGCGGCAGAGAAGCGGGCGTTCACGGCATCCCAGTCCAGGCTTTGGAGGAAGGCGTCGATGTAGCGACCGCGGTCGGTGGCGAAGTCCATCACGTAGGCGTGTTCGTAGACGTCAAGACCGATAAAGGGCACGGCATTCCAAACTGGATACGTGTTTTGGGCATCGCCGAGGAAGTTGAATACGCCGAGGTCGTTATCGATAGCCGTCCAAGCCCAGCCTCGTCCGGCCAGACCGGTGGCCTTGAGGTCTCGGCGCCATTTGTCGATGGAGCCGAAGGCGGAGGCGAGGGCGTCCGCCGCGTCACCTTTCGGTATGCCGTCGCCGCCCAGCGTGTCGAAGTAGAGTTCGTGGTTCTTGATGCCGCCGATGGCGAAAGTGAGCTCCACCTTCAGCTCGCGGATGGGGCTGTACGTCTGGTTGGCGGCGGCCGGGTCCGCGTCCAGCTTCGCCAGGGCCCCGACGATCTCGTTGTACTTCTTTACGTATCCGGAGTAGAGCTTGTGGTGTTCGGTGTGGGTGAGGCGCCGGATTCCCTTCGCATCGGTGTTGAGGATCTTCTCCGGCAGCGGCTTGGCGACGTAGTTCGACGCCAGGCCGGCGGCGCTTCCCGGCCCCGCGGAAGGCGCGGCCGGAGCGGCGGCCTGGGCGAAGGCGGAGGAGGCCATGCCGGCGGCCATGGCGCCCGCGGCGCCGGCCAGCAACGTGCGCCGCGTTAGCCCGGGCCTCGCGCCCATGGCCTCGCCCGTTTCGTTCTTGCCCATCAGTTGCCCTTTCATTGCGGAGTCGTCAGCCGTCAGCGATCAGCCATCAGCCGGAAAGCCCCGATCCATGAATCAACGCGAATCATGGTTCGGGGCCTTCCGGCTGATGGCTGATCGCTGACAGCTTTCCTATCCCTTGAAGCGCTTGTTCACTTCGTCCCAGTTCACGACGTCCCACCAGGACTTCAGGTAATCCGGGCGGCGGTTCTGGTAACGCAAGTAGTAGGCGTGCTCCCATACGTCGTTGAGTAGCAACGGCGTGAGGCCATCCGAGAGCGGGCTATCCTGGTTCGCGGTAGAGAGGATGCTGAGCTTGCCGGCGGCATCCTTCACCAGCCAGACCCAGCCAGAGCCAAAGCGCTTCACCCCTGCGTCAATGAACTGCGCCTTGAAGGTCTCGAAATCCCCGAAGGTTGCCTTGATGGCGTCTCCGATGGGGCCGGTGGGTTCACCGCCGCCGTTTGGGCCCATGATCTGCCAGAAAATGGTGTGGTTGACGTGCCCGCCGCCGTTGTTGCGCACGGCGGTTCGGATGTCCTCCGGAACGGCGGCGAGATCCTTGATAAGATCCTCGGCGCTCTTGGCGCCCAGTTCCGGGTGCTTCTCGATGGCGGCGTTGAGGTTGTTCACATAGGCGGCGTGATGCTTGTCGTGATGGATCTGCATGGTCTGCTCGTCAATAGCCTTCTCGAGCGCGTTGTACGCATACGGCAGCGATGGTACTTCAAACGGCATTTTCTTCCATTCCTCCTGTCGGCCCCGCGCGGGGCTTGTCGCCCCGTCTTGAATTCGTTTCCAGGAAATGTAACAGCGGCTATTTGCGGGCCGTTCCCGCGGGAAGGGAGAGAACGCGGGAGGGGGCTTCCGAAGTTGCCTGTGCAGGCAGCGGTGATGGCGGTCATCCGTGGGCCGGTCGCCCGGCCCCTCGGGGCCCAGGCGACTAAGCGCGCTGTTAGGGTGAAACTGGGAGTTCGCCGCCCTCCAGAGAAGCCTCCGATTCCCTGAAGAGAGGGGGCGGACACGGCTTGCCGTGTCCCTACGCGTCACTGGTTCCATCCACCGAACGGTGGACGGCCGGGCCGACCGGTAGCAACTGTGTTTCGG
>DASXUL010000172.1:0-11133 GCA_036504855.1 Armatimonadota bacterium | reverse complement strand
ATCTTCCAGCGAATATGCCTTCGTCGCCGCGCCGGACGGCGCCGCCGGCGACCGCCGCTACTACGTGGACCAGACCGGCGTCATCCGCTGCGAGAGCGGCGTCGACGCCACCGCCTCCAGCCCGCCCCTGAAGTAGTGAGGGTCCCTTCTTCCCTTTGGGCCGCCGCGCCCGATCGTCCGGCTTCGGCTCGGACGCGTCCCCACCCACAGCGCCCGCCGGGCTGCGGCGATTGGCCTCAACTCCGCTGCACAGGCCCGGCTAACGCCTCCTGCCCCCTTCCCTCAACACCCCGCTCGGACGCCCTTCTCAAACGCAGACCTTGACAACAACAGACTAAAGGCTTATCATATTAATGTTGTAAAGGCTTTGACGTTTGAGTCCGCCCGACTCGAGGGCATACCTTCAAGCGGGGCCGAGCCAAAGATAAGCGGAGGGAACGAGAAAAATGCCAAGAACCGTGGGGATTGACCTGGGGACGACCAACTCCGTCGTGGCCGTCATCGAAGGCGGCGAGCCGGTTGTTATTACCAACGCCGAAGGCAGCCGCACTACGCCCAGCGTCGTGAGCTTCGACAAAAATGGGGAGCGCCGCGTCGGCCAAACAGCCAAGCGTCAAGCGGTCCTCAACCCGGATCGCACCATCAGCAGCATCAAGCGCTTCATGGGACGCCGGTACGATGAAGTGAAAGACGAAATCAAGAACGTCTCTTACAAAGTCGTCTCCGGCCCCGGCGGCGAAGTGCGCGTGGATGTGGACGGCACGCTCTACTCGCCGGAGCAGATCTCCGGCATGATCCTTTCCAAGCTGAAGGCCGACGCCGAGGCCTACCTGGGCGACAAGGTGGACAAGGCTGTCATCACCGTGCCGGCCTACTTCAACGACGCCCAACGCACCGCCACGAAGAACGCCGGTCAGATCGCCGGCCTCGAAGTGCTGCGCATCGTGAATGAGCCCACCGCGGCCTCGCTCGCCTACGGCGAAGACAAGAAGGCCAACGAGAAGATCGCCGTTTATGACCTGGGCGGCGGGACCTTCGATATCTCCGTTCTGGAGGTCGGTGAAGGCGTGGTGGAGGTCAACTCCACCAACGGCGACACCCACCTGGGCGGCGACGACTGGGACAACCGCATCGTTCAGTGGCTGGCCGACGAGTTCAAGAAGGATACGGGCGTTGACCTGCGCAACGACCGCCAGGCCCTCCAGCGCCTCCGCGAGGCCGCCGAGAAGGCCAAGGTCGAGCTCTCCAGCAGCAGCCAGACGCAGATCAGCCTGCCGTTCATCACCGCCACGCAGGACGGACCGCAGCACCTGGACGTTACGATCACCCGCGCCAAGTTCGAGGACCTCACGCGTGACCTCATCGAGCGCACCGTGAAGCCCTTCGAGGCGGCATTGGCCGACGCCAACTCCAAGCCCGGCGACCTGAACGAGATCATCCTGGTCGGCGGTTCAACTCGCATGCCGCAGGCGCAGGAAATGGTGAAGCGCCTCGGGAGCGGCAAGGAGCCGAACCGCAGCGTGAACCCGGACGAAGTGGTGGCCGTGGGCGCCGCCATCCAGGCCGGCGTTCTGGGCGGCGAGGTGAAGGGCATCGTGTTGCTGGACGTTACCCCGCTGACCCTGGGCATTGAGACCCTGGGCGGCGTAATGACCAAGCTCATTGAGCGCAACACCACGATTCCCACCCGCAAGAGCGAGACGTTCACAACCGCGGCGGACGGGCAGAGCGATGTGGAGATCCACGTGATCCAGGGCGAACGCGAAATGGCCTCCGCCAACAAGACCCTGGGCAAGTTCCACCTCACCGGCATCCCGCCGGCGCCGCGGGGCATCCCGCAGGTGGAAGTGACCTTCGACATCGACGCCAACGGCATCGTCAACGTATCGGCCCGCGATAAGGCCACCGGCAACGAGCAGCGCATCACCATCACCGGTTCCGGCCAGCTCAAGAAGGACGAGATCGACCGCATGATGCGCGACGCCGAGGCCCATGCCGCCGAGGATCGCCGCCTGAAGGAAGTGGCCGAGGAGCGCAACAAGGCCGAAAGCCTGATCTACCAGACCGAGAAAATGCTCAAGGATCTGGGCGAGAAGGTTCCAGGCGATCAGCGCCTCACCATCGAGAACGCCATCTCCGCCGTGCGAACCGCGCTGAACGGCCAGGACGCGGAGGCTATTCAGCAGAAGACGGCGGACCTGCAGCAGGCGTCGTACAAGTTGAGCGAGATCCTCTATGCGCAGTCCGGCGGCGGCCAGGCCGAACAGCCGGCCGGAGAGGGCTTCACGCCTCCGGGCGCCGAACCCGAGCCGGAGGCCGCTCCCAAGGCGGACGACGACGTCATCGACGCCGAGTTCAAATCCGAGTAGGATTCGGGCTCCGGCGCCCAGGATTCCGCCCTCGTTGTGAGGCGGAGTTCCGGGCGCCGGAGCCTGATCCTGAACGCCAATGAACCTGAACCAGCCGTACAAGGATTACTACGCCATCCTGGGCGTAAAGAAGGACGCAACCGCCAAGGAGATCAAAGCGGCCTATCGCCGGCTCGCCCGGAAATACCATCCGGACGTGAACCCCGGCGACAAGTCCGCTGAGGATAAGTTCAAGGATGTCTCCGAAGCGAACGACGTTCTTTCCGACGCCGACAAGCGCCAGAAGTACGACATGTATGGCGATCAGTGGAAGCGCATCAGCGAGGGCGGTTTCCAGCCGGGCGCTGGGGGATACGGCGGGTTCGGCCAGGGCTACCCGGGCGGTCCCGGCGGCC
Organism: Armatimonadota bacterium; assembly: GCA_036504855.1. Classification (GTDB taxonomy): domain Bacteria; phylum Armatimonadota; class DTGP01; order JAKQQT01; family JAKQQT01; genus DASXUL01. The sequence goes on along the minus strand of DASXUL010000172.1, from coordinate 8,369 downwards.
GAGGCTATACCTACACGTCCACCGGCTTTCCCGACCAGGAGAGCGACGAGGGATATCGTTTCACCGGCGGTGGTTTGGGTGACCTGCTGAGTTCCCTGTTCGGCGGAGGCCAGCAGTCCCAAGAGCGAACGGCGCGTCCGCGCCCGCCCCGCAAGGGCGCCGACATCCAGGGCGAAGTCATCGTTTCGCTGAAGGAAGCGTTCGCCGGCGCGGAGCGGAAGATCACGGTTACGCTGCCGAACAGTGAGAAAAAGACGTTAACGGTAACTATCCCGCGCGGCGTTGCGGACGGAACGAAGCTGCGGCTGGCCAAGCAGGGCGCGGAAGTCCCCGGCGGCGGCCACCCGGGCGACCTGATCCTCACGGTTCTGGTGTCCAACACCGGCGGTTTCGAGCGGAAGGGCGACGACCTGTACGTGGACGTATCGCTGACCTTCCCGGAGGCGGCCCTGGGCGTGGAGAAGAAGGTGCCGCTGTTGGCGGGCGATCCGCAAACGCTGCCTTTCCCGCCCGGCGTTCAGCCAGGCCAGAGCCTGCGCCTGAAGGGGCAGGGGATGCCGATCCGCGGCCAGAGCGGCAAGTTTGGCGACATGTACGTGCGCGTGAAAGTGGCGGTTCCCCGCAACCTCACCGATCGCCAGCGAGAGCTGATCGGGGAACTGAAGAAGATACTGTGAGGGAGTCATCAGTCGTCAGTCATCAGTAGTCAGTAGTCAGTGCTGAGGCCTCGGCCTCAGCGAGAGGCAGCCTCATGTGCCAAGCCCTCCGAACCGACTACTGACCACTGATGACTGACGACTGATGACTCCCTCCCCCGGAGGGATTGAATGGCGGACAGAGCGGATGAGCCGGTCTACGTGATCAGCGTGGCCGCGAAATTGTGTGAGATGCATCCGCAGACTCTGCGCAGTTATGAGCGCCTGGGTCTCGTGCGGCCGCGCCGCACCGAGAGCCACAACCGCCTCTACAGCGAGGCGGATGTGGAACGGCTGCGCCAGATCCAACGCCTCACCCGGGAACTGGGCGTGAACCTCGCCGGCGTGGAAGTCATCCTCGACCTCCTGGACCGCATGGAAGCCCTCCGCGCCGAAATGGAAGAGCAACTCGCCCACCTCGAACGGCAGACCGGCGGATAGCGCTCGCAACTCCTTAGCAGACTGCCACGGCGCGCATGATCGCGTCATGGCAGTCTGCTTTTGCGTTTGTTGCGTTGCGAGCCCCGCTAGTTCACCACAATCACCCGGCGCGCGTTGTAGGTCTGTCCGTACATGTCCGTGGTGCGGACGTTCAGCACGTGGGCTCCGGCAGGGATGTTGGCGGGCAACAGCCCGCGCCAGAGATGCGGCGAATCCATGGGATGTGGGTATCGCTTATCGGCCGGCGTATCCTTCGGCGTCAGCGTGTCGGCCCGCTCCAGGAATGGGTCCTTCCTCGATACCTTCTCCATGGGACTCCACGAGCCTGCGCCGTCCAGCCGCATCTCCACGATGGACTTCTCGGAGCCGGCGAAAACGTTCACCAGCGCTTCGGTCTTCCCCGTTTCCGCAGAGGCCACGGAGTCTGGCGCGAAGATGCTCATCTGGTAATCGGCCGGGCGGCGGGCCACCTTGTACTCGGCGCTGTATCGGTCGCCGTCGAACGTGAAGATGGAGTAGCCGTTCGGCGCGCCGTCAGACATCAAGGCGATGGGCAGGCCCTGCTCGTCCTCCGGACCCCACCAGAACGTGGCGCAGGTGGTGGCGTTGATGAACTCATGCAGCGGCGTTTTCCCGTTGAAGCCCGCTTCCTTCCCCAGGAAGTGATGCCCCATCCAGTGCTCGTGTCCGGTAACCGTCACCACATGCGGGCGATCCTCCAGCAGCTTGAACACATCCGCCTTCTCCTGAATGGCGCTGAGCGGGATGTGCATGGCGAGGACCAGGAGTTGCCCCTTCGGGCAGCGGGCCAGGTCGTTCTTCAGCCACGCCAACTGCCGCTCGCCGATGCCGCCGCGGTAGGTCTTCCCCATCCACTCCACCGTGTCCAGCGTGACGAAATGCACCGGACCGTAGTCGAAGGAGTAGTAGGCCGGGCCGTACGCCGCCTGGAAGGTCTCCGTGGAATGGGAGTCATCCGGGCCGTCGTAGTTTTCGTCGTGGTTTCCCAGCGCGTAATGCCACGGGATGCCGATGGTGGCCATGGACCTGGCCAGTGCGCCGAACAGCAGCGGGTGGTCCGCCGTGTTGTCCCCCAGCGTCATCCCAAACGCCGCATCCGTTTCCGCCAACTCATCGAGGATCTCGCGGCTGAGGAGCGCGATCTGCGACTCATCCCACACCTGCGTATCGCCGAACATCAGCGCCTTGAACCGCTTTGGCTCCTCCTGGCGCCGGAGCGGGAAGTCCACGGAGGCGGGCAGGGGGCCGGTAGGCGCCACGCCAGGGAACTTCTGCTTCGGGGAGCCGGCCGGTTTGTGGATGTAGTAGAAGCGGGGGATCTGATCATGATCAACGGCGGTCGACCAGTTGCGCGGCTTCACCACGAAGAGGATCGTGTCATCGGTAACGGGCAGCTTGTACCGGCCATCGCGGTCCGTAACGGTGACGTCGCGCTGGTTGGAGACGCGGACGTTGGGGATGCCTTCCTCATTGGCGTCGCGGACGCCGTTGGCATTGCGGTCGTTGTACACGATGCCCGTCGCATTGGATTGGGCGAGGGCCGGCACGGAGAGCAGCGCCAGTGCGCCGGCTGAAAGCAGGATGCGGTTCATTGTTGCGGGGTTACTCCTTCGTTAACGGTCCACGGGACTATGGCTTCACGATCACCGAGCGCCGACCGGCGTACGCGTGACCGTACATATCGGTGGTGCGGACGCGGATCAGGTGGATGCCGGGCGGCAGGTCATTCGGCAGGGTTCCCCGCCACAGGTGCTGGCATCGCTGTCTCGGCGCGGCCAATTGATGGTAGTACGGCTGATCCTTTGGCTCTTCCGACTTGATCTTCGCCAGCGTGGGGTCGGCCTGTACGGTGCGCTCCATTTTGCGCCAGTCACCCCGACCATCCACCTGCATCTCAACGGTGGACCGCGCCGAGCCGGCGAACACGTTGGCGAACACCTCGGCGCCCGGGGCGGTGACTTCGGGGGTGTAGATGGACATCTGGTAGTCGGCGGGCCTCCGCGCGGCCTGGAATTCCACGCTGTACCGATTGCCGGTGAAGACGGCAACCGAGTACCCGTTCGGCGCGCCGTCCGACATCACGGAGATCGGGAGCCCCATCTCATCGTGCGGGCCCCTCCACCAGCTTCCGCAGGTGGTGGCGTTGGTGAGCAGCGGCAGTGGCTCGGCGCGGTTGAAGCCGGCTTCCTTGCCGATGAAGGTGTTGGCCATCCAGTGGGTGTGCCCTGCGATGGCGAAGGCGCGCGGGCGGTTCTCCAGCAGCCGGTAGACCCCGGCGCGGTCCTCCACGCTGGTCAGCGGTATGTGCATGCTCAGCACAACCAGTTGGCCCTTCGGGCAGCGGTCCAGGTCGTTCTTCAACCAGGCGATCTGCTGTTCGCCCAGGCCGCCCTTGTACGACCCGCCGAGCCACTTCACGTCATCCAGCGTGATGAAGTGGACCTGCCCGTAGTCGTACGAGTAATAGGCGGGGCCGAAGTTACGCTGGAAAGTCTCGGTGGAGTGCTCGTCATCCGGGGAATCATAGTTCTCATCGTGGTTGCCCAGCGCGTAATGCCACGGGATGCCCGTCACGGAAAGCGCGCGGGCCACGGAGGGCAGGATAGTGGGGTTATCGAAACCATTGTCCCCCAGCGTGATGCCAAACGCCGCATCGGTATCGGACAGGTCCTCCAGGAACGAGTGCGATAGGTAGCGCACTTCCGTCTCGTTGGTGGTCTGGGTGTCGCCGAAGAGCAGCGCCTTGAACGTGTTCGGCTCCTTTGCCGCCGTAAGCGGGAAGTCCACGGAGGCGGGCAGGGGGCCGGTGGGCGCCACGCCGGGGAACTTCTGCTTCGGGGATCCGGCGGGCTTGTGGATGTAGTAGAAGCGGGGGATCTGATCCTTGTCCACGGCGGTCGACCAGTTGCGCGGCTTCACCACGAAGAGGATCGTGTCATCGGTAACGGGCAGCTTGTAGCGGCCATCGCGGTCGGTAACGGTGACGTCGCGCTGGTTGGAGACGCGGACGTTGGGGATGCCTTCCTCATTGGCGTCGCGGACGCCGTTGGCATTGCGGTCGTTGTACACAATGCCCGTCGCATTGGATTGGGCGAGGGCCGGCGCGGAGAACAGCGCGGCGGCCATGAAAACCGAGGCCAGGAGCTTCATCAGGGGCGATCTCCTTGGGGAAGGGCGGTGTGGGAGGAGCCTTCAGCGATCAGCCGTCAGCCCTCAGCCCGAAGCCGAGCCGCAGGGATAGCCCTCGCGTACCCGGTCTTGGGCTGATGGCTGACGGCTGACGGCTGATCGCTGCCTAGAAATCCCAGACCATGTCGATGTCATCTCGCACGGGGATGCCGTTGTGGCCCATGCGAACGTACCCGCGGCGCCGCTCCGGCCGTCCCGTATAGACGGTGAGGATGCGGAAGCCGGTCCGCTGGTACAGGATCAAGGCCGCCAGGTTATCGTTGCTGGTCAGCAGGCGGATGCGGCGGATGCCCTTGCGCTCGGCCATATCGCGCACGGATTGCAGCATGCGGGTGGCGAGTCCGCGCCGCCGGAAGGCCGGATCCACCCCCAGTATATGGATTTCCACCTCGCGGGCGCGCCACTCCAGTGACGCCACGCCGGCGGGGCATCCGTCCAGGCGCCACACGATGATCTCGTCGGCGGAGAGGGCGGCGTTCGTTTCGAAGGGATCGCATCCGGCGTCGTGGCTGCGAGCGGCGAACCATTCTCGTTCGTCCTCCCGCAGTGGGGTGGTTTCATACTCGGTGGGCTGCATGCGCCGCTCCCATTCGTTGACGAGAAGGGACAAGGTGATGGTATCTGTCCAGTGTCCCTCGAAGAGCTCGGCCTCGCGCTGTCGGCCTTCCTCCCGGAACCCGCAGCGGGCGAAGCAGCGAAGCGCGCGTTCGTTCTGGGCGTTCACCTCGGTCCACACGCGGCGGAATCCGCCGGGGCCGAACAGCAGCGCCAGCACGCGGCGCAACGTTTCTGCGCCGAGGCCGCGGCCCCAGGCGTTTCGCTCGCCGATCAAAATGGAAACGCGCGCCGACGCGTTGTAGCGGTCAACGCGGTCATAGGAGACGAGGCCGATTGGGCCGTCATCCGACTCGATGACGAAATGCCAGGCGTCCGCGCCCTCGGGGTCCATGATGGCGGGCAGGTAGAGCCCATCCACGCAGGATGGGTGGGCGAATTCCGGTCGGTCCCAGCCGCAGAAGCGGGCGGCTTGGGGATCTGTGCGCCAGCGGCGGACCCTCGGCAGGTCGTTCTGGCAGAGCGGCCGCAGGGCCACCGGTGCGGCGGTCTGCGGTTTTCGGGCTATCATACGGTTTCCTCTTACAGCATCAGACGATCAGAAGGGATGCAATGGGAGTTCCGATCTGCTGGCGCCGGGCCATGCGCGGCATGGGCCGGGGCCATTGGCTACGGGGAGGACCCCGCTAGCCGCCTTTGCCGTAGAGGAAGTGAAAGCCGTCCGTGAGAGAGGGGAGGGTGGTCTGGAGGCGCAGTCTCGCTTTGACTGTGTTGAGCGAGACGTCGCGGGGGCGGGGGGCGGGTAACGCCACGTCGTCCATGGATATTTCCTCCAGCGGAGCGGGATCCAACCCGGCCACGCGGGCCAGCTCGCGCGCGAATTCGGCGCGGCTAACGCGTTCGGGGCCGGCTACGTGCCACACGCCGGACATTCGCTCCGAGGAGATCTCCAGCAGGGCCGCCGCGAGGGCATGGGCTGGGATGGGGGAGCGGAACTGGTCGTGGAACACGGTTGTGTGAACGCCGAGGGTCAGGTTTCTGAAGAGGGCGTGCGAGAAGGATCCGTGGTGCTCTGCTAACGGTTCGCCGTAGATGAATGAGGGGCGAACGACAGCGAAGTCCGGGTTGGCGGCGCGGACGAAGTGCTCCGCCTGCGCCTTGGTCCGAGCGTAGTGGTTGATGGGTTCGGGCTGATCGGTTTCTGCGTACATGCCGATGTCACCGCGAAAGACCAGGTCTGTTGAGACGAAGGTCAGATGGGCATCCGCCGCGAAGGCGGCCATCGCCAGCACGCCGGCGGCGGTCGCGTTTACGGCGCTGGCTTCATTCGGAAGCTGCTCACAACGATCCGGGGAGGTGAGCGCTCCCGCATGGATGATAGCCGCGGGCCGCACATCGCGGACAAGGCTCATCACCGCGCGCGAATCACAAAGATCCAGCTTCACCGACGGCGCGTCCACCGGGCAGGCGTGTTCGTGGATCACGCCCAGCGCATCGATGCCGCGCCGCATGGCTTCCTGCATTATGTGCGCTCCGAGGAACCCGGACGCGCCTGTTACGAGAAGGGTCATGAGATTTTGGGGCGGCGGCCGGCGCCCAGGGCATCGGATCGGTTCGCCGGAGCGCCGCTTCGCTTTGGACGGCGGGCTCTGCCGCGGGGGCAAACGCCCGCCAAGGGCTCTCTACAGGCCTGGGGCGCCGGGGGGGAGGCCGGCGGGCGGAGGGTCCTTCGGAATGGCGCGAAGCACTGTCTGGTGCGGCATGTCGCCCATCAGTTTGTACCACACCTTGATGGGGTCACCCCAGTCCATCGGCTCCTCATGGTCACCCATGGAGACGGGGTTGTCCTTCCACTTGTCGAAGTAGGCCGCGAAGGCATCCATGCCCTTGAGGTGGGTGGTGAAGCGGCCGTCCTCGATATCTCCTACGTGGCGGATGTTGACTACGATTCGGTAATGCATGCGTGCTCCCAGCCGGGCGTCCTATATCCCATCGTACCACGAACCGGGCCCCTGTTGCCAAACGCCGCCACGCCCGCCGTCGGGAGCATTCAGCATTCAGGATTCGGCATTCAGCATCCAGGCCGGGAGGTTTGTACAATGAGACAGGCGTTCTCACGGACCAACGCTTCCGGCCTGGATGCCGAATGCCGAATCCTGAATGCTGAATGCTCCCGACAGATGGAACGGCCGCCCCCTCCCGCCGGTCTATCCCTTAGGCCGTTTGCTACTTACGCTTCTCATTTCCGTGCCCGTTCCGGCGGCCCATGCGGCCGATCCCGACGACGCGGCGGCGCTGGCCGCCCGCCTGTACGTCTTGACCGCCGGGTTCGACGGCTCGCCCGCCGCGGCGCCGGCGTTGTACCGCTTCCAGTGAGACCCGGCCGAGCCCGCGCAATGGCAGCCGCGCGAAGCCCGGCGGAGTGGAATCCATGCGCAAAGCCTTCACCCTCATAGAGCTATTGGTCGTGGTCGCGGTGATTGCCGTGCTGGCGGCCCTGCTGTTTCCTGTTTTCGTAAAGGTCCGCGAGCGGGCAAAGCAGACACAGTGCGTAAGCAACCTCAAACAGATCGGCGTGGCCGCTCAGCAGTACCTGCAGGACTGGGACGAGAGGTATCCATGGGCAAATACGGACGATTACGTGAGCCGATACAATAGGCACCCTGGCTTCAGTGAGACGATGGCAGCCTATGTTTCGGACAAGCGCATCTGGCAGTGCCCGAGCGATGTGGGCGAGATCTACCTTACCCCTGGCTCCGGCGGTTTCGGCGAGAAGACACCTCCGTTCTACAGCGACTCCTGGAACATGTCCAGCTATCTCTACCGCGGCTACCCATGGCCGGTCTACCAAGGTGGTCTGGCCGGGCAGCCAACCTCAGCAGTGAAGATTCCGACCAAAGAGCCGCTCTGCGTCGAGTCCAGGCCCTGGCACGAGCGGGACCCGATCAAGGAAGCTAGGGGCGACACCTCGACAGCTCACCAGAACGTTCTCTACTGCGATGGGCACTGCGACAGGCGTACACATGATGATTGGTGGGATGACGCCCAGATAGGAGTCGGGTACTGATTGCGCGCATACAGGCCCGATGAACGTCATGCGCAAGGCCGTCAAGCTGATAGAACCGCTGGTGTCATCGCCCTCCTCGCGATCCTGGCGGCGTTGCTGTTCCCCGTGTATGCCAGGGCCGCGATGGCGTCCATGCCTTCAGGCGGGTGGTGAGGCGGCCCCCCCTGATATCTCCCACGTGGCGGCGTTGACGGCGATTCGGCTATGCATTCTCCCGGCTGGCCGCCCTGCACCCCGTCGCGCCGCGGAACCGGGCCTCTGTAGCCAAACGCCGCAACGCCCGCGCCGGGCGGCGCGGGCGTTGCGGGTCGAAACGGAATGGATAAGTACGGATGCGGCAGGCGGCCAGAATGCTGCGGTTCGCCTGCGCGGGTTTCGCGGTGTGGTGTGGCGGCTAGAGC
>DASXUL010000171.1:0-16776 GCA_036504855.1 Armatimonadota bacterium | reverse complement strand
CGGATCCGGCCGCCTCCAGCGCCGCCAGCCCATCGCCCACCATGAGCGAGGTGTAGCCCGCCTCCCGGACCGCCTGTTCGAGGAAGCGGGCCACGCTCGGGTTGTCTTCAACGATGAGGACCTGCACCGCTCCTCTTTCCCGTCCCCGTATGCCGGACCAGCCGTACCGCGTCCGGGCCGTCGCCCTCCTGGATCACGCCCACCCCCGGCGCATAGAGCTTGTACTCCACGCCATCGGCCGTGGTTTCCTTGATGCGCAGGCAGTTCCGATAGAGGCGCCCGTTCACTTTCGCCGTGGCCGTGGTGGAAACCACCTCGTCGTTCTCCGTGGTGACCTTCGGCACGTCTTCGCTCTTGAAGCGGGAGCCGACCGTGGGGTGCGCGGGCATCAGCACTCCGGGCCTGTCGGTGTCCCTCCCCAACAGCCACGCTCCCTCATGCCCCACCACCTTGCCGTTCCTGTATTGGTCCACGTCCTCGCCCAGGTAGTAGACGGCGCCGGCGTCGTCCTGGGCGAAATAGTCCAGCGTCACTTCGGTGGTCTGCCCCTTCACAGACTCGCGGTCCTCCACGATGAGGGCCTTTACCGCCTTGCCGTACACCGTGAAGGTCCTGGCGCCGGGCATGACGGTGCGCTGAACGCGCTCACCCGTGCGGCTCTCCAGGATATCCTGCTTCAGCGTGCCCAGCGGCAAGTACTGGTTCGTGATGGCGCGCGGGTGGGTGAAAGCCGGCGCGGCGTGACCGACCGGCAGCAGTGCCACGAAAATGGCCAGGCCTAAGGCGTATCGCATTCCCGCCTTCCTTTCGTCAGGGTTGTCGAGGCGCAAGCTCGATCAGAGTGAAGGTCCCTGGCTTGAATCGGCGACGGCGCGGACTCTCACCCGCCGCCGGGGGCGTGGTGTCCGGCTCGGCGGTCACAGTGAAGAGGTGGTGGGTGCGCGCGTCCAGCGCCATGGTGCGTGCGCCGGCCTGGGTGGGGACGGTCTCCACCACGGTGTACTTGTCCGGCGCATCCTCGTGGATGACGGTCAGCGTCCCGTCGCGCCCGTTCGGGCTGAACGCCAGTTCGAGGCGCGCATCGAAGGCAGCTCCGTCCGGCCCGTTGCCGATCGCTACCGTGGCCACCACCTTCCCGGCGTCCGGGTCGGACACGATCATCTTCCCGTTGCCGCAGGCGGAGAAGAGGCGCCGGTGCGCCCGGTCGAAAGCGATCCCCGTTGGGCCGTCGCCCGGCGCAATGGACCAGCGCTTTGTCACCTTCAGCGTCTTCGCGTCGAAGGCGGCCACCTCGCTCTTGTCTTCGAGGTTCACGAAGATGGTCCCCTTGCCGTCCGCCACCGCGAACTCCGGCTTGCCGTTGAGGGGCACGGCGCCGAGCACTTTGTTGGTGGCGGGATCGATGGCCGTGGCGTCATTGCTGTCGCCGTTCATGCAGAAAAGACGGCGCGACACGCGGTCGTAGAGGATGACGTCGGGGTTTCCGCCCACCTTCACCGAGCCGGCGGGCTTGCGACTGGCCTGGTCGAAAACCGTGACCGTGTTGTCCTGCCCGTTCGTCACGAATCCGTGACCGCTGGCCCGGTCCAGCGCGACGCCATGGACCCCGCCAACTTGCGGGATATCCGCGACCAGCGTGTGCTTCACCTCGTCCACCACCATCACGTGGCTGCCGCGGGTGATGTAGACGAGCTTGGCGGCGGGATCGACTATGAGGCAATCCCAGCCCCCTTCGCCGCCCAGGACCGTCTTATTGACGATGTGATAGCCCGGCGCGACGGCTTTTGCATCGGTCTGCGCCAGACAGGGGACGCCGAGGCCCAACAGGACGGCCAGAGTGCGTGTCCATTTCATGGGGTGCTTCCTTTCGATCGAGGCCCGGAAAGGGCCGGCTTTTTGGCCGGCGGGGTGATGGGGACGCGCGCCGTCTGCCACCGTCGCAGTGAGACGTACAGCAGCGGCGCGAACAGTAGCGTGAAAAGCGTCGAGAAGGCCAGGCCGCCAATGACGGCGATGGCGAGGGGCTTCTGCATCTCGGCCCCGGCGCCCAGGCCCAGAGCCAGCGGCACGAGGCCGAGGATGGCGGTGAGCGTGGTCATCAGGATGGGGCGCAGGCGCACCTCGCCCGCATGGACGACCGCCTCCTCCAGCGGCGCGCCCTCATGCTCCGCAGTCTGCGCCCGGTCCAGCAGCAGGATGCCGTTCTTCACCACAATGCCGACCAGCATGATACCCCCCATGAAGGACGAGACGTTCAGCGGCGTGCCCGTGGCCCAGAGCCCGAACGCCACGCCGAAGAGCGAGAGCGGCATCACGGCGAGGATCACGCTGGGCGCCGTGAAGCTCCTGAACTGGAAGAGCATGACCGCGAACACCAGCAAGATGGCCAGCGCGAGGACGCCGAGCAGGCCCCGGAAGGACTGCTGCTGGCTCTGGAACTGACCACCGAGGTCAAAGGTCACGCCGGCCGGTAGCGGCACGCTGCGCATCGCGGCGGAAACGTCGCGCATCGCGGAGCCCAGGTCGCGCCCGGAGAGGCCGGCGGTCACGTTCACCACGCGGCGCTGATCCTCGCGATGCGCCTCGGTTGTGCCGGGGACGGTTTCGACGTTCGCCAGGGATGAGAGCGGCGCCGTGGCGCCGTCCGGGCGGCGGATAGGCACGGCGGCCATGGCGGCCGGGTCGGAGCGGAACGCGTCCGGGAAGCGAACCCGCACATCCACCTGCCGATCACCCTGCAAGAGCTTCGTGGCGACATCGCCGAACATCGCCGCGCGCGCCTGGTCCGCCACTGAGTCCGCCGTGAGGCCGGCCCGCCCGGCGCGAACGGGGTCCACCCGCAAGACAAGCTCCGGACCAGACTCAACCACGCCGCTCTGCACGTCCACCGCGCTTCGCACGGTTTCGAGCTTCGCGGCCACGGTGCGGGCGGTCTCCTCCAGTTGCGCCTGGTCCGTGCCGAAGAGCTTAACCTCGATAGCCGCGGGCTCGCCGGCGAGGTCGCCAATCAGGTCCTGGAGCACCTGTATGAACTCCACGTCAACGCCGGGCACGTTCTCCGTGATGCGCTCGCGCACATCATCCATCACCGTCTCGATATTCCGGCGATGCCCCGGCTTGAGGACCACGGCGAAATCCCCGGTGTTCGGCTCCGTAATGGCGAACCCCAGCTCCGTGCCGGTGCGCCGCGAGTAGCCGGCGACCTCCGGCGTGTCCTTCAGGATGACCTCGATCTGGCGCAGCACGCGATCGCTTTCCGAAAGCGACGTGCCGGGCGGCGTCCGATAGTCCAGCACGAACGCCCCCTCGTCCATCGCCGGCATGAAACCGGTGCCGAGCCGCGAGGCGAAGAGGAGGGTGAGGGCGACGATCACGGCCGCGCCGGCGGGCAGCACCCATCGGTGACCGAGCGCCCAGCGCAAAACGCGCTCGTACCACTGAATGGCTCGCTCGAACAGCCGCCCGTGCTCCTTCGCGCCCTCCCCAACCCGCAGGAACGCCGCGCACAAGCTGGGGCTCACAAGCAAGGCCAGCGCGAGCGAGACGAGGAGCGCGATGGTAAGCGTCACCGCCAGCGCCGTGAAGAACGCCCCCGCCACCCCGCCGAGCAACACGAGCGGCAGGAAGACGACAACGGTGGTCAGCGTCGAGGAGACCATCGGCGCGGCGATCTCGCCGGCCGCTTTCTGGATGGCGGAGTCACCGCTTTCCCCTTGAGCGAGGTGACGGAAGATGTTCTCCACGACCACGATGGCGTCATCGATCACCAAGCCGATGCCGACGGCCAACGCGCCAAGGGTCATCAGGTTCAGGCTGAGGCCCGAAAGCCGCATCAGGAGGAACGTGATGAGCACCGTTACCGGGATGATAGCCCCCGTTACGAGCGTGGCCCGCAGGTTGCCGAGGAAGAGAAGCAGCACGAACACGGCCAGAACAAACCCGATGAGCACCGCGTCCCGCACGCTGCCCACAGCCTCGCGGATAAGCACGGACTGGTCGTAGAACGTGCCGACCTCGGCGCCGCGCGGAAGCTCGTTCCGCAACCGAACCATCTCCTGCTGAACCTCCCGCACCACCGTCATCGTGTTCGCATCTGGCTGGCGCACGATGTTCAGCAGCACCGCCTCCGCGCCGCCCGCCGTGACGACCGTGGTGCGGTCCTGCACGGAGGGCCGGATCGTCGCCACGTCCTTCAGCGGCACGGGCACGCCGCCGCGCTCCGCCACGGTGATCTCCGCGAGCTGTTCCGGGGTTACCGTCTCGCCGGAGACGAGAACCTGGTACTGCTGGAACTGCCGGTCCATGCGCCCAACGGACCGAACCACGTTCGATTGCGTGAGCGCCTGCTCGATTTCCGGCAGCGAGAGATGGTAGGCTGCCAGGCGTTGCGGGTTCACCTCGACGGCGACCTCCGGCGCGCGACCACCCTGCACGACCACGCGCGCAACGCCCGGCACGCGGGCGAGGCGGGGCTGGATGGTGTAGGTGGCCAGCGTCCAGAGATCCGCTTGGGACAGGGTTTTCGACCGTAAGGAAAGGCCGTAAATGGGGAAGACGGTGGGGTTCATCCGCTCCGCCGTGACCTCAACATCGGGGGGCAGGCTGCCGCGCACTTCTCCGATGCGCGCCTGCGTCATCTGCTGGGCCTGGATCATATCCGTGCCCCAGGCGAAATCGATGGACAGCTCGCTGGCGCCCCGTTGCGTGGTGGAACGAGTCTTTCTCACGCCCGGCACGTTGGCGACCGCCTGCTCCAACGGTCGCGTGACGCTCGCTTCCATCATCCGGGCCGGCGCGTCGCCCCCCTCCGCGATGACCACGAGGCGCGGGAAGGTCACGTCCGGCAGGATGGAGACCGGGAACGAGGCGACCAGCCACGCTCCGACGGCGCAGAGCGCCGCCGTGACGAACAGGATCGCCTTGATATGGCGCGTGGCAAATCGGGACAGGCTCATGTGTCTATGGAGCTTTCAGGCATATCAGTGGGGCAAGTCTCCCGGTGAGGCTTGTATGAGGGCTGCGGCATCTATGGTTCAACGCCGCGCGGAAGGCCATAGTACCACCAACGCTTCTCGGGCGGGCATAGTGAAGGTCTCGTAGCGGGACAGCAGATGCGGGATGCCCTGTTCCCGCAGGGCTCCGAGGAAGGAGCGAGACCAGCCCGAAAAGGCTGTCCAGATCGCTGCTTCGGTGGCGCAGCCTATCGCTAGTCCCGGGATCATTCGTTCAATCTCTCCCGCTTTTCCCCTTGTTGAATCCCGCCGCCTTAACCTTCATGCCATCGGTCAGCTCGTACTGCCCGAGGCGGATCACCGTCTCGCCGGGCTTGAGGCCGCCGCGCACCTCCACGGCGCCGTCCTGCTCCGGGCCGAGGCTCACGGCGCGCTCGTGCGCCGTACCGTCGGGCGAGACAGTGAAGACGACGCTCTTTCCCTCGCGCGTGAGGACCGCTTCCTTCGGCGCCACGAGGCCGCGCGGGTCCGTGTGGACCACGATTCGCGCCATGGCGAAGGCGCCGGCTTTGAGCTTCCCGTCGAGGTTCGAAACTGCAATCCGGACGCTGAGCAGGTTCGTCTGCGGGTCCACCGCTCCCACGTTGAGGACGCGGCCGCCCGCCGCCTGTCCGCCGGCATCCACGCGAACGGTCTGTCCGGCGCGGACGCTGGCGCCCTGTTCCGCGGGGAGGTCGGCGATCAGGTCCAGCGAGCGTGTGTCGGCGATCTCCAGGACCGTGGCGGCCGGGTCGGTCATATCGCCCGGGTTCGCCGTCCGGCGGGTCACGATGCCCGCGATGGGGGAGCGCAGGATGGTGGTTCCGGCGGCCACCTGGGCCGCGGCGAGGTCCGCCTGCTTCTGAGCAGCAGCCTCCGCCATGGAGACGGATTCCTGGCGCTTCGCCGCCACCTGGAGGACGCCCTGCTGGGCCTGTCGGAGGCCCGCCTGTGCCTGCAGAACGTGCGCGTCACCGCTTCGATGCGCCTGTGACTGCGCCTCGCGGGCCGAGCGCACCCGCAGCTCGGCCGCCCGTACGTCCTCGGAGCGGGATCCCGCGCGCACCAGACTGGCTTGCGCCTTCGCGCTCTCCAGGCTGGACTCGGCGACGCTGAGCGCCGTCTCCGCGTCATCGAGCTGCCGCTTCGCGGCGACCCCCTTCTCAAAGAGGAACCTGACCCGCTCCAATTCCGTGGCGTCTCGGTCGCGCGTGGCCTGGGCCTGCTTTACGGACTGTTCCGCCTGGGCGATCTCCTGGGGGCGGGCGCCGGCCCGCATCTTCGCCAGGTCCGTCTCGGCGGACTGCAAGGTCGTCCGGGCGTTCTGGATCGCGTTGTCCCGATCGATGCGGGCGGCAGAGAGCGCCAGGCGCGCCTGGTTCAGCCCGTTCGCCTGGTCCGCAACGGCCGCCTTCGCGCCGTACTGCGCTTCGACCGCCTGGGCGGAGGCCGCGTTGAGCGCTGCCGCGGCGCTGCTGGCCTGCGCGGAGGCGGCTCGTGCATCCAGCGTCGCCACGGCCTGTCCGGCCGACACGTGGTCGCCCTCACGCACCAGGATGGCGGAGAGACGGCCCGATGTAACGGAGGAAATCCTCGCGCTTGCGCCCTGACCCGGCGCGAGCGTGCCCTGTGCCGTCACAATTGTCTCAACGGGGCGGACAATAGCCCGCGCCGTCTCCACGGCGACGGGCGCCGGGCTGCCGGAATCGGCGCCCGGGTCCCCCTCCTGCGAGCGCCCGCATCCGACGAGCGCCGCCGCCGACAATCCCACAACGATCATGCTCCAGCGTCTCACGGCAGCGTCCCTCCCACGGCGTGTTGCAGGCCGGCCAGCGCAATGTTCTCGTCGGCCAAGGCCCGCGCGTAGTCCACCTGCTCATTGCGGTAGACCTGCTGAGCATCCAGCAGCTCCAGGTAGGAGGACGCGCCATTCCTGTAACCGGTTTGCGCCATGTCCAGCAACTCCTTGGCCCGGTCCAGCCGGCCCGAATGGAACGACGCCACCGCCTTTTGCGCCGTCACGAATGCGCTGTATGCGGTCTCCACTTCCAGCGCGGCCGCGCGCCTGGTCTCGTCCAACGTGGCCTGCTGTTCGGTGAGCGCGGCCTGCGCCGCGGCAAGATCGGACCGGTTGCGCCCGTAGTCCAACAGGGGCAGCGTGATGCCGGCCCGCACGGAGTAACCGTTCGGCGTGTCCGCGTATGGGACAAGGGCGGCGCGCCGGGCTTCGAGAAGGATATCCGGCTGCCACGCCGCGCGCGCCTCCGATACGTCCGCGCTGCGTGCCTTCTGAAGGTGCTGCGCCGCCAGGATGTCTGGCCGCGAAAGCGCCTGTCCCTGGAGTTGGGCCAGGCTGAAAGAAGCGGCCTGGTCCGTAAGGATGCTGGTCAGAGCGATAGGCGCTCCTGGCGGCAGGCCGGCGAGGCTGCGCAGCGCGGCATAGCGGTTTGCCCGCTCGGCTTCGGCGGCATCCAGCGCCTGACGGGCTCGGGCTCTTTCGATGCCGCTGCGCACGACGTTGCTGCGTGGGATATCTCCCGCTTGGAATTGCGTCTGCGCGGCGGCGTCAAAGGCGGTTGCCGTGGCCAGCGCATCGCCCGCCAGTTGCCGCTCGGCATCAGCCCTGAGCGCCTCGTAGTAGGCCGACTGCACGTTGAAGGTCACGTCCTGCCCTACGACTGCCTGGCCGGCGCCCGCCGCCAGCCGTTCAGAGCGGGCGGATAGGACGCGCGGATGGGTCTTCCCCGGCGCCTCCAGCGTCTGTGAGAGGACGACATCCTCATCCAGCCCTGCGGCATCATGGCCTGACCCATGGGCGATGGAAAGTGAGGGATTCGCGGGCAGCCCCGCCGATTTCAGGCGCGCGCTTGCCCCCGCCAGGCGGGCCCCCGCGGCGCGGATCACCGGGCTGTGTTCACGCGCGAGCCGCAAGGCGTCAGCCAGCGAGAGCGGAACGGGAGCGTCGGCAGCAGCCGAAGCGGCGCGAAAGGCGGCGAGGAGGGTCAGGCAGAGGCCCGGAAGGATCGAGCGAAGGTATCGCGATCTCATAGGGAATTGTATGCTGGATTGACCGGAAAAGCGCAGGCCGGCCCAGGCCTGCGGAAGGGGGCTGGGCCGGCCAGAAAGATGCCGCGAATGGGCTCAGTGTTTCTCGGCCGCCTCGCCTTTCTCGCCTTTCTCGCCCTTCTCGGCCGCCTCGCCCTTCACGGCCGACTCCTTCTTCTCGCCTTTGACGCCCTTCCGGGCGCCGGACCTCTCCGCGGCGGCCTCCTTGGCCTCTTCCCTGGCAGAGGTGACTTCCACGCTGGCGATCTTGCCGGAGTTGGCATCGACCATCACCTCGCGCAGCGCCTTGCCCGAGCGGACGTTCACGGCATACTGCCACTTGCCCTCTTCATTCTCCAGGGCCACTTTTCCCACCACTTTGCCGTGGTACTTCGCCAGCGCGGCTCTTGATGCCTGGGCGGCGGTGATGCGGGCGTGGGGGGCGGGCTTGGCCTTTGCGGCCGGCTTGGCGCACGCGGCGGCCGCCACGATAGTGGACATGGCCAAGAGCATCGCAAGTTTCTTCATCTCTGTTCTCCTTCAGGAGTTTGGGGGAATGACTGTAGTCCCTGCCTGGAGTATGGAGAAAGTGTCTGAGAGAGACCTGAGACAAGCCTGAGAACCCTCTCAGCCCGATGTGTCGCGGGCCGCCCCTGACATGAGACATCCCTGCGCAGAGGCCCGCATCGCCATCCGGGCCGGGCGCAAGTTTGCATGGAAACAGGGGTATGGATGGTCGCGGCAAGGGTCACCGGAGCGAGTTCGGCGCTGCGGGCCTCGCCCCCGGCACAGCGTAGGTTCAGCGTGCCGAGTGACACGCACGGGTTCGTGATGGCGCGCGGGCGGGTGAGAGCCGGAGCGGCGTGGCCGACCGGGGCAGGGCCGCGAGGATGGCCAGGCCCAAGGCGTATCGCGTTGCCGCTTCCCTTCCGTCAGCATTGTCGAGGCGCGAGTTTGCTGGATTTCGTACGGGAGTCCACGCCCGAGGCGCGCAAGAAGATCGTGACGGGGCTGGTGCTCCAAGTGGAGGAAGTCGACACAAAAGCGGTGCAGGTGACGTACGCCGTCACGTCTGCACCGCTTCCTGAAGAGCCTGGTTCGAACCTATATGAACGTTGGCTCCCCGGCGTGGACTCGAACCACGAACCTGCCGGTTAACAGCCGGCTGCTCTGCCAATTGAGCTACCGAGGAATGACGGTCGGACGCCTGGTAGCGCCGGCCAACATGCGTATTCTAACAGGTTCCCGCGTTTGCGTCAAGCGAGGCCAGGCGGGAAACGCACCGCCCACAAGCGCTTCCGCCTTCAGCACGGCCATTCGATCTGACGCGCGCAACCGGGCCTCAGCCGTCCGGGCGCGCATAGGCTCCGCAGCGCCGGAACGCTCCCGCGCACCCCCGCGGCGCAGTCAGCGTTCTATCCCGCCAATCCCCATCCTTTCGGCGCGATCCTAGAACTCATAGGCCCCCATGTCCACGTGCCGGCTGCGGATGCGGGCGTGGCCGTCCAGGTCGGTCTCTCCGGGTAAAACGAAGGCGTCGTCGCCGGCGTCGATGCAGGGAGAGGCGGGCAGCAGACGGTAGTCGCCGTCCGGACCGTTCATGAAGAGCGGATCCTCTTGCGCGTTGCCATCCAGCCCCGTGGGATCCGCGAGGCCGTCATAGTCGGGGTAGCCGCCGATGACGCTGTTGTGGCTGAGAGTGATGCCCGTGGGATCGCTCGCGAAAACGCTCGAAGTATTCCAGGCCACGATGTTGTTGGCGAAGGTGACCGGGCAGAACAGCGAAGCGCCGCCCCCGTTCGGAGCGGAGTTGGCCGCGATGGTGTTGTTGACAACCGACGAGTCGTATCCCTCAACCATGATGCCGCCGCCCGTGCGTGCCGCGGAATTGGATGCAATGACATTGTCCGCCACCCGCGCGCCATTGCCGGTGACGTAGACTCCGGCGCCCTGCAACGCAACGTTCCCGTAGATCTGGTTTCGCCGCACCTGGCCCCCTTCGCCGATCTCCACGCCGACTCCGTAGTTGCCGGCGATCGTATTCGCTTCCACCGCGGCTCCGCGGCCGCCGCGCACTCCCGCCACGCCAGACCACGCACGGTTGGTGGCATCGAAATAGCCGTAGTTCAGCGCGATAAGGTTGTTCGCTACAGTGGCCGCGCCCACGTCCAGCGCGGCCGGAAGCCAGACGGAGCCGTTCAGGCGGGCAGCGCCGTTCCGGAACGTGCATCCGTCAACAAACGTCGTGCGGTAGCCGTCCAGGGCAGTGAGGATCCCGCCCTTGCGGCCGCCATCCACCACGGTCTCGTGGAGGTCAGGGTCACGCCCGTCGCGCGTGCGCTCGGCGGCGGCGAAGCCGCCGTAGAGACTGACGAACGGGCCCAGAACGAGGCCGGAGGTCGCGTAAATCCCTTCGGCGGCCCAGATCTCCCCACCCCCCGCGAGACGGGCCGCATCGGCGGCGGACGATAGCGATCGCTTCGCGAGCGCCCAGGACGAGCCATCGTTGGCATCCAGGCCGGCCGGCGAGACGCGCACAATGCGCCAGGGCATCGGCAGGAATGTGCGCCCGTCCACTTCACTGGCGCCGATGTCTACGCGCGGACCAATAACGCGCGCCCGCCCGTCCACGTCGGTCTGGCCCGGGGAGACATAGGCGCTGTCGCCGGCATCTCGCAACGGCGAGTCGGGGCGGAGGCGCAGATCGTTGTGTTCCGGCGCCGCGAAGCGCGGGTCAACCGCCACGTTGCCGTCGCTGGCGGCGAGCCCGGTTTCGGGTTCCGGTGAAGGCGCGTTTCCGTACACGTCGTTGCCCCGGGCCACGAGGCTCACGTCCGGCTCCACGCTGAGGCCTGCCCCGTTCTCCGCGACGATGTTGTTGGCGAACACCACGTTGGCGCCGCCCGTGATCTGCGCGCCGCCCGCGTTGCGGGCGATGGTGTTGCCCGTGATCCAGGCGCTGCCGGCGCGGCAGTCCAGCGCGGCATCGCGGCCGCCCGCGAGCACGTTGTTCACCAGCGCGAGCGCCGCGGAGTAGGCGGAAACGCCGCCCGAAATGTGGTTTGCCAACACGTTGGGCCGGCCCGCGGAGCAATGCACGCGTCCGTCGATGAAGTTGGCCACGATGTACGCGGCGCCGTGGTCCGCCAACACGCCGCCGGCGACGAGCGTGTTGTGGGCCAGCCAGGTCACGCCGCCCGTGATCTGCACGGCCAGGGACAGCGGCCCGTACTGGTCGCGGATCACCCCGGCGCCCGCGCCGTTCGCCCACACCGTGAAGCCGTCCACCCACTCGGGAACCCAGGATCCGTTCACGGTGAGAGGCGCCGCGCCGGAAGGGCCCCGGATGAGCGTGATGGAGGTCTTCGGCCGGCGCTGGGAAGCGCTGTACTCCCATCCGCTGAACCCGCCATACAGGCTAACGAACGGCGGGACAGTGACGGCCTCGCCATACGTGCCGGCGGCCGCCCAGATGTCTGCCCCTCCCTTCGCGGCGGCGAGGTCCATCGCCGCGCGCAGAGTGCGCAGCGCCTTCGGCCACGAAGAACCATCGCGATGATCGTCTCCGCTCGGCTTCACGCGGATCACCAGCGGCGTGACCTTCCACACGCGGACATCGGACTCATCGGCGCCGATGTCCACGCGAACCCCGCTCACGCGGGGCGCGCCGTCGATATCCTTGTCGCCGGGAAGCGCGGCCGCCGCGGCGCCGGCATTGGCGCAAGGGGAGGCGGGCTGGATATGGAAGTTGCCGTGGGCGGCGTCCAGGAACAACGGATCCCGCCGGATGTTGCCGTTGGCCCCAATCGGGCTGGGAATGCCCAGAGCGTCGGCGTCGCCGTTGCCGAAGAAGCAGTTGGACCGCAGCGTGGGAGTGCTAGAGGTAGACACGGTAACGGCATATCCGCTGTAGGCGATGATGTTATTCGTGAGGACGGGGGAACCAGATCGCAGGTCCAACGCCCACCCGTTTCCGGAAAACGTGTTGTTGGCAATATCCGGCGAGCCGGCCGACACGGTGATGGCGCCGGCGCCCTCCACGCCGGCGAGGAAGAGGTTGTCCACCACGCGGGGGGAGCCATGGCTCACCCAGAGGGCGCGCGGGCAGCGCACGAATGTGTTGCGAGCCAGCACGGGCGAGCCGGCGCACAGGATGCGGCCGGAGCGGATGGTGAAGGCCTCGATGCCGCCGGTCCGGGAGACGTTGGGCGGCGCAAGGATATCAGCTTTCAGGTTCAGCGTTGTCTGGATTCCGGCGGCGCGCTGCGCGGCCGAGGACTCCCAACCGGCGAAACCGCCCAGCACGCGAAGGCCAGGCTTCAGGGTGAAACCGTCCGTGTACGTTCCCGCGGCCACCCACACTTCGGCGCCGGTGGAGGGAGATGCATCCACGGCGGCCCGCACCGTTCGCTTCGCCGTGGACCACGTCCGTCCGTTCCCAGCGTCGTTCCCATCCGGTCGCACGCACAGCACGGCCGAGGAAGCAACGCGCGGAGAGCCGTCCGACTCGTACGCGCCAATGTCCACGCGCGCGCCCTGGCGACGCGGACGCCCGTCCGCATCCGTCTCGCCGGGCTGAACGGCTGCGTCGTCACCCGCGTCCCGGCACGGCGATGACGGCTGGATGTGATAATCGCCGAAGGTCGAAGCAGCGAATACGGGGTCCCGCGTGATGTTGCCATTCTGCCCCGCCGGGAAGGCGAAGGCGCCGTTGGAGAAGGCGCAGCAGTTGCGGTAGGACGCCGGACCGGTCACTCCGCCCACGTTGTACGCGATAATGGAGTTCCGGAAGGCCAGCTTTGCGCCGTTGGCGGAGCGCGCCGCGCCATCTGGCCCGCCGTTCCAGACCAGCGTGCAGTTGGTTGCCGTCAGGCTCGCGGCATCCGCCGCGGCGGCCGCCGCGGCGTTCAGCGCGAACACGCAGTCCCGCGCATCAGCGGACGCGGCCTGCGAGACGATGAGCGCGTCGGTTTCATTGGCGGTGAAGGCGCAGGCTCTGAGCGTGATCTGCGACGCCGCCCCGAGTATCTGAACGCCGTCCGAGCAGGCGGAAATAGCGCATCCCGCGATGGTCCCGGTGCAGTCCGTGGCCATCACGGCGGGGCCGGATTGGTCTGAGAAAGAACAGCCCGTAAACGAAACCTGGCACCGCACAGCGGTTACGCCGCCGCAATCCCGTGAGGTCAGGCCGGTGCGGCGCGGTTCGCGAAAGAAGCAGCCCAACAGGTTGGGCGCGGCGTCCTCCGCGTACACGCATCCGCCGGGGGCGCCGGCAACGGTGCGATTCGTAGTGAATGTGCAGCCGGTGACGAGGGGAGACCCGCCGAGGATGCCGATCGCCGCGCCGCGCTGGGCAATGAGGCCGGTGAAAGTGAGGCCGGCAAGCGTGGGCGAAGACCCCGTGCAGAACACGCCGCCGCCGACGGTCGGTTGGGGGGTGGCGGGCGATCCCGAAAGGGTGAAACCGTCAAGAACCGTGTCACGCCCGGCCCCGGCGGGGACGGTGATGCGGTTGTAGATGGTGCAAATGTTGACGGCGGGATTCCGCTGCGCGCGCGCGGTCTCCGTGCCGGCGAACCCGGCGTACAACGAGACGCCCGGCAGCCAGGTAATGGCGGCGGTGTCGGAGAAGGGCTGCGTGGCGCTGTCGGCAAGCCAGATCTCGTTGCCCGCCGCGGCGATCTGTAGAGCCGCGCCCAGCGTGCGCTTCGCGGCTGCCCACGTGAGGCCGGTCGCTCGGTCGTTCCCCTGCGGCGACACGAAGATCGCCGCGCCAACCGGCGCGGTGGTGACTTCGTCGGCGCCGATGTCCACATGGCGGCCCATGCGGCGGGGCTCGCCGTCGATATCCAACCACCCCTCGCCGATGAAGGCATCGTCGCCCGCGTCGTGGCACGGGGAATCCGGGCGCAGGTGGAGCGCGGCGGCCGGGGCATTCGTGAACCCAGGGGCGGCCGAGATGTTGCCCTGCGACCCGGTGGGGTTCGACATCGCCTGGTAATCGCGACCGCTATTATTGAACACATCGTTGCTGCGGAAGACGCCTAATGCCGCGCCGGCGGCCAGGGAAACGCCGGAACCGTTTCCCACGATCAGGTTGTTGGCCATGCGCAGTCCGCGGCCGGTGATCAGCACTCCGGCGCCGCCATTGTCGGTGACCGTGTTGTTGACGAAGGTCCCGCCGGCGATGGCCGCGCCGCTGTGCGTGTCCGGGTTCTGCCGCACCTCGTTCCCATAGACCAGCGCGGATTCCCCGGAGCAGACCAGGGCTCCGCCCTCACCGGACCAGTTCGCGCGGATGAGGTTGTTGTGCACGGACGGTGAAGCGCCATCGCAGGCCACTCCGCCGCAGCCGTCCGCAAGATTCTCGCGGATATCGTTCCAGGCGATTTCGGCGTCGCCGGCGGCGTAGATGGCCGCTCCCTGCGTGCGAACGAACGCGAAGCCATCGAGATTGCCGCCGATGTTGCCGGAGATGAGGTTATTGGCGATGGTGGGCGTTCCGGCGAGCGCGCAGATTCCGCCGCCGCCGGGCGCCAACCCGATGTCCGCCGAGGCATAGCCCTCGGTGATGGAGAAGCCGTCCACGATGATGTCGGCCCAGGAGGTGATGACGGGCGCCGCATACGATCCGGAAAGGGTGGTGACGTAGACATCCGGCTTGCGCTGGCCGCGCGCAGTTTCCATGCCGTGGAAGCCGCCATACAGCGAGAGAGGGGCGTCCAGGTACAGGTTCTCCGCGTATACCCCCGCGGCCACCCAGATCTCGTCACCGGGCGCGGCGGCGCGAACCGCGTCGTCCACGGCGGCAAAGGCGGTGGACCAGGTTGCGCCGTCGGGGGACTGACCCGGCGCGGACTGGTTAACGCGGAGGACGGCGGCGTCCGTTGGAACAACGGCGCAGATGAGGGCGAACAACACGATGGCGGGCCAACTCGGCATGTGTCCCTCCCGGGAGTTTGAACGATAGTCAGACGTAAGCCGCCTGGCCGTGGTTCCCCGTCCGATGCGTCAGCGCATCGCCCGAACGCCTGCGGTTGGAGCCTGTAATCGCTGAGGATCCTTACCCCTTTTCGTTCGGTTTCGGCTCCGCGGGGGCTTCCGGGGCCGGAGCAGCGGGCGCGGCCGCGGGCGGAGCAGGATCGGGCGCCGCGGTGACGGCAGGCACCTCTTGAACTGCGGCGGCATCGCCCGCGGGTTGGGGCGACGCGTCGGTAACTGCGGCGGGGGATTCGACGGCCGCGGCCGCGGCCTTGGCGGCGACATGGGAGCGCGGGCGGCGGCGCCGGCGGCGGCCGGTGTCTCCATCCCGGCCTTGCGCCCAATCCGGAAGGCTGGAGTTCGGGAAGATACGGGCCACCATGACACGAACGGCGTCGCGATCCGGATACACGAAGGACCGGCCCATACGAGTGGGCAATACGTGCATCTGCACATTGGCCTTCGGCACGCTGCGGGCGAAGTTGGCCAGGGCCACTAATTGCGGGTACTTAAGCGTGCCCTGCATCTCCTTGCGTACGGTTTCGAGCAGGCCGGGAATGCGCACCCAGGTAGACGGCTCGTGGAGCCTGGCCTTCACAGCCTGAACAAGCTGCTGCTGGCGCGAAATACGCACGATATCGGTGTCCGCGGGGCCGTCATCGCTGTGACGGAAACGCACGAAGCCCATGGCGTCACGGCCGCCGAGCGTTTGTACGCCGGGCTTCAGGTGGATGTGAAGGTTGCCCCAGTTGTCGTCGTAGTTCAGCTCGCGGTCCACGTTAACGGAGACGCCCCCGAGATCGTCGATCACTTTGCAGAGCATCTCGTAGTCCACTACCAGGATGGCGTCGGGCTCTACGCCAAGGAGGCCCTGCAGCGTGCGGGCGGCGAGATCCGGCCCTCCGATGGCGTGGGCCGCGTTGACCTTGCTGTAGCCGCGGACGCCCGGGATGCGCACTCGGGTATCGCGGGGGATGCTGAGCATCTGGATCGTCTTGGAGGCGAAGTCCAGGCGGGCGAGGATAATAGTGTCGCTGCGAGCGTTGGTGCGCAACACCTGATCGCGATTGTTGCGGTCCTCATCCTTGCCGAGGAGCATCAGAGTGACGGCCTGGCGTCCGCCGAAGGCGCGCACGGGGTCAGCGCCGGTCACCACGCCATTCAGCGCCTGCCGGAATCCCTTGTTGGCGGCGTACATGTATCCGAAGGCGGCGCCGCCGGCGATGACCAGCAAGGCGAGAAGGTGCAGAAGGAAACGAAAGGGACGGAAGCGGCGTGGAGGCTGTTGCGTCAGATCGATTGGCTTTTCAAGCGTGTTCTTGTTCAATGGTCTTAAGGAGGTTTCCCCGGAAGGCGCGGCTCCGCGGCGACAGGGGCGCTGGTAGATGGGCGTTTGGCCTCCTTAATACTATCACAATCCCGCCGTGCCGGGGGGCGATCGTCGGACGTGGGCTCCGCGCTAAACCCGAGGGGCCGGTTCAGCGGGCTAAGTGCCGCGTTCGGTAGAACCGTTACTGCGAGGGGCAACGGCCAATCTGAGGCTCCGAGGGCAGGGCAAGCCCAGCCCCTACCAGTTCGGTATCTCCATCCACCGATCGGTGGACGGCCGGACCTACTGGGTAGGGGCTGGGCTTGCCCATTCGTTCCAACTAAGTCCGCAACCGACCATTCGCGTAGGAGCCTTTTGGGGTGAGTCTCACGCCTAACACCAACTCTGACCCAGGCTGCTGAGACGACGCGATCGATGGTAGGCAAGCGG
>DASXUL010000170.1:0-28376 GCA_036504855.1 Armatimonadota bacterium | reverse complement strand
CGCCAGATGTGCACGGTAGCGCTGGCGGCCCGCCGGCATGGCCGCGAAGCGGCCACGGGTGTCCGCCCTTCGGGCGGATGCCGGCGGGCCGCCGGCGCTACCGTGGCGAAAACCAACTATCGACACCGAACGCCTACATAGCAGGCGATCCTATCGTCTCCGGAAGCGGGCGGCGCGCCTCAGGGAGGCGAGGTTATGCCTCGAGGCGGAGGGGGCGGTCCGTTGATGGCAGAGAGATCGGCGGCGGCGCTGTGCCGGGAGCGAATCGCGCTGGATTGCCGAGGCATCAGGGCACAATGGGCGAAAGCCCTTCTCTGGAGATTGGCGGGCCATGGCGCATCGAAGAAGCGGAAACTCAGTCCTCACGGTGGTCGCCATCGTCATCGGGCTTTCGGTCACGGCGATCATCGTCGATACGGTTGGCAGTCTGTTCGCTGAGTCCAGATGGATAGCGGGACACGACGCCTATATGACAGGCGACAACGTGCGAGCCGAGCGGCTATTCCGCCAGGCTCGACACATCTGGTTTCGGGGCGGATCGCGCTACTGGCATGGCGCCGCCCTGTACCAACTGGGTCACTACCGCGAAGCCCTGCAGGCCTTTGACGACACGCGTTCGGCCCAAGACCTCATCGATATCGGCGTTACGTGGCTCGCGATGGGGGAGCCAGGCCGTGGGGCAGATGCCCTCGAGCGAGCGGTCAAGATGGATCCGTCCTCGGCTGTGTTCCACCACAACTACGGCATTGCGCTCTCTCAAGTAGGGCGACATCGGGTGGCCAGGAGCGAGCGGGAAAGGGCCCGGAAGATTGACCCCGTCCGCTCTGCGACGTGGCGTGGACCACAGATACTGCCCATACCGAATCGCCGGAGATGAGTCTATGCCCGATGCTGGGCGGTTGCGGGCATATCGGCGAAATCCGGCTGGGGGCCCGCACGGAACTCCGTGCGCGCCCCCTTGGCGGTTTTGGCAGGTATCAAACGGGGCGGCTCGAACGTCCAAGGCAATGTGGGCGCGAATCGTCCACCGATCCCCTTAGGTCCGCTGAAGGCCCGGGTGAAACTTGGCGAGGTCGCGCGGCGTAAGGGGAGCATTGGCGCCGGTGAGGCGCCCAACGCATTACCGAGGAGGTCGCACTATGTCGTACCAGACCCTGGGGCTTATGGCCCTGCTGTTCCTTCCGTCGGCCGCGCAGGCGGCCCCGGCCACCGGCGGGCGCGGCGTGACCGTGATCCGCCCGACCGAGGCCACCCGCATGGAAGCGCGAATGAAGCGCTTGGAGGCCCGCATTGCGCGTTTGGAACGCGAGAACGCCGCGTTGCGCGGTGGGCGCGCCGCTGCGATGGCTCCGCCCGCCCGCGCGCGAATCCTCGCCGGCGCCCCGCGCGCAGGGCTCACGCGCCAGCAGACCCAGAAGCTGGCGGCCATCGGTCCGCGGATCGCTGCGGCGATGACGGCTGCACAGCCTCAGATGGACCAGGCCATGGCGCAGATAGGCCCGCAGTTGGAGAACTCCCTGTCCCAACTGGGTCCACAACTCGAAAGCTCGCTCTCCAACCTTGGTCCGACCATTAGCGAAGCCATGGCGCAGGTGGGGCCGGCGGTGGAGGCGGCGATGAAGGCCGTTGGGCCGGCGATGGAGTCGGCCATGCAGGCGGCCAAACAGCCCGGCGCGCAGGAGGCGATGTCGGCCGAAGACCTGGCGGAACTGAAGGGCCTGGGACCCGAGATTCGCCAGAGCATCCAGGAGGGTTTGACGGAGGCGCTGCAATCGCTGAAGGAAGAGCGGTCGGCAGCGTCCACCGACGAGGAGAGGAAGGCGCTGGACGGCGCCATCCAGGGCCTCGAGAAGGCGCTACAGAACCAGCCGCGGTAGTTGGCGAGGAGCAGGGAGAGGTTGATCCGGTTACTGGAGATGCGCCTCGGACTTCACGTTCTTCCAGATGAAGAGCGCAACAACGATCCACAGAAGGAGCGGGATGGCGGCAAGCGGCGTCGTCATGGTGAAGAGCCACACGGCAACCATTGGCCCCGAGAATGGGCGGAACGCCGTGCCGTACCCGGTTACCCTCTCCACGCAGACGTGGTGCATCTCCGGTGAGAGCGCGACATAATCCGCGACCAGGATGCCGGCGGCCGCGGCGAAGAGGCCAATCGCCGCATAGGGCTGGTAGGTTCGCAGGAGCGGAACCGGAACGCCGCTCTCGTCCTTCGCTCCCTTCAACAGGCCCACCTTGACGAAATGCACCAGCGGGAAGAGCGTGATGAACAGGTATTTCGGCAGGCCGAACGCGATGTAGGTGGTCGCAACGGCGAGGAGCGCGCCCCATACGAGGCCGTACCCAACGGAATAGGCGGTGGCGAACCCAAGGGACTTCAGTAGGGAGCGTAGGGGCGGGATGCGCCGGTCGTGAGGGCGTACATACCGGACATCGAGCTTCTCCGCCAACCGTCTGGCGTCCCCGCTCAGCATGCCCATCCCGACCAGCTTGCGGGCGACCTCGACGGCGCTGGCTCCCGCGCGTAGTTCCTCCAGCGCCACGCGTCGCTCCTCGGAAACGGGGGGCGCTGCCCTGTTCGGCGCCTCGGTCATATCGCTCATAGCGGCCTCCTTCGGCGTTCCAGCTCATCAGACGTCGGCACGAGCCCGATGCCGTCAAGAGCCTTGGGGGCGGCACAGGCGTAGCCGGCCGTCTTACCGCCGCCGCTTCGGCGGCGGCGATAGGTCAGTGTCGCGCTCCTCGTCGCCCAAGCGCGGCTGTGGCCACGACATCCACTTACCAAGTTTACACAATCTTGATCGATGCGGCGGGGGCTGCGCCATGGCAGCCCGCCATTTGTGCCCGCCGGCGGCCATATGGAACTCTGACCCGGTTTTCGGCGCTCTGGATGGAGGCGCGGCGGGCTATCATGCGATTGCGCCCGCGCGCAGACGGAGGAGACGATGGCCGGCACGAACCCATACATCCAGACCGCGGAGTACACGCCCGCAACGAAGACCTACAAGGTGACCTTCATCCATGACGGACAGGAAACCACGGTGGAGGTGGATCCGAAAGACGTTCCGTACGCTCGCAGCGGGCTCCCCGGCAGCATCCTGGACATCTGCGAAGGCCACAACATTGAGTTGGAGCACACCTGCGGCGGCGTTTGCGCGTGCAGCACGTGCCACGTGATCGTTCGCCAGGGGATCGATTCCACCAACGAGCAGACCGATGACGAGTTGGACCAGTTGGAAGAGGCTCCGGGCCTGCATATGTACAGCCGGTTGGGGTGTCAGTGCGTGCCGGATGGCAGCCGCGACATCGTGATTGAGATCCCCAACTGGAACCGCAATGCGGTGAAGGAAGCCCCCCATGGGTGAGGCCATGCAGCTTCGGGTGCAGTGCCTGGAGCTCATCGCGCCGGAGGTGTACCGTCTGGACGTGGGCCCCGTTGAGCCCCCGCTCGCCTGGAAGCCGGGCCAGTGGGCCTCGTTGCGGCTGCCGGTGGGGCCGCACCCGCCCCTCGTGCGCGCCTATTCCCTGGCCTCCCCGCCGGACGGAACGGGCATCATGCCGCTGATCTTCGACCACGTGGACGGCGGCCTCGGCTCCACCTACCTGAAGGAGCTTGGCCCTGGCGACGAGGTGGAGATGGGCGGCGTGTTGGGAAAATTCGTATTGCCCGAACCGCTAGTGGGCGGCATCCTCTTTGGCGCGCGCTTTACGGGCGCGGTGCCGGTTCGGTGCATCGTACGCGCGCTGGCGCAGACCGAGAACCCGCCGCGCGTTCGCCTCGTGCAGGGCGCGCGAACACGCGACGGCCTGCTGTTCCTCGACGAGTTCGCCGCCCTGGACCGTTATGCCCCGTGGTTCTCGTACCACCCCATCCTGCTGGAGCCCGAGGAGGGCTGGAACGGCCCCGTTGGCGAGGAGTTGGACCTGCTGCGCCCCCTCTCCGCCGAGGAGGCTCCGTACGTTCCCATGCTCTCCGGCGTGCGCGAATTCACCGTTCCGGCCCGCGCCTTCTTCCAGGAGGAACGCGGCTTCGACCGCCGCGCGGTGCGGGTTGAGCATTACGACTAGGGACGCGTGGCCTACCGCCCCGCGTCGGACGCCGGCACGAAGAGGATAACGCGGCCGGGGAGATCCGGCATGGCGGCGAGGGCGAGTCGGCGGGGGCCGCGCTCCCAGGCGGCGAAGCGGATGCCGGAACGCCACCGCTCTTCGTCGCGGCTGTTGTGATCTTTCCAGACGGCGTCGCGCGAAGCGCGGGTCCAGCCGGGGAGATGGGCGTCATACCAGCGGGCCGTTCGGTCAAACGATTCCCGACTTTGGAAGACGAGGATCCACTGGCCGCCCCCGCGGTGGAAGTTGAACCCGGCCTGCAGACGGGTGCGAGGATCGTTGGAAGCCGCGGGGTCGAACGTCATGAACGGCGCCGCCGGCGCGCCATTGAGGAGGCGCGGCAGGTCCGCCGCGGCCACGGGCGGTCCGGGCGCCGAGATGCCGCGCTTCACGATAGCGCTTACCGTACGCGCCTGCCCCGTAACCCACACCAGAGCCCCCGCCAGCGCTCCCGCCGCCAGCAGCGCCCCCGCCCAGCCCAGTGCCCGCGCCCGTGCAGTCATAACGGGATTATAGTCAGCATTCGGCATGCAGCATTCAGCATCCAGCCAAAGGGCCTGACGGTGTGGGAACCTCCGCCGACGGACGAGGCCTTCGGGCTGGATGCTGGATGCTGGATGCTGGATGCTGGATGCTGAGCGCTAGATGCCGAAAGCTGAATGCTGAAGTATGGCCACGGCGTCGCTGATGTCGACGATGCCGGGGGAGACGCCGGAGAGAGCGTCTAGCTGGGCGATCTCGCCGGCGGCGGGCGCCGCCAGTCCGGCGGCGATAGCGAGGGCGCGGAGGGCGCTGGACACGCGCGCGGTGACGGGCGCCTCGAAGGCTCCGATGTCCACGTGCGCTCCGAGGATGCGGGGGGAGCCGTTTGCGAGCAGCTCGCCCGGCAGAACGAAGCTATCGTCGCCCGCGTCGATGGCGGGGGAACCGGGGCGCAGGCCGTAGTTTCCGCCGGCCGCATCGGCGAACAGCGGATCGGCGCTGATGTTGCCGTTCAGGCCGGCCCACGGATCGGCCTCCGTGGTTCCGAAGATGAGGTTGTTCCGCACGGCGGGGCCGGGCGTTCCCGCTCCGGAGATGGCGATGCCCCGCGTTCCGCCGACGATGATGTTGTTGGCGGCCGTCCCCGAGGCGGCGATGACGATTCCGGAGTCGCTAGCTCCCACGACCGTGTTGTTCGCCACAACGGCGCCGGCTCCCGCCGTCTGAATGCCGGTATGGGCGAAGAGAACGAGGTTCCCCTGCACCCGCACGTTCGACGACGAACTGGACAGGTCGCAATGCCGGAACACGTTGTGCGATACCAGGCTGCCCATCCCGATGTCGATGGTGTTCCATTCCGGCGAGCCTTCGCACACGAAGCCGTCCAGCGCGCTGCCCGGCTCGGTCGACCCGCCCACCGACAGGTACAGGTTCGCCCCTTCGTCGTAGGGAGCGATGACGGCGGGATGGATGTCCGGCCGGCGCTGGCGGAGGTCCGTTTCCCCGCCGGCGAAGCCGCCGTACAGCTTCAGCCCGCCCGCGATGCTGGCGTATTGGGTGTATCTTCCCTCGGCGACCCAGATCTCGCCGTCCGGAGCCGTATCGGTCTGCGCGCCGAGGATGGTGCGCTTGGGGGCGAGCCACGATTCGCCGGAGCCGGCGTCGTCTCCCCCAGTTGCCGCCACGTAGCAGCGAGCCAGCAGGGGGAGCACGGCGAAGGGCCGGCTCAGGCCGACGAGGCTGCCGGCGGAGGCCCGCAGCACATAGCCATCGCCGGGCGCGTCAATGGACAGGCCGCCGAAAACGGCCGCCCCCGCCATGGGCATGGCCTCCGTCTGGCCGTAGAGATTGGCTCCCGCGGCGCCAGTGCCGGGCGCGATGGAGAGCGCCATCGCGACGCCGAAGCGTTCCACCCGCAGACCCTGGGCATCGAGGACGGCGGCAACAGGGCTCGGCGCCAGGAGGTGCAAAACGCGAGTGGCCGCCGGCTGTTGGAGGAAGCTGATCGTTGCGGCGGGGCCGTACGCGTTGAATGGATCGCCGAGGCCGTCGGAGAGGCCGGGCGCCGAGGCGGTAAGCGCGTATCCGGCGCCGGGCGCGGACACGGAGACATCCGGGAAGTCCGCCAGGCCGCCCGCCGCGTTCACGGTTGTTGCGCCCAGCAGAGCGGCGCCCGGCGCTCCGGACCCCGGCGTAATCGCCAGCGTTACGGGGCCGGCGTAATCATTGCGCCATCGGCCGGCGTCGTCGAACACGGCTACGCGGGGCGTTACCACAAGCGGCTGTCCGGCGGGCCCGGAGGCCGGCGTGGAGATGAACTGAAGGCGCGCCGCCGTGTGGGGCGCGGTTGTTCCTTCGTAGGCGCCGATATCCACGTGGGCGCCCTGGATACGGGGATGCCCGTCCACGTCTGCATGATGCGCCGAAGTTGCGGAGTCGGCGCCGGCGTCGACGCAGGGCGAGGCGGGCGCGAGGCGGTAGTCGCCGCTGGCCTTGGCTACGAACAAGGGGTCCGCGACGATGAACGCGTCCGGGTCGATCGGGCCCGGGAAGGCGGGCCCGATGGGGTTCCCTCCGTTCGCGTAGAGATCGTTCCGGGAGAAGGTGAGAGCCCCCGCCGTTACGCCCTGGAGATCGGCGTAAATCGCCGGGCCGTTGTTGAGAGCCAGGATGTTGTTCGCCACCAATGCGCTCTGGTCGGGTGACGTCACCACAACGGCGGCCGTCTGGTACAGTGTGCCGGTGTAGTCCGCTTCGTTGCTCTGGTTCGCCGCAATCGTGTTGTTCACGATGTCCAGCGTACTGGCGCCGGATCGGCCATTCACAAAGAGCCCTCCGGAGTTGCCGCCGCTGCCGCCGTAGCTCGCGTTGTAGGTGATGAGGTTGCTTTCCAGCGTGCCGGAGCCTTCGAAGCCCACGCCGCCGCCGTAGGCGTAGCCGAGGGTGTACGTGACGCCTCGGAGAGTTTCGGTGTTGTAGGCCCAGGCGGAGTTGCCGCGGACGACGTTGTCACGGACGGTGAGGCCGGCTCCCGCCGCGTAGAGGCCGCCGCCTCCGACGGAGTCGTCGATCTTGTAGAAGTACCACCCGTCGGGCGTAACGCCCATGTAGCCGCCGCCGTAGACCCGGTTGTCGGAGATGACGTTTCCGGCGACGATCACGCCATCGGCCTGCGCCGAAATGCCGCCGCCAAGCGCGAATCCTCCGCTGTAGGTCTGGTTGCTAGAGACGGCCTGGACGGCGTTGTTCCAAACGACATTGCCTTCGATGACGGAATAGGCTCCCGTGCACGCGATGCCGCCTCCGCTTCCCCGGGCGGAACAGGAGGTGATGCGATTCTGGGCAATGACGGCGTTGGGGGCGGCGCAGAGGATGCCGCTGGAGGTCGCCCGCAGGATGTAGAGGCCATCGACAACGGCGCCCGCGGCCGTCGCCGGAATGGTGACGGCCGCGCCGTTCGATTGGGCGTCGAGATACGTGGTTACCGTGTTCGGATCGCGCTGGGAGCGCGCCGTTTCCGCGCCGCGAAACCCGCCGTACACGGCGATCCCTGGGGGAAGGGTGATTCTCTCGGCGAAGGAGCCGGAGGCCCAGAGTTCGTCGCCGGGTTGGGCGGCGGCGAGGCCGGCGGAGAGGGTTGGGAAGGCTGTTGCCCACGTCTTGCCGTCCGGCGCGGCGCTGGCGGCGCTGGACGAAACGCGAAGCGGGGCGGCGGGAGAGGCGGGCCCAAGGATGGCCAGCGCGAGGAGAGACGGAATTGCCCAACTGCGAGCAGTCATTGCTTTCCCCCCTGTCTGAAAGAAACGCCGGCGCCGCGGCGGGCCGCGGCCCGGCTCCCACAGGAGGATTATAGCCGCCAGGCTTCGGCCTATAGCCATCCGTGAATACCGCACGGCCAGAGGGCCGGAACATGATAAAACCTCCTCATGTTCCGGCCCTCTGGCCGTGCGGTATTCACGAATGGCCGGCGGCTACCGTTAGCCCTTCAAGAGGCTCAGGAGCTGCTGCGGCTGCTGGTTGGCCTGGGTCAACATGGCCGTGCCCGCCTGTTCCATGATGTTCAAGCGGGTGAAGTTGGTCATTTCCAGAGCCATGTCCGTGTCGCGGACAGCGCTCTCGGAAGCGGAGATGTTCTCCTTGGCCACGCCAAGGGAGTTGATGTTGGATTCCAGAACGTTCTTCTGGAAGGCGCCCAGGTTGGCCCGGGTGGTGGACATCTGGCTGATGGCCGCGTCCAGGACCTTGATGGCTTCCTGAGCGTTGGTCGTCAGGTCGATGTTGGCCACGCTGGCGAACACCGTCGAGGCGCCCGTGCCCAGGGCGTTGGCGGCCGAACTGGCCAGTGAGACGGAAGCCGTCTCATCGGCGAAGGCGCCGAGCTGGAAGACGGTGCCGGAACCGGTCACCGTGCTGGTGTAGGTGGCGTTGCTGGCCGCTTTGCCGGTCATGCCGCTCGAGAAGGTGATGGCGTCGCCGGCAGCATCCTTCATCACGAAGCCGGAGCCCGAGTTGAAGTCCACGGTGCCGCCGCCCACGCCGTTGCCGGAGACGGTGCCCTTGATGTCCTTGCCCCAGGCCACGGATGTGGTCGTGTGGGGGTTATGGTCCAAGAGGTCCACGGAGCCCGTGCCGATCAGGTTGACGGCCAGGGGGAAGGCGGCGCCGGTGTCCTGCATGGTCTCTTCAACGGTGATGCCCTGGCTGCTGCCGTACTGCTTCGACGTGATCTCGATCCTGTTGGTGACGGAGTTGCGGGTGGCGACGACGGTCTGGCTCAGGGTGGCATTGTTGTTGATGGCGTTGATGACGTCGTCGCCGGTCTGGGCGGCGGTGAAGGTGCCGAGGTCGACGCCGTTCACCTTGATGGAGGAGGTGGTGGTGGCTGTCCAGCCTGCCGCGGTGGAGAGCTGAGCGCCGCCGGCCACGGTGGCCGCGCCGGTGGACTGGGCCTTGGCGGCGTCCTGGGTGACGTGGATGGTGACGGCCTTGTCGCCGGTGGCGTTCATGAAGGCCGAGTTGGTGGAGGCCGCGGTAACGGAGGAGATGTCGGAGTTGGAGCCCGCCGCGCCGCCGCCGCCGACGATCGCGCCGAGGCCGACGCTGGCGGTGCCGTCCAGGAGCTTCTTGTTGCCGAACGAGGTCCGGTTGGAGATGTTGTTGAGGCTCTGGATGGCGGAGTTGATCTGGACCTGGTCCGCCGCAACCGAGGCGCTGTCGTTGGCGCCGAGGTTGGCGGCGTGGACCGCCAGGTCTCGCATGCCGCGGAGAAGGCTGTTGCTCTCAGTGAGGGCGCCTTCAGCGGTCTTGATGAGGTTGACTGCGTCCTGCGAGTTGGAGATGGCTTGGGCCATACCCGAGACCTGAGCGCGCAGCTTTTCGGAGATGACCAAACCGGCCGGATCGTCCGCGCCGCGGTTGATCTTGTAGCCGGACGACAGGCGTTCAATCGACTTGCTCAGGTTGCTGTCGGTGCCCGCCAGGTTGCGGGCGGCGCTTGCCGCCGCGCTGTTGAGGTTAATTCTCAGGGACATTTGGGTGAATCCTCCTTGACACGATTGCCGGAAACGTCTTGTTTCCAACCCGGCTATTAGCCGGTTGGTCGTACGGGGCCGAGAGGCCCTGCGTTACGATCTTTGATGGTGTCGCTGTTGCGCCCTGTGCCGAGCGCTTTTTGGTTAAGGGTTACTGCTTTCGCGACCGTCTTCTCCGTATGGCCGGTCAGAAGGGCCGGCCCCGGGTAGTTCGCTTGCACGGGGCCCTCTGGGCCTTCCGTGCTCCAAGGCTAGTTATCGACGCGGGGGTGAGGGGCTTAAGCGGCATTTTGCGGGGAAGTGAGGATGGCGGTTGGATGAGCGCGGAAAAGCGTTCTGGCTCTCAGTTTGCCGTTGGCGGAGGGATCGGGGGGATCACTCGAAGTCGAGGCGTTCTTCCTCGGAGGGGAGGAGGCGGACGGCGCGGGCCTGTTCATAGAGGCGGACGATGTATTCCTGGAGGGCGGCGTCGACTTCGGGCTCGTGGCGGGCGCCGTGGGGGTAGGTGGGATCCTGCCGGACGCGGGCGTAGGCGTCGCGGACGAGGTCGGCCCAGGGGCGGGGCGGTTGGAGGAACCAGGTGATGGGTTTGCCGAGGGCTTCGGCGATGCGTTCGAGCTCGGCGATGCCCACGGAGCGGGCGGCGCGCTCGTAGTGACCGAGGGCGACGCCGGAGATGCCGAGGCGGCGTCCGAGTTCCTCCTGGGTGAGCCCTTCGGCCTCTCGGGCCTGCCGAATGCGGCGGCCAATCTGTTCGTATCGTTCCATTCCGTTTGGTGGTGTTGGGGCGAGTGACAGGAGGATGATAGCGAGCCTGCGGGGCGGACGTCCACTCCGCAGTTTTCGCTTGACGCGGGCACTAACGGTATGTTATCATGGCGTCATCTGGAATACGAACGTTTGTTCGCAAGCAGGAGGGAGGCCCCGCATGACCGTCTGCCCGCAAGCGCCCGTCGCCTCGGAGTACCCATTCCTCTCCGATCACGACCTCCAGCGACGGGAGTTCCGCCGCAAGTCCGTTTGCCTCAACGATTTCCTCGCCGGCCTGAACCCGGCCGAGGAGGCCTATCTGTTCGCCTCTCAACTGGCCGACCTCGTGGACGCGCTGCGTTTGCCCCTTCTGGAGCGAGCCGTGCTGGAACTGCGGCTCCAGGGGCGCACCATCCGCGAGATTGCGGCGCTCACCGGCCTCAAGAAATGGCGCGTGGAGCAGGCCATCCGCCGGCTCCGCCGCGCATGGCGCATCTCCCGCAAGGCATCCAGCCCCCATCAGGGCTGGCAATCCGCCTACCTATCCGAGACGCAACGGGGCGCGTGAAGGAAGCCGTCAGGTATCAGCCGTCAGGTATCAGCCGTCAGCCGTCAGCTGTCAGCGATCAGCCAGAATTTCTTCCCGCGAGGCCGGTTACCTCATGCGCGAAGCCTCTGGCTGATCGCTGACGGCTGACGGCTGACGGCTGATACCTGACGGCTTCCTTCACGGCATCTTCGTGAAGCTGATGGTGGTGGGCGCCGCCTGCGGGGGCCCGCCGGGAATCCTGGCTGGCGCGGTTACGACCAGGGCCTTGGACTCCAGCGTCAGGTTATTCCCCTGCAGCGCGTATTTGGAGTGTTCGGTGTGCACCTGGGTGGGCCCAACGTTCACGCCCGCGATATAGAGCGTGTCGACCACGAACTTGAACTGGCCATCCTTCACGTCCCAGTCGCCGGCTTCGATCAGCTCGCCGTCCTCGTTCTCCGGGCCATCCGTGCCGGAGGGCATTGAGGGCAAGTTCATGCCGCCAGGGGCGATGGGGGGCTGGGTGGCCTTCTTGCGCACGGTGAAGCGGCCCGTATCCTTGAGGTTGAGGCGAACGGCGACCTTGCCGAGCATGCCCATGTCTTCAACGTGCTCCCACTTGCCAATCAGCGCGGCCGGCGGCTTGTGCTGGCAACCGGACAAAGCGGCCAACAGGAACAGGGCGGGGATTACAAAACGTTTCATTCGCGGAGTCCCTCCGGGGAAGATATCGGGCCGCCGACGATGGCGGTGCAAGCCCATTATCGGCGGGCGGACGCGCGGAAATCAGGGCGCCTACTCCGGCGCCGCGGGCTCGGGAATGGGGGCGGAGATGAGCGCCGGGGCCGCGGCGCGGCCGGCGTTTGTGAGGATTACCCCGGCGAGCGTGACGGCGGCGCCGAGGAGGGTGGCGCCGGTGATCCGTTCATGCAGCACCGCCCAGCCGAGGATCACGGCCACCACGGGGTTTACGTAAGCATAGGTGGCCACCTTCGCGGCCGGCACGCGCGCCAGCAGCCAGAAGAAGAGGGTGAACCCAACACATGACCCGACAACGGTGAGATAGGCCACGGCAGCCAGCGCCGGCCAGTTGAGCGGCTGCTTCAGGCCATGCTCCGTGATAAGCCCCATGGCGCACAGGACCACGGCGCCGATCAGCATCTGGATGGCGTTGGAGGCCATGGCGTCGCATTTGGGCGCCCGATGGCGCGATAGCAGGCTGCCGGCCGACCAGCAGACCACCGCGATGCCGCAGCCCAGAGCGGCGGGGCCGATGGGAGCGCCGCCCGAAGGGCGCAGCAGCACGCCAAGTCCCACCAGGCCCAGCGCCAGCCCCGCCCACCCCACCGGCTTCAGCCGTTCCGAACCAGGCAGGAACAGCGACAGGAAGCCGATCATCAGGGGAGACGTGCTGCCCAACAGGCCGACCAGCGACGAGGGAGCCTTCTGCGAGGCCCAGGTTGTGCCGCCGTTGCCGCCCACCATCAGGAGCAAGGCGGTGAGGCAGAGCGCGGCATAGGCGGACCGCCCACGCGGGAACTGCGCGCCGCGCGCCCGCGCGATGAAGAGCAGCGCCACCCCGGCGATGAGGAACCTCACGCCGGCCATCAGGAACGGCGGGAAGGTGAGCACGCCCACTCGCAGGGCCAGGTACGTGCTGCCCCAGATAAACCCCAACGCGCTCCATGCCGCCACAATCTTCGCCCGCTCGGTCATATCGTTCCTCAGCATAGCACAGGCGCGGGGGGGCGCCTGGCCCGGCGGCACGGTTCTTGCTCGGAAGCGGGCGGTATGCAACTTGCGCCCGATTGACGGGTTGGCGCGGTGGGTCCTAACATCCAGGCATCAACCAGCCGTCCGAATACCAAGACCGAGGTCCCTCCCCATGCGGCAGTCCGCGCTGATCCTGATGCTCGTTCTGGCGCTTCCGGCGCGTGCACGCTGGACGCCAGTGACCAGGCCCTCCACGCACGGCCTCTCCTCCGTATGCGCGCTGTCGCCTTCCGCCGTATGGGCTGTGGGTGATGGCGGCCAAGCGTTTTTCACGGAGGACAGCGGCGCGAGTTGGTCGCAGCAGGTCACGGGGATCGCCGACGATCTGCTCTCGGTTTCGTTTGCCACGCCCCGGGCCGGCTGGGTCTCCGGGGTTGGCGGCTCGGCGGCCGGCACGCAGGATGGGGGCGGCTTCTGGGCGCGTCAGGTTGTGGCGGTGGACGACTACGGGCTGGGCGCGCCGGACTCCGTGGCGCCGATCGCCGCGGCGAGCGCGGATACCGCGTGGGCCGTGGCGCGGTGGAGCGACGTGACCGCCGTGTGCCGCACCACGGATGCCGGCCGGAACTGGGTGTCCGTGCGCTACTCGAACCACTCATATTTCGCCCCAAACACCGTCTACACGCTGGCCGCGGTTTCCAGCCAGCAGGTTTGGCTTCTGGCGAGCCGCATCGACACCGCCGGCAACTTCGGCCCCGTGCTGCTGCGCACCGAGAACGCTGGAACGGACTGGGAGATCGTGCCGCTGCCGGCCACGCAACTGAACCAGCCCACGAGCCCCCACTGGGAGGCGGCGCTGGCGCCTGTTTCCGCCACTGAAACGTGGGCCTATGCCCGTGACGCCGTGCGCGGCGGCAGCGCGCTGTTTCACGTAACGCGCTCCGCGACGGGCGCCTGGAGCGCCGCCTCCTGGGACGTGAACGCCGGCATCCGCTCCATGCGCTTCGCCGCCGGCGGGCAGGGCATCCTGGTGGGCGACGCTACATCTCAGACGGCCGATGGGTTCGCCACCGTGCGCCGCACGGCCAATCCGGGCGGCCTCTCGTTGTGCGCCTCGTTCCCGTCGGCGACGCTGGGTTTCGGCGTGGCCGCGGACGGCAGCGCATGCCAGTGGATGCCTGATGCGCCCGGCGACGCGGATGGCAGCGGGCAGGTGGACCTGCTGGACGCCGTCGCCGCTCTCCGCGTTGTGCGGTCTGGCGGGCAGACCGACGCCATAACGTTGGGCATTCTGGACCTGGCGCCCCCCGGCGGGAACGGGCAAGTGACCGAGGCGGACGTAGCGGCGATCCTGAAGACGGCGGGGGGGACGGGGTAGTTTGACAGTCATCAGTCATCAGATAGTCATCAGTCATCAGTTGTTAGTCCATCCGGACGGCTTCTATATCCGCATACTCTCTGACTGACGACTGACGACTGACGACTGATGACTATCTGATGACTATTACAGGAGGGCATCCATGGTTGCGGCCGGATTGGACCGTTTGCTGAAGGAACCGGGGTTGATCCCGGCGGGGCGCATCGGCCTCATCACGAACCACAGCGCCGTCACGAAGGCGCTCGTGCCTGGAGTGGACGCGCTGCGGGAGGCCGGCGTGAAGGTTGTCGCGCTGTTCGGCCCGGAACACGGCGTGCGCGGCGACGTGGCCGCGGGCGAGCATGTGGCGTCCGGCACGGACGCGCGCTCCGGCCTGCCCGTTCACAGCCTCTACGGCGAAACGCGCAAGCCAACCCCCACCATGCTGGAGGGGATCGACCATCTGGTGTTCGACCTCCAGGACGTGGGCGCTCGCTACTACACCTTCCTCTACACCCTTTCGTACTGCATGCAGGCGGCGGGCGAGAATGGCATCCCCATCACGGTCCTCGACCGGCCGAACCCCCTCTCCGGAGCGGTTACCGAGGGGAACCTGGTGCGCGAGGGCTTCTCATCGTTCGTCGGCAAATACCCCATCCCGAACCGCCACGGTTTCACCGTGGGCGAGCTGGCCCGGTACTATCGCGGCGCGCTGGGCATCGCTTGCGAGCTGAACGTGGTGACCATGGAGGGCTGGCGGCGCGATATGGCGTGGGAGGAGACGGGGTTGCAATGGGTAATGCCCTCGCCGAACATCCCGAGTGTGGATGCCGCGCGGGTCTACCCGGGGACGTGCTTCATCGAGGGGACCACGCTGAGCGAGGGGCGGGGCACGGCGAAGCCGTTCGAAACGTTCGGCGCGCCCTACGTGAACGCCGAGGATCTGGCCGATGCGCTGAACGCGGAGGGCCTTCCCGGTTGCCGCTGGCGCGCGCTGCACTTCATCCCCACCTTCAGCAAGCACAACGGATCGCCCTGCCACGGCTGCCAATTGCACGTAACGGACCGGGGCGCCTTCCGCCCGGTGAGCGCCGGCGTTCATATGTTGAGCGCGCTGAAGCGGCTTTACCCGGCGGATTTCGCGTGGCTGCCGCCCTTCCGCGAGGGCGGCCCCCACTTCATCGACTACCTTGGCGGCTCCGACGCGCTACGCCATCAGATCGACTCCGGCATCCCCCCCGCCGAAATCCTCGCCGGCTGGGACGAAGCCCGAGAACCCTTCGACTCCAAGCGGGCGGAGTTCTTCCTGTACGAGTGATCTACCTGGCGGGACTCAGAGACCACTATGGAGTGCGTGAAGCGAGTAGGAGTTAGCGGAGGAACGGCCGGCCGACCGGCGGGGGTAGAAGGGGCGCTATGAACTACGTGAAGTACTACGACTTGGAGCAGTACCTTTTCCGCAATGTGCGGATGGCCTTCCATCGCGATGGTTTCCTGTCTGCGTTCGACTTCTTCTGCATCGTGATCTGGAAGGCCAACCGGGCGAAGTCGACTGTGGCGCACAGGCTCATGAACATGGGCCGCGGCGATCTCAACGAAACCGTTTGTGCGCTTACCGAGGAGCTCTATGGCCAACCTACTCGCGCTGACCGTTTGCGGCTGCTGTGGGCCCCTGAAGAGTGGGGCTTCCGCCTGCCGATGGCGTCCGCGATCTTAGCTGTTCTCTATCCCTCGGACTTCACAATCTATGACACGCGCGTGTGCGACTCGCTTGGGGGGCGCTTCTCCGATCTGGCCGACATGAGCCGCTTCGAGAAGTTGTGGCCAGCGTACCTGGAGTATATGGCGGCCGTCGAGGCATCGGCGCCGACGCCCCTCTCACTTCGGGATAAGGATCGATACCTCTGGGGGAAGTCGTTCTACAACCAGTTGCAGCGTGAAGTGAAGACAGGCTTCGCGAAGGCCACGCTAACCACTAGCGGTACGGGCGTAGTGACGGGCTGAGCGTGAGATTGCGCCAACCGCCGAGGCAATGCCTTGGACAATACGCCAAGAGAACGGCGAACCGATAACCGCCCTGGCAAAGGAGTTCGACAAGGGGATGGACGATGTCAGCCGTCAGGCGCGGGCGGAGTTCTTCCTGTACGAGCAGTCAGCCTGAAGGGCGTCAGAGACCACTATGGAGTGCGGCGGGTTGCCGCCGCTTTCGTTCGGTTCATACCGAGCCAAAGCGGCGGCGAGCCGCCGCACTCCATGTTTGCGCGGTGACGCTCAGCGCCTCGATCCGCCCCGAGGGGTTTCGTTGGGCGCTACTTCGCTTCTTCGCTGAGCCGCTCTTCCGCTTCCTCGTTGGTGAGGTGGTGCAGAGCGCGCAGCGTGCAAACGCCGACCACCGGGGGGTAGACCTGGTCCGCCAGCATGCGGGGCTGAACGTATTCCATCACTTCATGCACCAGGTAACAGGCTTCCTCATAGCCGAGGCCGGCGAGGGTCTGCACGTAGCGCGTGCTGCGGTCGATGAGCTTCAGGTTGCTGGGCACCACGTAGATCATCGTGTTGCCCATCACGCGGCCCAGGCGCACCATCGTGCACGTTGAAAGCGCGTTCAGCAGCATCTTCGTTCCGCAGCGGGTGAGGCCGTCCAGCAGCAGGTCGGTTTCCGGCAGGGTGAGGGTCACCTGCGCGTCGAGTTCCACGGGCGCGTCGGCGGCCGGCGTGGAGGGCTTACGCGCGATGATGGCGCCCACTTTGGCGCCGGCGGCTTTGGCGGCCTGGATCTGGTTCCAGGGGAAACCGTCTGGGCGGGGGGCGTCGTCCGGGGCGAGAAGGGCCACGGCGGAGTCTCCGGGGCCCAGCGGCCGCGCGGAGAGGCCGTCTAGGCCCACCTTGAAGCGCATGAGCTCTTTCTCGGTGATGATGTGCGCGATCTCGATGCTGCGCTCGGCCTGATCGTCATCCACCAGGGCGCGCACGTCGTCGTCGCTCCAGTCCACGCAGCGCGGGGCGCGCTTGAAGATGTGGCGCCAGGCGTCTTCGGATTTCGCGAAGGGGAGGTAGACGAAGGCCCATGATTCCGCGGCCGAGTCGTCGTCGATCTTGCGGAACGGGGGCGTGCAGAAGGTGGGGCTGCGCTCGGTGGTGTCCGTGAACATGTCGATGCCCATGGCGTTGGCGAAGTAGTTGTTCTTGTGCCCGGCGCGGTAAACGGCTTCCTCCATTCCCACGATGCTGGCGCCGCCCTGGCACACGGCGTCGGAGCGGAGCGTGGCGAGCGTTTCCTCCAGCTTCGCGAGGAACTGGGCGGGCACGCCGGCGGGATCAAGCGCGCACGGGCCGTTCGGCTCCAACTCGCCCATCAGCGTGCGGATGGCCATCTCGAGGATCGTGGTCATCACGGCAAGCTGGATGGTGGTGGCCTGCATGCGGGTGCTGCCGGTGATGCCCATGGGGCCGGTGGTGAGGTTGATCTTCGTGATGCGCGGCTCCTGGATCACCTCGCGGCTGCGCTGCACCGTGGCGACCAGGGCATCGTCCGGGTTGTTGTAAACGAAGTAGACCTTCGCGCCGTTATCCAGCGCCTGCCAGGCCGTGCCGATGACGAACGATGTTTCGCCGCCCTCGGTGATGGCGAAGGCAACGTCGCGCGGGCCCACGCCGAGGTCTCCAATCTGCTTGCGCCCGAACTGCGTGAAGTCCTCAAACCCCTCCACGGACTTGATGAGGGCGTAATCGCCGCCGGCCATCACGCTGAACGTTCGGTTCTCGAAATCCTCCGCCCCGGCGAATCCTCGCTCGGCCTGCCGGCGCCAGAAGGTGCGCCAGATGGAATCCAACTGGATGGAGAGGCGGCCCGTGGACCCGCAGCCGGTGAAGAACACGCGCCCGCCGGCCTTCACGGCGTCCACCACGGACTGCGCGATGCCGGGAGCGCGTCCGGATTCGGCGAAGGCGCGGTATGTGGCCAGCACGTCGGCGTCCGCGTCGAACAGCAAGCGGAGGGCGGCGGGCACGTCGCGATCAGCCGTCTGGCTGAGCTGAGCGGTGGCCGGGTGCGACTTTTCGGTGGTGAGGCTTCCGAGCTGGAACTGCGGGGCGATCTTGAGGAACGCTTCAGCGCGTTCACGGGATGTGCTGGACATGGGCGGGATCCTTTGGAGTCTTTTGTGCGCCCGAAGCCGGACGCCGTTTCGCTAAATGGTATGTGCCGGAGCGCGCGGAATGGGAAGCGGGTTGCCGTGAGTCATCAGTTTGGAGCTGTCAGCTGTCAGCCGTCAGCCATCAGCGCCGAACGAAGAGGCAAGCCCGTGTTCCATGTCACCCTGAGGAACGAAGGGTCTCGGCCATGCCTGCCAACCCAGGCAACGCAACAAGCACCCATGCCAGCGTTGGCATGGGTGCTTGTGACGTTGCGGCATGCGGTAGGCAAGGCCGAGACTTCTCGCTGCGCTCGAAGTGACGTGGAAGGACCCTCGACCTTCTGTACTGATGACTGATCACTGACGACTGATTCGGACAAGTGTCAGCCGTTCGGGTTCGCTCCGCCTGAGATTGCGGAATCGGTTCCACCATCGCGCGTCGAAGGGCAACGACGGCGCTCTATCATCTACCACAAACCCCACTCTACCGCATATGCTCTCACCCACTGACTTGGGTGCGCTGTCACATGGGCGGCTTCCATCCGCTGACACTTGTCCCATCAGTCGTCAGTACAGAAGGGCGAGGCCCCTCCTACGTCACTTCGAGCGCAGCGAGAAGTCTCGGCCTTGCCTACCGCATGCCGCAACGTCACAAGCACCCATGCCAGCGTTGGCCTGGGTGCTTGGTACGCCGTCACGGGAGTAGAGTCAGGCCGAGACTTCTCGCTGCGCTCGAAGTGACGTGGAAGGGGCCTCGCCCTTCTGTACTGATGACTGATCACTGATGACTGACGACTTCCACCTCATACCACAGCGTCTTGTGCTCGGGGCCGAGGACGACGGAGCCGTCCGGGGCGATCGGAAGAGCGTGGGCGCGGCGGCCGGTTTCGTCCAGGGCCCAGGCTTTCAGGCGGCTGGCAGGGACGGGGAGGCGGAGGACCGCGTTCACGCCCTCGGCCACGCTCGGCGCCGTCCCCCATTTCGCGCCCACGCTGTTGCGCTTCTCGTCCTTCCAGACCATGCCGGTGTTGCGCGCCCCGGCGACGGCGGTAACCAGGATGCGGGCGGGTCCGGA
Source organism: Armatimonadota bacterium (assembly GCA_036504855.1). Classification (GTDB taxonomy): domain Bacteria; phylum Armatimonadota; class DTGP01; order JAKQQT01; family JAKQQT01; genus DASXUL01. Next base: position 9,193 of record DASXUL010000170.1, on the reverse strand, counting down.
GAAGCTCTTGCCGGAGACGAGCGTCAGCGTCACAACGGCCCACTGGCCGGGTCCGGAAATGCGCACGCCGTCCAGCGAAACGCCCTGGGGACGCAATACGCCGATGGCTGCCTTTGTGCGCGGGGCGTTCACGGTGACGGCGTCGCCCCAGGAGAGCTGGCCCGTGTCGCTGGTAACCGGGCTGGAAGCCGGCGCGGCGAGCGGCAGCGGCTTTGCGGAAGCCGACCAGCCGCAGCGATGGCGCAGGGCTTCCATCGGATCGACTCCGTCCGGCGCGCCCCAGGCAATGTAGCCGGCGCGAGAGGAGATGGCGGACTGTGAGGAGGCAGCCGTCAGAGGCCGCAGCGCCTCCGTTCGGGCGGGCGACACGTCGGACCGGCGGAACATGGCCGCGGCGGCGGGCATCGTGGCCATCTTGGCGGGGTGATTTCCAATGGAGAAGAAGCCGCCGATGCGGCCCTCCTTATAGAGGGCGTTGTTGGAGTTGTAGTCGAAGGCGAACACGCCGTCCCAATCCTGCAGCGCCGCGTAGGCGCAGATCAGAGGCATCATCTCGGAGCCGTAGCTGTTGGGGGCCGGGTGGTTGTATTCGGTGACCACGTAGGGCTTCCCGGCGGCGCGCCGCCACGCCAGGCCGGGCAGCGTTCCGCCCTTGGCGGCGCCGGCCATGGCGACGTTCTCCACCGTCCAATCCTCCGCGTCCCATGGGCGGCGCGGGAAGGCCGGGTGTTTCCAATAGGCGTGGTTATCGACGACGTCCATGGTTGCCTGCACCGGCTCCGGGCTGTTGGTGACCTGGCTGCCGATGATCAGCGCCTTCGCCTTCAGATCGTTGCGCAGGAATCCGCGCATGCCGGCCCAGTAGGCCGTCTCGGTATCCCAGAGGAAGCGGACCCAGTCGGCCCGGGCGGCGGGCGGCAGAGCCGAGAAACCGCGGTGCGGGAACCAGGAGACACTGCCTGGCGCGGCGTTCCGCAGCGCGGCCGACGAACCGCCCGGCCTCAGCGAGACGCCGGCGAACTCATAGACGCCCGTGCGGCTGCCCATCTCGCCGAACCCGATGCGCGCGTTGACCTCGGCGCGGGAGGGGCGGAAAACGAAGGAGTATTCCCTCCAGGCGGGGCCGAGGTCGACCGAATCGGCCCAGAGGTCCGCCCAAGGATCGTGCGCCTGCATGGCGTTCACGCCGATGGTCGCCGCCGCGTTGGCGCGCGCCCAGAAGGTGAGCGTGTAGGGCTTGCCGGCCTGCAATGATAGGCCCGGCTGGTTCCACTGAACGTGCCACGCTTCGTCCCCGGCCTGCGTCACGGAGATGCGCTCGGCCGGGCCGCCCTGCGGCCCAAAGGCGCCGGCCTCGAAGATCGCCTTGGCGGCGCCGTGCTGTTCGGCCGACCACGCCTTCGGGTCCGCCTTCAACATCTCGGCGCCCAGCGGAACGTCCGCCGCGTCCCAAGCGCGGCGCAGGGCGCCGGCGTCCGCGTAGCGGGTTTTCAGCCAGGCGTTCCATTGGCGGGTCAGCTCGGCCTGGTAGGCTTGCGGCATCGTGTCGAGCGCGCCGTTGCCCCACTCCTGAATCACGCCATTCTCATTGTTGATCTCGATGAAGGCGACGGCGGGCTCGGCGATATAACGCGTCTTCGTGTAGGGGTTGAGGTGGGTCAGCAGGGCGCGGGCGTATTCCTTCTGGAGCCGGATCATGTCCGGCTGGAAGTTGTCCACGCCCTTGAAGAAGCTGGGCATGCTTTCCCATGCCGGCAGGCCGGGGTAGAGGCGGCTTACGTGGAGATTGAGGTCCACGTAGATGCCGTTCTGCTTCAACTGGGCGATGAAGTAGTCCAGCCGGTCGAGCTGGCCGGGGTCGATGGTCCGCATATCGGCCTGGAGGAGGCCGCGGGGGGCGGCCCAACCATCCATGTGGTGGAATCGGACGGCGTTGATGCCGAACTTGGCCATGCGGGCGGCCACCCTTTCGGCGACCTCTCGCTCGGGGAAGGCGGCGTCCATGCAGATGTTCACGCCGAGCAGGCGCAGGCGGCCTGTGTTCGTTACCAGGTGGCCGCCGCCGGAGCGCACGAAGCCGTCGGCCCCGGCCGGCTTCGCGTTCAGCGCGGCCATGGAGGCGATGGTGGTCGAAGCGTCATCCCATGGCAGAACGAACGGGAAGGCCTGCGGCGATTGCGCCTGGACGGAGGCCGCGAGTGATGCGGCGGCGAGGACGGCAAGGACGGATTTCATTGCAATGCCTTTCCAGCGGAGCCTGGCCCCGAGGGGCCGGCTCAGTGAACGAAGGGCGCCTTCGCGCCCTGAATCTCCGTCACGGTAGGTACGGTGGACGGGGTTGTCATTCCGAGGAACGAGGAATCCCATAAAGAACGCTTCTCTATGGGGTCCCTCGCAGGCTCGGGATGACAACCCCGTCCACACGCGGCGCGGCGATCGTTCCGCGATGGACGAGCGTCAGGGCGCGCAGGCGCCCTTCGGCCCCCCGAGCCGGCCGTTCACGGCCCGGGCGGATTACCCCCGGCATTCCTGGTTCTGGGCTTCCACCACGGCGACGGCGGCGGCGTTGACGATGTCTTTCACTTCGTCGCCGCGTTGCAGCACGTAGACGGGCTTGGCCATGCCGACGAGGATGGGGCCGACGGCTTCGCTATTGGCCAGGCGCTGCACCAGTTTGTAACCGATGTTGCCGGCCTCCAGGTTCGGGAAGATCAGCACGTTGGCTTCTTGTTTCAGGTCGCTGAACCCGTAGGAACCCTTGAGGAACTCCTCGGAGAGGGCCGTGCTGGCCTGCATCTCGCCGTCTACGATGAGGCCCGGCTCGCGCTGGCGGATGATCTCCACGGCGCGGCGCATCTTGTCGGCCCGGGGGTGGCGGGTGCTGCCGAAGTTAGAGAAGCTCAGCAGCGCCACGCGGGGTTCGATATCGAACTCGCGGGCCAGTTCGGCGGTGAGGATGGCGATCTCGGCCACGGTTTCGGCGTCCGGCTCGATGTTCACCGTGGTGTCCGCGAAGAAGATGGTTCGGTTGCGCATGGAGAGCAGGTAGACGCCGGCGGCGGTTCGGCGGCCCTTCGCCACGCCGATGACCTGCAGCGGCGGGCGCAGCGCCTCCGGGTAGTGGAAGGAGATGCCGGTGACCATGCCATCCGCGTCGCCCTGCTCTACCATCACGGCGGCGAAGTAGTTGGGGTTCTCCGCCAGCTCCCACGCCTCCGAATCCGTAACGCCCTTGCGGCGCCGCAACTCATGGATGCGGGCGGCGTAACGGGTGCGAAGGACCGACGTGGCGGGGTCCAGGATGGTGATGCCGTTCAGTTCCAGCCTCAGGGCCTCGCTCTCGCGGCGGATGCGGCCCTCGTCGCCGAGGAGCAAGGGAAGGGCCACGCCTTCGTCGCGTAGCTGGCAGGCGGCGCGGATGGTTTTGGCCTTTTCACCCTCCGAGAGGACGATGCGCCGCGGACGTTGTTTCGCCTTGTTGAGCACGATGCGCATCAGTTCGCGAGACGTGCCGAGGCGGGCTTCCAGCTCTTCGCGGTAGCGGTCCAGATCCAGGGTGAGGCGGGCGACGCCGGTCTCCATGGCGGCCTTCGCCACGGCGGGGGCGACCCACATGAGCACGCGGGGATCGAAGGGTTTCGGGATCAGGTAGTCGCGCCCGAAGTGGATGGCGTTGACGCCGTAGGCTTTGGCCACCGAATCCGGCACGTCGGCGCGGGCGAGGTCCGCCAGCGCGTGGGCGGCGGCGACTTCCATGGCCTCGTTTACGCCGGTGGCGCGCACATCCAGGGCGCCGCGGAAGATGAACGGGAAGCCGAGGACGTTGTTCACCTGGTTGGGGTAATCGCTGCGGCCGGTGGCCACAACCACATCCGGTCGGGCGGCGCGGGCTTCGTTGTAGCCGATCTCGGGATCCGGGTTGGCGAGGGCGAAGACGATGGGGTTATCGGCCATGGCGCGCAGCATATCGCCGGTGACGAGTCCGGACGTGGAGAGGCCCACGAAAGCGTCCGCCCCGGCGAGCGCCTCGGCCAGCGTGCGGGCGGACGTTTCGACGGCGAACTCCTCCTTGATGGCGTTCATGCCCTCCGTGCGCCCCTTGTAGATGACGCCTTTCCGGTCCACGAAGGTGATGGCGCCGGGGCGGGCGCCGAGAGTTCGGTAGAAGCGGGCGGTGGCGATGGCGGCGGCGCCGGCGCCGGAGAAGACGATGCGGATGTCTTCGATGCGTTTGCCGACGAGGGAGAGCGCGTTCAGCAGGGCCGCGCCGGAGATGATGGCGGTTCCGTGCTGGTCGTCGTGGAACACCGGGATATTCATCTCGCGGCGGAGGCGGTCCTCGATGGCGAAGCACTCGGGCGCCTTGATGTCTTCCAGGTTGATGCCGCCGAACGACGGCTCCAAGAGCTTCACGGCGGCGCAAAAAGCGTCGGGATCCTCGGTGTCGAGCTCGAGGTCCACGGCGTCGAGGTCGGCGAAGCGCTTGAAGAGGAGGGCCTTGCCCTCCATCACGGGCTTGCCGGCGAGGGCGCCGATATTGCCGAGGCCGAGCACGGCGGTGCCGTTTGTGATGACCGCCACGAGGTTTCCGCGCGCGGTGTACTGATAGGCGTCGGTGGGGTCTTTCTGGATGGCGAGGCAGGGGGCGGCCACGCCGGGGGTATAGGCAAGCGCCAGGTCATGCTGCGTGGAACACGGCTTGGTGGGTGTGATTTCGAGCTTCCCGGCAGGCTTGCGGGAATGGTATTCGAGGGCTTCCTCGTTGAGGGTCATCATGAAACTCCAGTGCCGCCCGTGAACGTGGGCGGATATGGCTCCATGGTAGCCTGGCGGGTGAGCGGAAGGGGAACGGCGGCGGCGTTTGCCTTCGGCGGGAGGGGGCCGCATAGGCTTCTTGTAGCCGAACCTCAGGGCGGGGTGCGAATCCCCACCGGCGGTATCCCGATATCCTCGGGCAGCCCGCAAGCGCTCCGCGGCATTCGCGGAGGCAGCAGATCTGGTGAGACGCCAGAGCCGACGGTAAGAGTCCGGATGAGAGAGGAAGCGGCGGATAGCGGCCCCGGCGCGCAAGCGCCCGAAGCCCGCGCATTCGTGCGGGCCCGCGCCGCTGCGTCCCTCTCTCTCGCCTCCGAGCCCGGCCATATCATCCCAATGAGGAGGAGTGACATGAGCCAGCAGATTTTGGCCCCGTTCGGGCCGCCGCTGGAGAGGGTGCAGCGCGCTATCGCCGCATTCCGCGCCGGGGCCGGCGTTCTGGTGAGCGACGACGAGGGGCGCGAGAACGAGGTGGACCTCATCTTCGCCGCCGAAAGCCTCACCGTGCCGCAAATGGCCCTGCTGATCCGCGAGTGCAGCGGCATCGTGTGCCTGTGCCTGCCCCCCGAGAAGGTCGCCGCGTTGGATCTGCCCTTGATGACGCAGAAGAACACGAGCCGCTACGGCACGGCGTTCACCGTGTCCATCGAGGCCGCCGAAGGGGTGACGACCGGCGTTTCCGCAGCCGATCGCCTCACCACCGTGCGCGCCGCCATCCGCGAAGGCGCCCGTCCGAACGACCTCTGCCGCCCCGGCCATGTGTTCCCGCTCTGCGCCCGGCCCGGCGGCGTGCTGGAGCGCCCCGGCCACACCGAGGCCACGGTGGACCTGGCCCGGCTTGCGGACCTGGCGCCGTATGGCGTCCTCTGTGAACTGACGAAACCGGACGGAACCATGATGCGCCTCGCGGAGGCCATCCCGTTCGCCCGGCGCCACGGCTTCCCGGTAATCACGGTCAACGACCTGGCGCATTGCCGCCGCGCCAACGGGGAGGCCGCCCCTTGATACAGAACATTTACGACAACCCGGCCTTCTTCGCCGGGTATTCGGCGCTGCGGGCCACCCGCGCCGGCCTGAATGAGGCGCTGGAGCAACCGGCCATGGCGAGCTTGCTGCCAGACGTGGCCGGGCTCGCCGTTCTGGACCTCGGCTGCGGCGCGGGCGACCTCTGCCGGCAATTGCACGCCGCCGGCGCCGTGGGCGTTACCGGCGTGGACGTGTCGTCGCGGATGCTCAACCTCGCGCGGGCGGCGGGCGGCGACGGCATCCGATACGTGCACCAGGCCATTGAGGATTTCGATGCGCCGGACGCCTCCTTCGACCTGGTTGTGAGTTCGCTGGCCTTCCACTACGTGCGGGACTTCGAGGCGGCGCTCGCCGGGATCGCCCGATGGCTTCGGCCCGGGGGGACGCTGGTCTTTTCGCAGGAGCACCCGGTTTGCACGGCGGCGCAGGGGACGCATCCGGGCTGGGCGCGGGATGAACGCGGCGCGAAGCGTTACTGGACGCTGGACCGCTACCATGACGAGGGAATGCGCGAGAGCCACTGGTTTGTGGACGGCGTGATCAAGTATCACCGCACGACGGCGACGATCCTGAATGCTCTTCTGGATCAGGGGTTCCGCATCCAGCGCGTGCTGGAACCGCACGCGGTTCCCGAGGAGGAGGCGCGGCGCCCGGAGCTTCTGGAGGAACGCCGCCGCCCGCCGTTCCTGCTGGTGAAGGCGGAGTTGCCGCGGGCATGACGAGGCCGCGGGTTCGGCGCGGGCAGAGGCGCGAATGGCGCATTCTGGCCGGGCTGCCGGGGCAAACGGACCCGAATCTGCTGGCGGGGAGCAGCGCGGCCGATGGCGTCGGGGATCAACCGCGTCGCGCCGGACCTGGCGCTGGCGCAGACGGTGGGCTTCTTTACGCCGGCGCTGGATGACCCGTACGGTGACGGGCGCGCGGCGGCGGCGAAGGCGCTTTCCGACGTCTACGCCGTGGGCGGGCGCCCGGTGACGGCGCTGAACATCCGCGGCGCTGGAAGCGCGCGGCGTGTTGGGAACGCTCGTTGGGGCGTCGCGGCGGGCGACCCGGGCGTTGCGGCGGTTATTTGATGGAATCCGGGATGCCGCACCGCCGGTTGTGTTGGCCCAGATACGATAGGGCGTGCTAATATGAGGTTCGCGCGTGGTGCGCGCCCGCATTGGTTTTCCTCGGTTCGCTGATCCTCATTGCGAGGGCCCAGCCCGTCGACGCCGCTGCTGGAGGAGACTCACTCTCCGGGCGGTTGATCGTTCCATCCCATTCCGGGATTCCACGTTCCCTTCCCGATCGAGTGTGGCGCACGCCACCCATCCAACGCCGGCCCTTGCGGCCAACGATCCCGGGAGGGAAAACAGTTATGAGCAAGCGACTTTTTGTAGGCAACCTGTCCTACGACACGCGGGAATCCGACCTGGAAGCGGCCTTCGCGCCGTACGGCGTCTCCGACGTGCACATGCCGTCTGACAGCATGTCTGGTCGTCCGCGCGGGTTCGCCTTCGTGGCCGTTGAAGACAGCCAGGCCCAGGCCGCTATCAGCGCCTGGGAGGGCAAGGAGCTGAACGGCCGCGCCCTGACCGTGAACGAAGCCAAGCCGCGCGAAGAGCGTGGCGGCGGCGGCGGAAGCCGTGGCGGCGGCGGCGGTAGCCGCGGCGGCGGCGGCGGTTACGGCGGCGGCAGCGGCGGCGGCGGCAAGCGCTGGTAAGCCAGGCATTTGCGGCGAGGGCGGCGTTCCTTTTGGGACGCCGCCCTCGCTGTTTTTTGGCATCCGGAGAGAGGCAGGCGACCATGGGGCTGAGCGTTGGTACTGCCATGGTCGCATCATGATCTGCGACCGCGCTTCGGCGCATCATATCACTCAAGCCGATATCACAATTCGGCGATCAGTGTCATGCGATGCACGGGAAAACGCCGCTCCACCAACCGACCATAGGCATGGCCGTTATCGCTCCGACCCCTTGGTATCGCGAAGGCTGAATCGCTGAACAGACCCGTTACCTGGCGCTCAAGCCGAGCCGTAAACGCCGTTCAGCGCGGATATCATCCGGGGCTTCTCCAATGACGGATTGGCTCCCCCGTACTACTCGCCGCAGCGGTAGAAGCGTGGCAGTTGCTCACCCCTCAACGTCGAGGGAAGGACTAGAGAATGCTTGGCAATTATAAGGTGGGCGCCCGGCTCACCGCGGGATTCGCGATTGCGGCGGCACTCACCGCAGTCACCGGATTGGTTGGTTTCACCGGGCTGAGGTCGATTGGCGCCGCCGCCGACGATCTCGGCCGCTCGCAGCTCCCCAGCGTGGAGTCTCTCGGTTCAGTCGAGGCGGGACAGGCCTCCGTCATCGTCGCCGAACGGGCGCTGGCGAATCCGCTTCTGGTGCGCCCGGAACTGCGCCAGGCGCAGTATGCCTTCATCGAGAAGAACATGGCGGCGGCCGAGGCCGCCCTTGCCGTTTACGACAAGATCCCGCGCGACAGCGCAGAGGACGCCAGCTATCGGGATCTCGTTTCCACCTGGGCGGACTGGAAGGCGAAGCACGGCGAGGTCGTCTCCATGAGCCAGGACAAGGATCGCCTGCTGGCCTCCGGCGCAAAATTGTCGGATCCCAGGATCCGGGCGATGGATACGCGCACTTTTGAAACATCCCTGAGTTCCCGCGAGGCTTTCCTGGCGGTTCGCGCGAACCTCGACAAACTCATCAAGTCCGCCGATACCCAGGCGGCCTCAGCCAGCGCGGCGGCAACCGCGGCCTCCCGGCGGGCCACCACCATTTTGATCCTGTTCGTGCTGGCGGCGGCGGGCCTCGCGGCGGCGATGGGCGTTGCATTGACGCGATCGATCACCCAGCCCCTGAAGGGCATGTCCGAGGCGGCCGACCGGATCGCCCTGGGCGACGTGGAACAGACGCTGGAACACCACTCCCAGGATGAACTGGGCAAACTGGCGGACGCGTTCCGCGCCCTGATTAGCTACATCACCGACATCTCCCATGCGGCGGATGCCCTCGCCCGCGGCGACCTCAGCGTTGAGCCGAAGCCGCGCTCAGCGGACGACGCCCTTTCCGCGAACATGGGACGCGCCATCGGCGCTCTCCGCCTGATGGTCGCCGACACCGGCCGCCTGGCCATCGCCGGCCGCGAAGGCGAACTGGCCACGCGGGCCGACGCCTCGGTGCACGAGGGCGACTACCGCCGGATTGTTCAGGGCGTGAACGACACTCTGGACGCAGTGATCGGGCCTCTGAACGTGACGGCCGAATGCGTGGACCGGATCAGCAAGGGCGACATCCCGGCGAAGATCACGGACAACTACAACGGCGACTTCAACCACATCAAGAACAACCTCAACGCGTGT
>DASXUL010000169.1:0-6574 GCA_036504855.1 Armatimonadota bacterium | reverse complement strand
GAAGGCTCGGCATCTATCTCCTAGAAGAGATTCTCCCAGCTTCAAGTGCTTGACAGGAGATGTACTACCATCTCGCTACCTAGCTCAAAGCCAGGTTCTCTATCACTCACCAGATACGCTGCTCGATTGTCAAGGTGCTGTGGACGTTTCCGTCCGGCTTGCCGCCCGCTTTGGGCGACAAAAAGCCTCCGTCGCTTGGCGACTAGTGTTATGGGTTGTCTAACCCCACTCCACTTGGTTTCCCTAGCGCGGAGACTTGCTTCGTCTTGTAGGATACCGCTTCTTACGGCGGCTTTACAAGTCCGTTTTCTGTTCCAGTTTGTTTGCCAGTTTGTCTCCGCCTTTCGGCGTGGTCTCCTGGCTGGCAGGCCGCTTTCGCAACCCGCTTTCTTATCTTACCGTGATTTCGCCGCAGAGTCAAGGCCGCTTTTTCGGTGATTTTCTCCGCCTCGCGGAGCGACATCGCCGCCGGCCCCAACCGGCTGATCCCCGGTGGGCGACGCCGTCACCAGCGCCGAAACTCATCTTAGCACACCCTTAACGCAGTATCAAGCGCGCGCCAAGTATTTCCGCGCTCAGTTCACGCTCAGCGGGAAGGAGTACGAGATCTCCGGCGCTGCGTCCTCTTCTTCGTCGTCCTCCACGCTGTCCACATAGAACTGCAGGGCCTCCTCGATGAGCAGCATGGCCTCCTCCATCGTGCTGCCCCAAGAGTGGCAACCCTTCAGGTTTGGGCAATAGGCATGGAACAAGTTGTTCTGAGACTCCACCACCACGCGGAACTCCATGCATGCCTGCTTTCTACGCGACTTCCGGCTTCATCTGGGGGAACAAGATCACGTCGCGGATGCTGGGCGTATTGGTGAGCACCATCACCATGCGGTCAACGCCGATGCCAAGCCCCCCCGTAGGCGGCATGCCGTACGTCATCGCCTTCACGAACTCGGTGTCCATGGGATGCGCCTCTTCGTCGCCTCCGGCGCGCAGCGCGGCCTGCGCCGTGAAGCGCTCCCATTGGTCCAGAGGATCGTTCAGCTCGCTGAAGGCGTTCGCCACCTCCAGGGCGCCCACGAACCCCTCGAACCGGCGCACCAGGCGCGGGTCGGTGGGGTGCCTCTTCGCCAGGGGCGAGGTCTCCAGCGGGTAGTTGGTGATGAACGTCGGCGCAATCAGGTTCGGCTGCACGAAGCGCTCCAGCAGCTTCTCGATGATTCCTCCCACGAGCGGCTCATCCTCCGTGGGCAGCCCAACGCTTTTCAGCGCGGCGTGGGCAGAGGCCAACGAATCGAACGCCTCGGGCTTCACCCCTGCATACTTCTCGATACCCTCCAGAAGCGGCAGTCGGTTCCATGGCGGCGTCAAATCGATGGTCCCCTCGCCGAATGGGATCACGGGGTTGCCGTAGAGCTCCATCGCCGCCGAGGCGTACAGATCCTCCACGAGGTCCATCACGTCTTCCAGGTTGGCGTAGGCTTCGTAGCTTTCCAGCAGGGTAAACTCCGGGTTGTGACGCGTGCTGATCCCCTCATTGCGGAACACGCGGCCCACCTCGTACACCTTCTCGAACCCGCCGATGATCAGCCGCTTCAGCTCCAGTTCCAGGCTGATCCGCAGGTTCAGGTCCATATCCAGCGCGTTGTGGTGCGTGCCGAAGGGCCGCGCCGCGGCGCCGCCCGCCACTTTCTGGAGCACCGGCGTCTCGACTTCCATGTAGCCGCGCCGCTCCATAGTGCGCCGGATGCTGCTGACGATCCGGCTCCGCTGCCGGAACTTCTCGCGCACGGCCGGGTGCACCGCCAGGTCCAGGTGCCGGAAGCGGTGGCGTTCCTCAACGTCGGTGAGGGCGCCGTACTCCTTGCCGTCTTCGGTCTGTTTACCAAACGGCAGCGGGCGAAGCGCCTTACAGAGCACTTCGTATGCGTTCACGAACACGGTGATCTCGCCGGTGCGGGTCTTCTCCACATGGCCGCAAACGCCCAGGAAATCGCCGATGTCCACGGTTTCCAGCAGGGCGTAGGCTTCCTCGCCAACGGCATCCTTCTTCAGGTAGATCTGGATGCGCGCCGTTGCATCCTCGATCTGCATGAACTGCGCCTTACCCATCACGCGAATGGCCACCACGCGGCCCGCTACGCTGGCCGGCTGTCCCTCCAGCCCCTCGAAGCCCTCCAGGATGGCCCGCGCGGAGTGCGACCGCTGGAAGCGCTCCACGGCGAACGGATCCTTGCCGGCCGCCTGGAGGCGGCGCAACTTGTCGATGCGGGTGGCGATGAGCTCATCTTGCGAATCGGGGAACGGGGGTGCGGACATAGCGGAAACGGACCTCTCAAAAAGAACGCGGGGCCTGCGTCCGCCCGGCAGGACGGATCACAGGCCGCGACATCCCAAAACGACATTCGGGGGCGGCGGCCTCTGATGGAGCGCTACTCCATTTTAGGCGGCTCGCCCCGAACCGGACAAAACGGAAGTGCTAGCGGCCGATCTTCAAGACCTTGAACTTGAGCTTTCCGGCCGGCACGTCCACCGTAACGGTTTGCCCCACCTTGGCGCCCATCAGGCCCTGCCCCACGGGGGACTCGTACGAGATCTTGTCGTCGCCGTTGGCTTCAACGGGACCCACCATTTGAAAGGCCCAGTTGTCGCTGAACTCCAGATCCTGCACTTCGACCTGCGATCCCACCCCAACGCGGTCCGTGGGCACGTCATCGGGCTCCACGATGGAGGCGGCGTTGAGTATGCGCTTCAGGTCCAGGATCTTGCCTTCCACGAAGGCCTGCTGCTCCTTGGCGACCTCATACTCATTGTTCTCCGAGAGGTCGCCAAAGGCCTTGGCCTCACGGATGCGGTCCGCCACTTCCTTGCGTTCGATGCTGCGGAGTCGCTCCAACTGCTCCTCCAGCCGGCGCGCGCCGTCCGCGGTGAGGATTATACTTCCTTCCAGGACCGTGGTCTCTTCTGGCATTGCTACCTTCCTACTTCTGTCGCCGCGCCTTTGCGGCACAAATGGGCTTTCTATACAGCGTTGGGCAGAGCGCGCCGGACACGCTCAATAACGTCCGGCGTCACCGGCTTCTCGAAACTGCGGAAACCTGCCAGTTGGAAGCCTTGTTCTTGCGCTAGACGTTGGGTCTCGCGCACTTGTTCCACGCTAACCGTTTTACCTAACGTAAAACTTTCGTACCGGCCCGCGAGGGCCAGCATCATGGTTTCGGACATACAAGCATAGGCCGTGCCTGGCTCGAACCCGAACGAGAAGCCCAGGTCCACGTTGTCTCCCGGCGCCCGTACGACGCCGCCTTCGATCACAAGAACGTCCGGGCGTTCCTTCGCCACGCGCACCGAAACATCGCGCGGGCGGGCCACATCGCAAACCACAGCGCCGGGCTTCAGTTGGTCCGGCATGATGACGGCATCCACAGCGCTCGTCACCGCCACAACGATATCGGCGTTCCGCAACGCGGAACTGATGTCGGTGGAAACCTCTACCGAGCGCGCTCCGGCGGCCCTCACGTCAACGGCCAGATCATCCAAACGCCCCGTGTTTCGCCCTACCAAAATCACCCCGCGGCTCTCCGCGCCCAGAATCGTGGCGCACGTGCGCCCGATGGAGCCGGTGGCGCCCACCACGCTCACGATGCTGTCCTGCATGCAACGCCCCAGCAGACCATTCGCTTGCACCGCCGCCTCGATCGCCGTGGCCACCGTGTAGGAGTTGCCGGTTGTGACCGCGATGGGGAGTTGGCTGGCGATTGTGATGCCGCCGTCGCCCACAACAGACGTAAACGCTCCCAGGCCGAGGATACCCGCGCCCAGATCCGCGGCGATTCGGCCGCACTGCACGATCCGCTCGTAGACGAAATCCTGCGGCAGCGCCAGAATCTGGCGGGCCGTCAACGGGCAGGCGATGAACCAGCCCTCCGCCTCCGCGCCGGTTCGGGCATGGAGACCAGTACAATGCCCCACAACCTGCGGGCTTTTGTACTTCAGTCCAAACTCGACCACCCGCTCGGGCAGATAACGAGCAAACGGATACTTCCGGGCCACATCACGCCGGGCGTCCAGCGGGTGGATAACAAATGCAAACTTTTCCATAACGAACCGCGCCGCCTTATTCTATCGCGCTTAGTCGAGAAGGGCAAGCGGCGACGCTCATTTTCCCTCCAACCCGCGGTCAACATGAACCGTATGACGCGTACGGCGCCGCCTAAGTTCCGCTTTCCGACGCGGAGAGCCGGTCCACGTTCGGCTGCCAACCCAAACGCTCCAACATCTCCAGATACTGGTCAGGGGTCATTTCGTCCGGTCGCTTGCCAGCCGAGGCGACCAGTACCCCCTCCATCACGTTGGTGCCGAACGATTCGCCTCCGAAAGACGGCGTGGTGGTGATCAGCGTTTGCACGCCGCGCCGAATGAGGTCCTCGCGGTCCACCTTGCGCGTGGTGTTGGTGAGAATCGTTTTCCCCACAAGGTCCTCCGGCATAAACCGGCGGATGAGATGGAAGTCTCCGGCGATCACATCCGCCCATCGGTACCATTGGCCGTATTTGGGCGTAACGGCATCCTGTTTCTCGCCGGTGGGGTAGAGCAGCTTGAAGGGCATCTTCACAACGACGGGAAGCAACATACGGGCCAGCGCCTGGAAGGAGGACCATTTTCGTATAACGATCGGCAGTCCGATGGCGAAAGCGAGGTCGCCCATAGCCAGGTCCGCCCCCGCTTCGTGCAGCGCCTCGGCCATCCCGAAGCGGTCCACGCCGGCTACCATGAGCACCTTTCGCCCGCGGAAGTCCACGGCGCCGCTCTGCTGAAGCCGGCGCACGGTCTCGCGCTCCAGGGTGTTCTTCAGCCCGCTGCCGTCCGCCCACGGCGTGCGGTGGATGTGTTTCACAAGCGCCAGGGCCTCGCGGAAGGCATAGCGACGCCCATTCGCCCAGAGATAGACGTCCAGGCCGCCAATCCCGATGGCATCCACCTTCCCGTCGAGTTCCTCGAGCTTGCGGCGGTAGGCCTCGAAAGAACCGTCCACGCCAACGCGCTCGATGCGGAACGCCTCACCAAAAAACTCCGCTTCCTGGGATTTGTCCCGGGAAGAGGAGCCCAAACTCACGCTCACAACCCTCTTCAACTCGCTGCCCTTCCTCACCGCCGCGGGCGGCGGCAGCTCGCGCCGCTTCGCTCAGGATGACGAGACGGGGCGCCTCAGGGCAAGGGGGCGATGCATTGCGCCCGCCTGGCACGCCCTATAGCTGTATCACGGCTACCAAATGAAGCCTCTGATCTACAGGCGTTACGGGGCAGACACGGCAAACCGTGTCCGCCCCGTAACGCCCATTGATCGAATGATCGAGATCGGCCCGGCGCTTAGCGCACCGTCCATTCGGCGCTTAACGTAACATCCCCTAATGCCGCTGCCTCCGGGTAGAGCGTCCAGAATACATCGTCTGAGTAGTCGTCCGTCTCGCCATTCGTCGAAACGAGGTGGCCAGGGACCTTTAGGACGAAGCTAAGTGACGGCAGGTCCGTGCCGTCATCGCCGGCGCCGCCCGTAGGGTTATCCTTTTTGCTTTGCGAGACGGCGGTAAGGGCCGACAGTATGCGACGCGTGGTCTGCCGGCGTTCGGCGGCGTTCAGTTTCCCGCCCAGCTTGTCGGCCAGCACCTTCTCAATGCCGCGGCCGGCGCGGCGACGCATCGTACGCTCAGCAGCGTCCGGCTGAAGGAACAGCTGGGGCAGAACCGGCTCGCCCGGCCCAAACAACACGCTCCACACCGCGCGCGCCAGCGCGGGGGCCAGCGCGCGGACCGTGTCATCGGTGGCCACGGAGGCGGGAAGCGCCAGCTTGATCTGCGAAAGCGTGCTTGCTTCCGGCACGGCGACCTCTTTCGGGATGGGTCCGTTCCAGTGGATCGTCTCGGTGTAACGCCAGCGCCCCGGCGACACCTGGGCCACACTGACCTTATTCGTGACGAGCACCGGCCCCTGATCCTTCCGTCGCACGCTTACGTCGCGCGCCAGCGTCTGCCCGGCCGCCACGCGGATCGTTGCTCCGTATTTCACGTCGCCATCGGCGATGGTTTTGCTGACCTTCCAAGCCGGCGCCTGGGGCAGCACAAACGTGTCGGAGAGCTGCGCGCCGCCAGAGCTGCCAATGGGCTTGCTCTCGGAATACGCGAGGGAGCGGGTAAAGGAGCCGTCGGCCTTGACGTCTGTGGTGGCCGTCATGCGGCTGCAGCCGGAGACGGCAACGGCGGCGAGGAGCAGAGCCCCGCCGAGTACGAACCGGTTTCGCATGGAGACTGCCTTTCTGCAAGAAGCGCCGCGTGGGCGGCGTCAGGCGCTGCACTCTCCCGAGGCGTCGAAATCATCCAGAACCCGCTCGATTTCGGCCAGGGTGGACAGGCGCATCATCGCGTCGCGCAACCGGCCCCCGCCGTCCAGGCCCTTGCAGTAGCTGGCCACCTGACAGCGAAACGCTATCACGCCGATGCGCTCACCCTTTTGTGCCACATTCATCCGCAGATGCCGCCGGATCATCGCCACGCGCTCGGCCGCTTCCGGCTCCGGCGGCGCGTCA
>DASXUL010000168.1:0-12905 GCA_036504855.1 Armatimonadota bacterium | reverse complement strand
GAAGGCTCGGCATCTATCTCCTAGAAGAGATTCTCCCAGCTTCAAGTGCTTGACAGGAGATGTACTACCATCTCGCTACCTAGCTCAAAGCCAGGTTCTCTATCACTCACCAGATACGCTGCTCGATTGTCAAGGTGCTGTTTGCGCCGCCGTTTCCCGCAGCGCATTCGTCAGTATAACCTATCTCGGCGTTCTTGTCAAGGCCTGTCGACCGTCTTTTTCAAGGGGTTGACAGCGCCTTGGCTCGGCGCCGAAGCTCCGCGGCGACCTCTCGGCCACAGCAGACTTCCCCATTATATCGCCCCCACCCAGGCCAGTCAACCCCATTTCACCGCTATTTTCCGCCGACCCCCACGCTCAGAACGCCTGGATGGTTGCTGAGCGCGCGCGCGTGATATAATGAGTACGGTTTTCATTGGGAGACGGACCGTGAAAGAGAGACTTTTTTCACAATGCGCGAACGTTGGCTGGTCTGAGGACGTATATCGTCGCCGGCCGGCCGCCACGCGCGCCTTCACGATACGCCAGCGCTCCTTCACGCCCTTCATATCCGCTCCCACTCTTGCGGCCCGTCGCGTCTGAAGCGCGACGGGCTTTTCCCGTTTTGGCCGGAGCCCGCGCGCCTTGGGCGCGCCGCCGGCCGCCAGGAGAGTTTTTTGCGCCGGCCCCAAGGGGAGGGGCGGCAAGGAGTGATACCGCAATGACGGGCGAAGTGCTTGTGCTAAACAATGACTACGAGCCGCTCAACGTCTGCAACACGCGGCGGGCCATCAACCTGGTCTTCCGCGGGAAGGCGGACATTTTGCATCAACACAACATGCCGGTCGGGACCATGCGCGGCGCATGGGTCCGGCCGAGCGTGGTGAAGCTGAAGCACCATGTCAAGCGCCCGTACCCTGAGCTGCGGCTGTCGCGCCGGAGCGTCTTCGCTCGCGATGGGCACGCCTGCGTCTACTGCGGCGCCACCCGCGAGCTCACCATCGATCACGTGCTGCCTCGCCGCCTGGGCGGAGGGGCGAGCTGGGACAACCTTGTCACCTGTTGCCGGGCGTGCAATATCCGCAAGGGCGACAAGACCCTCGCTCAGTGGGGCATTCCGCCCCGGCGCACGCCGCGCAAGCCACGCTATGTGCCCTTCATCAGTCTCGCCAAGTTCCTAGACAGCCGCCAGGACGAAGTGTGGCGTGACTACCTCCCGCAATTGGCCGAGTTGGAGTAGCTAACGTAGCATTCAGCATTCAGCAGTTAGCATTCAGCATTCAGCCGAAAGGCCCCGCCCAAGAGGATGCTCTCCTCCCGGGCGGGGCCTTTCGGCTGAATGCTGAATGCTGAATGTTACGTTAGCTGCATCAGGCCGGCGGGCGGGACTGCGGCATGGCGTGGCGCAGGTTGGCCAGCCAGATGCGGGCCACCGTCTGCGGGGTGGCGCCAACGGCGCGGGCATCTTCGGGGGTCACCGTAAAGAGCTCGCTGCGGCCCACCATGATCGTTGGCATCCCCTTCACATTGCGGATGTAGATGTTCCCGGGCGCGAGACGTTCATAGCCGATGATGTATGCCAACCGCTCGTTCAGGCGGTCCACGCGCTGAGTGGCGGACTGACCGCCGGAACCGACGCGAACAATGAAGCACAGTTCATTGGCGATGATGCACTTGTACGACGTAGTGTACCCGCCCGGAGGCGGCACGGCGTCCTGGGCGCGGACCGAGACCCCCATCAGCGCCAAAGCGGCGGCGGCCATCAGGATTTTCTTCACGGTACCCTCCTTGCTGTGTTGAGGCGAATTCCGCCTTCTCTGCTTCGCGCGGTTAGTGGTCGCGCGATCAGCCCCGCCGGATCTCCCGATTCCGACTCGCTGGCCGCACGCTATCGCGCTATTCTTTACTACCCGCTGGAATGCTTGCCCAAACAAATGCCGTCGTTCAATTGTTGCCGTTTGGCAACTTGCAATATACCATATGGCAATTCTGGCTGTCGTGCGGCTAGAATCGGAGTAGTTCACGGAAGCGATTCGGCGGGACGATCGGCGCGGGGCAGGTATGGACCAACACGTACTCGAGGACTATCTGAAGCAGGTGTACAAGCTGACGCGGGAGGGGCGGAGGGCCACCACCACGGCCCTCAGCGCGGCTCTCGGCCTGCCGGCCGCCACCGTCTCAAAGACCCTTCCCCGCCTGTCCGCAATGCGCATGATCGAGTATGACCCCTACCGCGGCGCGCTGCTGACCGAATCGGGAACGGCCGTCGCCCTGGAAGTGCTTCGCCACCATCGACTGCTGGAGCTCTTCCTCCATAGCGCGCTAGGAATGCCGCTGGATGAGGTGCACGACGAGGCGGAGCGTTTGGAGCACGTGCTGAGCGACGCCGTCGAGGCGCGACTGGACGCTCTCCTTGGCTACCCGACGCTAGACCCCCACGGCGATCCCATTCCGACTCCCGACCTGCGCCTGTCGGATGACCGCTTCCCATCGCTCGCCGACTCCCGCCCCGGCGATACCCTGCGTATCCGCCGCGTCAGCGATACGCGGCCCGAGGTGTTGCGACACCTTCAGGCGCGGGGCATCATCCCGGGCGCCACGGTTCGGGTGGTGGACCATTCACCGTTTGAGGGTCTGATGCGCCTCGATGTAGACGGGCGTGAGGAGTCGCTCTCGCTGAGAATCGCCGAAACAGTTACAGTGGAACCGAATACGGAGGAGGAGCCATGACCGACGAGCTCAAAGAACCAGCGCGAGATCCCCAGCCCGGAGAGAATGGGAATGGCGATCTAGACGCCTCAGCCCCGCGGCTCTACCGTCCAGAGCTGCCGGCCGAGCGCATCCGAAGGCGGCGCGGACCCGTCCGTTCGCTCCTTCCCTACCTCGGGCCCGCGTTTATGGTCAGCGTAGGCTATATGGATCCCGGCAACTGGGGCACCAACATCGCCGCCGGGAGTTCATTCGGTTACTCGCTGCTCTGGGTGCTCCTGATGAGCAACATCATGGCCCTACTGCTCCAGAGCCTGGCCGCCAAACTGGGTTTGGTGAGCGGGAAGACACTGGCGGAGATGTGCCGTCAGGAGTTCTCGAAACCCGTTGTCATCTTCCTGTGGGTCATCACGGAGCTCGCCATGATGGCCACCGACCTGGCGGAGTTCATGGGCGCCGCGCTTGGCTTCACCATCTTGTTCCACTGGCCGTTGCTGATCAGCGGCCTGGTAACCGGCGTTGTTGTCTACCTGATCCTCAGCCTCTACCGCTTCGGCTACCGATACGTGGAGTTGGCCATCGCCGGGCTGGTTGCCGTCATCGCGTTGTCTTACGTGGTGGAGCTGTTCTTCGTGCGTCCGGAATGGGCGCAGGTGGCGCGCGGCACGTTTGTGCCCAGCCTCCCGAACGGGGCGGCCCTGGCGGTGGCGATCGGCATGCTGGGGGCCACCGTGATGCCCCACAACCTGTTCCTCCACAGCAGCCTCGTCCAGTCGCGGCAGCCCAAGGAGCGAAAGGGCCTCGGCAACCATGCCCATCACAGCGGCTGGCGCGACCTCCACACGAAAAAGCTCTTCCGCCTCGCGGTCATCGACTCCATTTCCGCCATGAACGGCGCGTGGTTGGTGAACTCCGCCATGGTGATCGTCGCGGCGGCCGCGTTCCGCTTCCATCATCCGCCCCTGGCGGTGACCTCGATCCGCGACGCGCACAGCACGATGTCCTTCCTCTTCAGTGGAGCGTCTTCCGTTATCTTCGGAGTTGCATTGCTGGCGGCGGGCCTTTCCTCCTCGGCAACGGGCACCCTGGCGGGGCAAATCGTCTTCGAGGGGTTCCTGCACCACAAGGTGAACGTGTTCCTGCGTCGCTTCATCACAATGCTGCCGGCTCTGGTTGTCCTGGGGCTGATGCAGTACTATCCGAGCCGCGTGAGCGACGTCAGCATCCTCGTCTGGAGCCAGGTGTGCCTCAGCCTCGCCCTGCCCTTCGCGGTGGTTCCGCTGATCATGTTCACGCGCCGCAAGGACCTGATGCGCGAGCACGCCAATCTGCCCATCACCAACCTCGTGTCCTACGCCGTTGCCGCTGTCATCATCACCCTGAATATCGTGCTCCTCTGGCAGCAGTTCACTGGGTAGACCCAGGCGGATTCACCACAAAGACACGAAGGCACAAAGGTCCGGCTTCATCTCCGTCTTTGCGCCTTTGCGCCGGATCACCCCTACCCCCAATTCTGGGGTACCAGATACCGGCCGCTCGGTTCTGGCATATCGCTAGAACCGAGCGTGTCCTCTCGGGGAATTCGCCGCAAAGACACGAAGGCACAAAGGTCCGGCTTCATCTCCGTCTTTGTGCCTTCGTGTCTTTGTGGTGAAGAGACCCCTCTAGAAGTCCGTGCCGCCGGTGAAGTGGAACGAGTGGATCAGCAGCGGAGGGCAGAGGGTGTGCTGGAAGAGGCGCACGTCGCGGCCAGCGGCCTCCACGGCGTTCAGCGCGCCGAGGATGCTCTGGGTGAACCGGAGGTTCTTCACGGGGCGTACGATCTGTCCGCCCTCCACAAGGAACGTGCCGTCCCGCGTCATGCCGGTAAAGGTCGTCTCGATCGGGTGAATAACGTTGGTGTAGTGGAAGCGGGTCACCAGCAGTCCTCGCCCCATGCGGCGCAGCAGATCCTCGAGGGCATCGTCGGCGCCGGGCATCACCAGGTTCGCCGGAGAGGGTCCCCAGTTCCCCAGCGCGCTGGTAGCGTGGCCGGTGCTCTGGCGGCCCTCTTTGTGGGCCGTGAGGCTGTCATAGACCGGCCCCAACGCCACGCCATCCTTCAGGATGTCAACGCGCCTGCGCGCCACGCCCTCCGGGTCAAAGGGTCGCACAAAGCCGCGCGGGTCCAGGCCATCATCCCAGACGGAAACGTTCGCGCCGGCCAACTGCTCGCCGATGCGGCCGGCCATCCACGATCGCTGCTCCTGCACCGCAAGGGCGCCCATGCCCATCCAACCCAGGGTCTGAAGCATGTCTTCCACGGCGTATGGCATCAGCACCACCGGGTAGTCGCCGGGCTCGATCGCCTGAGGCTCCTGCGCCGACAAACAGCCCTGCACGGCTTCCTTCGCGGCGGATGCGGCGCTGATGTCGTGCAACCAAGGGGAATGGCGCTCGGCCCAGCCGTTGCCGGTGGCCTTCGTGCACGCCACAACCAGATGCGTCTCCGTGTTGCGGTAGTAGGCCCGCAGTCCGCGGGAGTTCATCACGGCCCGCTCGATGCCGGCGGTGCTCAGGCTGCCGGACGCCACCACAGCCTGTGGTTCCGCTTCCGCCAACACCTGGCCAACGAGGTCGGCCCTCGCCTCGGGCGAACAGGCGGCCGTGGCCTCATCCCATTGCGCTCCGCCTTGCGTCTGGGCGTTCGGCCCCGGCAGATCCACGTAGTTCGGGTTCTCCACCGCCAGCCGCGCGAACTCAACAGCCGTCTGGGCGGCGGTCCGGACGCTCTCCTCATCCAACGCATTCGTTTCCACGTAGCCTGTGCGCTTGCCCAGTATCGCCTTCACCTGGAGCACCGCGTTTCGCTCCGCCACATTCTGGTGGATGCCGCCGTTGGCAAAGCGCGTGAGGCCGGAGTCCTCCGCGATGAGGCTCACCTGATTGGCATCCGCATGGCACGCCTCCTGCGCCAGGCTCAGTATCCGCCAGATCTCATCTTGTCCAAGCATATTCGCCTCGCAGCTTCTTCGAAATCACGCCTTCACTCCCACGCGTACGTTGCGGAACCGGGCCGCGCTAACGCCGTGGCCTACGTGGCCAACCTGCATCGGCTCTCCCTTTCCGCAGTTCGGCACGCCCCAGACGCGCCACTCCGACGGTCCGGCGATGCCGTCACAGGAGCCCCAGAAGTCCGGCGTACGCCCGGTGTACGTGGAGTTCTTGACCACGTCGGTGAGCTGACCGTTCTCGATGAGACGGCCCCATTGACATGCGAATTGGAAATTCAGCCGGCGGTCGTCGATGCTCCAAGAGCGCACGCCGTCCACCAGGATGCCCCGTTCCGTGCCGCGGATCAGGTCCGCCAGGCTGGAGTCTCCCGGAAGCAGACTGATGTTGGTCATCCGAATCATCGGCAGCCGGTTCCATCCGTCCGCCCTTACCGCTCCCATGCTGGCCCGGCCCACCACCGGCGCCGTCTCGCGGCTGGTCAGATAGCCCGTGAACACCCCGTCCTTGACGACGGGCTCACACTGCGCGGCAACGCCTTCGTCGTCGAACCCAAACGACCCCAGCCCGCCAGGGATCGTCGCGTCGGCCGTTATGTTGACGAACGGAGAGCCGTACCGGAAACCGTTCAACTTCTCGGTTGTGAGGAATGAGGTTCCGGCAAAACTCGCCTCCATGCCCAACACGCGGTCCAGCTCAATGGGGTGCCCGCATGACTCGTGCACCTGTAGGGCCAGCATCGAG
The DNA here is from genome assembly GCA_036504855.1 of Armatimonadota bacterium. GTDB lineage: Bacteria > Armatimonadota > DTGP01 > JAKQQT01 > JAKQQT01 > DASXUL01. The sequence goes on along the minus strand of DASXUL010000168.1, from coordinate 6,482 downwards.
TCGGCGAGGATCAGCGTACGGACATCCGACGGACAGTCCGGCGCGTCCAACAGCAGGACGGCTTCACGCGCCGTGCGCTCCGCGTTCGCGGCCAGGTCTTGCTCTTCCACGAACTCCCAGCCGGCCTGACGCCAGTCTCCCTCGAATGCCGGATACGATCGCTGCTGAACCTCTCCCGCTTCAGCGGCGATGCACTCAACGCCGCAACCGGTCTCGGTGGTGGTCTGGACGATCCGCGCGCCGTCCGAGTCCCGATAGAGCTTCGTCTCGCGGTTGGAATGGATCGACGATTCCCTTACGGCCAGCCGGTCGATGCCGGCCATCCGCCCATCGGTGTCGATCAGAAGCGCAACCTTTTCCGCAACAGGGATGGAGAAGGGATCAACACGGCACGGCGATTCCCATTCCGCCGTCGCCGGCGAACGCGGCGAAAGCTCTATATGCGCCTTCGCATGGCGCGCCGAAGCCCGCGCGATGGCGACGGCCTCGCGCCCAACTCTCGCCGCCTCGTCCACCGACAGCGTGCGGCTGGATGCAAAGCCCCAGGCTCCATTGCAGAGCGCCCGAACGCCGAAACCGCGATCCGTCCCTTCCGACAGAACATCAACGGCGCCGTTCTTCACCGATACGGACTGGCTGCGCCGTTCGACGACCCGTCCATCGGCATACGCGCCCCCCGCATCCCGCGCCGCGCTCAGCGCGGCCTCCAAAATGTGGTCCATCATCGCCTCCTTTACGAATGATAGCAGCGGTGGGCCGCCGATCCGCTTGGCCATGCGAACGTCTGTTTTCTATAATCCCGTGTATCTACCTCTCAGTTCGGAGCCCTCATGAACCGTATCCTCGCCGCTCTGTGCCTCATCGGCCTCCCAATACCCGTGTGGGCCGGCCCTGCGGTGGACGGCTCCGCGCCGAACCCCGCTGTACCCGCCGTTCGCGCGGCGCAGCCACCCACGGTTGATGGGCTTCTGGATGACCCTTGCTGGAAGGACGCGCCGGTTATCACCGGCTTTACCCACGATACGCGACCGGCGTCCCTAGACACCGAGGTGCGAGTCCTCTATGGTGACCGTGAGGCCTTCTTCGCCTTCACCTGCCACGATCCCGAGCCCGCGCGGATAGTCGCGCAGCAGCGAAAACGGAACGGCGGCATGGATAATGACGACTCCATTGCCGTGGGCATCGACCCTCTCTACGACCGCAACAGCGCCTACTGGTTCCGCGTGAATGCCCTGGGAACGCAGGGCGAGGAGATCCCGGGCGGCTCCGCCAGCAAAGTGCAATGGCGGGGAGACTGGCGCGCCGCCTCCCGTATCACCGCGGACGGGTGGACCGCCGAGCTCGCCATCCCCTTCGAGATCCTCCGCTATCCGCGCAACCAGCGAGTGTTTGGGCTGATGTTCGAAAGGGTCGTCCGCCGATTGCTTGAAGGCACGAACTGGCCCATACGCACCTTCTACTACGTTCACACCAACGAGGCGCGATGGACGGGCGTGGAGCCGCCGCGCATACAGCGCAAGCCCATGGTGATGCCCTACGTCCTCGCCGCCACGGGGTCCATCCAGAGCAGCGCCGGCCTGGACGTGAAGTACACCGCCGAAAACAACGCTACCACGCTGCTCACCCTGCGGCCCGACTTCGCCACCATTGAGGACGTGGTCCAGACCATCGACTTCTCCTACAACCCGCGCTGGCTCGACGACAGGCGCCCATTCTTCACCGAGGGCGGCGGCTACTTCGGATCGGGCTACGGTTTCTATTCGCGCAGTATCAGTCGTGTAGACGGCGGCTTGAAGTCCTTTGGCAAATCCGGCCCGTACACCTACGCGGCCATGGGCGTATCTACGCCGCACGATGGTTCGGATGCGATCGGCTACCTCAGCGTTGACCCCAACCCCACCTACGGATTCACCGGCGGCGTTGTTGCCCAGCGCAACGGGCCTGTATATGACGATGACGGAGCCGTCATTGGGCGCACGGACAATTTCGTCCGGCACGTGGCTGGACATGTCTGGAAACCGCTTCAGGTGAACGGCATCGGCGCCGCCTTCGACTTCTTCTGCAGCACGGCCACCGGTTCCAGCGTGGAGAACGGCGGGCGCGGACACGCGTTCAGCGCCCAACTCAACCGCTATGGCGGCGATGGGGTCCTGGAGTATCACGCCCGCTACAACGAGGTGTCGCCGTACTACACGGCTAACCTCGCGTTCCTCCCGGAGCGGGGCTACCGCGACATCGGCGGCGATTCCGGTATCGGCCTGCGGTATCGACGCGGTCCCGTGCGCCGCGCGTACTACTGGCTCAGCGCTGGGCGCACCGCCTATTGGAACGGCGGCCTCTGGCACAATGGCGGCTCCGTGGGCGTGGACGCAGACCTGATGGGAGACGCCCACGCGAACATCGGGCTCGACATGGCCACGCGGCGGAATGCATCCACCGCGGCCGATGCCGCCACCGCTTTGACCTTCCACGACAGGATCGCCAACCTCTCGTTTGGCTGGCGCCGCTCGGACACCTATCGTCAGGGCGATATCGGCGCGCGCCTCGGCCGGCAGGCCGGCGGGCCGTACACCTTCGTGAACATCCATCAAGGAGTGAAGCTGACGGATAAGCTGTCCGGCGGCGTGGACGCCAGCTACTTGCGTTTGCGCGGCGCCCTGGACGACGTGATTACCCAACGCGTGCTGCTCAGCGCCCTCTACGAGATCACCAGCGAGCGGAGCCTCGCCCTCCGCCTCATCGGCGGAAAAGACCGCTCCCGCTCGCGCGACGCAGAGACCTCCGAATGGGATGCCGATCACACGGATCTCACCAACGCCTACCTCGCCTATCGCCAGGAACTCCGCAAAGGCGCCGACGTGTTCGTCCTCGCCGGCGATCCCAACCCCGCCACGGCCGGCATCCACAGCCAGATTGCGATCAAATACGTCGTCACGCTTTAGAGCGCCTATCGCTTCAGGAGTTGCCGCAGCAGAAAGCCCACATTGGCGGGCCTCTCCGCGAGCCGGCGCATGAAATACGGATACCATTCGGCGCCGTAGGGCACGTACACCCTCACTCGGTAGCCATCGGCCACGAGATCGCGCTGGAGGTCACGCCGGATGCCGTACAGCATCTGGAACTCCCATTGGGTAAGGTGAACATTCGGCCGAACCGGGGCTCCCGCGGCGGGCAGGTCGTTGGCGACGATGCGTCGCGCCTCCTGGACCATGGCCTCATCGTGAGTCGCCACAGCGGGATGGATCCCATCGAACAGCAGAGCGCGCATCAGCGCCCGATAGCTGTCATCGACCTCGCCCTTTGTGGGAAATGCAACACTCGGCGGCTCGTTGTAGGCGCCCTTGCAGAGCCGAACGGAAATGCCATCCGCGTTCAGCGCCTCCACATCCCCGGCGCTCCGGCGGAGATAGGACTGGATCACCACCCCGATGTTTGGGTACGCCGCGTGAACCGCCCGCACCAGCGCCAGAGTGGCGTCGGTGACGGTGGAATCCTCCATATCGACCCGCACGAACTGCCCCGTTCTCGCGGCGGCCTCAGTGATGCCGAGGATGCCGGCCTGCGCCATCCGCGGCTCGATCTCCATGCCCAGTTGCGACGGCTTGATTGACAGCCCGCATCGAAGCCGCTCCTCGTGCAGACGCGCCAGCGAACTCACGAAACTCGCCGCTTCTTCGCGCGCCCGCTCCTCGTCAGAGATGTGCTCGCCCAGGTGAGAGAGCGTGGCCCCAATTCCGGCGGCGTTGAGGGCGCGAACAGCCCCGATGGCTTCGTCCAGAGTGCGCCCCGCCACGAAGCGAGACGCGAACCGCCACCCTCGCGTTTCCACGGCGCGGCGCATCGTGGGGCTGTCCGCCATTCTGAGAAGGATGACCCGCGTCAGCATGGTTCTTGTGTACCCATTCAGGGAGTCGCGGCACTCTCGTCAAACGAGGCAGCCGCGCGAGGGCAGACGCTCACCGATATAGATAGCCGATCGCCCGCCAGCCGGCCCACAGGGCGCCGCTTAACCAAATGGAAACAAAGGCTTAACAGGAAAGCAACAAGTCCGAAATGGCGCGGAAACCGGCCGGCTATAGACTGAAGGCATCTTGCGGCGCGGGCCGCCACTACGCGGGGAGAGTGTGAACAATGCCTCAAGGAATCAACGCGGGCGACACCGCTTACGTTCTGGCTTGCGCTGGCCTGGTGATGCTGATGACGCCGGGCCTGGCGTTCTTCTACGCCGGCATGGTGCGCAGCAAGAACGCGCTGGGCACCATCATGCAATCCTTCGCCGCGCTCGCCGTCATATCGCTCCAGTGGGCGCTGTTCGGCTATAGCCTGGCGTTCGGCGCCGATCGCGGCGGCCTCATCGGCGATTTTAGCTTCGCCTTCCTGCGCGGAGTTGGTTCAGCCCCCAGCCCCTACGCGCCAACGATCCCGCATGCGGCCTTCATGCTGTTCCAGATGATGTTCGCCGTTATCACTCCGGCGCTGATCACCGGCGCCTTCGCCGAACGCAAACGCTTCACCGCCTACCTCCTCTTCATGGTCCTCTGGGCCACCTTTGTCTACGATCCCGTGGCGCACTGGGTGTGGGGCGCCGGCGGATGGCTGAACAAGATGGGCGCGCTGGATTTCGCCGGCGGGACCGTGGTGCACATCAGCTCCGGAGTCACCGCACTGGTCGCGGCCGTGATGATGGGCCGCCGCCATGGCTATGGGTTCGAAGAGATGCGCCCTCACAACCTCACTCTTACGCTGCTGGGAACCGGCCTTCTCTGGTTCGGCTGGTTCGGGTTCAACGGCGGGAGCGCGCTGGCGGCAAACGGCCTTGCAGTGAGCGCCACTGTAGCCACCCACCTCGCCGCGGCCGCGGGAGCCCTCGGGTGGATGGCGGCAGAAGGCATTCAGCGCAGGCAGTGCACGGCGCTGGGGGCGGCGTCCGGCGCCGTGGCGGGCCTCGTTGGCATCACGCCCGCCGCGGGCTTCGTCGGCCCGATGGCCGCCGCTGCTATCGGCCTCATCGTTGGAGTGGTCTGCTTCCTCGCCGTGGCCCTGAAGTCCCGACTCGGATACGACGATTCCCTGGACACTTTCGGCGTGCATGGCGTCGGCGGCACGGTTGGCGCTCTGCTGACCGGCGTGTTCGCGTCAGCTGCCATCCAGGCGGGCAAGACCGGCCTGCTCGAAGGCAACGCCCACCAGCTCCTGGTCCAGGCGATCGGCGTTGGCGCCACCATCGCCTACTCCGTTGTAGTCTCTATCGTGTTGCTGAAACTCGTGGATGCCCTCCTCGGCCTCCGCGTCCACCGCGACGAGGAGACGCTTGGCCTTGACCTGAGCCAGCACGGCGAAACTGCCTACGACCTGGCGGCCTGAGTTGGCGCGCCTGACAATGAGAGAGCCCGCACGCCTGGATCCAGGCGTGCGGGCTCATAGCTTGCCGGTCCGTTAGTGATCACCGCCCGCTGGAGCTGGTCTGCCGCGTCTCGTCGAATTCGTCGTCCAGTTCCTCCGCGCCTCCATGGCCGGCCGGCGCGGAGGCATCGGCCCGCCCCGCGCCGTACCTGGCGCTGGGATCGGCTCCCGCCAGCGTTGTCTGGAATCCGGACTGGCTGTCGAACGACGTAGAGCCCATGGACTCATCCTGCGCCTCGGTGGTCTCTCCCTTGCCGGCGGCAGAATTCGGGTGAAACAGGTACGCGCTGCTGGCGGGATCGAGCGCGCCCGGCCCCGCATCTTCGACCATCCGCGCGAAGTTCTCCAGGTCATCCTCCAGAGACTTCTGAACCCGGGCTCCGCCGCCCATGGCCTCTCCAAGATCGCCCAGCAGGCCGGCGGGCGGATCGTAGTCTAGCAGAACAGTCACTTCCGTGGCGCCGCCCACATCGCGGAACGTCACCTTGCCCGCGGTTTCCGCCCCGGCTGTGGAGCGCCAACCGATGGTTTCGTTGGGCCTCCACCCCTCGTTCACCGCGTCCCACTCGTGTCGGCCGACCACATCGACCACCCAGTGGCTTCGCTGATCGTCGATGTATGTCACTTCCTTCACGAATGACATGAACTTCGGGTAATCGTTGAAATGGCTCCAGAACTTGTACGCCTGGTCCAGTGGGGCGTTGACGGTCACTGTGGCTGTGTGTTTGGCCATCTCCGGTATCCTCCTTGCAGATCGGATCGAGTTTACACCCGGGGAATACCCACAAGGGGCAGAGTGATAAAACGTGGCGCGCCGGCGGCCTTGCCCTGAGCGAGGCCGCGTGGTATACTGTGTAAGGCGTTGGCCCTCGTAGCTCAGTGGATAGAGCACTGGCCTCCGGAGCCGGGAGCGGGGGTTCGAGTCCCTCCGAGGGCGCCAGCATCAGCATAACGTGGGGCGTTGGAGTAGCGGTTAACTCGTCACTCTTTCACAGTGAAGATCACGGGTTCGAATCCCGTACGCCCTACCATTCGTCAAGCTTTCGTCAGTTAAAGAAGAAGCGTGGGGGGGGGGGGGG
>DASXUL010000167.1:0-6441 GCA_036504855.1 Armatimonadota bacterium | reverse complement strand
CATCTCGAACACGACCGTGAAACGCGCCAGGGCCTACGGTACTCGGCGGGAAACTGCCCGGGAGATACGGTCCTCGCCAGATTACTTCTCGAAACAGCCCCAGCTCATTCTACGAGCTGGGGCTGTTTCGCGTTCTAGGGCCCAATCGGCGCCGCCGCCGATTGGATGTGGCCCCCCGAAGCGAAGTACACTACCGAAGAAGGAGGGCCACAATGCGATATCGAATGGCCTTGGCGCTGGGCATGCTTCTGGCATGCAGCGCGGCGAATGCGCAACTGGGCGGGATCACCAAGCCCGTCAGCCTCGGGATCCGGGCCGGCGGATACATGCCGAAGGATCGACCCGTGGGCATGTCGAAGACCTGGTTTGCCGCGGGCGTGGATGCCCGCGTTAACATCTCTGCCCTGCCCATCATCGGGGGGCAAACCGTTTCGTTGGACTACCTGACCCGCGGCAGCAGCAGCGTTTCGGCGATCACCCTGGTGCAGCGGTTCTCGTCGCCCGTGGCGGCCCCCGTTCAGGGCGGCGTGCGTCCCTATTTCGGGGTTGGCGTTGGCGTCTACCGCGTACACGTGAAGACCGACACAGGGTCCGATACCAAAACCGGCCCGGGCGCGAAGGCCCTCGTTGGCCTTGAGATCGGCCAGGGCCTGTACGTTCAGGGCGACTACCATCTGCCGGCATTCGGCAAGGTAGCTGGCCTCAGAGCGTCGGGCTTCGCCGTTACGGCCGGCCTGCGATTCTAGGTTTCCGTCCGCCGGGCTCGAAACGGCCCGGCGGACAAGCAGATCGGCTCGCCGCGCGCTTTACACGGCGCGCGCGGCGTGTTATACTGGTTGTGTTGCCCCCCTCGCGGGGCGCCGCTTGCAGATGTGGCGGAACGGCAGACGCGCATGCCTCAGGAGCATGTGCCCGAAAGGGCGTGGAGGTTCAAATCCTCTCATCTGCACCATATGGCCCGGTGGCTCCCCAGGAGACGCCGGGCCTTTTTGTCAGCACCGCTTGGAGACCAGAAGAACATGGGAAGCACCGTACATTCATCCGGGCGCGGTTCCGGCCGCGTTGTTGTTATCGGCGCCGGCGCGGCCGGCTTGATGGCCGGCATCCAGGCCGCGCGCGAGGGCGCCGAAGTCACCATTCTCGAGTCGATGTCGCACCTGGGCGCCAAGATCCTCGTCTCCGGCGGCGGTCGCTGCAACGTTACAAACGAAGACATGCGGGCGGTGTGGTTCAACAGCGCCTCTCCCCCGTTCGTGGAGACCGCCCTGGCCGGGTTTGACCTGGATGATTCGCTCTGGTTCTTCAATGATCTCGGCGTTCCCCTGAAGGTTGAGCCTGAGATGGGCAAGCTGTTCCCGGTATCCGACTCCGCGCGCACGGTGTTGAACGCTTTGATTGCCGCAGTGGACGGTTCGGGCGCCGAGCTGCTGAAGGAGTCACCGGTCACCAGCCTGGAGCGCGGCGCCGATGGGTGGCGCGTGACGACGCCGCACGACGTGTATGAGGCCGAAGCCGTGATCCTCTGCACGGGCGGGCTGGCGCTGCCGAAGTCCGGCAGCACGGGCGCCGGCTATGCCTTCGCATCGCAACTTGGCCACCGCGTGAACCGCACGGCGCCCGCCCTCTCTCCCCTCCTCGCCGATCCGGCCGTTCATGCCGATCTCAGCGGCGTAACGTTGCCGGTTCGCCTGGAACTGCGCCGGGGGAGCATCTCCTTAGCGCGCTACACGGGCTCATTCCTCTTCACCCACGGCGGGTACAGCGGGCCGGCGGCGCTGAACCTGAGCCGCCACGTGGCGCTCGCGGAGCCGGGCGCCGGAGTTTACGTTCGGTTTGTGCCGGAGGTGGAAGATGGTGACGAAGCGAAGTTCCAGGATTGGCTGCTGGAGACGCGCGGACGGCAGGGCCTTTCGGCGGCGCTGGCCAGCCTCGTTCCGCGCCGCGTGGCCCAGATGATAACGGAGGTGGCCGGAGCGCCGGGGCACGCCCCTCTGGGGCGGCTTTCCGGCTCCGAGCGGAAGACCCTCTTCACCAGCCTCTTGGACCAGCGCCTGCCGGTGTCCGGCGTGGCCGGCTACCCGAAGGCCGAAGCCACCGCCGGCGGCGTTTGCCTGGACGAGGTGGATGCGGAAACCATGATGTCGCGGCTGGCGCCTGGGTTCTTCCTGGCCGGCGAAATCCTGGATGTGGATGGCTGCCTGGGAGGCTACAATTTCCAGTGGGCCTGGACCACCGGCGCCCTCGCCGGCCGCGCCGCCGCGCGATTCGCCCGCCAACCGGCCGCCTGAACCCGGCCGATCTCGTTACCGGACATCGCCATGTCAATCGATCCTGTTTCCCGAGCCGCCGAATTGCGGCGCCTGCTGACCGACGCGAGCTACCGTTACCACGTCCTCGATCAGCCAACTATCTCCGATGCGGAATATGACCGCGCCCTCGCCGAGCTGCGCGCCCTGGAGGAAGCCGACCCCTCGCTGCTGACTCCCGATTCGCCCACTCAGCGCGTGGGCGCCGCTCCGCTGGGCCAGTTCACACCGCACGTGCATCGAGAGCGCATGCTCAGCCTCTCCAACGCGTTCAGCGAGGACGACCTGCGCGATTTTGATGCCCGCGTTCGTCGCGGACTGGATGCGCCCGAGGGCGATCAGATCCCGTACGTGGCCGAGCTGAAGATGGATGGCCTGGCCGTATCGCTGACATATGTGGAAGGCGTGCTCACGGTCGGGTCCACGCGCGGCGATGGCTACCAGGGCGAGGACGTGACACCCAACCTCAAGACGGTGCGCGAGATCCCCCTGCGGTTGCGCGGCGATGCGCTGCCGTACCCTTCCCTCATTGAGGTGCGCGGGGAGGTGTTCATGTCGCACGAAGAGTTCTCGGCGGTGAACGAGGCGCGCGAGGAGGCGGGGGAGCCGACGTTCGCCAACCCCCGCAACGCCGCCGCCGGTTCCGTTCGCCAGCTCGATTCCTCCATCACAGCCGGCCGGCGCCTGAACTGCTACTGCTACGCCATCGGCGCGGCGACGGGCGGCGTTCCGTTCTCTACGCAGGCGGAGCTCCTGGCCGGGCTTGGCCGGTGGGGATTCCGCGTGAACCCGGATGTGGCGGCGCTGTCCGGCATTGAGGAGGTCATCGCCTACGTTCGTCAGTGGGAGGAGCGCAAGGACACTCTGCCCTACGACATGGACGGCGTGGTGGTGAAGGTGGACAACTTGCGCGCTCAGCGCAGCCTCGGCGCCACGTCGCATGACCCGCGTTGGGCCATCGCCTACAAGTTCCCGGCGCAGCAGGTCTCCACACAGGTGCTGGACATCATCACCAACGTCGGCCGCACCGGCGCGCTCACCCCGGTGGCCATGCTCCAGCCGGTGGCGGTGGGCGGCGTGACGGTGAGCAAGGCGACCCTGCACAACGAGGACGAGGTGCGTCGCAAGGACGTGCGCATCGGCGACACGGTGGTCATCCAGCGGGCGGGGGAAGTGATCCCGGAGGTCGTTTCCGTCATCGTCGACGCGGAGCACGCCTCGCGTCCGGAATGGAGCATGCCGGATCGGTGCCCGGTGTGCGGCAGCGAAACGCAACGGGCGGAGGGCGAGGCGGTGACGCGGTGCCTCGGCATTGCGTGCCCCGCACAATTGAAACGCCGCATCGAGCACTTCGCCAGCCGCGGCGCCATGGATATCGACCGCCTGGGCGACAAGCTCATCGCCCGCCTCGTGGACGCCGGCAAGCTGGCGGACCCGCTGGACGTGTTCGCCCTCACGAAGGACGACCTGATGGAGATCGAGCGCATGGCGGACAAGTCCGCCCAGAACGTTGTGGACTCCATCAACGCCGCGCGCGTGCGTCCCCTGGAGCGCCTCATCACGGGGCTCGGCATCCCGCAGGTGGGCGCCACGGCGGCGCGCACTCTGGCCCAGCAATCCGGCTCGCTGGAACGCCTGGCCGCGATGACGGCGGACGAGCTGAAACTGGTGCACGGCATCGGCCCGGTGGTCGCCGAGAGCATCGAGCGCTTCTTCCGGCAGGACGAGACGCAGGTCGTGTTGCGGAAGATCTCCGAGCAGAACCTGAAGATTGCGGCCCCGGAACGCCAGGATGGCGACGGCCGCTTCGAGGGGAAGACCTTCGTCTTCACGGGCGCCCTGGAAACGATGACGCGCCCCGAGGCCGAGGCCATCGCCCGCCGCCTGGGCGGGACCGCCAGCGGCAGCGTGAGCAAGAAGACAAGTTACGTTGTTGCCGGCGAAAACGCCGGCAGCAAGCTGGAAAAGGCCAACGCGCTGGGGGTGACCGTGATCACCGAAGCGGAGTTCCTTGGGCTGGCTGGGGTTGGTTAACCACAAAGGCACAAAGGGCGCGAAGACCGGATGACCACAGAGGCACAGAGGCACAGAGAGGGCGGAGGAGCAGACGTTCTTAGGGCCCAGCGTCATCCTCTGTGCCTCTGTGCCTCTGTGGTGAGTTCCCGGGTCTGAATCTGAGAGGAGTTTGCTGATGAGTTCCCCCGTGGTGGATACGTCCGCCAGCATCAATGCCAGGTTGCGGGCGGCGTCGCCGGCCGATGTGCGGATAGCGGATGCCTTCTGGGAGCCGCGCATGCGCGCGAACCGGGAGACGACACTCTTCGGGCAATACGAGCACTGCGAGTCCACCGGCCGCATCAACAACTTCCGCCGCGCGGCCGGGAAGCGGCCCGGCACGGAGTTCGAGGGGATCTACTTCAACGACTCCGACGTGTACAAATGGCTGGAAGCCGCCGCATGGTCCTTGGGCACGCACCCGGACCCGGCCGTGGCGAAGATGGTCGCCACGGTGGCCGAGGAGATCGCCGCCGCTCAGGCGCCGGACGGTTACCTCAATACCTATTTCACCTTCGATAAGGCGGGCGAGCGGTACTCGAACCTGCGCGACATGCATGAGTTGTACTGCGCGGGGCATTTCATCCAGGCTGCCGTTGCCCACAAGCGCGCCACCGGCGGGGACGCGTTGCTGAACGTGGCGGTTCGGCTGGCGGACCAGATTGTCGAAACGTTCGGGCCCGGCAAGCGCGTTGGGGCGTGCGGACACGAGGAGGCCGAGATGGCCTTCGTTGAGCTGTACCGCGAGACCCGTGACACCCGTTATCTGGACCAGGCGCAGCTGTTCATCGATGCGCGCGGCCGTAAGCCCCCCGTGTTGGGCGGCGGGGCATATTTGCAGGACCACGCGCCCTACGTTGAGCTTTCCGAAAACGTTGGGCACGCCGTGCGTATGCTCTACTACAACTGCGGCGCCGCCGACGTGGCCCTGGAGCGCAACGTTCCGGCCATCCGCGAAACGCTGGATCGACTGTGGGCGGACTTCACGGGTACGAAGATGTACATCACCGGCGGCGCGGGCGCCCGGTGGGACGGCGAGGCGTTTGGGGCGGCCTATGAGCTTCCCAGCCGGGCCTACGCCGAGACGTGCGCGGGAATCGGCCTGTTGATGTGGGCGCACCGCATGAACCTGCTCACCGCCGAAAGCCGCTACGTGGACGTGATGGAGCGCGCGCTCTACAACGGCATCCTCTCGGGGCTCTCGCTCGCCGGCGACGCCTACTTCTACCAGAACCCGCTCTCGGACCGGGGCGGCCACCGCCGCGAGCCGTGGTTTGGGTGCGCGTGCTGCCCGCCCAACGTGGCGCGCCTGCTGGCGGAGCTTCCGGGATATGCGTTCGCCGCCGGCCAGGACGCTGTGTACGTGAACCTCTACGTGCAGGGCGAGGCGGATGTGGACGGCGTGCATCTGGATGTGCGTACCCGCTACCCGTGGGACGGCGCCGTGGAGATTGCCGTGAACCCGGGAGCTGAACGCGATTTCACGCTGAACCTGCGAATCCCGGACTGGTGCGAGGGCGCCGGCCTCGCGGTGAACGGCGAGCCGGCGGACGCGCCGATGACGCCCGGCGCCTACGCCGCCGTTTGCCGGACCTGGAAGGACGGCGACAAGGTGGCGCTCTTCCTGCCCATGGACGTGCGTGCCTGGCAGGCGCATCCGCACGTGGAGGCGGAATTCGGCAAGCTGGCGATTACGCGCGGCCCGCTGGCGTACTGCTTGGAGGCGGCCGACAACCCCGGCGTGGACGTGTGGGATGTTGCCGTTGCGCCGGACGCGGAGTGGAGCGCCGAGTTCCGCCCAGAACTGCTGGGCGGAGTGGTGGCCCTCACGGCGGATGCCGCCGTGGCGGACGCGTCGGCCTGGGCCGGCTCTCTGTACCGCCCGGCGCCGGTGGAGCCCGTGTACGGGGCGGCGCGCGTCACGGCGATCCCCTACTACGCCTGGGCCAACCGCGAGGCCGGGCCGATGACGGTGTGGATGAACGTAAGCGCTCTGATACGGTGAAACGGGGAGTTCGCCGACCCCAAGAGATGCCTCTGGCTCCGAGCAGATGGGGGGCGGACACGGCAAGCCGTGTCC
>DASXUL010000166.1:0-11291 GCA_036504855.1 Armatimonadota bacterium | reverse complement strand
GGAGCAGGCCGCTCTCTGGCAGCAGGAACGCAACAACCATCAGGCCACTATCAACTGGCAGTTCACAACCAAAGACGCACGCGTCAAGCTCAAAAGACTCTATCCGCAGATAAAGTAACACATCCTCTCTAACTAACGACTCAGTTAGGCAGGAGTTGTCAGTCGTCAGTATTCGGTCTTCCGCCCTCACCCATTGGCAAGAGGCGATGAGCGAACAAGGGGGTTCTCCCAACGCGGAGGCTGATGACCGAATACTGACGACTGAAGTCTTCTTTCTGAGACACGCTGTCATGAGAATCGACCACCTGAACATCGTCGTTGCGGACATCGAGCGGTCCGCGGACTTCTACACGAACATCCTCGGCCTGAAGCGGGGTTTCGGCGCCACGCTGGAAGGGGAGTGGATCGAAACGGCCACCGGCCTTTCGCCGGTGCGGGCGCAATGCGTGTTCGTGGAGCCGCCGGAGGGCGGCGCGCGCATCGAGTTGCTGCAATACGAAACGCCGGAGGGCGCCGCCATCCCCGCCAACGCCCTCCCGAACACGCGCGGCCTGCGCCACCTGGCCTTCACGGTGGACGACGCCGACGCCCTCCTGGCCCGCCTGAAATCCGCCGGCGTAGAGCTCATCAGCCCGCCCATCGCCGTCCCCTTCGCGGTCGGCAGCATGGGCCGCAAGCGCCTGTGTTACTTCCACGACCCCGACGGCGTACTGCTGGAGATTGCCGCGTACGGGTAGACAACCGGGGAAGCCTGCCTGGCGAAAGCTCACCGACTGAAACGGCTCGCGCGCGGGGCAAGGCATCTCGTTGGGTCGCTTACCCCCGCCCCTTGAACACGTCCACGGCTTTGCCGTCAACGGTGACGTTGGCGCGGACAACGCGGGTGTTTTGCAGCTTCCAGCCCTTGGGAGTCTTCACCCAGGTATCCACGTAGTAGTCCACCACGCGCTGGTTGTGGCGGTGGCCGCCGGCGTCCACCACGATGCTCTGCATGTCTTCGATGATCAGAACGCGCGCCTCTCCAGACTCGCTGCTGAACCGGCCGATCTTCATGGTCCACGATGGATACGACTTCGTGCCGGCCATCGTCTGGCGCATGCTGGACTCCAACTGGCTGCGGTTGTAGGTCCGCCCATTGGGGTAGTCCATGCTGAAATCGCTGGTGTAAAGCGCCAACAGGGCGCCAAGCTCGCCCCGGCGCATGTAGTTCCGGTACTCCGCGTAGCGGGCCTCGATGGCGCGGCGGGCGGCCTTGTCGCCGGGCGTAGCGGGGGTCAGTTTGTCCACGCCAACATACCCAATGCCGTCTTGCTTACGGTCGGCGGCGAGCTCCTCCGCCTTCTGGTACTTCCAGCCATCGGGAGTGCGGCGGAACGTGTCACGAAGTCGAGAGGCGGTAACGTTCGTCTGGCGGTTGCCGTATCCATCTCGGAAGACGGCGGACATTCGCTCGCGGACGATGGCCGTGGCTGTGGAGCCCTTCACGCTGAAGCGCTCGATGGTGAGGGTCCACGAGGCGATCGATTGGACGGCGTTCATCTGGGCGAGGAGCCCTGAAAGCACCTCCTGCCGCGTGGACGCCCGGCCTGTCAGCGGCTTCATCGTAAAGTCCGGCATGGTCATCGCGCGCATGGCGGCGATGTCCTTCTTCCGAAAGGCCTGCTGATAGCGGGCCATCAGCGCTTCGACATCCTTCTTCGCATCCGCGTGGGCCGGCAGCGACGCCGACGCCGAGAGCAGCAGGCCAAGAGCCAACCAGGTTCGCCGTTGCAATGCACGCCTCCTCGTTAGCCGCGCTTTCTTGCGCGGCGCCTTACGCCATTATAATGCCTACACGGGACGGCGATTTGTAGCAACGCCGCGCCCCCGCCGCAGCATCAGGAGCCATCCATGTCATGCCGCCTCTGCGGAGACAACTCAGTCTCGGAACATTTTACCGCCCAAGAGCGTCTGGTCGGGTTCGGTGGATCGTTCGATTACTCCGTGTGCGGCGCTTGCGGATCCGCGCAGATTACGGAGATCCCCGAGGATCTGGGCCGCTACTACGCCGGCGGCTACTACAGCTTCCAGCCTCCTCCCAACGATCGATGGCCGCTCGGCTGGCTGAAGCGCTGCCGCAACGCCTATGAGGTGTTCGGCGCCGGCGTGGTTGGCCGGCGAATGGACGCGCGGGCGCCCAACATCTACATGCGCGGTCTGCGCACCCCGGGCATCGACCGCAACTGGCGCATCCTGGACGTCGGCTGCGGCGCGGGGCAACATACGTCGGCCCTGGGCGACATCGGGTTCACCCGCGTAACGGGTACCGATCCCTTCATACCGGAGGACATTGCGTATCCCAATGGCGTGCACATCCGGAAGGTTGGAGTTGAGGAACTGGAGGGTCAGTGGGACCTGGTCTACCTCCACCACTCCTTCGAGCATGTGCCGGACCCTCGCGCCACGTTTGCTTCGGTTTCGCGCCTGGTGGCGCCGGGCGGCTGGTTGGTCATCTCCGCGCCCGTGTTCCCGAACGCGGCTTGGGAACGCTACGGGGTGCACTGGGTGCAGTTGGATGCGCCGCGCCACCTGACTCTGCCCTCAGAGCGGGCCATCGCGGCGCTGGCGCGCGCTGCCGGGCTGACCATGGAGGCCGTAGAGTACAACGGCAACGACTTCCAGTTCTGGGGAAGCGAGCAGTACCGGCATGGCCTGCCGCTCGCCAAGCCGGGCCAGCGGCTCTACCATCCCGCTGCCGGGCTGTTTACGCCGAAACAGATGGCCGAATGGCGGCGGCAGGCGGACCGCCTGAACGCGGAAGGACTGGGAGACCAGGCCATCTTCCGCATGCGAGCAAAATAGGAAACGTCGCACGCCGGGCATCCGTCCCGGCCCCGGCCCGGGCGGTTAAAGCGCTTCCGGCCTCCGCGGGCCAGGGCAAGCTCTCCGCTGCGCTGGATGCAGACGGGGGAGGAGGTCCGGCCGGATCGGGCGGGGCGCCGCTCCCAGATCCGCGTTCGGGCAGGCGGTTCCCGCGTTGCCAAAATGACGGTACGGTGGGAACACTAAGTCATGACCCCGCCTCCGCGGGGCAATACTCCACCGTATAAAGGCCGCCCCAATGCGCAAGATACTGGCCGTCTGTCTCTGCATCGTCCTCGCCGCGCCCGGATGGGCGCAGTACCGGCGCTTGAAACTGGATTCGCTGGGCCTTCCGCCATTCCCCGGCGCCACGAACGTCGGGCACATCGGCCTGCCGCTGGCCAGCATCCTCAAGCCCGAGCCCGGCCAGAAAATGACGGGGCCGGCCCTCACCGACCTCGCCATCAACACCTACCGCACGCCCCTCTCCGTGAGCGTGGACCGCATCGCCCGCTTCTACCTCAAGTACGCCGGCGATCAGAAGTGGCGCTTGCTTGATGACCTCCCCGATTCCGCTTCCACCCGCACGCTGGTGTTCTGGAGCAAGGAAGCGCCCGGATACCTCACCGTGGAGATCCTGGCAGGCCCGAACAACACGCGCCAGATCGACCTCACGCGCCTGCTGGGCGACGTCAACCCCAGCCGCCCGGGGGAGGTGCTTCGTCTCACCGGCAAGCGCGTCCGCGAGCAACGCGTGGAGGTGACGTTCGCGGGACGGTTCCTGGACCTGAAGACCAACAAGCCGGCGCAAATGACGATACGGGCCATCGAGGATCGATCCGAGACCGGCCTCACGCCAGACGCGGCGCGCTATCTGGCGCCGATGGGCGAGACATACGCGCTGGCCATCCGCGTTACCGACTCCACGAAGGGCATGACCGGGGTAGACGTGTACTCGGCGAACGGAGACAAGGTGGCGCACGCGGAATCCGCCCGCCCCGTGGGCACGCTGACCGTTCTCGGCAAAGTGCGCGCTACCGAGGGGCCAACGCTGCGCGCCGTGATCATGGGCTACCTGCAGCCTCCTCCAACCACTCCGGCAGCGCCGGCTGCGGCCAAGCCGGCTCGGCCGGCCTATGCGACGCCGAAGGCGAAAACGAAGCAGGGCCCGAAGCCGGCCGTAATCGCGCATCCCGCCGCCGCCACACCCGCGCTGCCGCCCCCCGCCGCCTTGGCGGCTCCGGCCCCGGCCCCAACCGTGCTCACCGAGTGGTATGGCCTCCGCCCGTCGCTCACCGCTATGCCGGAGCTTCGTCGCGCCGCCACAACCACCAAGAGCGATTCTACCGTGATCGCGCAGGACGTGGAGATGGGACCATCCTGCGACGGTCCGTTGTCTCGGAGCGTGGAGTACGCCACCCAAACCACCGAGCGGTTTGGCTTCTCTCCGGACCTGTTCGGCGGCTACCTGTCGCGTGCCGCTGTTGGCTCCCGCACCGGGACCCTGCGAGTCGACTTCCCGCAGCGGTCTGGCTCCAGCAACACCTACACGCTGACACAGGCCAAAACGACGACCACCGCGGACGTGAATATCGGATATTCCTTCCAGGGCCAGTGGGTCACGCTGCCCGGCAAGAAGCCGAACCCGGTGAAGGACGTCTACACGACCGTGATCATCGCTGTGCCGCAAGTAACGAAACGATCTTCGGGCTCGTGCGCGCCGGCGGCGGCCGCCGTGCGGGAACCCGCGCTCGCCACTCCGACGCCGCCCAAGCCCCCAACCCAGTAGACCGCATTGCAGAACCGGCCGGCACGCGGGCGTCCATGGCGGGCGCCCCGCGTGCGGCTTCGCTCCGGCGCTCAACGCTTCATCGTCCCGGTTGGTTGGCTGAGGCCGGGGCATTCGCATCGGCGGGCCCCGCAAGTTGAACGGCATAGTCCATGATCGCCTGAGCCAGCGGGGGGTCAGCGCGAAACGACTGAATGTCCACACGGAGGAGCCTGGCCGAAACCGTTCCAGCGCCGGACGATGCGCCGATCGCCGTGACCGCCATTCCAGCGGCGAGGGCGGATATCTCCACGGGAATGCCCTCCTCGCCCAGCAGAGCGGGGCTTACGCTCGTCGATGCGCGCACCCACCGTCGCTCGGGAAACGTGACGACTCTCGTCCGTCCGCGGCTATCTGTAACGCTCCTCAGGTCGAGTTGAAGCGCGCGGCGGCCCGGATCCACGACCCGAATGAACCCGTCGAGGCGGACCTCGCCCCTGCCGGGGCGCGCATCGGGCAGCACGCGGGGCAGCAGCGGGGCGGGCAGGCGGCGGGCGTGTCGGAGCGTCTGTGCCGCGTTGATGGCTCCGCTGGAGTTGTGCAGCTCGAAATGGAGATGCGGCGCCGTGTTCTCCGCGTTGCCGCTGTCCCCCACCCATCCCAGCATCTGCCCGGCCGCAACCCAATCTCCGTTGGAGAGCCCAGGCGCGATCGCGTAGTCCGCGGAGCCCTGGCCGTCGTCCGTGCCCGGGTGATCGTTTTTCAGATGCAGATATGTTGCCGACCAGCCATCGTGGCCGCTCAGCCCTACGGAGTTCGAGCCGGGTGATTTCGACACCCAGACCTCTCCGTCGAAGGCCGCCAGAACCGGCCGCATCTTCGGCGCCATTAGATCCTGCCCCTGGGGACGGCGGCTGCCCCCGTCCCTCGGCGCGCCGAAAGTGTCTGACCACGACACGCGCCCGAGGACCGGGAACACGATCGAGGGCCAGGCGTCCGCCGGTTTCGGTGAGCCGTTCGCCGGCGCCGGCGGTATGTCGGAGGGCGGCTGCGTAACGCCAATCCGCCGAACGGAAGTCGGACGCCCGGCCGCATTTGGGTCGTCCACCGCATACGTCACCGAGACCGACAGGCCCTGCCCCGGCTTCAGATCCTGAACGTGGATGCCGCCGATCTGCTGGCCATTTGCCCCCATCAGGAGCAAGGCTGGCTTCGGATCGGCCAACGTCAGGTCCGGCACGCCGGGAAAGCGCACGCGCGACACCTGAAGCCGCACCCGGCCGGCCGGGGCGTATACCGCGCCAACTTTCCCTTCGTACACGATCGGCCCGGGCGGAGCCGATTCCGGCGCCGGCGCGCCCGCCGCCTCTTGAGCGGCCCTTGCGACGGGCAACCCTGTGGCGAGCGCCAGCGCGGCAAACACCCTGATGCGGAGTGCACGTTCCCTCATGGATTCGCCTCCAGCCGCGCCGCGGGGCAGCGCGGATCGACGCGTCTCGATCGCCGTCGTCTGCCAATCTCGCCCGGCGGCGATTTCGGCGCCCCCATTAGGGCACGACCTGAGACGATTGCACATCCAGCATGCGGGGCCCGCCCTGGTTGGAGGTGGGGTAGCCGGGCAGCCAGACGCCCGAAAGGTCGACTTTCTGACCCTCGAAGCGCCGCAGGTCCACGCTGGCGCTGAGGAGAGCGGTGACGCTGCCGCTCGGCGCCCGGACGACGTGCGTGCCGCATGGCGAGGCGAGGTAATCGTTGGCCGCCACCACCCCTTCCACCACGCCGCGCGGCAGGCTGAGACGGCGCAAAATCCCCGCTGCATCGGCCAGGGTCACGCGCCCGTCACCGTCCACATCGGCCCGCGCGGCGCCGCCCGGGTCACCCGTGAGCCCGCCTGCGGCAGCGAGGGCGAGGCGCGCATCCATCGCGTTGACAACGCCGTCGCCATTCACATCGCCGGGCAGCGCGCCGCCCGTACGGGTGTGGAGAATCGTGCCCTCGGAGCCAACCGCCCACCCATTGAGCGGGTCAGTGAAATCCACGTCCAACAGCGACCACGAGGAGCCCATCCAACGGCGCGACCACGTCTTCCCCGCGTCCGTGGAATGGTACTCGTGTCCCGACGCCATGGCCCACTCGTCCGACGGCCCGAGTAGGCGAACAGAGGTGACCACCTCAGACGGTTCCGATCCGATGGCGCGTGGAGTCCACGTCTTTCCGCCGTCCGTGGTGCGGAGGACGGCGGACTGGCGCGTGGCGTCCGCGCTCGCGCGGTAGTACCCTCCCAGCAGCCCGTTATCGGCGTCCAGGAAATGGATGCGGCCGAGGGTGAACCCGGCATCCAGCACAGCCACATCGCCCCAGTGGAGGCCGCCGTCATCGCTCCTCTGTACGACATTGCGGGAGACGCGGAAGCCGATGGTCGGGCTCACAAAATGGAAGCGGCCTCCGGTTGGCAGGGGCTCCCAGCTCTGGCCGCCATTGACGGTTCGCAGGAAAGATGCGCTTCCCCGAGCCCACGCGTGGTCTGCGTCCAGGGCGAAGACGGTGGTGAGGTCATCCAGGCTGCCGCTCGTCTGCGGCTTCCATGTGGCGCCTCCATCAACCGTATGGCGGATCATCCCGCTGCCGCCCACAACCCAACCGTTCAGCGCATCTGTGAAGACGATGTCGTCGGCGTGCTGGCTGGTTGGGATGCTGAGATTGGCGGGCGTCCAGTGTGCACCGGCATCCGCGGTGCGCCACGCCACACCGCCGCCTGCCAGCGCCCAACCCGTTCGAGCGTCAGGGAACGATACGGCCCGGAACGAAGGGCGATCAGCGCCCGGGAAGAGCGGTTGCCAGGTGAGGCCGCCATCCTCGGTTCGATAAGGCTGGCCGCCGTGTACGGAGAACCCATGGAGCGCATCGAGGAACTGAAAATCGTGCGCAGATCCATCGGTTACCCAGGTCAGATCCTCCCAGGCGGAACCGCCGTCGCTGGTGCGCCAGAGAGACTGACCATTCGCCCAGCCGTGCTGTGCATCAACGAACTGGACGGCGCCCACATAGCCGATCGGAGTGGTCTGTGGAGACCACGTCTGTCCGCCGTCGACGCTGCGCAGCAGGGAGCCGGCGGAGTCTGTGGCCCAGCCGCGGGCGTCATCCAGAAACTGCGCCTGCATCAGCGGAACGCCCGGGATAGAAAGCGACCCCGTCCAGGTCACGCCGCCATCGGTCGTCCGTAACGACACGCGGTTGGGGCTGGCGGGCCCATCCAGGTCGTCGCCGCCCACGATCCAGCCGTGCAGGGAATCGGCGAAGGTAACGCCGTTCAAGCGGGCGCGGATGCCGGTCTCCACGGCCTCCCACGTCTTCCCGCCATTCGCCGTGCGCCGCACTATGCCATGGTCTCCCACCAGCCAGCCGTGCAGGGCGTCGGTGAAGCGGATGGAGAACGGGATGTCCCAGGTCATCGGGTCCTGCGGCAGCCACGTTGCTCCGCCATCCGATGTGGCCAGGAGGACCGGGTACACGGTGCTCCCCGGTGAACTGCGGATGCCGATAACCCAGCCATGGGCGGCGTCCAGGAAGTGCGCGAAGAGGAGGTAAGCGTTAGTTCCGCTGACCTGGCTCCTCCAGGTAGCGCCTCCGTCGTCTGTGCGGAGGATGGCGCCGGCCTCACCGATGGCCCACCCGGTGCGCGGCGAAACGAAATGGACGGCGTATAGGAGGTTGTTCAGCGGCGCCGGGTTCTGCCAGACCCAGCCTCCATCCCCAGCCATTACGCCTTCGGCGCGGGAGACCGGCGCCAGTATGAGGGCGATCGCCACGATGACAGGCAGACCTCGCATAAGCGCCTCCTCGTGCAGCGGAAAACTCTGGCTCCATTATGCGACGCCGTCTCGCTTCCCGGCACATGACGATGGGCATACCGCCCGCCTAGGTCATCAGCAGCGCAGTGTACCGGCTCCCGGAGGACAGGATCCACGAGGCGGCTGGCGATTCGGTTCCACTCTGGCACACACTGAGAACAGGCGCTTCGCTTGTTCGACGCTGTCAGACAAGGCGGTAGGATCTGTTACTGCGAGGCGCGAGGGCCAATCTGAGGCTCCGAGGGCAGGGCAAGCCCAGCCCCTACCAGGTCGGTGTCTCCATCCACCGATCGGTGGACGGCCGGGCCTACCGCGTAGGGGCTGGCTTGCCCTGCCCGCCAGCCTTTCACAGACAGAAGATGCTCCCTAACGGACGCGACCAACTCACAGAACCACCCGAACAGAGCACTTAGTTCAACGATAGCCAGAGGAGTGAAGCATTGAGTCATCTATCCTTAAGCCCGTCGGGCGAATCATTCCCCCTGCCCGAGTCCTCCGATTACCCGGCGGAGCTGGAACGCGTCTCCCGCCTCGCTGAGTCCGCGCGTGCCGAGGGGAAGGAGATCGTCGTCGTCATGGGCGTCGGCTTCGTCGGCGCCGTGATGGCCGCCATTGTCGCCGACACCGTAGACAAATCCACCGGCAAGTCCGCCAAGTTCGTCATCGGCTGCCAGCGCCCCAGCACCCGCAGTTATTGGAAGATCCCCCTGCTCAATCGCGGCGAATCCCCCGTAAAGGCCGAGGACCCCGAGGTGGATCCGATGATCGCCCGCTGCGTGAACGACAAGAAGACCCTCATCGCCACGTACAACAGCGACTGCCTCGCGCTGGCCGATGTGGTGGTAGTGGATGTACAGTGCGATTACCTGAAGCGGGATTTGGGTGATCTGAAAACCGGCGAGGCGGAGATGGCGGCCCTGGAAGCCACCATGAAGGTCATCGGCCAGAAGATCCAGCCGGGGTGCCTCGTGCTCATCGAGACAACCGTCGCGCCTGGCACCACCGAGTTCGTCGCCTTCCCCATCTTGAAGCGCGCTTTCAGCGCCCGCGGCGTGTCGACCCCGCCCGTTCTCGCCCATTCGTTTGAGCGCGTGATGCCCGGACGCCATTACGTTTCATCGATTCGGGATTTCTGGCGCGTCTGCTCCGGTTGCGACAGCGTCGCCCGCGAACGCGTTGTGAAGTTCCTCACGGAAATCCTGAACACCGAAGAATTCCCGCTGACGGTGATGGACCGCCCCATTGAGTCCGAGACCACGAAGATCGTGGAGAACTCCTACCGCGCCACGATCCTCGCATTCCTGAACGAATGGAGCCTGTTCTCGGAACGAAACGGCGTGGACCTGACCAAGGTCATCAACGCCATCAAGATGCGCCCCACGCACAGCAACATCATGTTCCCCGGACCCGGAATCGGCGGTTACTGCCTCCCCAAGGACGGCGGCCTGGGACGCTGGGCCTACAAGCACATCCTGGGCTTCGAAGACGATATCTTCCCCATTACAACGGCCGCCATCAACATCAACGACACTCGCGCCCTCCACGTGGCCGAGCTGACGCGCGATGCGCTTCGCAATATGGGCCGCAACGTGGCCGGTTCGCCGATCCTGCTTTGCGGCGCCAGCTATCGCGAGGACGTGGGTGACACCCGCTACTCGGGCTCCGAGCTTGTAGCTCGCAAGCTCACGGAAATCGGCGCCGACATCCGCGTCCATGACCCCTACGTTGACCACTGGTATGAGCTGGAGAGCCAGGACACCTATCCGGCGCCGGGTCAGTCGTGGCAGCGCTTCTTCCGAAACCAGGAGCATCTGAAGGAGACAACCGTATCGAAGGACCTCGAGGGGAGCATGAAGGGGGTAGAGGCCCTGATCCTCGCCGTCCGACACAATGCCTACCTCGACCTCGATCCCGACGAGGTTGTGCGTCAGGCGGGCGGCCCTCTCGCGGTCATCGATTGCTTCGGGATCCTGGACGATTCGCGCATCCGGCGCTACTTCGAGCTTGGCTGCGAGGTGAAGGCGCTAGGACGCGGTCATCTCCGCCGCATCAAGGACTCCGTTCGCGGCGTGCCAAGCGCCTTCGTGGGAGATTGAGAAGAGCCATCGGGCAACGGGTGGGGCGCCTCCCGTCCGCCGCGCGGGGGCCCGAATAAGCGCTCGCCCGGCAAACCCGTCTGGCGCCGCTATTGGTTGGGCCCGGTCGGCGCCGGGCACCCTGAAGTCATAGCCAGACGCCGAATCTCTGTAAGTTCACAGAACTCGACGCGCCGGCGGGAGGCATTCCGAGATGAAAACATACAGAGGCATACTGGCAGCGGGCGCATTGGCCACTCTGCTCGTTCCGGCAGTCAGCGCCAAGCCGAAAGAAGTGAAGACAAACAACCGCGATCGCCAGGAAACGCGGAGCAACGATAATCGAAGCGCGCCATCTGGTTGGAGCCAGGGCCACAAGGCCGGATGGAAGAGCCAGCCGGTTCCCCCGGGCCAGTACCGGGCCAACGAAAACCGCAACGGCCGCCCCGGCGGCGCCGATGTTGATAGAGACGGGGTCCCGGACAAGAGAGACTCCTGGGTTGATCGTAACCGGGATGGTCGGAAGGATTCCGGCGAAGTGAAGTCGGCCTCGCATCGCCGCAACCAGAAGGCGGACCAGAAGAACCAGGATCGCCGCTACAGCCGGGCGGACGTCGATCGAGACGGCATACCGGACTATCGTGATTCCTGGGTGGACGCCAACCGCAACGGACGTCGGGATCGCGGAGAGGTGAAGCCTCGCACGCGGTAAGGTAGTCTGTAGAATCGAGGAGGGGTCGGGTCCGTCTGGACCCG
>DASXUL010000165.1:0-13125 GCA_036504855.1 Armatimonadota bacterium | reverse complement strand
TAGGAGCCTTTTGGGGTGAGTCTCACGCCTAACACCAACTCTGACCCAGGCTGCTGAGACGACGCGATCGATGGTAGGCAAGCGGCCTTGTCACGCTGGAAACGGCACTTAGTTGGAACGAATGGGCTTGCCCTGCCCGCCAGCCTTTCACTTACATAAGATGCTCCCTACGGACGCGACCAACTCACAGAACCACCCGAACAGAGCACTAAGCGGCAAGCTAGGAAGGAGTAATCAGTATTCAGTATTCAGTCATCAGTCATCAGCCTCCGCGCCGGGAAAACCCCCTGTCGGCTCATCGGCTCTAGCCAACGGCTGAGGGCAGACGACTGAACACTGAAGACTGAAGACTTTTCCCCAACTTGGCGCTTAGCGTTCAGCGGGATGAGAGGAGGGGCCTCGATTGTTCGGAGAGTTGCCGAAGCTGTTTGACCGGGCGTTCGTGATCTCCTACCTGCTGCCGTCAACGCTCTGGATGGGGGCCACTCTGACGCTCCTCGATCTACTCGGGCTGATGGCGCGCATCCGGGCGTTGGTGCAAGAGACCACGCTTTCCGGCGCGCAGGCGATCACCATCGGCGTCGCCGCGGCCGCCGTGCTGCTCCTGGCGCTCAACCGCCCTCTGATCCGTATGCTGGAGGGCTACGGCGGCCCGTGGAATCCGGTCTCGTGGCTGCTGCCGCTGGAGTTGCGGCGGTTCGACCGGGCCCAGGCGGAGTTGGATGCGTCAGGGACAGAGTACGCGGCGCAGGGCCGGCGTTCCGCGCCGCCCGCCGTTCAGGAACGCATGCGCCGCGCTATGGAAATCGCCGCCACGCGCTTCCCCACCCGGCGCGACCTGGTGCTGCCCACCGCCTTCGGAAACTCCATCCGCGCCTTCGAGGATTACCCGGCCGCCGTCTACGGCCTCGGCTCCATCCGGGGCTGGCCCCGCCTGCTGGCTGTGGTCCCCGCCGACTTCCGCAATATGGTTGAGGACGCCAAATCCCAGATGGCCCTCTGGCTGAACCTCTGGTTCGCCAGCCTCGTCCTGCTCGCCGAGTACATCGCCTTCTGTCACTGGCGTTTCGGCGGCTGGCACGCCTCCGCATGGCGCGCGCCATGGATGCCCATCGCCCTCATTGCTGCGGCCGCCGCGTTCAGCGCCCTAGCCCGGGGCTCCGCCCTGCAGTGGGGCGAAACCGTGAAGGCCGCCTTCGACGCCTTCATCCCGGACCTCGCCGCGAAGCTGGGCTTCGCCCCGCCGGCCACCCGCCAGCAGGAGAAGGCCATGTGGCAGGATTTCACCCGCGCCATGGCCTTCCGCGAGGGCCGCTACATGGACGCCCTCGCCGAGACCATGAAATCCACGCGCCGCGACCCCGCAAAAGAGCCGGCCCGTTACCGCAAGGGCAGCGGATGAGACGCCTGCCCCGCGAAGTCAGAAGCTCACGGTTCCCTGAATCCCCCGCAGCGCGTTGGGGCGTAGCTCCAGCGCCATCACGTACTGCTCGGGGATGTCGTTCGTGTTCGTAATGCCGAACCGAGACGAGGGCGCGAAGCCGAAGCGGCAGTAGTAGTCCGGGTTGCCCACGAGGATCACCGCGCCGTGGCCCGCCTCCGTGGCGCGCCGCAACGCCTCCCGGATGAGCGCGGAGCCGATGCCCTGGCCTCTCCGCTCCAGAGCGACCGACACTGGCGCCAGATAGAGGACCTCGCGCCCGGCCGCGCCGTCGTCGATGCCCCGCTTCGTGAGCATGATGTGCGCAATTAGGTCGCCGTCATCTTCAACCACGAGGGCCAGCTCCGGGATGTACCCGGCGCCCGCGCGCAACTCGTCAACGTAGTCCTGCTCCCTGCCGTTCGTCACTTGCGCCGTTTCGAAGGCGACCTTCACCAGCTCGTGGATGCGGCCATACTCCGCCGGGGTCTCGCTGCGTATCGTCATCGCGTTCGTGTCCTCGTCTCCCTGGGCGCTCAGCCCATCAGGGCGAGGGCGCGGTCGATATGGCCGGCGGCCTGCTCATCCTTCTCGGCGGCCAGCTCGATCAGCGGCGTGATCCGGCGACGGACCATCCCGTTCGCCAGTTTGCGCGCGTGCTCGTCGGAAAACCCGTTGCCGCCGGCGAACTCCCAGACGGCCCACATCAGGTCGTGCTCGGCGCTGAAGCACTGCGCCGCGGCGCACAGCGGTTCGGCGGCCTCGGGCGCGCGCTCGGCCATGTTCCGCAGGAAACAGTTCCCGTAGTGCCGCCCTTCCGCCACCACCAGCGCCGACAGGAAATGCATCAGGTACCGCTCGCGCAACATGGCGATGTCGTCGCCGGCGAAGTTCTCATCGTTCATCAGCGCCTTCGCCCAGGCGACGTAGGCGGCGTGCCCGCTATGGCGGCCCCGCGCGGTGGGCGTTCGCATCACGTCCAGCGCCCACGAGAGCGCTCCACGGTCGATCTCCCGCTGTTCAGCCCGCGCCGTGGGGCCGGTGACGGCGATCAGCCCGTGGCAGTCCGCGAACCAATCGCGCTTGCGGTACTGGCCGTTCGGCTCGAACTCCAGGCCGGCGGCGAACTCCGCGTCGTGCTGGAAGTGGTCCCAGCCGATCAACACCTCGCCGCCATCGTCGTAGCCGCTCACGATCGTGGCCTCCGGCGGTCCGACAACCCCGATGCCGATGGCCGGATGCCCGGCCTTCAGCGCGGCGGCGATGCGTCCGCGATACCACCCTTCGACATCACACACCGGCCCGTCGAGCCCGATCCGCTCCGCGAACTCGGTTCGGAAGGCGGCATCGAAACCGTACCCAATGGCGGCAAACGCCCGCCGGATGGGCGCCAGCGCATCGTCCGCCATGAAGAACGTGCTGGTGATGCACGCGTCCCACGCGCCATCCTCCCACACGAGGCGGAAGGCCGCGCCGGAGGCGCCCATCGCATACACGTAGCCGCGATGCCAGCGGTGTTCCTCGTCAGGGGGCCCCGCATACCGGTAGTCGCCCGCATGCTCCAGAAGGCAGCGCAGGCATGCGGGAAACATCGTCTCTTCGGGCGGATAGGAGCCGTTGAACTCCCCCATCCAAGGGACGCCATCCAAGGTAAATCGCTTCGGTTCTATATCGCTCATGAAAGCCCTCATGGTAAGGAAGAGAGATCGGGGTCCGGATTCCGGAGTCCGGATTCCGCCAATGACCCGCGACAGGTCCTCTCAATTGAGATCGGCGCCGCCGGATGGTCGGAATCCGGAATCCGGAATCCGACCGGTCCGGCCGGGTTCCAGACCCCGATCGCCCTCATCGGGGCCGCCACATGTTGCCGTCGTTGGCAATCGACCAATAGGTCTGTGGGTCCCGGCCAAACTGGCCGCCGTTAACCGTCTCGCGTAGGTGCATGTACTGCACGTGGCCGTCGCAGAAGACGTATACCGCGCCGCCCGCGTGGAGTTCGCGCCCTATTCCGCGCCGGGAGTCCCAGTAGTTTCGGGTGTAGCTGTGCGCCAGCCCTCTCGTTTCGACCCAGGCGCGCGGGTCGGCGTCGATCCACTGGCTCAACGCATTCCGCCACGCGCGGCTGCGGCCGCCTGCCTGCGAGACCGGCGTTTCCACCTTCGCATATGGCCCGCCCATGGGCGCCTCGGAGGCGACCTCGGCGAGCATGATCGTTGTTGTCGGGCTGCTCATCGCGTTGATGGAGGCCGACGCCGCGCCGCCGGCCCAGTTCGCGTTTCCGTCGAACTCCGCCTTAGGCTTCGTGATGAGAAGCCCGTTGATGGCGAAGTTCAGCACGCGGTGATGCGGGGCCGGCTGGCTGGGTGAGCGGATGCCGGGGCCGTCCGCGCCGGAGCGGAAGCTGTCATCGTTCTTGACGTAGCTGGCAAGCTGCTGGTCCCATACATTGTGGTAGGGTCTTCCGTCCACCGTCATCCAGCCTGGGTACCGGTCATCGTAATCGGTGCAATACTGCTGCATCGCCGAGGCGAGGTGGCGCGCGTTGTTCAGGGCCATGGGTTCCGCCGCCATGCGTCGCGGCACCGAGGCCACCTGGGCGGCCCCCCACACAACCGGCGCGAGGAGGATGGCCGCGGCCACGGCCAGGTCGGCGATGGCCATCAGACGGGGCCAGGCGCGCTCCACGGCATATCGCGGGCGGGCGAGCACGCTGACCGCCAGCAAGCCGCCAAGGGCGGCCGCTCCCGCCGCGGAAACCATCAGCCGGAACTCCGCGTTGCGGTCCAGCGATATCGCCATTTCCAAGCCGCCCAGCGCGCAGGGGATCAGGGAGATCAACGCCCTCGGGGCCGAGGGGGAATCCACGAACCGCTCCAGCCACGAGCGCCCGGTGGGCGAAGACGCGGGCCTGGGGAGGCGTACGCCGCACATGGAGCACGCGCGCGCCTCGTCGAGGTTGGGAGATCCGCAGTACTGGCACATCATCGGAGCGCCTCCGATCTGGCTTGGCGGCCCGCCACTCTGACGAGCGGCCTCACCCCATGGGATAAGGTTACCACGCGCTCGCGCCGTTGGCACAGCCGCCCCAACAGGCGCATCCTTGCCGGCGCGGGCTAACATAGGGATGAGATGCCGGACCAACACCAAGACCAGAAGCCGCTGCGCATAGCGATGTTCACCGAAGCGTACCCTCCCATCATCAGCGGCGTGGCGGTTGCCACGCGCACGCTGGTCGAGGGCCTGCGGGAGATGGGGCACACCGTGGATGTGTTTGCGCCCACGCATCCCGATCAGCCGGCCCGCGAGAAGCGCGTGGTGCGCCTGCCCAGCGTCACCGTCCCGTTGCCAGGCTGGATCCCCATCAGCCTTCCTCTGAGCACGCTGGCTTTCGAAGAGATCGCCGGACGCCCCTACGACGTCGCCCACACGCAGCACCCATTCCTGCTGGGCACGGTGGCCAAAGCCCTCGCCCGTCGCCAGAACATCCCGTTGGTGGCCACTGTGCACACCCAGTACGAGCAGTACGTCCACTACTGGACACCCTGGCATGAGCCGGGCCGCTGGATTGTTCGTCAGATCATCCGCGAGTTCTGCAATACGTGCGACGCCGTAACCACGGTGGCCGCCGGCATGGAGGAACTGCTGCGAGAGTATGGCGTGGCCGTGCCCGTGCAGGTGATCGCCAACGACGTAGACCTGACAGACTTCATCAACGCGCGAGGCGACGGCGTCCGCGAGACCCTGGGACTTGCTCCGGAGGAGACCTTCCTCCTGAGCGTGAGCCGAATCGCCGCCGAAAAGAACCTGGGGTTCATGCTCGAGTCGGTGGCGCCGGTTCTGCGCGACGGCCCGCCCATGCGCCTCGTGTTGGTGGGAGACGGCCCGCTGCGCCCCGAGTTGGAGCGGCGCGTGCAGGAGATGGGGCTCGCAGACAAAGTCATCTTCACCGGAAAGCTGCCGCACGCCGAAACCGCGCGTTACTACGCCGCCGCGGACCTCTTCCTCATGGCCTCCATCACGGAGGTCAACCCGCTCACCATCGGCGAATCCCTGGCCGCCGGCACGCCGGTTGTCGCCGTGGACTCCTTCAGCGCCCGCGAAGGGATGGTGGACGGACATGACGGGCTGATTTGCGCGCTGGACCCAGATGCCTTCCGCCGCGGCGTGCTCACCCTGGTGGAAGACGCGGAACGCCGTGCCGCCATGGCGGCTGCTGCCAGCGCCGACGCGCGCTCGCGCTGCTCCGGAACTGCCGCCGCTCGCACGGACGCCCTCTACCGCGCCCTGCTGGGAGCCGGCCACAAGGAGTTGGCGTAAGCGTCCGAGCTATCGCGCGCCGGACCCTGATGCACGCTTACGACTCGAGCGAGCGACGCAGGGTTACGAAAGCCCCAGCGAGTGGAATCGACGGGGCTTTCGGAACCTATCCTGCCCTCGCCTACTGCGGGAACATCTTCCCCATCTTCAGGAGGGGGCGAAGGTCTCCCGAGGGCGTGTACTGGCCAGACAGAACAGCCGTGCCATTGTCCAGCGAGCCGGTGGTCACGCCCAGCCACACGGCGGCGGGGGTGGTAATGGTTGTGGTGGGCGCCGGGTGCACCCCCTCGTAGGCCGTACACCGGCCATCCGCGATGTGCAGGAAATACCGGCCGGGCTGCTCGTCCGTCACCACGAACTGGATGACGGCGTGCATGTCGCCAGCCGCCTCGGCGTCAAAGGCGGCCGGCATCGCCGCCACGAGGATGCGGACCGTCTCCAGTCCCACCGGCAGCGTAAGCGGCTTAGCCGTGGCCGGGATTTCGTCCACGCGCGCCAGCTCTTCGTCGGTCTGCGCGGCCGTCCCCGCCACGCCCATGTCCCGCCAGATCGCGTTGGCGATGCCGGACAACACGTTAGGATCGCTGATGAGCGGCGTGTCCAGCTTGGCCTGCGTCTCCGGCGAGATGCGGCCGGTTTCAATCACCTCGCGGCCGGCGGAGCGCGTGGCGTCCACATACCAGGCGACGCCCTTCTGCAACTCGGCGTTGCGCAACAACACTCCGGCCGCGCAGCAGATCATCGGCGGCTCGCTGCCCGAGGCGGCGAACATCCGGCGGAACGTCTCCTTCAGCCCGGAGAAGTGGCTTTGCTCTGGAAAGCCGCAGTTGGAGATCACCACGCCGCGCCGGCGGCGGCCAGTATCGTGTCGAAGCGGGTGCATGCTTACGCCATTCCGAATCACGATGTCCGGATACCCGCGCGTGATGTGCCGGTCCATGAAGTCCTTCATGAGGCCCGACACCGTGTACACGTACAGCGGCGTGGCGTAAACCACAACGTCCGCCTCGCCCAGCTTCTCCAGCAGCGCCGGCATGTCATCATCGTGGATGCAGACGCCGGGCGTGCCGGTCCAGCAAGTGAAGCACCCTCGGCACGCCTCGATACGCTTCTCGTTCAGATACGCCACTTCGCTCTCGGCGCCCGCCTCGCGGGCCCCTTCGAGGAAGGCCTGGATGAGGACCTCGGTGTTGCCCTTCGCTCCGGCCGGGCTGCCGTTCACCACGAATACCTTCGTCTTCTCAATAGCTTGCATGGTAATCTCCTCGTTCGAGCCTTTCGATAGCGCCCTCTACCCACTCCAGCAACGCGCCGGTGATCCGGATGCCGTTCTCCAGGGGCAGGTTCCAGAAGAACCAGTCCCGTTCGGTGGAGCCGGCGGGCGCATCATGCTCGTTCGCCGTATCAGCGAGGACGCGCAGCGCCTCCAGGCGGCCGCGGTAGTCGTCGGCCATGGCGCGCAGCATTTGCAGCGCCTCTTCGTCGGTCAGGTTGCCCGCGAAGAAGATCTGCACCAGCCGGGCGGCGCGGACGTTCTGGTTCAGAAGCGGCTCGGTGAGCCAGCGGTGGAGTTCCGCGCGGCCCGGCTCCGTGATGTGATAGACCTTGCGGTCCGGCCGGTCGGGTTGCGGAACGACCTCCACGGTGGCCCAACCGCGCTCGGTGATGCGGGCCAGCGTGCGGTAGATCTGGCTCTGGTCCGCCGTCCAGAAGTGCCGCACCGTCTTGTCGAAGAGCGCCTTGAGATCGTACCCGGACATCGCCTGGTACTCCAGAAACCCCAGCGTCGCGTGCTCCAGTGACATGCCAACCCCCTCTTGCCTGTATGTGCTCAGTCCTATATGGGATACGTCCTATAATAACGCGCCGCCGGCCGGGAGGTCAAGGGACCGCGAGGGGTTCAACAACATGAGTGAAATCGGGCGCGGCGAGGGCCAGCGCGAAGTGACGCATCGGGCGCCTAACGCATGTCTTCGGGGCCCGATGCCGAGCGACGACCCCCATGCCCTCCGCAGCCGGCCGAGGCCCGAATGGGTTTCCGCTAGGCGCCCTTAACCAGAGGCGCGCTCACGAAACGCGAACGCGTTGACGCGAAGCGCCTTGAGTCGGGCACAATGCCTTGGGGAGCCGTCCGCGGCGGTTGCCCGGCGGCTGCTTTGCCGCGCAACCATCGGGGCAGAGGACCGTCTAAAGCTATGAAGATCACCCAAGGATGGCGATTATTGCAGAGCGGCACTCAAAGCGATGAAGCGTTGGTTGAGCGGTGCGCGCGGGGAGACGAATCCGCGTTCAAAGAGCTCTTCGATCGGCACCATCGCATGGTCTATAATCTGGCCTTCCGGATGACGGGCAATCACTCAGACGCTGAGGAGATTGCGCCCGAAGTTTTCGTGAAGGTGTGGCGCAAAGCCAGCGAGTTCCGCGGTCAGAGCCGCGTTTCCACCTGGCTGTACCGCATTGCCGCCAATATGGCGATGGACCGTATGCGCTCAGCCCGCACCACGAAAGAGGTCTTTTGGGAGGACCTCGCGCCGGTCGATAAGGAGATGCCGGACCTTCGCCAGGCAACCGAGACGCCGGAAGACGCAGCCATGCGCCGAGAAGACAACCGCATTCTCGCGGCGGCCATTGAACGCCTCTCCGCAGACGACCGCCTGCTGGTGACGCTCTATCACTTGCAGGGTTGCTCCTACGCGGAGATCGAGGACATTACAGGCATCTCACAAGTGAATATAAAGAGCAAGCTGTTCCGAGCCCGACGCAGGCTGCGGGACACGATGGTAACGACGCAGAAAGGAGACGCGCCCGATGACGTGCAACGAAGTACAACCACTACTGATGGATTTCACTTTGCAGCAGCTCTCCAGAGCTGAAACGGGCGCGGTCGACTCCCACCTGGGCACGTGCGAAGGATGCCGGGCCCTTCTGGAGGAAGAGCGCGCTTTGGGCAGACGACTGGCGGCGGTTCCCAGGGTTGAAGCCCGTTCGGAACTGTGGGCGGTCACCCGTGCGCTGGCGATGGAGCCCGCCGCAACCGCCCCCGTTCGCGCTCCGAAGGCCTTGCGCCGCCCGTTCCAGCTCAGGTTCCCCTGGCCGGCGGCCCGCCCGTATGCCGCGGCCTTCGCTGCCGGAGTGGCCACCGTTGTCCTCCTCGTCGCGCCCAACGTCCCGGCCCCGGAGGCGGCCCCCGGCGCTCGCGTGATCGCCCAAACCCTGGACCAGGCGCGCCAGGTGGCCCGCCAGAGCGACGACCCCATGGGCGATATGACCGATCGCACCTGGGAAGCGCTCACCGTATCGCACCAAGGAGCTCCCGGCTCATGAAACGCATGCTTTTGGCGTTGGCGGCCGCCGTCATTCTGGCGGCTCCGTCCGCCGTCCAGGCCCAGGCGCCGCCGCAGCCGCCCGCCGGCGCACCCGGACCGCAGTACCAGTCGCTCGGTCTCTCAGCCGATCAGTTGCGCCGCGTTCAAGCGTTGCACGCTCAGTTCGGGCCGAAGTTGGGCGAACTGGAGCGCAGCCTGCGCGATAAGCGCCGCGCGCTGGAAGACCTGTATAAGGACTTCGCGCTCGATATGGACCAGGCGCGCCGCCTGAACGCCCAGATCAACGATATCCAGAAAGACATCCTCGCCCAGCATCTCCGGCTTCAGGTGGAACTGCGCAAGATCCTCACGGCCGAGCAATTCGGCCGCCTGAAGGAATCCATCGAGCGCCGCACGCCCAGAGGCTTCCGGAGCCGGCCCAGAGGCGGAGATCGCCCCGAGGGAAAGCCGTAAATACCGGGAACCCGATCCCACGTTTCGTGGTATACATAAGTAGACCACGAAAGGAGGGATGCAAACTTGGTAGAATCTGACAGTCGAGGTGACTGTAGGGGCTAACCCCCTCCGCCTGGAGGCGTTAGCCTCTAGACCCAAACAGTAACCGTCCGGCCCCGCTTTCATTACTGAAGGCGGGGCCGGTTTCCATTTTTGCGCCCTCAACCCGCCGGAAAGACTGGACGAATGTAGTTCATGTGTGTATAATGCAGGTATGAACGATTTTGGTCAGTGCCCCACCGAAGGCGCCATCGGTCTCCTAACGCTGCTCATCAGGAGCGGGCGCTTCGCCGAATCGCGCCTGGACGACGATCTGGCCGCCGCCGGACTGACGTTCATGAAATGGCGGACGCTGGACGTTCTGGTGAAGGCGGAATCCCCCGTATCACTGGGGGCGCTCGCGGACTTGCTCCACTGCGTGCGGTCGAACGTCACCCAGCTTGTCGACAAATTGGAAGCGGAGCTGGTTGTGCGCCGAATTGCCGATCCGGATGACCGGCGCGGCACGCTGGTCCAGTTGACGGAGACCGGTTGCGCGGCGCACGCCACCGGCCGCAAGGCGCTGGAGTCGGCAACCCGGGAGGTCTTTGCCCCGTTCGGCGAGGAAGACCGTTCCGCCCTGCGGCGCCTGTTGGTCCTGCTGAACGGTAAGTAGCCCGGCGAGGAGCCGAAGTGAGGCCTCGCCGGGCGCGTCTTAGAGACATTAGTTCAGTTGTGTATATTACATATCTGCATCAGTAACGAGAGGAGGACGGACTATGCCGAAGCTCATCACGGTCATCGCGAGCACCCGGCCGGGGCGGTTGGGCCCTGCAGTTGGAAACTGGTTCCACGCGTTCGCCGTTAACCACGGGAAATTCGACGCCGCGCTGGTGGACCTCGCCGAGGTGAACCTGCCAATTCTGGACGAGCCGATGCACCCGCGGCTCATGCAATATCAACACGAACACACGAAGCGGTGGAGCGAGACAGTGAGCGGAGCCGACGCGTTTGTGTTCGTTACGCCGGAGTACAATTTCGGGCCCCCGCCGTCGCTCCTGAACGCTCTCAACTACCTGTACAACGAGTGGAACTACAAACCGGTGGGCTTCGTGAGCTACGGCGGCATCTCCGGCGGGCTCCGCTCGGTACAGATGACGAAGCTAACCGTAACCGCCCTGAAGATGGTTCCCCTCGTGGAGGCGGTGCCGATCCCCCTTTTCGCGCAGTTCATCGACGATGCGGGCGCCTTCGCGGCCACTGAGATCCACGAGAAGTCCGCCGCCGAGATGCTGAGCGAGTTGTACCGCTGGGCCGAAGCTCTGAAGCCGCTGCGAAGCGCGGCCTGAAGACATCCGCTGGCGCTCAGGGCCGAAAACGGCCCAAACAGAAAGGAATGACGATGCAGAACGGAACCGAGCGGCCGGTGAACCGGCCTGAGGTCAACTGGGCGCTGTTCGCAGCGCGCGTGATAGTCGGCATCATCTTCGTGATGCACGGCTCACAGAAGATGTTTGGGGCCTTCGGCGGGCCGGGGCTGTCCGGCGTGATGAGCCCGCAGGGCCCGGGAGGCGGAGGCGTGGTTGGGCTACTCGTTGCCATCGGCGAGTTCTTCGGCGGGCTGGGGCTTGTCTTCGGCTTCCTCTCTCGCTTCTCGGCCGGCGTGCTGATTGTGGTGATGCTGACCGCTATCGCGCAAGTCCACGGCCGCAATGGCTTCTTCCTGCAGGATAAGGGCTATGAGTTCTGCCTGGCGCTCATCGGCCTGCTCGTCCCCATTCTCATCGCCGGGCCCGGCCAATTCGCGGCCGTGCGCCTTCTGCCGCTGACTGAGTCGGCCGCCGTGAAGCGGATTGCTCACGGACTGGAATAGCGATTACCGCCAATTCTGGCATACTCACGCCTGCGTATCGCGGGCGGAAAGGTTTGAGCCCTATGAAACGAACAGCCAAAACGTTAGCCATTGCCGCCGCGGGGCTGGCACTCGGACTGGCGGCGCTCGGAAACTGGAGCGCTCCCGCCACGCACGCGCAGACTCCTGGTCTCGCGTCTGCCCCAATCGCTCCACTTACCGGCGCATGGGCCGTCGATCCGGCCCATACCAACGTCAATTTCGCAATCCGCCACTTCGGCATCAGCACCGTTCGGGGCCGGTTCGACGATATTGCCGGCGCCATCTCGGCGGACGCCGCCCATCCGGAAAACTCGTCCGTGCAGTTCACCATGCAGGCGGCCAGCGTGGACACCAACGTGAAGATGCGTGACGATGACCTCCGCAGCGCGAACTACTTCGACGTGGCGAAATACCCAACGCTCACCTTCCAGAGCACGAAGGTACGGAAGGGCAAGCGCGGCTCGTATGTGGCCGATGGCGACCTGACCATCCACGGCGTCACCAAGGCCATCTCCCTTCCGTTCCGCGTCAGCGGACCGATTAGGGACGCTTTCGGCGGCTCCCGGATCGGCCTGGAGACCGGCATCCGCCTCAACCGAACCGACTTCGGAGTGGGCGGAACCGACAAGCTGGCGAACGGCGCCATGGACATCGGAACCGACGTGGACGTTACGATCAGCCTCGAGGCCATCCCGGCGAAACCGGCGACGCCCTGACACAAACAGGGCGCCGCGATGGCTCCCGCGCGCCAAATGACGAAGGGCGGGCCTTTCCTAATGGAGAGGCCCGCCCTTCTTTCGCTCCGGTTCGCGCTTTACCATTGCATGGACATCACCAACTGCGCAACCGCGCCGATGGCGATGAGCGCCGGGGCTACCGCCTGCCACCACTCCCAATCGTGGCGGCGGACGGGTGGGATGGGCTTTCCGGCAGCCTCCGCATAGCCGGCGGCGGTTTCCCACGCAACCGGCTGACGGAGGGAGCTGACGGCAGCCGCTTCAACGGCCACGGGGGTCGCCAAGGCGGCCCGGGCCTGATCCTTCCAACTGGGTTCCGCGCGGCGCCGGTTGACGGCCGCCGCGAGGGGCCGGAGCCGCATACGCCGGGCCGGGGGCACAGCGGTGCGGCGCGTATTCGTGCTAGCGTGCATTGCGGTTCTCCTTAGGCAGTGTGGCCTCTGGTCCGAGGCTCTTTACTTCGGGCCTGTCTCGGCCCCTCAGTCTCTTCATACGGCCCGCTGGGGCCGAAGTTTCACGAAATGCGGAGCTCGATTTACGCGCGCTCCGATGGCAAACGAGCGTGCCGTTCGCCGGGTTCAGCGGTCACCGCGCATCTGGGCGGCCATCGCCCCCAGCGCCAGCGCGGCGAAGTTGCGTTCGTTAACAAGCCAGTGCTCGGCCGGCGCTTCTGCGGTTGTGCGCGCGGCGAGCCGGGCCAGGCGGCTGACCCACCCGAGCCGGGCGGGGGGCCGGACGGCTGTTCGCGGCCGCGGCAGCGTCGCCTCGGCGGCGCCCTGCGGCTTCATATAGTCGTGCATGGTCGGTCCTTTCGCTTTAGAGCGCCTAACAGAATCTGTTCCGGGCTTCGGCCGGCTGCAACGGGCGGGTGGTTCGTCGGACCGGCGCGCCCGATACGGCAGCGGCATCGAACCCGCCGGATCCTCCTGCCACCTGCCCGTTTCGCTCGGCCTCGGG
>DASXUL010000164.1:0-26841 GCA_036504855.1 Armatimonadota bacterium | reverse complement strand
AGAGGCCGGCCGGCAGGTTGTCGAACTCGTAATTGCCGGTGGCGTCTGAGACTACCGTGCGATCGACGGTGAGCTGGATATCGGTGACGTGGACCGTCACGCCGGCCAGCTTCAGACTGGTATTCGCCTTGTCGACCACCGAGCCCTTCAACGTACCCGGCGCAACCGGGTAGATCAACAGGTTCGCTTCGCTGTAGCCGGGGGCGAGGTCCTGAGTTCGCCAGCCGCTGTCGATGTCGTAGTAGTTCGGGTTCTGCCCGGCGTATCCGGTCTTGTAGACGTAGAGCTGGTAGTTGCTGGAATCGAGGCCGTCAATCTGGTAGGCGCCGGCGTCGTCTGTCCTTGCGGTGCCCTTGATGACACCGTTCGAAATGTAGTTCCACCGGTCCACCACCCACACGAGGACGTCCTTCACTGGCGTCACGTTATTGGTCAACGTAACGTGACCCACGAATCCGCCGGTGGTCATGAAGTCGATCGCGTTGTGAACCATCTGCGCCAGGGGGTTCTTCGCGTGGAAGAGCTGGTCGGACCGCGGCCCATCGTACTTGCGGTGCAGTCCCTCCATGCCGACGCTGAAGAACAGCGTCTTGCTGGGGCTGGTGTTCAGCTTGCTTGGGTCGTACACTTGCTCATACTGAACTCCGGCCACCGGCGTGCCGACGTCGGGCAGGCTCTCGGGAGGCGTCTGGCCAGGAACGAGGAAGTCGAGAATCGTCAAGGTGTTGGACGCCGTAGAGTCCTTCACGACGGCATCAATATACAGGTTCGTCCACGCGCCGTCGTCGCCGGTGTAGTACGGGTCGATGCTGTGCGGCGGGTGCCAGCCCTGGCCGTCGTCGAACGGCGCCAACCACAACTCGGCCCCACTGTCACCGGTGGGGTTCGGTTCATTGGAGGGGTGATGCTCCCAGGTCTTGTAGATGACCGAGTTGGACGTGTCGCCAGGCGCGTTGGACTTCAGGTCCTGGCGGTTATGCGCATACACGCCAACCGCATCGAACGCGTAGTGCGAATGGAACTTCACCTTGAACGCCTTGAGGAGCGCAGGGCTGGTGACGGAACCGGTAGCCGACACGATGTTGGCCACGTCGTCGCCCGACAGCCAGATGCGTCCGCCGGCGTTGATGTACTTAACGATCTCGGCCTGGGTCTCCAGGCGCGCCACAGTCCCCACGCCCTGGTTTCCGAGGTAACCCTGGCGCGAGTTCTCGCCAGCGTTGCCGTTCAACTGCCCGGCGTGCGGCGCGAACCACAGAACGCACCGGTCGTTAACCACCTGGGTCCGCGGAATTTGGGCCGATGTGGGCAGGCCAGGCTGGGTCACATTGTACGGTAGGAAGTCTCTGAGCACTCCATACTGCAGGACGTTGCCCTGCGCGTCCTTGACGTCATCCATGGTGATCGGCTCGCGGCATTGCACGCGCCAGATGTTGTAGACGTTGTTGAATCCGGAGGGATTGTCCACCAGCGGGTTCGTTGTAGAGAGCGGACCGGGGACCACGTAGGTGATCTTGGATCCGGGGTCGGTGACGACCGAGGCGGACTGGTATTCAAGCAGCGGGCCGAGCGTGTTCCACTCGCCGTTCCCGTAGGAGAAGATAACGCGGCGAACGTCCGTACCGCTCCACGCTGTGTCATTGTGAGGCCGGTAGGTGACGTAGCTCTCCGTCTGTTCGCCCGCCGTCGTCGATGTGCCGGAAGCCGCCGCGATGGCCTTCTGGCCGGCCATGAAGTCCGATACGAGCAGCGCCTTCGCCGTGGCC
Source organism: Armatimonadota bacterium (assembly GCA_036504855.1). Classification (GTDB taxonomy): domain Bacteria; phylum Armatimonadota; class DTGP01; order JAKQQT01; family JAKQQT01; genus DASXUL01. The sequence goes on along the minus strand of DASXUL010000164.1, from coordinate 25,075 downwards.
ACGAACGGCACGGTGGAGAAGCCGGCGATGTTGTCCGCGCTGTAGGAGACATCGGTTGGAGTCACCACGCGCACGTCGACGATGTAGTCGCTGGCGGTTACCGGAGTGTACCACTTGGCGGTAAACCAGCCGACGCCCTTGGCGGAGTCCGCATCCAGTTGGATGCGGGAGCCGAGGCGCGGAGCGTCGGCCTGCCCTCCGTATTTCGTTTCGTAAGCGGCCGCGTCGGAGCCGTCAATCTTAACCGGCCAATAGCTCGTCTCGTGCCAGTTGACGGATGAGATGTTGGGGTCCAGAACGTCTGTTAGCTGATCCCACTTGACCTGGTTCGCGTCCTTCACATCCACGTAGACGCGGGTGTTCACCTTGCCGTCATTTCCGTAGGTGAGCTGGTTGGGGTTCACCTGAACGGAGATGCCGACGTAGTCGTTCGGGAAGGCGGCGCGGTGGGTGCGCTTGAGGTTGTCCACGTCCTTCGGTGAGAGCGTGTCGTCTCGGGTGATCACCGGAACGCCAATCAGGAGGCTCTTGGTATAGGTGGCCGTCTGGGTCTTGTCGGTCAGCCAGACGTCCCAGTCGCGATACGTTGCGCCCGTGGTGGGGTCGGCCTGCGATGTGTCGTCGGCCTGATAGAGGATGTTCGGGGCGAGGACGTCGTTGCCGGTGGAGAGCGGGTTGACGGGTCCCCAGCTACCCTTCAGCTCGTTCGAATCGTCCACCAGCGGGTTCGCGCCCAAGGTGGCGCGCTTCGGCGCCAGATCCTTCATCGCAGCGCTTTCGATCTGGTTCGGCGTGAAGGGGAACGGGAAGGTGTAGATATCGAAGAGCGCTTTGGTGGCGTCTGTTTCAACGGAGTCGGCGAGGCCGCTTCCAGTGGTGTCCTTGCGGTCACTGGAGAAACCAAGCTGTCCCTGGGAGGACCAGAACGACATCATGTCGCGCGGCGCGTTACCGGCCGCGTCCTTAAAGGTGGTCACTTGGATCGGCTGCAGCTTGTCGGTTTCGCGGAGCGGATCCGGCATGCGCAGGCTGCCGAAGTTCACGGGCTCCGTGACCCAGACGCGGGCCGACTTCACAAACACCGCGTTCTTCGGGTTGTTCAGCGCCGCTTTGGTGACATCGATGTCCCAGACGATATCCGGTAGGTGGCCCACGTCGTCAGTGGGTTCGTATTGGACATCGGCCACCGTGAACGAGAGGTAGCGTCCATCGGGCGAGAAACGCGGGTAGAGAAGCGACTTGTTCTTGAACGGGAAGATCGGCGTGCCGTCGGGACCGGGGAAGCTGTAGTTCTGCCCGATCAACAGCGACGGGCGCGGCTGTTCCGTGGAAAGCGTGGACGGGGTCCACACGTAGATACTGGCGTAGTGAGTGCTGGCGTCGTCCTTGTTGTAGCCGCGCAGGCTGGAGAAGACGATCTGATTGTGGTCAACCGGATACCAGTCCGGGCTCGCGTCCGGTGTGTAAACCCCTGTGGTCTCGGCGTTGCTGGTGAAAGAGGTATAGGCGTTGGCGCGTAAGGTGGTTTCGATGGAGGTTGTGGGGGTGAAGACGTCGTCCGAGATACGAATCACGCGAACCGGCATGCCGGAATGGGTAAAGTCGCCAGACATCTTGTAGGCGTCAGTATCATCGGAACCGGGCAGGAAAGCGGAGAACGCCAGGCGCTGGTTGATATAGTCGTTGGTTCCGAACGGCTGGGTGAGGGCGGGCTCAAACTGCTCGCCGCGGTCCTTACCGGATGCATCCGGCTCAAGGTTCAGCGGATTGCGGTCCGGGTCCGTAATGATGCCGTTTCGGGCGGTGGACAGGTTGATATGGAAGTCCGGGCCCACCAGGAACTGAGGCTCGTTGGGGCCGGCCGGGTAGTTGTCGTAGGCGTGCAGCAGGCCGCTTGTAACGTGGCCACGGTCCGTTGACAGAACGTATCGGGGGAAGCCTACCAGGAAGGCGGGTTCGATCTCGTTGGAGACCCGGAAACGCGGATCCTCAATGGCCGGGTTGTTTTCCCCCATGTCCTGGTTGTGATCGTACTGGCCGCCGCCGTGATTCCGTTTGGCCATTACGGCGGACGTATCAACGACCGTGGGCTTCAGGATGCCCTTAACGCTCTTCACGGGCGTTGTGGACGCCTTGATCGTCTTCGGGGCGGGTTTGACGATCGGGATGGCGGCCTTTGCGGGGCGAACCCTGGATATGGATGTGGCGGTCACCGAAGCACTGCGCTGCGGCGTCTGCATGGGGCGGGCGGAGGCGCCAGCCGGCCAGAGAACCGCCAGCAGGCCCAACAAGGCCCCGGGGCCCTTCGCGGCGAATCTTGGAAACATGTCCCTTTACTCCCCCTCAGTGTGGTAACGGCCGCCGCGGGGGATTGTCCGACGTGCGGCCCGACGTGCGGAGAAACTCCGAGCGTGAGGATCTGGTTGAGGAAACTGGGCTTCCAACGCGGCGCGCGCCCCTGCACAGGCGGGGCGCATTCTGGGTGTGAACGCGGTGGAAGGCACAGGACAAATTATACCCGTCTCTAGGGGGCAAGGCAAGAACGGCGTGCGTGCGAGACGGTGCGACGTCCATAGCGGTCGGCTGGCGGAAACAGCGGAACCGTCTCCAAACTGCGAGCAAGCGGTCACTGTGCGACGCCTCCTTCCATGCCTCCGGGCCACGCCGCTAAGCGCTCGGCGCTTGCGAGGCGTCTCCGCCAACCAGTCGGACCCATACCGCTTCCACTCGGGCGGCAGTCTGCTCCACCGTGCCGGCGGCCTCAACAACGTCGTCGGCGCGAGCCGCCTTTTCGTCCTGAGACATCTGGTTCATCTCCACGGCGGCGATGCGGTCATCCGTCCAGCCGCGCTGGCGCAGACGCCGGGCCCGTTCCTCATAGGGAGCCACCACGCAGAGAACGCGGTCCATGATGGCCTCGGCGCCGGTTTCGTACAGCAGTGGTATCTCCACGGCCAGCAGCGGCGCATGCGCCGGATCGGCCCGGTAGGCCTGTATGATCGTCACGATCTGGCTCAACACGGCCGGGTGCACCAACTGCTCCAGGTCGTCCAAGGCGCCGGTATCCTGGAAAACGATTCCGGCGAGGGCCACCCGGTCCACCGAACCGTCCTCCGCCAGCGCCTCCGGACCAAACCGATCGGCCACGGCGGCGCGGAAGGCGGGATCGTTGTACGTCCAGCGAACCAGGGCGTCGGCGTCCACGGTCTGAGCGCCCAGGGCTGCCAGCATCCGGGCGACGGTGGACTTCCCGCTCCCAGCCGCGCCCGTGATCCCGACCACGCATGCCGTTTGACGGCGCTTCCTTGAGGTTAGTTCCGGCATGAGACACATCCCTTCAGGGACTAACGGAAAAAGCCCGGCAGGTTGCCGGGCTTTTCCCATATCCCACGATTCGCGAGCGCGGCTTACGCCTGGCTCTGCTCCTCGCTCTGGCTCAGCGGCTCCACCGGGGCGGCGTTCGCCTCGGCAACAGGGCTGCCGGACTCATCGGCGGCCGGCTCCTCGGCCGCAACTTCGGGGGCGGCTGCCTCCTCGGTTACGACTTCGGGGGTGACTTCACCCTCGGGCACAACCTCGGCGGCAACTTCCGCTTCGGCCGCGGACTCAGCGGCGGCTTCTTCCTCGGCGGCCGCTTCAGCGGCGGCCTCGCGGGCCTCCAGCAACGCCTCACCCACGATGTCGCCCAACGTGAAGCGCTCTTCCGGCTGCTTCTGGCGGTAATCGCGCACCGGGCGGTCGTCGCGCTCTCGGTCTTCGCGCTTCTCCGTGGCCTTGCGGCTCAGCTCGATGCGGCGCTCGTCCGGGCGGACGTCCAGAACCTTCACGTTCACGGAGTCGCCGACCTTGACCACGTCCTCAGGACGGGCCACGCGGCGCTGCGCCAGCTCGCTGTTCTTGATGAAGCCCTCGATGCCGCCTTCCAGCGCCACGAACGCTCCACTCTGAACCAGCCGGCTGATCTTGGCTTCCACCACGTCGCCGGGATGGTACTTCTTGGACGCTTCCGTCCAAGGATCGGGAAGGATCTGGCGCATGCCGAGGCTGATACGCCCCTGCTCCAGATTGACCTTCAGGACCATCACCTGGATCTCCTGGCCCTGCTTCACCACCTCAGACGGGTGCTTAATGCGGCTCCAGGACATTTCAGAGATGTGCAGCAGGCCATCCACGCCGCCCAGGTCCACAAAGGCGCCGTAGTCGGTGATGCGGCGCACAACGCCGGCCCGGACCTGGCCTTCGCGCAGGTTCTCCAGGGTCTCTTCGCGCTGCTTCTCGCGCTCACCCTCGGTGGCCAGCTTGTGGGAGAGAACAACCTTGCGGCGTTCCTTGTCCACTTCGATGACCTTCAGCGGAAGGGCTTCACCGATGTACTTCTCGAGGTTGCGGACCTTGCCGTTGCCCACGTGGCTGGCCGGGATGAAGCCTCGGATGCCGAGGTCCACCACCAAGCCGCCCTTGACGCGGTCCGTGACCATCGCCTGGATGACGGTGTCGTTCTGCTGGGCCTGGATCACGTGATCCCAGGCCTTCTCGAAGTCCGCGCGCTTCTTGGAAAGCAGGAGTTGACCCTCGGGGGTCTCGCCCTGCATCACCATCACGTCCACGGAGTCGCCCACGGCCAGGGGCGCTTCGTTCGGATTCTCTCGGCCCATTTCCTGCGGCTTGATAAGGCCTTCGGATTTCTGGCCGACGTCCACGAGCACGCCTTCGCGGTCGATGCGGACAATCTCGCCGGTGACCACTTCGCCCTCGGTGAGGGTGCGGAAAGCGCCAGAGTAATCTGGCCCCGCTTCGAGGTGGGTGCCGAACAACTCTTCATCCGACAGATGGCTAAGTGAAGACGGGCTGACTTCAGCCGGCGCCGGCCGGCTCATCGGCTCTGCGTTCGCGGGTTCCGGAGAACCCGCCTCCCCTACGATAGGGGTCTGGTTGGTTTGGGTTTCGTCTACCATACGTTGTCCCGTCTTTCACACAGTCTGGGCGACGGAGAGCGTCGTTGCTCCCGGCGCAGATGGGCGTGGAAAGGACGTGCCTCCCTTGAAACAGTAAATTAAGCGTCATTCGCCCCCCTGCAAGACGCAGAAAGGGACGGTGTGGACGCGTTACAAGCGAAGTAATCTTACCATTCACCCCCCCGGAGAGTCAAGACACCGGCTGGTTTCCGTACATGCGGGCCGAGGTCTCCTTTGCGCTCCAAACGCATTCAGCGGCGCGAGCGGCGGCCGGTTGAACGAGGCGTCGCGCAGGTGGTACAATGGTTCCGTCTCCTGCCGCGTTCAGTCGGGCCCGAAATGGCTCACACGCGCAGCCGGTCGTCCATTCAGTCCCCGTCCCCCGTTCCCTCTATACTAGGTGTGGGGCGCGGCGGGGCGCGCGCCAACCGGCACATTTTCTCAGGAGGACGGGGGTACCGTGCAACAGCAACAACACCTCTCGATGCGCTCGTACGGCCGCATTGTGGCGAAACGGTGGAGGGTGATCGCGGTCTTCGCGGCCATCGGCCTCGGAGTTGGCATCTGGCAGTGGGCTCACGCAGCTCCCGCCTATCGCGCCAGCAGCGAGGTCCTCATCGAGCGGCCATCCGGCTATGTCATCAGCGCCAGTGTGGGCGGCCTCGGCACCGCTACATCCACAAAGCAGCAGATGCATTTCGTCGAATCGGACTCGTTCCAGAGCCTCGCCCGCGCCCTTACCGACCTTGCCCCCATTATCCATCTGGACCTGACCGATCAGGCCGAGCTGGATGACATCTCCACCGTCATCCAGACAGATGTCCTGAACTCGGATTACGTTACGCCCGTCCGGCTGGTGCTCTACGATCTGCCCGCGCCCAGCCTCCTCTCGTTCCAGCAAGCCCGCACCCTCACCGAAGCGCCCGCTCTGGCGCGCGGTCTGCGTTCCCTGACCCGCCTCGCCAAGGGTGATGACTTTGACATCACGCTCGGCTGGATGCGCGGACGGCCCGGGCCCAGCGACCGCGCGGTGTGGGACAATCTCCTCAGCGTCGCCAACTCCCCGTTTGTCGGCGCTCTGCAGAGCCTCGGCGTTACAGATGACGCCGCCCGCGACGTCACCTCCACCACCGACGAGCAGAACATGCCGAACGAGGTGACAGGCGCCAGGCTGGTGCTCGCCACCCGAACCCTTAACACGCTGTCCGAACTGGATACGCTGGCCAAGACCGACATCAAGCGCCCCGGCCGCAAGAACATCAAGGACTTGCCCTCCACCGCCGACTTCCTGACGGCCGCGGGCGAGATCATGACCAGCTCATATGTGGCCGAGCTGCCAGACGGTCCCGGCAAGCTGGAATGGACCCGCATGAGCCCCGCCGACCGCCAACAGGCCATCGTCGCCGCTCACGATGCCCTATGGCTTCAGAAGCGCAAGCATCCAAGCAAATCCGAGGGCGTGTGGGCGTGGACCGGCAAGGAGGCCGGCGACGGCACAGACGTGATCGCCGTTACCCAGACGGCTCCAACGGCGGTGCAGGCGCGGCTCGCCGCCAACGCGATGGCCGCCGTCATGGTCTGGGAAGACCGGATGACCAAGGTGGCCGAGGCCGAACGATCCGTGCGATTCCTCACCGCCCAACTGGGCGACGAGACCTCCGGAGCCACCCAGGCCCTTCGCGACAAGGAAGACGCCCTCACCCGCTACCGCAAGTCCAGCAGACTGCTGGATCTGGATACCGAGTTGAAGGCCGAGGTCCAGTACGCCGTGGATCTTGAGGCGGATCAGGGGAAGGCGGAAGTCGGCATTCGTGAGAGCCAGGCCGCGCTGGGCAAAACCCTGAAGCAGCTCGGCGGATCGGAAACCTGGAACATCGCCCCCACCATCCGCGGCAACCCCATCTTCGAAGGGCTTAAGAGCGACCTCATCAAGGGCGAAGCCGCCCTCGCCAGCCTGCGAGGCAACGGATACACGGATGAGTGGCCGGCCGTGCAGGCGCAGCTTGCGCAGATCAAGTCGCTCAAGGCCAGCTATGACGCCGAAGCTCGCACGAGCATCGAAAAGCAGTTCATGCCGGATCCGGTGCACCAGGCCCTCGCTCAGAGAGCCGCCAGTTTGGCGGCGGACCTGGCGGGCCTCGATGCCCGCAAGATCGCCATCACCCGCCTCCTCGGAGCGGCGAACGGCCGCTTCGCCGGGCTGCCGGACAAGCAGGCCGAAATGGTCCGGCTCCTTCGCGCCTATACCCTTGCCGAGCGCCAGTACATGGACCTGTACGGCCGCCTGATCGACGCGAAGAACAACCGCGCCATGCGGCAGGGCAATGCCCGCGTCGTGCAGGTGGCCCTCGAGCCCGGCGAGAAAGTGTCGCCGCGCAAGAAGACCATCATCCTCGGCATGCTGGTGGGGATCTTCATGGGCGTGCTCTGCGCGCTGGCCCTGGCATCCACGGATACGCATATCCGAACGGTTGACGATGTCCGCCGGGAGCTTGACGTACCGGTTCTGGCCCACCTTCCCGCCATTCCGTCTGGAAATGCTCTGGTTGTAGAGTCCAGCCCGGTGTCCGCCGTTACGGAGGCGTTCCGCGGGCTGCGGTCCACAATCCGGTTCATGGGCGGGGAGACGCCGCTGAAGACGCTGGCCATCACCTCCACGCGATCCGCGGAGGGCAAATCCACCGTGGTGGCGAACCTGGCCGCTTCGCTGGCGCAGGCCGGCCTGGTGATCACCGCGGTTGACGCCGACATGCGCCGTCCGCGTCTCTCCCAGTTCTTCGGCGTGCCGAACACATCCGGACTCTCCGATGCCCTGTCGGGAGACCGACCCGCCCGTGAGGCCCGAACGGCCACGCGGATTCCAGGCCTGTATCTGGTGCCGGCCGGGCCCGCCGCGGCGAATTCGGGCGAGTTGATGGAGAATGGCCGGATCGGGCGCGCCCTCAAGGATCTGTCGGATGACAACGACATGGTGCTTGTGGATACGCCGCCGGTGAGTGTGGTTGCGGACGCCGCCCTCGTTGGGTCCGCCGCGGACGCTACGATCCTCGTGATCGAGGCCGGCGCGGTGGGCCCGGATGAGGCGCGTGCGGCGATAGCGAAGCTAACGCAGCAAGCCCGCGCCAACCTGATCGGCGTGGTCCTGGTGGGCGGCGATGCCCCCGTCTCCGCTGACTACGTTCGATACGTCAAGCCTGCGGAGGCCGAGCAGGCCGCCGGCCCCGGCGGCACACGCAAACCGAGATAGCGAACCTGGGGGCTGGAGGCTGGTTTCACCCAGCCTCCGGCCCCCAACATCCTGGCCTCCAGACCCTTCTATGAAAGCTCTTATCCTATCAGGCGGGAAGGCGACCCGGCTTCGCCCGATTACCTACACCTCGGCGAAGCAACTGCTGCCTGTGGCCAACAAGCCCATCCTCTTCTATGGCATCGAAGCGATCCGCGCGGCCGGCATCACCGATATCGGCATCATTGTGGGCGACACGGCCCCCGAAGTGATGGCGGCGGTGGGTGATGGATCGCGCTGGGATGCCAAAGTCACCTACATCCCTCAATCAGCCCCGCTCGGCCTGGCGCATGCGGTCGCCACGGCGCAGGGTTTCCTGGGCGATGAATCGTTCATCATGTACCTGGGCGACAACCTGATCGAGGGCGGGGTCAGCTCGTTTGTGGAGGAGTTCACCCGCGAGCGCCCGGACGCGGAAATCCTGCTGAAGCAGGTTCCTAACCCGTCGTCGTTCGGCGTGGCGGAGCTCAACGCGGACGGGACCATCCTCCGCCTGGAAGAGAAGCCGGCCGATCCGAAGTCCAACCTCGCGTTGGTGGGCGTCTACCTGTTCACCTCGGAGATCCACGCGTCCATCGCCCGGATCCAGCCGTCTCCGCGCGGAGAGTTGGAGATCACGGATGCGATCCAGGACCTCATTGGCAGGAAGAAGCGGGTGCTCTCGCATCAGCTCTCGGGTTGGTGGCTGGACACTGGCAAGAAGGACGATATCCTGGAGGCGAACCGCACGGTGCTGGACGCCGTGGAGCGGAACGTACTGGGAACCCTCGATGCCGAGAGCCAGGCCATCGGCCGGGTCCGTATCGGCAAGGGCACGCAACTCATAAACACTTGCGTGCGCGGCCCGGTGGTCATCGGCTCCGGCTGCACCCTGGTGAACGCGTATATCGGCCCGTACTCCAGCATCGCCAACAACGTCACAATCGAGAACGTGGAGATGGAGTACTCCATCGTGTTGGATAACACCAACCTGCGCGACCTGGACGGGCGCATGGCCGACAGCCTCATCGCCCGCAACGTTGATGTGCGGCGGACGGAACACCGCCCCCGTGTGCACCGTTTCATGCTGGGCGACGACTCGAAGATCGAACTGATCTAGCGGCCGGCCGCCGAACTACAACGCATTCGGCCCGCCCGTGCGCGGGCCGCCGAAGGATAGGCTACAGACGATATGATTCAAGGCGTTTCCATACACCCCATGAAGGCTAACGCGGACGAGCGGGGCTACTTGATGGAGATCCTCCGCGAAACAGACCCGCACTTCACGCACTTCTCGCAAGTCTACGTGAGCAAGAACTACCCTGGCGTCGTCCGCGCGTGGCACTATCACAAGAAGCAGACGGACATCTGGGCGGTTCTGCATGGCATGATCAAGGTCGGCCTGTACGACATGCGGGAGGGCAGCCCCACGGAGGGCGAGGTCCAGGAAGTTTTCCTCGGCGACGACAACCGCGTGGCCCTGGTGATCCCGGTGGGCGTGGCGCACGGCTACAAGACCTGCGGCCAAACGCCGTCGCTTCTCCTGAACTTCACGGACTTCCTCTACAACCGCGAAGTCCCCGACGAATTCCGCCTCGCATGGGACAGCCCCGAAGTCCCCTACGACTGGGACATCAAGATCACTTAGGACGGCTGCCAGCCATCAGCCTTCAGCCCGCCGGCCGAAAACTGGTGACCGACATCTGAACACTGCTAAAACTCATGAGACTTCTCGTCACTGGGGGGGCCGGGTTCATCGGCTCCCATTACGTTCGCCTTGTCCTGCATGAGCGCCCCGAAGATTCGGTGGTGGTGCTGGACAAGCTCACCTATGCCGGCAACCTGCGAAACCTGGAAGACGTGGCGCAAAGCCCTCGCTACGCGTTCGTCCGCGGCGACATCTGCGACGCCGCCCTCGTGCACGAGGTGATGAGCGGCGTAGACGCCGTGGTGAACTTCGCCGCCGAGACCCACGTAGACCGAAGCCTCATGGAGCCGGCCTCCTTCATCGAGACGGACGTGAAGGGCACATATACCCTGCTGGAGGCGGCGAAGGCGCACGGCGTTGGGCGCTTCCTCCAGGTGAGCACCGACGAAGTCTACGGCAGCATCGACGAAGGCTCCTTCCGCGAAACCGACATCCTGTCTCCATCATCTCCCTATTCCGCCAGCAAGGCCGGCGGCGAGATGATGGTGATGGCGTATCACACGACTTACGGCATGGACACCGTGATCACGCGCGGATCGAATAACTACGGCCCGTACCAGTACCCCGAAAAGCTGATTCCCCTCTTCATCACGAACGCTCTCGACGGTCAGCGCTTGCCGTTGTACGGCGACGGCGCCAACGTGCGCGACTGGATCTTCGCGCCGGACCACTGTCGGGGCATCGACCTCGCGCTTCGCCAGGGCGCCCCCGGCGAAGTCTACAACGTGGGCGGAGGCAACGAGCGCACGAACCGATGGATCACCGGGCAGATCCTCGGCCTCTTGGGGAAGGACGAATCGCTGATCACCCGGGTTGCGGATCGACCCGGGCATGACAGGCGCTATTCGATCGCCACTGAGAAGATCCGCGCCCTCGGCTGGGCGCCGGAAAAATCCTTCGAAGCCGGCCTGGCGGAGACGGTTGCCTGGTATCAGACCAGGCGCGACTGGTGGGAGCCTTTGAAATCCGGCGAATACCGTGCTTACTATCAGACGATGTACGCGGATCGCCTGGGGAAGGCCTAGTACCATGCCAAAGGCCGCCATATTCCTGGATCGCGACGGCGTCCTCAACTCTGAGACGCGCGGCGCCTTTGTGCGAACGCCCGAAGAGTTCCAGTGGCTGCCCGGCGCGCGCGAAGGCGTGGCTGAGCTTTGCCAAGCCGGTTGGCCCGTTGTTCTGATCACTAACCAGAGCGGGATCGGCCGTGGCCTCTACACGCCGGACGACCTAAACGCCATCCACGCGAAGATGGAGGGCGATTTGGCGGCCTATGGCGCGAAACTTGCCGCCATCTACGCGTGCCCCCACGTGGACTCGGATGCGTGCTTGTGCCGCAAGCCGCTTCCCGGAATGCTCTATCAAGCCGCCGCGGACCTGGACCTGGATCTTCCGCGCAGCACTTTCGTTGGCGATGCCCAGCGCGACGCCCAAGCCGGCCGGGCCGCTGGCTGTCGTGTTGTGGCCGTCACCAGCGGCCTGCAATCGGCGGACGATGTCGCGGCCTGGGAGACCGCGCCGGACGCGGTCTTCCCTACGCTGCAAGAAGCCGCCGCCTGGCTGAACGCCGAACGGGCGTCTCACGAATAATGGCGTTCCGAAAGCGTTACAGCCCTCCGCGATCGAAAACGGTTCGGGAGAATCCCATGCAGGATGTGGCCTCATCCAATCTGCACGCCGCCCCGGCGCCACGCTCCTACGCTGTTATGAAGCGCTGTCTGGACCTCACGGTAGCCTCGCTGGGACTGGTGGCCCTCTCGCCGGCGCTCGCCGCTGTGGCGTTGGCCATCAAGCTCGACTCCCGTGGCCCCGTGTTCTTCCGGCAACTGCGAGTGGGCAAAGGCCATCGCCCGTTCTACTGCCTGAAGTTCCGCTCGATGACCGCGGATGCGGAGAAGCGGCGAGAGGAGATCGCCCACCTGAACGAGGTGGACGGGCCCGTGTTCAAGATCCGCAATGACCCGCGCGTTACCCGAGTCGGCCGGGTCATCCGCAAGACCAGCATTGACGAGTTGCCCCAACTCATCAACGTCGTTCGAGGCGAAATGTCGCTCGTGGGGCCGCGTCCGCCGCTGCCCGCCGAGGTCGACAAATATGAAGAGTGGATGCATCGCCGCCTAGACGTCCCCCCCGGCATTACCTGCATCTGGCAGATCAGCGGCCGCAGCAACGTGTCGTTCGAGCAGTGGATGCAGATGGACATTGACTATATCGAATCGTGTAGCCTGGTCACGGACGTGAGGATCCTCCTCCGAACGGTGCCGGCCGTGCTGTTCGGAAGAGGAGCTTACTGATGCGCCATATTGGCGTCGTTTCCACCGTGATTTTCGCATTCGCCGTCTCCGCGGCGCTTCCCCTTCCCGCCGCGGCCCTATCCGTGTCCGCCGCCGCCGCACCCACGGCCAGCATCACCGCGATGCCGAGCCCGGATACGGCCGTTCTAAGTGTCGGAGCCAACGCCGGCCTGGCCGTGGGGATGGAACTGAAGGTCTTCCAGAACGGACAGGAGGCGGGTCGCATCGTCCTGACCCAGGTGGGCACGAGCTCCGCCACCGGTCGCGTTGCGTCCGCCTCCGGGTTCACCGTTCGGGTCATGGACACGGTGGCCCTCACGGCCGCCGCCAGCGCCGCCACACCCCCGTCGCCGGCTCCGAGGTCTCCCGTTCCCGCCAAACAGGTTGTCGCGCCGGCGCGTTCGGTCTACGGCGAACACGCGAACGACATGATCCCCTGGGAACGCTGGGAGTACATCGCCCTGTCGTCTCTTGCCGCCGACGGGCTCGTGGCCGGATACTCGGCCCGCGATTTCCAGGCCACCCGCACATTCACCCGCGGCGAACTGGCCGAGATCACCGCCCGCGCGATGACAGCCTTCGCGGCGGGCGCCGGCAGCGACCGGGACGAGGCCTTCCTTCGCCGCCTCTCGCAGGAATTCCGCCTTCAGGAGCCGGTGAAGAAGACCCAAGCGGCCCTGGACGAGCTGGACCTGCCGCGCGCATCTTCCAAACAGACAAAGCTGCCCCAGATCCCAGGCCTCTCGCTCTACGGCGGCCCGCGCCTCGTCCGCTTCGAAGGCGACAACAGCTTCCGCATGGCCGGACGCGTGGGCGGCATCTACGACCTCAGCGCAAACGCCTACGCCGTGCTCAGCCTCACGAACCTGCATCGCCTGACGAGCGCGCTGCCGAAGGCCTTCACCGCCGTGGACGTGGCCACCATCAATGCGCGCCTTTGGGGAGCCGACTGGGAGTTGGGCAAGACCTACTGGTCCTCTGGCCCGTCGTACGCCGGCGACGGCCTCTTGTCCGATAATGCGCCCGGCATGTGGATGCTGAAGGGACGCAAGAACCTCAGCTTAGGCGCCAACCGGAAGTTCACGCTCACCCAGCTCTACGGCTCCTTTGCCGACAACGACCAGACGAAGTACTACGGCCTCCGCCGCATTGAGGCCCGCGTGAACAAGCGTATGGATCTCGGCCTCGGGGAAGCCTACGTCTCCACCAAGGCCCCGAACCCGCTCAGCCTGATCGTCCCCTATTACGCTTACCAGCGCCTCGCTGTGTTCCACCAGGGCGTTGGAGGCCACGGCGGCAGCGCGACCAACAACGACACGTTCAACTACATGGCTCAGGCGGACCTCTTCTACCGGATCACGCCGAAGATGAACACGTACTTCGAGCTCATCTTGGATGATATCTCCGCGCCCTCCAGCCTGGGCGTCGGCAATGTTCCCCGCAAACTCGCCTGGATCTGGGGCATGCACTTCCCCCACCTGATGGGCGGACGGGCCGAGGGCCGCTTCGAGATCTACAACTCCGATCGCGAAACCTATCTCGGCATCGCCCCGCAGGTGGGCTGGAGCGAGAAGGACCTCCTGCTGGGCTCGCCGTTCGGGCCCAACACACAGGCCTTCTTCGGACGTCTGGACTACCGGTTCAGCAACAAGCTGAAGGGCATCCTGCAACTGCGCGACGCGGTGCAATACCACAACGGCAACCCGGATATGGGAGACCGCTTCGAACTCGCCATGACCGCCGCTTACGACATGAAGCCGAACCAGTCCATCAGCGTCCGGTGGATCCCTCAACGCCTTCGGGGCCAGGGTTACACCATCCGCCCCAACGCCCTCGAACTGATGGGCACGGTCGCTTACTAAGAAACGGTCAGCCATCCGGCATATGCCATGTCCAACGGGGGGCCGGCGCGCCGGCGGCCCCCGTTGGACATGACTCGCTGACGTCGGATGGCTGACCGCTGGCGGCGGCGGCCTCGTCTTCTTCGCGGACAAGGGGCAAACCGAGGAACTCCCCCAAGCCCTCGCCGCCAGCGGCGTCCGCCTCATCCCCTGCCAACTCAACGACCAGGGCCTCACCGTCTACCGCATCTGAACGGATACGCGGCAGCCGTCCGGCCCGACAGCAATCGGCTCTGGGCGAGGTTTCCCCATGGACCATGATCGCCTGTTCAAGGAGTTGCTCACCACGTTCTTCGTGGAGTTCGTGGACCTCTTTCTACCGGATGTTGCGGGCTACCTCAACCCGGGCTCCCTCGAGTTCCTGGACAAAGAGGTCTTCACGGATGTGACCTCGGGGGACCGCCACGAGGCCGACTTGGTGGTGAAGGCCGCCTTCGCGGACCGCGAGGCGTTCTTCCTGATTCACGTGGAAACCCAGTCGTCCCGCCACGCGGAGTTCCCCCGCCGCATGTTCCGGTATTTCGCCCGCCTCCACGAGAAGTTCGCGCTGCCCGTCTACCCGGTTGCTCTCCTCTCCTACGAGCGACCGCGCACGCTGGAGCCCCAGCAGTACACGGTGGCCTTTCCCGGCAAGGTCATCCTAGATTTCCGGTATACCGCAATTCAGTTGAACCGCCTGAACTGGCGGGATTACGCGCGCCGGCGCAACCCGCTGGCCAGCGCCCTAATGGCGCGCATGGACATCGCCCCAGCGGACAGGCCGAAGGTGAAGCTGGAGTGCCTGCGCCTGCTGGCGACGCTTCGACTGGACCCGGCGCGAACGAAACTCATATCGGGGTTCATCGACTCGTACCTCCGGCTCAACGGCGAGGAGATGAAGGCATTCCTGCGGGAAATCCATGCGGTTGAACCGAGGGAGCGGGAGGAAGTTATGGAGATCACCACAAGCTGGATGGAAGAGGGCATCGCCATCGGCCTCGAGCGCGGCCGCGAGGAGGGCCAGCGGGAGGCGAACCTGCATCTGATCCTGCGTTTGCTGGCCCGCCAGGTGGGTCCGCTTTCCGAGGAGACGGAGAGACGGGTCCGCGACCTCCCGGCCGCGCGCCTCGAGGATCTGGCCGAAGCGCTGCTGGCTTTTCGCAAACCGTCTGATCTGGAAGGGTGGCTCTCCGCCGCTCCGTAAGCGGGCCGCCTGCGCTTGCCATCCCAACCGTGCGCGCCGTACCATGACGGGTGAATCCGGGGCGCCGCCCCACCCGATGAAAGGCAGCGCATGAGACGTAAGTGGTGGCAGAACTTTTTGAGCGGCGAGGATGAGTTCGAGGACGAAAACGACCTCCCCGCCGAGGAGGAAGGCGTCTACACCCCGGAACCCTCCCGCCCCGTCGTCCCGGACCCGCCCAAGCACCGCGCCCAACATGTAGAGCCCCCTCCCGCGCTAGACGCGCCGCCGGCGCCGGAGCGCGATCCGGATGCCCATCCCGGCGCGGCCGGGCCGCTTCCCGCGCCCGTGATCGCCGGTTGGGAACCGCGCCCCGCCGCGCCCGCCCCTGCCCCCGTTACGGAGCCGCCCACAGCTGTGCGCACCATCGCGCAGTGGGCCGGGCATGAGGCGGGGACCCTGCTCGGAGAACTGCCCCCCGGCGCCCGCGAGCGCGCCGCCGAGGCGCTTCAGCTCTGGCACGAAACCGAAGTGGAGTTGGACCGCAACCTCCAGAGTGCACAGGCGATCGCCCGCCAGGCGGCTACCCTCCTCTCCGGCCCCCTCGCCGACGCCGAGTTCGTGCCCGAAGGTGACCGGCTCCGAACTGCCACCGAGCAGCAGGCCGACGCCCTGCAGGCGCTTCTGGGCGGCAACCGCGCCCGGGTGCGTGAATGGGTGCTCAGCGCGGTCCAGGGGCAACGTCAGTGGTCGCCCGGCAAAACCCTTCGCCTGTTCCAGTTGGCCGGCATCGGCCCCATGACCCTTTTGGACCTCCAGCCGCGGCTGCGCAGCATGGATGCCGGGCCCCGCGCCTGGGCCGCCGAGGCGCTGGGCGATATGGACGACCCCGAGGCCGGCGCCGCCCTGCTGGGCCTCCTGCGCGACCCAGACGCCAACGTGCGCGCCACCGCCGTTTCGGCCCTCGGCCGCAAGGCCGACCCGACTCTGCTGCCGGCGCTCGGCGCCGTCATCAAGCGGGATCCCGATTGGCTGGTGCGCCTGCGCGCCATCGCTGCCGCACAGGACGTAGAAGGCTACGAGGCCATCGGTTTCCTCCATGAATTGCTGGGCGATGCCAACTGGTGGCGCGAACTACAGGTCCTGAACGCCGTGGATCGCCCCGCCGGCGACCTACCAGCCGGTTCCTTTGAGAAGATCCGCGGCGGCGTGGTGAACTCCATCCTCACCAAGGTCCAGGCGGCGCTGCCGTCCGCCGACCCGCCGCACCGCGGCTGGCTGATGGAAGTGCTCGGGGATTCGGGCGACGTGCGCGCCATCCCGATCCTCAGCAGCGCCCTGCAAGATGCCGACCTGGATGTGCGCCTGCGCGCCATCCGCGGCCTGGGGCATATCGGCGGAGCCGCCATCGTGGACCTCATTGCACCGTGCCTGAAGGACCAGCAGCCGCAGGTGCGCATCGGCGCCGCGGAAGCCCTGGGCGACGCCAACGACTTCCGCGCCGTGCCGCCGCTGCTGGAGGCGCTAAAGGATACCAACGAGTTCGTGCGCGCCGCCGTCACCGTGGCCGTGGGGCGCATCATCGACATGGGCGCCCTGAAGCCCCTCGTGGCCGGCCTGAACGACCCGGACCAGGAGACGCGAGACCAGACCCAGCGCGCCATCCAGCGCATGTCGGACCCGCGCACCGGAGCCCTCCTCGCCGCCATCCTCGAAGCCGGCGGCCTTCGGAAGAGATAGGCCGAAGATCGCGCCTTGGGGCAGGAGCGCCCCTCAAAACCCATGGAAAGCAACATCAAGGCACTGGCCCTGCGGGGCGTGGATACGGCGGTGCGCCTCGGCGCCGATTATGCGGACGTGCGCTTCATGCGCCTGCGCCGCCAACGCATCAGCGCTGAGGATGAGCGCATCGCCGACCTCAAAGACTCAGACGATTTCGGCTTCGGCGTGCGCGTCCTCGTGGGCGGCGCGTGGGGCTTCGCCTCCAGCGGCGATATCACGGCCGAGGGCATGGACCGTACAGCCGCGGAGGCCGTGGAGATCGCCAACGCTGGACGCGCCCTGATGGGAGCGCCCGTTACGCTGGTCCCGGAGCCCGCGCGCGAGTCCTGCTTCGCCACCAACGTTCGCATCGACCCCTTCGCCGTCCCTATTGCCGAGAAGACGGGCCTCCTGCTGGACATCAACCGCGGCCTGCTCTCGCATGCGGGCATTAAGAAGGCCATGGCGTGGATGATGCTGAAGCAGGACGACCGCAGCATCGCCACCTCCGAGGGGAGCTGGCTCACCAGCTCCGTGGTTACATCCGCCGCCGGCTATTGGGCCACCGCCGTGGGCAACAATGACGCGCGCAGCCGCTCCTATATCCCCGTCCCCCTCACGGCAGGCTGGGAGAATATAGACGCGGCAGACCTGCTGGCTAACACAGACCGCGTGGCGGAACAGGCCATCGAACACCTCTCGGCGCCGGACTGCCCGCAGGGGCGCTTCGACTTGGTGCTGGATCCCGGACACATCGCGCTGACCATCCACGAATCGGTGGGGCACCCCACCGAGCTCGACCGAGCGCTGGGCATGGAGGAATCGCTCGCCGGGCGCTCCTTCGCCACGCCCGAAAAGCTGGGCAGCCTTCAGTACGCTTCGCCCATCGTGAACTTCGTGGCGGACAACAACCTGACGGGGGGCCTCGCCACCCAGGGATTCGACGACGACGGCGTGGCGGCGCAGACCTGGCACATGATCAAGGACGGCCGATTCGTCTCCTACGGGACCAGCCGCGAGGTGGCCGGAGCCGTAGGCTTCGACCGCTCTACCGGCTGCAGCCGGGCGGACCACTGGAGCCACACCCCCATCGTCCGGATCCCCAACCTCAGCCTGATGCCGGGCAAGGATGCCTGCACGCCCGACGACCTCATCGCCGGCGTGGAAGACGGCATCTACATTGAGGGCCGCGGCTCCTTCAGCATCGACCAGATGCGCTACAACTTCCAGTTCGGCGGCGACGCCTTCTGGCGCATCCAGAACGGCAAGAAGGCCGGCATGCTGAAGAACGTCACCTACCAGAGCATCACCCCGGAGTTCTGGAACAGCGTGGACGGCCTCTCGGACGAGCGCTTCTGGCGCAAGACCGGCATCCAGAACTGCGGCAAGGGCGACCCCGGTCAGGTGGCGCAGATGACCCACGGCGCTCCGTACGTGCGCGTTCGGAGCGTCGCCGTCGGCGCCGCGCGGTAACCGGCGCCGGGGCGAGAAACCCGCGGAAAATCCGGGCGGCCCCGCCTTGACACGAACGCGTGTTCGCATCTATCATGGCTGCGCGGGGCCGTTCTGAGCGGATACGGCCCCGCACACATGTCGCGCCCGCCGCAGAGCGGGCCACTGCGAATAGAGGAGACCGCACATGCCCTACACCGTTGCCGATGCCCTCGAACAGACCCGAGCCGCCCGCCAGCACTTCCTGAAGCACCTCGCCGGGCTCACCGACGAGCAGTGGGACTGGAAGCCCTACGCCGAGTGCAATTCCATCCGCCAGACCATCGCGCACCTCATCGTGGACGACCGCGCCGGACTCGACACCCTGAAGAGCGGCGAATTTCCGGATTACGAGTCCTTCAAGCCCGCCGAAACGGAAACCGATGCCCTCCTGGCCCGCCTGGAGGAATCGCACTGCGCCCTCACCGGCTACATCGGAAGCCAGCTCGCCGACACGCCGCTGGAAACCGAGATCCGTTTCCACGGCGAAACCATGAAGCTGGGCGCCGCCCTCGGCCTGCTGAACACCGAGGATTACTACCACGCCGGACAGGTAGCCTTCATCCGCCTCGCCACCGACCCGAAGTGGGACTACTACGCGGCAATCTACGGATGAGAGTTCGGGTTCCGGCGTCCGGATTCCGGATTCCGACTAACCGGCGAGAGCTCCCTCACTGAGCAGGCCTCCCGGTGGCCATGTCGGAATCCGGAATCCGGACGCCGGAACCCGGCATTACTTCCGAATCCGGAACCCGATCCTATCTTGCAGCCTCCACAAACGCCGCGAGCTTCACGGGGTCCAGCCTGGCGCCGGTGCGCACGCCGCTGCACACGTCCACGCCGAAGGGGCGCACCTGCCGCACGGCCTCGGCCACGTTGTCGGGGCGCAGGCCGCCGGCCAGGAACAGCGGCACGTCGATGGCCTCCCGGATGGCGCGGCTCACGGCCCAGTCGTGCACCCTCCCCGTGCCGCCCAACTCCTTCACGGAGAGCGATGGATTGCCCGAGTCCAACAGGATGGCGTTCACGTGCGGCGCAACGGCGATGGCCTCGTCCAGCGAATCCGGCCCGGTGACGTGGATCACCTGCACGATGGCGATGCCGGGCAGCGCCGCCCGCAGATCGTCGTAAGTCCCCGTCTCCAGGCGATCCACCAGTTGCAGCGTGTTCACGCCGGCCCGGCGCTGTTCCTCGATGATGCTGGCCGCATCCTGCGAGCATGTGAGCAGGAACGACGACACGCCCGGCGGCACGCGGGCGGCGATCCGCCGAATCGCCTCGTCCTCGATCACGCCCGGTCCGCTGGGCATGCGGGACACGAGCCCCACGCAGGACGCCCCGCATTCCACAGCGCGAAACATCTCCTCTTCGCTTCCAATGCAGCAGACCTTGATCCGTACTATCTTCGTTGGTTCCATATCGTCTCCATCCTGGCGCGCTGCGGCTCCGGCGCGACTATACTGGGGTCGTTGCGCCAGCCGGCGCCGAAGGGGGCCTGATGGCGGCAGCGTGCGTCTTCCTGTTCACATATGTAGCCTTTTCGCTGGGACGCGTGCCTGGCTTGCGGTCGGATCGACTCGGCGCGGCGGTCATCGGCGCTGCCCTGATGGTGGCGCTGCATGTTCTGACGCTGGGTCAGGCGCAAGCGGCGGTAGACGGCTCCACCCTCGCGCTGCTCTTCGGCATGATGGCTCTCTCTGCCGCGCTGGAGGTCTCCGGCGCATTCGCTCTGACGGGCTGGTGGCTTACGCAACGGGCGCATCGGCCCCTGTCTCTGCTCATCGCGGTGTCGCTGGCATCGGGCGTGCTTTCCGCCTTCCTGATCAACGACGTTGTCTGCATCGCCTTCACGCCGCTGGTGTTGGCCGTGGCCGAAGCGCTGGACTATGATGCGAAGCCATACTTGCTGGCGCTTGCCACCGCCTCCAACATCGGCAGCGTCGCCACGATTACCGGCAACCCGCAGAACATCCTCATCGGATCGCTTTCGGGGATCCCTTACGCCCGGTTTGCCGGCGCGCTGGCTCCCGTGGCGATCGTCTCCCTTGCCGCCAACATCGCCATCGTGGCGTTCGTCCACCGGGCGGCGCTTCGCGCGCCGGCGACGAACAGAACGGCTCCAAGGCCCCGGCGCCTGCTCCGGCCGCTGGCCTGGAAAGCAGCCGTGGCGTTCGCTGGCGTCCTCGCGGCGTTCATGGCCGGAGCGTCGCCGGCCATCGCCGCGCTGGTCGGGGCGTCCGCCATCCTCCTCACCCGCTCGGTGAAGCCGCGCCGCTTCTATGCCCATATCGACTGGAGCCTGCTGGCGCTCTTCGCCGGCCTCTTCGTGGTGGTCGCCGGCGCGGAACGGGCCGGGCTGGCGGAAAGCTTGTTTCGCCTGCTTCGCCCGTTGCGGCCCGGCACGGTCGGCGGCCTCACCCTGCTCACGGCCGTGCTCTCCAACGTAGTGAGCAACGTGCCGGCGGTGATGGCGCTGAAGTCGATGATCCCGCACCTGCCGCGCCCCGAATCGGCCTGGCTCACCCTGGCCATGTCCAGCACGCTGGCCGGAAACCTCACACTGCCCGGCTCCATGGCCACCGTCATCGTGGTGGAACGGGCTCGCGGCCGCTGCAACATCACGTTCGTTGACTTCCTGAAGGTGGGCCTCCCCAGCGCCATCGTGAGTCTCGCCATCGGCGCCGCCTGGCTGGCCTGGCGATTCCCGGCGCATTGAGGCCGAATGCGGTGGGAGCCGTTGGCCGTCCGACCGTCTTGTCCGGGATAGAGCAGGCGGGCTTGGCCTGCCCTGCCCTCGGGGCGTCACCTGGACCACGCTCTCCTCGCGGCAACACGCCCTCTTGAACCGTGCACTGATGGGAATGGGGCGCGCGCGGCGGGGGTTGGCGTATAATGAGTGAGACAAGAACGCAACGCGGCCCCAAGGGCCGATGAGGATATCCCCGGAATGGTTCATCGCAAGAAAACGAACAAGGTCAAGGTCGGAAGCGTGGAGATTGGCGGCGACGCGCCCATCAGCGTGCAAAGCATGACCACCACGCCCACCACCGATATCGACGCCACCGTGCAGCAGATCTGGGAACTGGTCCCCGCCGGATGCGAGATCGTGCGCGTGGCGGTGCCGGACATGGCCGCCGCGAAATGTCTGGGCGAGATCAAGTCCCAGATCAACATCCCTCTCGTGGCGGACATCCATTTCCAGTACCAACTGGCGATGGAGGCCATCGTGCAGGGCGTGGACAAGCTGCGCCTGAACCCGGGCAACATCCGTGACCCTCAGAAAGTGGACATGGTCTGCAAGGCGGCCAAGGAGCGCGGCATCCCCATCCGCATCGGCGTGAACGCCGGCAGCATCAACATCAGGAAGTACCCCGAAGCCACGCCCGAGGCCCTCGTGGACAGCGCCAAGGAACACGTGCGCGTGCTCGAAGACAACGACTTCACCGACATCATCATCAGCCTGAAGAGCACCGACGTGCCCACCATGATCCGCGCCTATCAGATGGCCAGCGAGGAGTTTGACTACCCGCTGCACCTCGGCGTTACCGAGGCCGGCCTTCCGTGGCAGGGCAATATCCGCAGCGCGGTGGGCATCGGCGCCCTGTTGAGCCAGGGCATCGGAGACACCATCCGCGTTTCCCTCACCGGCGATAGCTGCGAGGAAGCCAAGGCCGGGCACGAGATTCTCCGCGCGCTGAACCTGCGCGCCAGCGGCCTCACCCTCATCTCCTGCCCATCGTGCGGCCGCGCCGACGTGGACATCGTGGCCATGGCCCAGGAAGTGGACCGCCGCCTGCGCGAACGGCCGGACCTGATGCGCATGAACATGCGCGTGGCCGTGATGGGCTGCGAGGTGAACGGGCCCGGCGAGGCCCGCCACGCGGATGTCGGCCTGGCCGGCGGCGTGGGCGTGGGCCTGCTGATCGAGGACGGCGAGATCGTGCGCAAATATCAGGAGTCCGAGATGGTGGACGCGCTGATGGCCCGCATCGAGGCCCGCGCCAAACAGATGGAGCAGGGCATCGGCGGCGGCACGGAGGAATCCGGGCTGGTCACCATCCAGAGGAAGTGACGGTCAGCGGGCTCTGGATGCCGCGGAGCCGCCGCCCTGTGTAGACGCCCGTAAACGGTTAGGCACGATGTTTGCCAGTGACATCAACGGTCGCACGCCGCTTCGTGCGAGCCGTCTTGCTCTATCACTGGCCCGCGACCTCGCGCTGATGCGCGCCTGCGGATCACCGGAGGCGCCGGCCACCCTCTTCAGCACGCGCCATGCGGCGCCGGGAGGCACGGCAATGCAGTCTTGTTCGCGTTGTATCCTGTCCGACAAATACCCCGATCTCACGTTCGATTCCGATGGCGTCTGTGGCAAGTGCCAGGAGCATGACCGCAAATACGCGACCCGCGATTTCGGCGCCCTGCGCGCGGAACTCAACGGCATTGTTGACTGGGCAAAACGGCAGAACAAGCAGTACGACTGCCTCGTGCCGTTTAGCGGCGGCAAAGACAGCTCCTACACCCTCTACGTCTGCCGCAAGCAGCTTGGCCTGAGAGTCCTCGCCGTGAACTTCAACAACGGGCTGCGCACCCCCGAAGCTCTCACGAACATCGACCACATCACCCACATCACCGACACGGCCTACGCATGTTACGGCCCTCCGTGGGAGACGATGCGCAAGCTGTACCGAGCCTTTCTGTTGGCCACCGGGCAGTTCTGCTTCCCGTGCGACATGGGCATCTGGAAGACCGTCCACCGTATGGCGGAGCAGTACGACGTTCCCCTCATCGTCTCGGGGTTCTCGGCGCAGATCGAGTCCCGCGGTCCGAAGATCTACTCCTACAGCAACACCCTCTTCCGCAAGATTGCCTCACCGGTTGTCACGGAGGATGAGATGCAAGACTTCCTGCAGATCACCTCTCGCGACAAGATCGCGCTGCGCCTCAAACACGCGCGGGTTACCCGCGCTCGCCGGCAGATTTCGCTGCCGGATTACATCCCATGGGTGGATGCGGAGATCAAGCGCGTGATTGGGGAAGAGCTGGGCTGGCGCCCCCGCGCGGACGGCTCCTCCGATCACATCGACTGCTGGTTCGCCCCCATGAAGGGCTACCTCAACATCCAGAAGTGGGGATTCGGCGAGAAGACCACCAAGTATGCCGCGATGGCGCGCGCCGGCCAGATCACCCGTGAGGAAGCCCTGGCGAGAGCGCACGCGGACGAAACCCGGCCCGTTGACGATGCTCTGGCGCTGTTCCGCGAGCGGCTCGGCCTCACCGAGCGAGATGTCGCCGACGCCAGGAACAAATCACACCTCGAGTTCCTGCACTGAATGTGAGAGCCAGGGAAGCGGCTCCCTTCCGCGTTCCCCAAGGCGGCTGCCCGGCGCAACGTGGGGCAGGCCCCCTGCGCCGCCGAGCGCCCTCAAGAAAAAAGCTTGACAATCGCGCCGGCAAATGATAGACTCTCGATTGTGCGGCTCTGGGAGCCTGCACGCCAGAGATCACTCCGATTGCTGGAGAGGGCCGGGAAGCCCGGCGGGATAACTGATTTGGATACCAAGACCAACACATTGATGGCGAGAGAGCACGGCCTCAGCCTCGGAATTTCCGAGAGCGGCGCGCTGTCGTTCGCCTATAACAGTGGCTCGGTCTACGGCGTGAAGCTATGCCACACGCTTGCGCCGCCTGAGGTTTCCAGGGGGGTTTGGGTCTAGCGAAGGACCCGAACTCCAATCAGGGAAGCTGCCAGGCGGTCAAGAACTCGGTTCTTGACCGTTTCGCTTTTTGGGGTTGACACCTATCGAAAGGAGAGCGGACATCGTTCCCTCTCCGGCGCGGATCCCGCGCTCACGGCGCTTTCAAAACTGCATAACGACGCATGTGATCGGCGGGGAAGCCAGAGGCTTTCCCGCGTCATGCGGGTCTTGGCTCAACGGAGGAGCGCTTGCCTGCCCGTCTTCACCCATTCGCCGGAAACGGCCCATCGAAGATGGTTATCAAAGCAAAGGAGCAAGAAAGGTGGGTTCGACTCCCACAGACCCGCCCATGGATGGCTCCTAGCTCAGTGGTAGAGCACCTATACCGTCGCCAATCAACTTGCCCGCAAGGGCCCAACGGAGATGGTTATCGGCTGTTAACCGGGAGGTCGCGGGTTCGAGTCCCGCGGAGCCAGCCACGCTTGAACGGCCCAACGGCCAACGGTTATCGCGCAGCAGCAGGTTCGAATCCTGACGCCCTCCGCGAAGGGGGCAATCCGGCTGGCAGCCGGAATCCCGTTGCCAACACCTTGCCGTTCAAGCGCACCCGCGGCGCCGGTCCAATTGGAGCTCGGCTATCGTTCTGAAATGCTCTGGCCCTTCGCCAGTAACCGACTCGGTGGTCTGTTCGGAAGAAGCGGTCTGTGAGCCCCTCGCGAGTCTCGTGAGGGACCTATCCCCCATGAAAGATAGGGGGCGGACACGGCAAGCCGTGTCCCTACCGGTCGGCCCGGCTGTCCACCGTTCGGTGGATGGAACCAGTGACGCGTAGGGACACGGCA
>DASXUL010000163.1:0-6607 GCA_036504855.1 Armatimonadota bacterium | reverse complement strand
CCCCCCGCCCCTGCACTTGTTCTACACGCGTTCGGTGATCTCCTCCTCCACCATGTTGGCGGCCGCATTGAAGCGAGCGCACATCTTGTTCACCGCCTGGATGTAGGCCTTGGCGCTGGCTTCCACGATGTCCAGTGAGCTGCCGCGCCCGGTGAACACCTGTCCGTCGGAGGCGAGGCGCACCGTCACGTCGGCCAGGGCGTCCGTTCCGCCGGTGACGCCGTGCACCATGTAGTCCTTCAGCGTGAACGGCATGTCCACGATCTTGTGGATCGTCTTGTAGACGGCGTCCACCGCCCCCACCCCGGTGCCCGTCTCCAGCACCTCGCGGCCTTCATAGCTCATCTTGATGGTGGCGGTGGGATAACCCTCCAGCGAGCTGAAGACGCTCATGTGGAGCAGCGACCACTTCTCGCGGATCGTGTACACCTCGTCGCTGACGATGGCCTCCAGATCGGCGTCGAAGATGTCCTTCTTGCGGTCGGCCAGGTCCTTGAACCGGCCGAAGGCGCGGTTCAGGGCATCGCGTTCCAACTCGAAGCCCAGGTCCTTCAGACGGCGCTCGAAGGCGTGGCGGCCGGAGTGCTTGCCAAGCACCAGGCGGCTCTCGGTGACGCCCACGTCCTCGGGATCCATGATCTCGTAAGTGCTGCGATGCGCCATCACGCCGTGCTGATGGATGCCGGCCTCGTGAGCGAACGCATTGGCGCCCACGATGGCCTTGTTCGGCTGCACCGGCGAACCGGTTACGTCGCTCACCAGGCGGCTGGCCCGCATGATCTCACGCGTGTTGATCGCGGTTTCCAGGCCGTAGGCGTCGCCGCGGGTGCGCAGGATCATCGCCACCTCTTCCAGGCTGGCGTTTCCGGCACGTTCTCCGATGCCATTCACCGTGCACTCGATCTGCCGCGCGCCGGCCTGGCAGGCGGACAGGCTATTCGCCACCGCCAGCCCCAGGTCGTTGTGACAGTGCACTGATATAACGACGTTCTCAATCTCGGGTACGCGTTGCCGGACGGTGGTGATCAGGTCGAAGTACTCCCGCGGCGTGGTGTAGCCAACCGTGTCCGGAAGGTTGATCGTCGTGGCTCCGTTGGCGATGGCGGCGCGAACAACCTCGCACAGGAAGTCCATGTCGCTGCGGGTGGAGTCTTCGGCGGAGAACTCCACGTCATTGGTGTAGCCCTTGGCGCGGGATACTGCGCGCTTCACCATCTCGAGCACTTCCGCGCGAGTCTTCTTCAGCTTGTATTGCAGGTGAACGTCGCTGGTGGCGAGGAAGGTATGGATACGAGGATGAGCGTTCTCGCGGATCGCGTCCCAGCAGCGATCGATGTCGCCGTCGCTGGCGCGAGAGAGGCCGCAGATGGCGGGGCCGTCGATGCGGGCGGCGATGGCGCGCACGGCATCGAAGTCGCCGATGCTGGCGGCCGGGAACCCGGCCTCAATGACGTCAACGCCCAGCCGGTTGAGCTGGTTGGCGACCTCCAGCTTCTCCTCCAGGTTCATACTGGCGCCTGGGCTCTGTTCGCCGTCGCGCAGAGTGGTATCGAAAATCCGAACGATATTGGTTTCCATGAAACTATGCCCCTTACCCAATGGCGGGACCGCCAAACCGGCCCCATCCCGAAATTCCTATGCTTGACACTTTTCAACATTTCCACAGCCGACTGTGGACAACCCTGCCCCGAAGGGCAAGGTAAGGAGGAGTCCGCCCAGGGGCATGGAGCGGTATTGGGTTGTAAGCGTGTGGTACACGGGTTGTCTCCTCCTGTGTTGATGAGCCCGCCGCGAACTCCCGCGCGCGTCTCGGATAGTCATTCCTCCCTCCGGGCAATGCCGGAGGGTGTGGCGTACCCTATCCTTCCCCCTTGGTAGGGATAGGGTACGCCGGTGGTTCTACTGAAGGCCCTTCTTATCGTCCTTCTTCAGCCAGCTCATCATGCCGCGCAGATCCTTGCCCACGGCCTCGATCTGATGCTCGGCTTCGGCCCGGCGCATGGCTGTGAAGCTGGCGCGGCCGCTCTGGTTTTCCAGCATCCATTCCTTGGCGAACTGCCCAGACTGGATCTCCTTGAGGCACTTCTTCATCTCGGCCTTCACGCTGTCGTTGATGATGCGCGGGCCGCGGGTCAGGTCGCCATACTCGGCCGTGTCTGAGATGCTGTAGCGCATCCCGGCCAGACCGTGTTCATACATCAGGTCCACGATGAGCTTCAGCTCATGCAGGCATTCGAAGTATGCGCTCTCCGGCTGGTAGCCGGCTTCCACCAGGGTCTCGAACCCGGCCTTGGTGAGGGCGGCCAGGCCGCCGCAGAGCACAACCTGTTCGCCGAAGAGGTCGGTTTCGGCCTCCTCACGGAAGGTAGTCTCCAGCACGCCGGCGCGGGCGCCGCCGATGCCGGCTGCCCAGGCTAGGCCGATATCGTGGGCGGCGCCGGTGGGGTTCTGAAGCACGGCGATCAGGCACGGAACGCCGGAGCCCTCGGTGTAGGTGCGGCGCACCAGGTGCCCCGGGCCCTTCGGCGCGATCATGAAGACGTCCACGTCGGCCGGCGGGACGATCTGGTTGAAGTTGATAGCGAAGCCATGGCCGAAGGCAATGGCCTTCCCGGGCGCCAGGTTGGGGGCGATCTCGTTCTTGTAGACGACTCCCTGAACCTCGTCATTGATCAGGATCATGATGACGTTCGCCATCTTGGTGGCTTCGGCCACGCTCAGCACGTCGAAGCCGTCCCTGCGCGCCTTATCGGCGGACTTGCCCTCGCGGATCCCAATGACAACCTTGCACCCGGAATCGCGCAGGTTCTGCGCGTGGGCATGGCCCTGGCTGCCATAGCCGATAACAGCGATCTGCTTCGATTTCAGCAGGTCGAGATTCGTGTCCTCTTCGTAATAGACCTTTGCCGGCATGTTACTCGTGCTCCTTGTATATGGCCCTGTTCACCCACATCGGGCGCGCGAATGCCGCGTGCCGGTTGGGCGGGGCCGATTCTCCGCAATACGTCTTGCGACTTGCTTGGCGTGCTGTCAGCGGCGCCCGCCCTTCCCTCCCGCCAGGTAGACGATCACGCCCACCAGGACAAGGCCAACGCAGCTCTCCACCTGATGGGTGGAAACGTAGGCCCTGGCCGGTTGCAGGAACGGCACGCTGCCGGCCCGCGTGGTTACGGCGGCGATATAACCGCCCGCCAGGCCGACCAACAGCAGCAGGATGTCGCGCAGTCTGAATTTCACAGGGTCGCCTGCCCGCTTGTGGATGAGGCGCCCTCCCCATAGGCGGTGGTGGCGCCGCGCGCCATAACGATGGCGCCGGTGCGGACCGTCTCCTTGATGCCGTAGGGCGCCAGCAGGCGCTCCATAGCGTCAATCTTCTCCGGCTCGCCAGTGACCTCAATGGTGAACGTGTCTTCCGGACTCATGTCCACCACGTTGCCGCGGAACACGTCGGCGATCTGCATGATCGCAGGCCGGTTCTCCAACGGAGCCGAAACCTTGTAAAGCGCGAGCTCGCGCTGCAGCACGGCGGTGCTGGTGTAATCGGCCACGCGGACCACGTCGATGAGCTTGTCTGTCTGTTTAACGATCTGAGCCAGCGTATCTTCGTCGCCCTCGGCTACGAGGGTGATGCGGCTCACCGTGGGGTCGTTCGTAATGCTGACAGCCAGGCTGGCAATGTTGTAGCCGCGCCGGGCAAAGAGTCCGGCCACGCGGGCCAGCACTCCGGGTTTGTTCTCCACCAGGATCGTAATAGTGTGCTGCATGGTTAGTCCGTTCGCAGTGTAAGTTGTTGGGCCCGCGGGCCCGCTCAGCGCTCTTAGCAAGTTCTCAGTCTCAGACGGCCTTCCAGTGGAAGCCGCAATCCGCGCATTTGTGGCGCATTGTTTTCACGGTGTGAGCCTCGTCCGGCGTTGTGTCCACACGCGGCACTGAGCCAAACGGCGTGTAAAGGGCCTGGGCCGTGGGCGCCGCGCCCCTCGCCAGCAAGGAGCCGCCCGAGGCGATATCCACCGCGGTCGACAGCCAGTCCGTTACCCATTCGCGCACCACGTTTCCGCCGCCGCACTTCGGGCAGATCGGATGCGAGCTTCCGTACGGCCCCACGCCGTATGCCGCCGGGTTTGGCGATATTGGCGTGGAGCCCAGATGGTCCAGGATGTCCAGGCAATCGTCGCACGCGCCCTGCCGCTCCGATACCGCAATCGGTATGCGCCTGTGGCACCGGATGCAGTAGCGCGGATCGAACTCATCCTCAGGCGACCACTGCTGAACTGCCTCAGCGGGCTCGGAGGGCTCGGCTTCCCCTGCGTTCGGTTCCGCCGGCCCCATTTGACGGTAATGTTTGCTGTCTTCGGGCATGGGTGTACTCTCCGCCAGCCGGGCATCGACCATCCGCCCGCGGGAACACCCGCGAGCGGATGGTCGATGTCGTCAGCCTGGGATATTCGCCTTGTCCAGATTCATCTCCTCCACGGTTCGCGGAGCCGATATGATCATGCTGTCCACGGTGGACCCAGCCGGGATCATCGGGAACACATTCATTTCGCGGGCCACGCGCATGTCGATGACAACCGGGCGGTCCGTCTCCTTCATCGCTTCCCCCAGCGTGGCGGCCACGTCTTCGGGGCGCTCACAACGCAGGCCCAGAGCGCCGTACGCCTCGGCCAGCTTCACGAAATCCGGCGTAACGTCGAACTCGGTGGCGCTATAACGGCTGTCCAGGAACATCTCCTGCCACTGGCGCACCATTCCCAGGAACTGGTTGTTCAGGATGAGCACCTTGATGGGCAGCTTGTGGGTGGTGGCCACAATGAGCTCCTGGATGCACATCTGAATCGAGCCATCGCCGGTGATCAGCCAGACGTCGTCATTTGGTTTGGCGAACTGGGCGCCGATGGCGGCGGGAAGGCCGTAGCCCATGGTTCCCGCGCCGCCGCTGGTGATCCACTGCCGCGGGCGCCGAACCTTGTAGAACTGCGCGGCCCACATCTGGTGCTGGCCCACATCGGTTACAACGATGCTGTTCCCCCCCGTGATGCGGCAGAGCTCTTCGATGATGTACTGGCTGTGGAGCTGTTCGTCGTCCGTCGGGTATTGGAACGGGTACTCGGCCTTCCAGGCATCCACCCGGTCATTCCATTCGGTGCGCTGGCGCGGCGATACGGCGGCCAACAGGGCGGCGGCCACGGCCTTTGCGTCGCCCTGAATGG
Source organism: Armatimonadota bacterium (assembly GCA_036504855.1). Taxonomy (GTDB): domain Bacteria; phylum Armatimonadota; class DTGP01; order JAKQQT01; family JAKQQT01; genus DASXUL01. The sequence continues at coordinate 1,397 of DASXUL010000163.1, read as the reverse complement.
AAACGTGGGCGTTCTTCACCTTGCCGAACTCGGACGGGTCGATATCCGCGTGGATGATGGTCGCGTTCGGCACGAAGGCGGCCACTTTTCCGGTGACGCGGTCGTCGAAGCGGGCTCCAATGGCGATCAGCACATCGCAGTCGCGCACCGCCCAGTTCGCTGCCACCGAGCCGTGCATGCCCAGCATCGACAGGCACAGCGGCTCGTTTTCGTCAACGATCCCTTTGCCCATCAGGGTGGTGGTGATCGGGATGTTGGTTTTCGCCACCAGGGCGGCGATTTCCTCGTGCGCGTCGCCCGATATGGCGCCTCCGCCCACATAGAACACGGGGCGCTTTGCCTCATTGATGATGCGGACGGCCTCATCCACGCCGGCGGCGTCCAGCGGCACAGTGGGGTTGTACGAACGCGGGCAGGCGTTGATGGCGGCCGGATCGTAGTCCACTTGGGCCAGCGCCAGGTCCTTCGGCACGTCGATGAGCACCGGGCCGGGGCGTCCGGTACGGGCGATGGTGAATGCCTGCGCCACGGTATCCGCCAGCCTCTCGGCGTCTTTCACCAGGAAGTTGTGCTTGGTGCAATGCATCGTGATGCCGGTTACGTCCGCTTCCTGGAAGGCGTCTTTGCCGATGAGCCCCGAAGCGACCTGTCCCGTGATGGCGACGATTGGCGTGCTGTCCATCAGCGCGTCGGCCAGCGGAGTGACGAGGTTCGTGGCGCCCGGGCCGGATGTGGCGAGGGCGCAGCCGACCTTGCCGGAGGCGCGCGCATATCCTTCGGCCATATGTCCGGCGCCCTGCTCATGGCGGACGAGGACGTGCTGTACTCCCGGATTCGTGTAGAGGGCGTCGTAGATCGGCAACGCCGCGCCACCTGGATATCCGAAGATAATCGACACGCCCTCTTGCTTCAGTTGCTCCACCAGGGCTTGAGCCCCTTGCATTTTCATAATGGTCGCTCCCGAGTTGCGGCGCCGGGCCATGAGTCTGGGTCGCTGGCCCGCCAGCCAAACCAGAACCAGAGCTACATTGCCCGAACGCCTGTGATGCCAAAAACCAAAAACGCCCCACGTCCGTTTGGGACGAGAGGCTTCTCGTGGTACCACCCAAGTTCACTCGGCGGCACGCGAACGCGCGCCGAGCCTTGTTATTGCGCCTTATCGGAGGCGTTCGTGCCGGGGAAGCCTACTTTGCCGTTTCGACGAACGGTGTTCAGAAACCCTGCTCCGAGGCGAGCGTTCAGCGGTGGTTGGCGCCGGTTCTCAACTTCAGCCCGGCTCTCTGTAGCTCATCCGCCCCGCTTACTTCTCCTCATCAACGCATTCTATGTTGTTTTACGTACTATACCAGTTACCGTCCGCAATCGTCAACAAGCGGATTGGCGGGCGAACGGCAGCG
>DASXUL010000162.1:0-63892 GCA_036504855.1 Armatimonadota bacterium | reverse complement strand
CGCCGCCTCCTTTGCATCCTCAACGCCATGCTCCGCGACCACCGCGCCTGGCAACCTGCCGCTTGAGGGGGCTCGCCGAACATGCGATGAGCCCCCTCGCACTTGCCCTATCAGAAATTCCGAAACACAGTTGCTACGCCTGCCTGGTTCCATCCACCGAGCGGTGGACGGCCGGGCCGACCGGTAGGGACACGGCCTGCCGTGTCCGCCCCCTTGCTCCTGTGAGGCAGAGGCGCCTCATTGGCTCGGCCAACACCCACGTTCCCCGCTAGCAAAGCGCTCAGTGCGCAATTTCGCAGTCGCCGAAGGGTGACTTGGGGCTCTACATTGCAAGCGAGTTCACTCGCCGGGGCGATAGGTCACAAACCGCCCCCGCAAGCTCAGAACCCCCATTTCGTGGTGTCTTCGTGGGCGGAGATGTCCGGCAGGGATGGGGCATCCGGGAGGGAAACCGGCAGGCGGCCCTGCGGAGCGATGGCGCCGGTTAGGACCTCGGCCAGGGCCTTCAGGCTGGCGGCCGTGTAACCCATCGTTGCGAGGTAGGTGGGCACGCCGGGGAAGTTGCGGATGTCGTAGGGGTTGCGGATGGCGGCCACAACCAGCGGGCCGGAGGAGAGCTCGTTCGCCAGCGAGGCCTGGGCGGCTTCGTCCTGCGGAACGGCGGTCCATGGCTCCTTGTGCTTAGTGAGCAGAACCACGGCGGCCGCATCCTTGGCGGCGGAGCGGGCGGCGGCCACTTCGTCATCTGTGAAGGCTGGCCCCACGGCGGCGGCGACGATTTCGGCGCCGGGCCGCAGCGCGGAAAGCTCCTTGACCACGGCCTCGGCCGGGTCCTTCGGGCCGATGACGGCGATGCGGCCTACCGGCAGCGGGATGCGTCCGGCCTCGTCCTTTACCAGGGTCACGCTGCGGCGGGCGATCTCGCGTTCCACGGCCCTGTGCGCTTCGGAGCCGACGACCTTCGGCACGGCGGACACGTCTACCGTGCGGCGCGCCTCCAGGCGGAAAGCCTCCTTGCAGGCGAGGATGCGGGCAACGCTTTCGTCGATGCGGCTTTCCGAAATGCGCCCGGATCGCACGGCGTCGAGAATGGCGTTCCGAACGGCCTCCTGGCGGCTGGGAGTGTGGCAGGCGGCGCAGATGTCCACGCCGGCCTCCACGGCCATCACGGCGGCCTCCGCGATGCCATAGTGGCTCACGATGCCCTTCATCTCCATGCAGTCCGTGATCACCACGCCACGGAAGCCCAATTCCTCGCGCAGCAGGCCGTTGATGATCTTCGGCGAGAGCGTGGCCGGGCGATCCGGGTCCAGCGCCTCGAAGATGATGTGGGCCGTCATGATGAACGGCGCGCCGGCGGCGATGGCGGCCTGGAACGGGACCAGCTCCACCTGGCTCAGCCGCTCCATCGGAAACGGAATCGTGGCGAGCCCGAGGTGTGAGTCCACGGCGGTGTCGCCATGGCCGGGGAAGTGCTTGGCGCAGGGGATGGCGCCGCCCGCGAGGTAGCCCTTCACCTGTGCGGCTACCATGCCCGCTACCTTCGCCGGGTCCGCGCCGTAGGATCGGACGCCGATGATGGGGTTATCCGGGTTGTTGTTGACGTCCGCGTCCGGCGCGAAATCGAGGTTGACGCCGATGGCGGTCAGTTCCTCGCCCACGGCCTTGGCGGCCTGGAAAGCGAGCTGTTCGTCGCCGGTTGCGCCCAGCGGCATGGCGCCGGGCATCATGGTGAACGGCGTCTTCATGCGGCACACGTGGCCGCCTTCCTGATCGGTGCTGAAGAACACGGGCACGTCGCATAGGGCCTGTACGTCGTTGTGGAGCCGGGCCACCTGCGTCGGCGATTCCACGTTGCGACCCATCAGGATAACGCCGCCCACCTTCCACTCCGTGAGGAGCTTGCGCGCATGGGCGTTCACCGAGGTGGCGGCCGTCTGAGCCGCCGTCCCCGGATACCCCTCGCTGGGGCTCGGCGCCGCCTCATCTTCGGCCCGCCAGCCGAACAGCAGCATCTGGCCGACTTTCTCTTCCAGTGTCATGGCAACCACCTCCAGCAAACGGCTCGGGTTCCGGATCCCGGATTCCGGATTCCGACCAATTTCGGGAACGTGACTCTATGAGATCGCCATCCGCGAGTGACCGGCGGAATCCGGAATCCGGAATCCGGAACCCGATCCTTCTTCTAGAATTCAATCGGCTTGGCGTTCTCCATGCCTTCCAGCTTCGAAAGCTCCTGCAGCAGGGGCTCGGGGATGGGGTCGTCCACGCCGAGGATCATCAGGGCGAGGCCGCGGCGTTCGTGGCGGCCCACCTGCATGCCGGCGATGTTCACGTTGTTATTGCCGAGCAAGGTTCCCACCTTGCCGATCATGCCCGGCTGGTCGTGATGGCGCACCATCAGGGCGAAGCCGGTGGGCTCGATGTCCACGCGGAAGCCCTCGATCTCGACGATGCGGATGTCCTTGGCGCCGAATTTGGCGCCGGCGATGGTGTGCTCGCCGGTTTCGTTCGTGATGGTGACGGTGATGAGATCCGTGTAATCGGAGTCGTCATCCGTGCGAGATTCGGTTACCTTGATGCCGCGCTGTTCGGCGAGCACGGGGGCATTCACGTAGTTAACGCTCTCCGGCAGGATGAGGTCGAGCAGCCCCTTCAGCACGGCGCGGGTGACGGGACGCACGTCCATGGAGGCGATGTCGCCGCTATAGGAGATCGCCACGCTCTTGGTTCGGCTGGCCCGGAGCTGGGCGTGCAGGCGGCCGATCTTCTCTGCCAGCGCGAGGTAGGGCTTGAGTGTGACGAAGACGGTGGCGTCGATGGCGGGCATGTTCACGGCGGCGCGGGCTGGGCGGCCGGCCATGATGTCGGCGATCTGCTCCGCTACGTCCATCACCACGGCGATCTGAGCCTCCTGGGTGCTGGCGCCAAGGTGGGGCGTGGTGATGATCTTTGGCGAGCCGAGGAGCGGGCTGTCGGCCGGAACCGGCTCCTTCTCGTACACGTCGATGGCGGCGCCGGCAACGCGGCCGTCGTCAATAGCGGCGCGGAGGGCGGCCTCGTTGATGATGCCGCCGCGCGCCACGTTCACCAGCCGGACCGTCGGCTTCATCACGGCAAGCTGCTCCGCGCCAACCAGGTTGCGCGTCTGGGGCGTCAACGGAACGTGGAAGGTGATGAAGTCGCTCTTGCGGAAGATCGTGTCGAGGTCCGAGAGGGACACTCCGAGGCGTTCGGCGGACTCGGCGGAGAGGTAGGGGTCATAGGCCAGGATGTTCATTTCAAACGCCTTGGCGCGGGCCACCACCTCGCGGCCGATCTTGCCGAGGCCCACAACGCCCAGCGTCTTGCCGTAAAGCTGCACGCCGGTGAACTGGCTGCGCTTCCACTCGCCGGCGCGCATCGAGGCCACGGCGTTCGGCACGTTGCGCGCCACGCTCATGAGCATCGCCATGGTGTGTTCGGCGGCGGCCAGCGTGTTTCCCTCGGGCGAGTTCACCACGAGGATGCCCTTGTTGGTGGCCGCGGGGAGATCGATGTTGTCCACCCCCACGCCCGCTCGCCCGATGACTTTCAGCCGGCTGCCGACCGAGGCCAGGACATCGGCGGTGACCTTCGTTTCGGAACGCACCACCAGGGCATCGTAGTTCGGCAGGTTGGCCGCAAGTTGCTCCGGCGTCTGTTTGGTGATTACGTCTACTTCGCCGACCTGCTTGAGGCGTTCCACGCCCTCTTCAGCGATGGGATCGGCAACCAGGATTCGGATGGACATATTGTTCGGGTCCCCTTGATAGAAAGGCGCCGGCCCCCCTGCATGGACGCCGGCTCACCATATGGTATGGCGGCGGCGTTCCGGGCAGGGGGGCCGGCGAACGGGTCAGGAGCAGCGGTAGTCTTGCATAAACTGGACCAGAGCCTCGCACGCCTCAACGGGGCAAGCGTTGTAAGTGCTGGCCCGTACGCCTCCCACGCTGCGGTGGCCGGCCAGGCCCACGAACCCGGCGTCCTTGGCCTTCGCCAGGAAGGCCTTCTCCTGCTCTTCGCTTCCCAGGTTGAACGTGATATTCATCAGGCTGCGGCTGCCCGGCTCCGCGTGGCCGGTGTAGAAGCCGTCGCTATTGTCGATGGCATCGTAAATGAGTTTGGCCTTCGCCTCGTTGCGGCGCGCGATGGCCTCCAACCCTCCCAGCTCCTTCAGCCACCGCATCACCAGCATGCTCATGTAGATGCTGAACACGGGCGGCGTGTTGTAGAGGCTGCTGTTCTTCGCCATGACGTCGTAACGCAGCATCGTGGGCAGGGTCTTGGGGGATTTCGCCAGCCAGTCCTCGCGGATGATGACCATTGTGGCGCCGGCGGGGCCAGCATTTTTCTGAAGGCCGGCATAGATGATGCCGTAATCGGCCACGTTCACCGGCCGGCTGAGCATGTCGCTGCTCATGTCTGCCACGATCGGGATGCCGGGGAAGGCGGGCAGGGCGCGCCATTGGGCGCCGTAGATGGTGTTGTTGGTGGTGATGTGCACGTAGGCGGGATTGCTGCCCAATTGGATTTCGGAGACGTCCGGGATGCGCTTGTAGCCGCCCTCCTTCGTGGAGGCTGCCACGCGCACGGAGGCCACCTTCTCGGCCTCCTGGAAGGCCTTTTCCGACCAGGAGCCGGTGAGAACGTAATCCGCGGACTCGCCGGGCCCGAGAATGTTCATCGGGACCATTGCGAACTGGAGGCTGGCGCCGCCCTGGAGGAAGAGGACCTTGTAGCCATCCGGGATGGCGAGCAGTTCCTTGGCGAGGGCTTCGGCTTCGGCGATGACCGCCTCGAAGTCCTTGGATCGATGGCTGATCTCCAGAACAGACATCCCCGTTCCCTGGAAGTCCAGGAATTCGCGTTGCGCATATTCGAGGGCCGTTCTTGGCAACACGGCCGGCCCGGCGTTAAAGTTGTAAGCAGGCATTCGTAAATCCTCTAGGGAAGAAGCGAACCCGGCAGCAGTCTGTGTCGTCTGACACATGCCGGCGTTTCGTTGTAGCGCCCAAGCGCTTGTTTTGCCCCATTTTCGGGGGTTTGGCGGCGCAAAGTCAAAGAGGCTGCCCTTCAGCGTGGGGCGCCCGGCGGGCGAGTGGGCAGCGGCTGGAAATAGTTGTAGGTTTTGCAGGGAAGCGACTGTATTTAATCTTTTTGGCGGTTTTGTTGCATGTGTGGTAAGATGGGCATGTGATCGCCCGGTTGTCGGGCTGGCCGCTAGAGACGAACGATGACGAATCCCTCTTGGCAGATGGCACAGGGGCATGTTATACTCTTGCATGCGAAAGCGTCACGGCGCTTCGGGGCAGGCGAGCGTTCAGGCGCCCTCCGCCAGCGCAATATCGGGGTGTGGCTCAGCTTGGTAGAGCACTCGGTTCGGGACCGAGAGGTCGATGGTTCAAATCCATTCACCCCGACCACCTTCCCAGTCCGTCCGCAGTCGGCGCGCATCCTCTCGTGCCGTGCCCTTTGTCTCTCAGCCCAATCGCCCTCTCCGTTTGGCTCCAGTGTGCCCGGATCGCGTCCGCGCCTCATCGGCCGGCGTGTCCGCGTGAGAGCCTCATTGTTCCCCCAGCCGGGTCCGCGGCGGCCCGGAGGAGGATCGGGATGATACAGAGTCCGTTGCTTCGCCTTGATGGGGAAGCCTCGCAATCGCCTTCGTCGGTTGCGCGAGCGTTTACTCTCATCGAGCTGCTCGTTGTGATCGCCATCATCGCCATTCTGGCGGCCATCCTGTTTCCCGTCTTCGCCAAGGCCCGCGAGAGGGCCAAAGCCACCACGTGTCTCAGCAATCTCAAGCAGGTGGGGATCGCGATGACTACCTACCTGTCGGATTACGATGACAGCCTCCCGCGCGCCAAGGGCATCCTCTCCTCCACGCCATCCGATCCGTACGCCCTGCCGCAGGTGATGGGCAGCTATATTCGGAGCCTGGACGTCTTCCGCTGCCCGGCAGACACTAACAATACTTCGTTCGGGTGGGCGGTTCCCGTGTTGTGGAAGGCCTACGGTCAGAGCTATGCGTTCAACTCGACCGCGCCGGTGACCTCCACAACGGCGGATACGCCGCGCCCCTGGCAGCCCCATATCCGCGGCGGCCGCCGGATGGCGGAGTTCAAACTCCCCACCGAAACCGGCTTGATGAGCGACGTGAATCCGTGGCACCGTTTTGATGGGAAGAACATGAACGACGCCCAGGACCGGTTCCGATCCGGTTTCAACGTCCTCTACATCGATATGCACGTTCGCCAGAGGCTCTACGCGGATCAGTGGGCCGCCATGAACATTGCCGCGGATGGCACGCCGGCGCAGCCCGCCCAATGATTGCAGACACAAGGAACCCCAAGCGCCGACAGCCGTCATGCTAAAGTGAGTCCCGTGGGCCCAAAGGCCCGCCAACAGGAGTAAGCCATCCCCATGCGTTTGAACGATAGCCGAATTGCCGTGCCGCTGATGCTTGGCCTGAGCGCGCTTCTTGCCGCCTCCGCCCATGCCCAACCCGCCGCCCGCGCCAAGCGCGCCGCCTCCCCCGGCGATAGTTGGCCGATGTTCCGCGGGAACGTCCGGCACACGGGCTTCAGCCCTGTCAACGTGAAACTGCCGCTCCAGCCCGCCTGGACGTGGAAAGGCGACGCGCAGGCCGTGGTTTCCTCGCCCGCCATCGTGGACGGCGTGGTCTACATCGGCACGCGCGACGACGTGGCCGGCAATAAGGGCTCTCTGCTGGCCCTGGACCTGGCCACCGGCCAGCTCAAATGGCGATACTCCGAGGCGGACAAGGCGCGCACCATCATGACGCACACCGCCAAGATCCAGCCCCCTCCCGCCACCGGCGCCAGCACCGAGGCCGTGGCCTGGGTGGACTCCACGCCGTGCGTCGCGGGGAACATGGTGTACGTGATGAGCCGCGACGGCGCGCTCCACGCCCTCACAACCAGCGGCCAGCTCAAGTGGCGCCTGCGCACCGGCGGCCTGGACATGAGCAGCCCCAATGTTGTGAACGGCTCCGTGTACTTTGGCTCCGGCTACCCCAACAAGGACTTCTGGGCGGTTGACGCGGCCAGCGGCGTGGTGAAATGGCGCACCAACAGCGGACTGAAGGATCCCACCGCCAAGCGGCCCGGGCAATTTGTGTACTCTTCCCAGGCCTTCGCGGACGGGATCGTGTACGGCGCCGCCAACGACGGCGGCTTCTACGCGCTGGACGCCGCCACCGGTAAGCTGAAGTGGCGTTTTGAAACCCAAGGCGGAGTGTACTTCCATTCGCCAACCCTCGCCGGAAACGTGCTGGTGGGAGCGCCGGGCGACTACGATACGGCTGTGTACGCCATCGACAAAAACACCGGCAACGTTGCTTGGAAGTTCAACAGCGGATTAGCTCATAGTTATGTGTCATCGCCAGCTTACGATGGGCAGGCGATCTATATTACGATTGGAGAGCCGGACCAGCGTCTTGAGGCGCTGGATCCCGCCACGGGCAAAGAGCTTTGGAAGTTTGCGACGGGCTACTCGACGCAGAACTCCTACACTTCGTCACCCGCAGTGACGAATAACGTCATCCTTTTGGGCGCGGCGCAGCCGACTCGCACGGATCCGGAGTCTGGCCGCGTGATCGCCGTGGATAAGGCGACCGGCAAGTCGTTGTGGCAAGCAACGCTGCCGAAGCCAGTGCTGTCCTCGCCGGCCGTGGCGGGGAACTACGTTGTCGTCGGCTGTATGGACGGCACCGTACGGGCGTACAAGTGGGCTTCGTGAACGGACGAAGCCGCATGAAGTGACGCTGAACGGCAAGATGGGGAACGGAGCCGCGCATCGGGCGGGGCTGCCCTCCTTTGGCGCGGTAGATCGCTCCAGGCCTGACCGGGGACTGCCCCGGATTGACACTGGACACACACTGCAGACACATGGGAGAACGGCCGATAATGTGATGTCGGTCCTCCCAATTAGAGCGTGAAGTTTGGCCCGTTTTGTGCTGGCTCTACGATGAGTTACTAGCGGGTCGGGTGGAGAACACCCGCGCTCCCGAGTAGGTTGACATTTCACAAGGAATGTGTTATCATTCCGTCTGAAGTGTCCCGGCCGGTCTCTGGGGTCCAGGGCAGGCCAATGGCGAACGATTCGGCGTGGTTTTCCCGGCCCGACCGAACGCATACCATCTTCGCAACCGTAAACCGCGAAAGGGGTGAACAGGATGAAGTCTCGTTCCGAAGAAGCGAAGGACAAGAAGGTTTACTCGAAGCCCACGGTGGTTTCCGAGCAGATGTTTGAGACAGCAGCGCTGGCGTGCGGTAAGTGCACCAGTGGCCCGTTCCCGCAGTTTGCCTGCGGCTCGCTGCCCCAGACTTCCTAAAACCACTCCATCGGTCTCATCTTCCCGGTCGGGTCCGACCGGAAATTCCATTGAAGACCGGAGGGTTGCATTTGCAGCCCTCCGGTTTTCGACGTTACACCCTTCGCCCTCAACCGCCGGCCGTCACCTTGGGCGAAGGGCCGGCCTGCATGCTATCTTCTAACCCCGTGGACCGCCCGCGCCACCCTTCGCGCGGCCTCCCCACCGAAAGGAAGATCATCCATGCCAACCCCCCGCCGATTCCTCGCCGGTCTGCTCGGCGCGTTCCTCTTCTCCCTCCCGTCGCTCGCCGGACGCCCCGTCTACCTCGCCCTTGGCGACAGCATCGCCTGGGGCACAACCAACGCCGTCCCCGTTTCCACCGGCGAACAGGGCTACGTGAAACCCCTCGGTGACTACCTGGGCGCCGCCTGCTACGGCGGCGAGCGCCCGAAGGTGGACAACCTCGCCATCTCCAGCGAGCTCTCCTCTTCCTTCTTCACCGGCGTCAACCCTCCCGGCTGGGAGCGATCCGTGGCCGCCAACCTGAATTACGCCGATCCGCTCCAGAGCCAGCACGACCGCTTCCTGGCGACCGTCGCCGCCGAAAAAGCGGCCGGCAACCACATCGACGTGGTTAGCTTCGCGCTTGGCGCCAACGACCTCTTCTACCTCATCCAGACTCCCGCCTTCCAGGACCCATCGGCCGACCGCGCCGCGATGGTTCAGCAGACATTTCAGGGAGTTGGGGCGCGCTACGGGACCTTCCTCACCGAGTTGCGGGCGTTGCTGCCGGACGCCCAGTTGCTGCTGCCGACCTACTACAACCCGTTTGGCTTCCTGGGGCCGGCCAATGCGTTGAACCAGGCGGCGGACGGCGCCATGCTGACCCACGCCGGCATCGTGCAGGCGGCGGCCGCGCAGTTCGGCGGCACGGCAGTGGACTTCTATTCCCCATTCGTGGGGCATGAGACGGAGTACACGTACATCCTGGCGGGAGACGTGCACCCGAATGCGGCCGGGTACAACGTCCTGGCGGGGCAGATGGAGCGCGCCGTGGTTTGCCCGATCCCGGAGCCCGGCAGTCTGGCCCTGCTGGCCCTGGGCGTCCCGCTGACGGCGCTGATGCGTCGCCGCCGGTAGCAATGGCCGGAAACGCAGAGAAGCCCGCCTGGAGGCGCTGTGCGCCAGCAGGCGGGCTTCGGTTTTTGGGGACGCCCTACACGCCGAGGCCGCTGGCGATCTTCAAGATGGAGCGCACGTCATCCAGGGTGAGTTGTCCATCGCCGTGCGTCCGTCCGCCCGTTCCCGCCCAGGGGTAGACATCCGCGCGGGCCGAGGCCGCGGGATCCGGCGTGGCGGTGTTCAGCAGAAGTCGCAAGGCGATGACGGCATCGCGGATGTCGGCGCGGCCGTTGTGGTCCGCGTCGCCCGGAGGCCACGGGAAGATGAAGTCGGCCCCGAAGTTATCCACGCCCGCGAGCACGGTGACATTCAGCGAGCCCGTGGTCAGGGTGGTGCTGGCGGTAACCGTCCAGGCGCCGGGCGCCAGGTTGGCCAGCCGGAAGCCCCCATCCGCGCGGGTGGTGGCGATGGCGTTGGCCGTGCCGTTCGTGGCGGAGATGCGCGTGCCGCTGACGGCGTTGCTGTTGCTGGTGACCTTGCCGACGATGCACCCCACGGTGGAGGCGCGAGGATTCACGCCGGCCAGCGTGTTGTAGGCATTGATGCGCCCAAAGCCGCCGAGTGAGGACCAGCCGCCGTACGCCACGTTCTGAGTGTTCTCCGCGCCGCGCTGGATCGCCTGCCACAGGATGGCGGGCGCGTTCGGGGTCTCGCGCGTGATGCCGTTCTTCATGGCATACAGCCCGGCCAGCGCGGCAACGAACGGGCACGCGGCCGAGGTGCCCACCGAGTAGTCGTAGTTGTAGTTCGTGTACTGGTCGATCTGATTGCCCTGGCAGTCCGTGGGGTTGCGGAGCGCGTAGTCAGAGGTCGGGAAAAGGGACCAGATTCCGAACTGGGTGGTCACAGGTAAGACGTCGAACAGCACCACTCCCGCGTCCACCGCGTCGCCGCCCGGGGCGGCAATGCCCACGTACGGCCCGGTGTTGGAGTAGGAGGCCACGCTGTCGTCCGGGCCGGTAGCGCCTACGGCCAGAACGTGGTTGTTGGCCGCCGGATAGAGGGGGCGGTTCTGGCCCGCCCCGCCCCCGCATGCGACGCCGTCGTTGCCGGCCGCCGCCACCACCAGCACGTTGTGCTCCCACGCATAGTCCACGGCGTCCTGCTCGAACGGAGTGTAGGTGTAGTCGCCCAGACTCATGCTGATGATCTGCGCGCCGTGGTCCACGGCGTAGTAGATGCCGTCGATCTCATCTTCCACCGTGCCGCCGTCGGCGGTATTCAACACCTGAATGGGCAGCACCTGCGCCGGATAGGCTAGCCCCAACGCGCCGCCGGCCGGGCTGGTCGGCCCGCCGTTGTTCACGGCCGCTCCCACGATGCCGGCGGTGAAAGTGCCGTGCCCCACCGGGTCACTGACCAGCGGCGTTGGGCCTCCCGTGGCGGTGCGCGTGGAGAAGCTGACGGCCTCGGCGATATCCAGTTGTCCGCCGTCGGCGATGCTGGGGCTGACGCCGCCGGCATCGATCCAGTCGGGATGCGAGAGGTCGCAGCCCGTATCGAGAACGGCGATCTTCACGGGGTTGGGGGGGCGGATTGCCGCGGTGTAGTACTGGCCTGGATAGAGGTTCCACGCTTCCAGCGCCTGGATCAGTTGCAGCGCCCAGGTGTGCGGCATCTGGTAGCCGTCCGCGACGGTGGCGTCGTAGTTGCGGGTGTAATAGTCCGGCGTGGGGTCCGCGAGGTCCCACACGGGTTCGTTGGGGGCCGGCAGGGTGAGCGCGCGGCGCGTGTAGTTGGGCCCGGCGTAGAGCACGCGGGGGTCCTTGCGAAGCGACTGCAGCGTGGCTTCAACGGAGGAACCGAGCGGCACTTCGACTGTGGACACCCTGGCGCGCGGGCGCGAGCGGGACATGCGGAAACGCATCGCGGTTTGAGCGGGGATGGAGTCCTTCCACTTTACCAGCACGCGATCGGGCGCGTAGGCGCGGGTGGGGCGCGCCTGCGCGTACGCTGAAGGAAACGCCGCCAGAGCGCCCGCCGCCGCAATGACCAGCCATCTCAACACTCTCATCCGCAACCTCCCAGTGATGTGACGAAACACTACTAGATTGTACCATTTACGCCGCTCCCACGCCCGCCAGCGCGCTCGGTCGGGGCGGGTGATCTCTGGAAACAGCGCCGAGATGCCGAAGGTGATATAATAATGCGGGCCGCGGGATCGATAGCCCGCCCCACAGGAAGGCCGAGACACGCCCACATGTTTGCCATCAATTTTTACTCGCAGATCTACGTGGATATGCTCCGCAAGGGGCGCAAAACCGCCACGATCCGCCTGGGCGACAAATCCCACAAGTATGTTGCCGGAATGCTGGTCTGGATCACCACGGGCCGCCGGTTCGGTCCGCGCCAGAAGCTCTTTACGGCGATTATCGACGATGTCCGCGTTTGCCCGATTAGTGATCTCACCCCCCGCGAGATCGAGCGCGAAAGCCCCGAAGTGCGCAGCCAGGACGACCTCATCAAACTCCTTGAGATGATCTATAGCGACGACCTTACCCCGGCCGACCTGGTGACCGTGGTGCACTTCTCGCAAGTGATCGACTGATCCCCCGTCCGCGGCGCCGCCGTTTTCTCCGCATGTGCACCCGTTCATCCAGCGGCGCCGCCTGGCGCAGACCCTGGAATGACAGCAACGTTCGCGCCCGTTTCGCCGTTGGCGTTACGGGCGTCACTGAGCGGATGGGAGGCCTGCTGTGCGGTTCACGTCACACATCCTCGCGGCCCCATGCCTGGCCGCGCTTTGCATGGCGCCTGCATCGGCGTCGCCTCCGCTGGTAACGCCAGATGCGGCGCGGCTCAAGCTGGACGAAGTTGGCCTGTACGACGTGGGCTACCGCTACCGCGGGCAGGGCGAGCGCTTGATGCCGCTCGGCTGGTCCGGCCCATTCGAAGACCGGACCGGGGTCGCGTGTATGCCGGCGGGCGTTCAGGGAGGGAAGCAGGCTTTCCTGCTGCACTGCCCGTGGCGCGGAGGAACGGGGTACGCGTTTCAGGAGTTTGCGCTGAAGCTGCCTCCCTCGCGCCGCATCGTGCTCACCGGCGCAACGGCGATGCGCGCCGACAGCGTGGGAAAGTCCGACGGCGTGGCGTTCCGTATTTTGGTGAACGGCCGCAAGGTGGTGGATGAACTCCGCGGCGATGCGGTCTGGAAGCCTTTCACGGTGGACCTGACGGCGATGGCCGGGAAGGCCGTCCGGCTTCGGTTTGAGACCGACCCCGGCCCGCGTAACGATGCCGGCTTCGATTTCGCCCTCTGGGGCGACCGCACGCTGGCCATCGAAGGGTTCCACGCTCCGCCCGTGGCGCATGCCGCGCCGCCGGCGGTGGACCTCCGCGCGCTGTGGTCCCATCGGGCCGCCGATGCGGCGCCGCCGGCGTCAGGAGCCGGGACCCGAACGGTTCGCACGTCCGGCAAGATGGCTACTTTACAGTTCGCTGGGGGGCGAGAGCGACTCGTCTACTCCTGGCGCGCGCCGGAATCCCCCGAAGACCAGGCGCTGGGAACGTTGACGCTGCATGGGCGCCTCCAGGGCGATGCCGCTTTCGCGGTTCCTCTCGCCCGTTCCGCCTCCCTCATCTGGGCGAAGGACGCCAGTCCTGTTGGGCCTGGGACGATGCGAGTCTCTGAGGGGCGCGCTGTGATGACGCGCGCGTATCGCGTTGCAGGCGAGGTCGTAACGCTGAACGCGGTTGGCCGTCTGGAGGGGAAGAGCCTTGTGCTGGACATCTCCGCAGACAAGCCGGGAGTCGCCTCCCTTGACGCCGGGATGTGGGGCCCGGTGCAGCGACGCCGGGCCGTGACGGCGCCGTATTACTCCGGACAGGTCTACTACCTGCCGCGAGAAGGCCTGTTCGCGAACGCCTACCTAGACTGGACCAACTCCAACGCATCCGCGCACGATGGAACGCGGGCGCGCTACGACGCTCGCACCGACGGCGCGCGAGCCCCCTTGAAGGAGCGGGTCGTCTACGCGGCGGCGTGGAACCTCGCCGAGGTTTTCCCCAACGTGCCCAACCCGCCCTCCCCGTATCGCGCCGAGATGGGCGGACGCCTCGTTCTGGATACATGGGGCGGCCGCTACTCCGACATCGCGCGGAACCTGGATCGCCTGGCGGAATACGGCATCCGCGACGGATATCTCATCATCCACGACTGGCAGCGAAGCGGGTACGACAATGCGCTGCCCGCGCACGTTCCTGCCGCAGCCGACAAGGGTGGGGACGAGGGGATGAAGGCGCTCGTTGGGACCGCGGAGCGCTTGGGATATCGGGTTGCCCTCCACGAGAACTACGTGGACTACTACCCGAACTACGACCGTTTTGATGGGAACGACATCGCCCTGGACGCGAACGGCGAGAGCCAGCGCGCGTGGTTCAACCCCGGAACGGGGATCCAGTCATTTGCGGTGAAGCCCACGGCCATCCTGCGGTTGGCCGCAACCCAATCGCCCGAAATCCGTCGCCGCTACGGCTCCAACGCCAACTACCTGGATGTGCATTCCGCGGTCCCGCCCTGGTTCCACGTAGACGACCGGGCCTCGGAGGCGGGCGCGGCGATGTTCAACACCGTCTGGCGGGCGCACCGGGACCTCTGGGCGTACGAACGGAAGACGTTCGGCGGCCCGGTGACCGGCGAAGGGTACAACCACTGGTATTGGAGCGGCCTATTGGACGGCGTTGAGGCGCAGTTCGGCGCCGGCTGGGAGGCCAACCAGGGCATGGCGGCCCCGCTGATGGTGGACTTCGACCTCCTGCGCATCCATCCCCTGCAACTCAACCACGGCATGGGCTACTACGAGCGGTGGTGGGGAAAGCCCTCTTGGAGCGGCCTTCCGCCGATCGCGGTTCTGGACCAGTACCGGATGCAGGAGATCGCCTACGGGCACGCGGCCTTCCTGGCAGGCTCCACGTGGAACAACCTGCCATATGCGTGGCTGGAGCATCACCTGGTGACGCCGGTGGCGAAACGATACGCAACGTCGTCGCCCGTTGGGATCCAGTACCGGGTGGGCGGGAAGTGGGTACACTCAACGGCCGCCGCCAAAGCGGGGACATGGGATTGCGTGCGCGTTCGGTACGCGAACGGCCTGACGGTCACCGCGAACAACGCGGCGGCGTCCCTTCCCGTGAGCGGCGTTGCGTTGCCGCGTTTCGGATGGCATGCATCCGGCGCCGGCGTGACGGCCTACACCGCGGTTCGGGGCGGCGCCCTGGTGGACTACGCCGAAACGGCGACGTCGGTGTTCGCCAACGCGCGCAACGGACGTGACTGGTCCTTCACCGGGATCCGGCGCGTTCGGCCGGAGGTGGCCTCCTTCGAGCCAACCGGCCCGCGGACGTTTCGGGTGACCTATCGCTGGCGCGTTGGCGAACGCCTGAACGAGGACTTCATGTGCTTCGTCCACTTCACGCCGGCCGGTGCAACAGATCCGAACGTCGAGACCATCAGCTTCCAGGGCGACCATGCGTTGGCGCGGCCTGCCTCGACGTGGAAGGAGGGCTCCGTTGTCCTCGACGGGCCCCACACGGTTGCGATCCCTGAGAGCATTGCGGATGGCGACTTCACCTGCGCCATCGGCCTCTACGGCGTTGGGGGCGGCGCGCGGGTGAGCCTTGAAGGCGTGGATGACGGCCGAACCCGGATCGTGCTGGGTGTGGTCCACATCCGTGACGCCGGCAGGACCGTCACGTGGTCGCCGGAGACCGGCCGCGGGGAAGCCCGCAAGGCCCTCTATGCGAAGGACGTGAACCCGGGCGGGCCGATCGTGGATTTCGGGAGCGTGCGTACAAACGGGAGCGTGCTCGTGGAGCGTAACGGCCCGGATTGGGTCCTTCGCGTCTGGCCTCGGGAGGCCGTCCGCCGGGTGGAGTTGAGCGCCGCCCGGTTCGGCATTCCCTCCGCCGTCCGCGCGGGAACGGCTTCCATACCCGCCGTCCGCCGGGGAGGGCTATGGACCTTCCCGCTGAACGGCTCCCCCGAGTACCGCTGGAAGGCGAAATGACGTTGGCGCCCGGTACGGCCGCCCGGCCTGGAGAACCAAACCGGGCGGCGATCATTTGGGCGCCAGGGTTCAGGCGACGGCGGCGCTGATCTCGTCGAGGAGTTCCGGCGAGAGCGTATAGCCGGTGTTGGCGGCGTTCGCGCGCAGGTGCTCAACGCGCCGGGTGCCGGCGATGATGGTGGAGACGGCGTCGTTGGAGAGCAGGAAGCGTAGCGCAAGGTCCGGCAGGGTCAGGCCATGCCGCTCCGCCACGGCCTTCAAGCGCTCCGCGCCGGCGCGCCGCCGATCCTCTTCGGCGTTCAGCCGCTGGTATTTGCTGGTGAGCGCCCCGCCCCCGAGCGGCCATTTCACGATCACCCCAACGCCGGCCGCCTTGGCGCGCGGCAGCACCTCGGGCTCCATCGTGCGGTCGAACACGTTGTACGTGAGCTGGAGCGTGTCGTAGATGCCGGCATCGATGGTGGCCAGAGCGGCCTCCACGCTGCCGGGAGAGACGCCGAGGAAGCGGACCTTGCCGGACGCTTTCGCCTTCAACATGGCGTCCTGCGTCTCCGCGCTGGTGACGGTCTGCGTGTCATTGGCGCCGCAGTGGATCTGCCAGAGGTCCACGTAATCGGTCTTCAGCAGGCGCAGGCTGTTCTCCAGAAAGCGTTCGGCCGCGGGCGCGCTGAAGTCATAGTGGCTGCCCTCGGCTGTGGTGAACCGCTCGCCGAACTTCGTTGCCAGGATGAAATCGCCGCGGCGATCCGGGATGGTGAGGCCGATGCGCCTCTCACTGTCCTCATAGGCGGCCGCGGTATCGATGAAGTTGATGCCCAGGTCCAGGGCTGCGCGCAACAGGCGGTCCACGTCCTCCAAAGGCGGCGGAAGGCCGGGGTCATCTGGCCCCTTGATGCCCCAGGGGCGTCCGATTTCGAGGGACCCGAACCCGATGTCGCTGACCGTCAGCCCGCTGCGTCCCAGCACGCGGTATTCCATTGGCGTCTCCTTCGTGCGAACCGCGAACGCCAATGCGTCCGCTCTTCCTGCATTGTGCCGTGCCGTCGCAGCGCATAGCCATCAGCGTCGGTTGTGGGCCGTGCCCGTTGGGATGCCGGCCTCACCGCCCAAGGGCGGCGCGGAGAGCGAGGTCGGCGTCCCTTACCGTTAGCTCGCCGTCCGCATTGCCGTCGCCCCAGGCGATCTGTTCGCCGGTAAGCGGGTCGCCGCTTGCGAGGAGACGGAGGATGGCCACGGCATCGAGCGCCCCGAAGGCGTGGTCGGGTTGCCCCATCAGCAGGCCGGCGCCGCCGGTTCCCAGCAGGTCCGCGCTGCCCCATGCCGGGGCCCAGGCGGTGCAGAACGTGGCGGCCGCGCCAATGGACTCGGCGCGCCATGCCGACGCCGGGGCGTCGCGCACGCGAAGGCCGCGATTGGTGCCGAGGAGGAGGCGGCCGGGTTGGCGTTCATCGGCCGCGATGAAGGCGTGGGCAAAACCGCTTCCCGCTGCCCCGGTTTCCTGGTAGAGCGTGCTCCAGGTTGCGCCCCCGTCCATCGAGCGCGATGCGGAAACGGTGGTCCCGCTGGTGGTCGCCCGGTAGAGGACGTTGGCATCCGTTGGATCGGCCGCCAGCGAGGCCGTCGGCGGGCAGGCTCCGCGCAGCGTCCAAGTGGCGCCGCTGTCCAGACTGCGATAGAGGCCGTCCGCGCCAACCAGGTACACCGTTGACGGGCTCGCCTGGCAGATCAGCAACTCCGGCGCGGATGGCGGAGCCGTAGTCCAGGCGGGGCACACCTGCTTCCACGTTGGGATGCCGGTTTTGCTGCGGTAGACGGCGCCCGTGTCCAGCACCGCCCACACGGTATCCGCCAGCGTTGGGTGTGCAACCAATCGCGCGATTCCGGCGGCGGACGGCAGTCCAGACGCGGCCCCGATCCATGTATGGCCGTTGTCCTCGCTGCGTTGCAGGCCGTCCTTGCCGGTATGGTAGATGCGCGCCGCGCGCGCTGGCGACATGGCCAGCACGGAGCGCTCGGCGCTG
Source organism: Armatimonadota bacterium (assembly GCA_036504855.1). Lineage (GTDB taxonomy): Bacteria > Armatimonadota > DTGP01 > JAKQQT01 > JAKQQT01 > DASXUL01. The sequence goes on along the minus strand of DASXUL010000162.1, from coordinate 46,328 downwards.
GCATGGCACATCGTCCAATGATCGCCATCGTCGTCGCTGCGGTAAAGGCCGTCCGGCAGCGCCGCCAGCAGCGGCCGGTTGGCCCCGCTGCCCTGGCCCGCCCACAGCACGCGCGCCATGTCAAGGCCGCTATTGCTCGACCGCCAGATGGCGTCGTCGCCGAGGCGCATCACGCCGATGCGGTCGGTTCCGCACAGAGGCACGTCATACTGCGTCATCGTCAGCGAAAGCGGGCCGCGCCAGCCGAGTCCGTTCTCCAGCCTGGTCCACGTTACGCCATCGTCCAGCGACTGGAACGCCGCGGCCTGTCCATTTTCCCCATCCACCGCCGACACCAGGCAGCCTGTGGGCGTCTGGAGCGCGAACGCGATGGGGGACTCTGTTTGGATCCGCGCCGCCGCCCAGTTGGACCGGTTCACGCGATACAGCCCGGCCGCCGTACCGGCCGCCGCCGCGTAGACATTCTGTCCATCTCTCCAAGTGCTCAGCGCGGTGATGCCCATTGCCGGCGCCGGCAGAATATACCAGTTCACGCCATCGTCTGTGCGGCACAGCGTGCGCCCCTGAGCGTCGGCCACGCGGCGCGCGCCGAACATGTAACTCTGGCCGCGAGAATCGCCGCACATGGCGACCATGGTGGGGAAGGCGCCGGATAACCACGTGTCGCCCGCGTTGGCGCTCCGGAAGACCGTGTCGCCGCCCGAGACATATGCCCGCCGCCCGTCCGCGCTGAATGCCAGCGAGGCTACATCCACCGAAATCGTCCCCGCGCGTTTCCACGATGCGCCGCCGTCCGTGGTGAGAAAGGCGCCCTGGGCCGATCCAATCAGCACGCGGTTAGGGTCGATCGGGGAGACCGCCATGCGGGTGACCAGCGGCGGCGCCGCCGAAGGCGCGATGGAGGGGAAGGGATCCGCGCAGCGCGACCAGTGGGCGCCGGCATCGACGGACCGGAAGACAGCCGCTCCCGCCGCATACGCGATGGCCGGATTTCCCGGCGCGGTGGCGAGTGCGGGAACGCGTCCGCCATCGGGTCCCAACCGCTCCCATCGCGTAGCGGAGCAGGGGACGCAGAAAAAGACGCCCAGCAAAGCCAGCATCGGTTTCATCGAAGCCTCCCGGTGGAGGGATCGCGCGGCCGGTCAGGCGCCCATACGAGTCGGCGGCAGCGCGGTCCCATAGCGAATGGATGTTCCGCGCCCAGTTGATGGGCATTCTACCACGGCGCTGAGCCTGGCGGCCACATGGTTATCGCGGACGCTCATTCCGCTCGTATATCGGCGCGGAGCCGTCACCGTGTGGGTCAAGCCCAGATTGCACGCTTGAGACTAAACGCAAGCATGCTTACGCCATTTGAGCGGGGGGTTAGTCTGAACGGAAATGGCCCCAATTGCGCTTCCATTCGAGGGGCGATGCACGCGAAATGCGGGCTGAACCGCGGCGGGAACGCGTATAATGACCTCATCCCGAAGCTAGCATACGATGGGCTGCCAGGAGATGGCGGAACCGAGGATATCGCATGAGAAGAACGGCTGATAAGGAACACATCGACGCCGCGGAACCCGCTGGAACTTCAAGCGCCGAACTGGCGGAGACCGGTGACGGTGAACAGCCGAGCGGCTATGGGCGGTTCCCCATCGTCGGCATTGGCGCTTCGGCTGGAGGGCTGGAGGCGCTGGAGCAGTTCCTGACGCACGTGCCGGATGACAGCGGAATCGCCTTCGTTGTTGTGCAACACCTTGACCCGACGCATAAGGGCATCCTGCCGGAGCTACTCCAGCGGGCCACGAAGATGCGAGTGGCTCAGATCAGAGATCGGCTGAGGATCAGGCCTAACAGCGTGTACGTGATCCCGCCCAACAAGGACCTGGCCGTTCTGCACGGTGTATTGCACCTGATGGAGCCGGCAGCGGCCCGCGGCCTGCGCCTGCCGATCGACTCCTTCATGCGTTCCCTGGCTGAGGATCAGGAGGACCGCGCCGTTGGCGTTATCCTCTCCGGCATGGGATCTGACGGCACGCTGGGGCTCCGAGCCATCAAAGCGAATGCGGGCGTCGCCCTCGTACAAGAGCCGAGGTCGGCGAAGTTCGACGGAATGCCTCGCAGCGCCATTGAGGCCGGGCTGGCCGATATTGTGGCTCCGGCGGAGGAACTGCCGGGCAGAATCATCGCCTATCTCAAACACGTACCGGTAGTCGCCGGTCCGGAAGCCGGCGTAACTGACAAATCCAGCAGCGGGCTTGAGAAGATCACGGTCCTGCTGCGTTCGCACACGGGGCACGACTTTTCCCAATACAAGAAGAGCACCCTCTACCGCCGGATTGAGCGACGCATGGGGATCCATCAGATCGAAAAGATCGCCACGTATGTCCGGTACCTCCAGGAGAACTCCGGCGAACTGGATCTGCTGTTCAAAGAGCTCCTCATCGGCGTAACCAGCTTCTTCCGCGATCCGGATGAGTGGAACCGGCTGAGAGACAAAACCATCCCCGCGCTCCTGGCCGGTGATAAAACCGGCCGGGAGCTTCGGGCGTGGGTCGTTGGCTGCTCAACGGGGGAAGAGGCCTATTCGCTGGCCATCACCTTCACGGAAGTGCTGGAGCGAGTCAGGCCGAGGGGGAAAATCTCGCTCCAGGTGTTTGCTACGGACATTGATCGCGATGCCATAGACCGCGCCCGACAGGGCATCTATCCGGGCAACATCGCCGCCGATGTGTCTCCCGATCGCCTGAGCCGGTTCTTTACCGAAGCGGACGGGCGTTACCGGGTCAACAAAGAGATCCGCGAAATGGTGATCTTTGCGCCGCAGAACGTGATCAAGGATCCGCCGTTCACCAAGCTGGATATCCTGTCATGCCGCAACCTGCTGATCTACATGGAGCAGGACCTGCAGAAGAGTGTTCTGCGGTTGTTCCATTACAGCTTGAAGGCCGAAGGCGCGCTTTTCCTGGGCAGCGCGGAAACCGTTGGCGAGTTCGGCCATCAATTTGCGTCGACGGCCGCCAGATCGAGGATCTACAGACGGACGGAATCCGATCTGCCGTTGGGTCCGGTTGGATTCCCGCGCGGCTTCGCGCCCTCCGGGGGGACGGGGCCGCGCCGCCGCGAGGCGCAAGCGCCCTTGGTCAGCCTGCAGTCGCTGGCGGATCAGATGCTGCTTCAAACCTACTCTCCGGCTGCCGTGCTGGTGAACGACAAAGGCGATGTTCTCTACATCAGCGGCCGCACGGGCAGGTACCTGGAGCCGGCAGCGGGAAAGGCGAACTGGAACATCTTCGTGATGGCCCGCGAGGGGCTGCGTTACGAGTTGATCAGCACGTTCCAGAAAGCGCTCCGGCAGAAGGAGAGGATCGTCGTCCGCAACCTCAGGGTCGGCGCCGCCAATGAAACGCAGACCGTGGACCTCACGGTTGAGGGCATTTCGGAGCCGGAGGCGCTGCGTGGGATGGTGATGATCGTCTTTCAGGACGTGGAGCCCGTTCACGTTCCGGGAGGCGCCGCGTTGGCGGCGGAAAGTCACGCTCGCGGGGCGAAGGCGGCATCGGAACTCCAGCGCGTGCGACAGGAACTGCTGGGCGTGCGCGAGGAAATGCACACCTCGCAGGAAGAGCTCAGATCCGCCAATGAGGAGCTGCAGTCCGCCAATGAGGAGTTGCAGTCTACCAATGAGGAGCTGACCACTTCCAGGGAGGAGATGCAGTCTCTCAACGAGGAGCTGCAAACGGTCAACAGCGAGCTGCAGGGGAAGCTAGACGAGCTATCGAGTGCAAGCGACGATATGAAGAACCTGTTGAACAGCACCGACATCGCCACTGTCTTCCTGGACGGCGAGTTTCGCGTTCGGCGGTTCACGCCGGAGGCGACCAAGATCTTCCGGTTGATACCCAGTGATGTGGGCCGGCCGGTTACCGATATCGCTTCTGATCTGCTGTACCCCGAGCTTTCCGAGGACGTGTTGGAGGTATTGCGCACCCTGGTGTTCGCGGACAAACCGATCGCCACCCGGGATGGCCGTTGGTATGCCGTGCGGATCATGCCATACCGCACCACCGAGAACCGGATCGACGGCGTTGTCATCACGCTGGCGGACATCAGCGATTCCAAGATCATGGAATCCCAGATGCTCCAGTTGCTGGAATCCTTGCCCGAGCTGGTGTGGATGTGTAGCCCGGATGGGAAGTGCGACCACTTCAACCGACAATGGCTGGAGTATACCGGCGTGCCGGAACCCGAGCAGCTTGGCTTTGGCTGGCTCCAACAGGTTCACCCGGACCACCGCGCTCGCGTTTCCGCGGACTGGAGGTCCGCCGTGCAGTCGGAAACGCCATTTGACGCCGAGTTCCAGATACGGGCCAAAGATGGCTCGTATGGATCGTTTCGGGCGCATGCCGCGCCGGTGAAGAACGGGCACGGAAAGACCTTGAGATGGTATGGGGTCTGTACCAATGTCGAGGAGATGAAGAGAATGGCGTATGCGCTGGAAGAGAGCGAGGCGCGTCTGCGTTTGGCGCTCGACCAGTCGGCGCCGGGCGCTTCCGATCGAGAGTCGCCTCCGGCGCCCGCCAGGAAACCGGAGGCCAAGCGATGAGCCGATCGAGGCATATACCAGATGACGCCGCCCAGTTGCGGCTTCGGGCGGAACAGCGGGTGGAACGCCAAGGCCTCGATGGGGCGGATCCCCGGGCGGAGTTGGATGCTCAGCGACTGGTCCACGAACTGCAGGTCCACCAGATCGAGCTGGAGTTGCAGAATGAGGAGCTTCGCAAGGCCCGCGACGAGGCGGACGCATGGCTGGAGCTGTATACCGATCTCTACGATTTCGCTCCCGTGGGCTACTTCACGCTCGACCGGAAAGGCGCCATTCGGCAGGTGAACCTGACGGGAGCGAGCCTTCTTGGGATCGAGCGCTCCCGTCTGGTGGGCAGCCGCCTGGGGCTCTTCGTTTCGCCGGCCACCCTGCCCTCATTCAACGCTTACCTGGCCAGCGTCTTCGAGAGCCGAACCAAGCAGGCATGTGAGGTGGCGATGTTGACGGAGCTAGACGGTCCGGTATACGTGCGGATCGAGTCCGCGATCTCCAGTGATGGCGAGGAGTGCCGGATCGCCGTAGCCAATATTGCCGAGCGGAGACGGGCGGAGGAGGCCCTGGCGCACGCGGCCGAACGGGATCGCAATATCGCGTTTGTGCTTCAGCACACGTTGCTTCCAACCCGCATGCCGCAGCTTCCGGAAGGCTATGAGATTGCCGCCAAGTATCAGCCCGCACTGGATGAGTCCGAGGTTTGCGGCGACTTCTACGACCTGATGGGGCTCGGCGAGGACAAGATCGGCATCGTGATAGGAGACATCGTGGGCAAAGGGCTGAAGGCCGCCGCCCGCGTCGCCGCCGTGAAGTACAGCATCCGGAGCTACGCGTTCCTCGATGAGCGGCCATCCAGCGTATTGAAGCTGTCGGGCAAAGCCTTGTTCAGAGGCGCCGTTGCGGATAACGACTTGCTCACGGCGTTCTATGCCGTCTTGGACACGCATGCGGGCATCCTCAGCTACTCCAACGCGGGCCACGAGCCCCCGCTGGTGAAGCATGCGGATGGCAGCGTCGAGTATCTGACGGCCGGCGGCCCGATGTATACAGGCATCGGCTCACCCCAGTATGACGACGGCTCGATCAAAATCCACGCCGGCGGCGTGTTCGTGATGCTGACGGATGGCATCACCGAAGCGCGGAAACCTGGCGACTGTGAGGTGTTCGGAACGGAGGGCGTCGAGCGCAGCCTCGCCGGGACCGCCGGCGCTTCGGCCCAGCAGATAGCTTCCGGACTTCTGGCGGACGCGCTGTCCTTTGCGGAAGGATCCATGCGGGATGACGTCGCCATTGTGGTGATCAGGAAGCTGGATGCCGTGCCCACGGAGCGTTCTCGCGCGTAATGACATCAGCGGAATGGGCGCCAAGGGCCAAGTTAGGGAAGAGTTGTCCGTTTTCAGTCGTCAGTCATCAGCCTCGGCGTTGGGAGAACCCCTTTTCCGCTCCTCGCCTCCAGTGCTCCCTCAAGGTAGGATGGAGGGGTGGGGTTGTCGTTCCGAGGAACGAGGAATCCCAGAGAGAACGCTGAATTGAGGGATCCCCCGCTCCGCTCGGGATGACAACCCCATTCAGCCATCCTGCGTTGAGGGAACACTCGCCGATGACTGACGACTGACGACTGGAAACTGAAGACTGACGGCTTTTCCCCAACTTGGCGCCAGGGGAATGCGCCTGGGTGGAATCGCGCGTGCTGCCTCCCGGAAAAGCTGAGCTCGCGGCCAGCGGCGGCGTACGAGGTGGGCCTGAAGTCGGCCTGACCTTCGAGAACCGACTAGGATGATGAGTGCTGCCTGTTCCATCCCGGTACCCCACCGGCGATGAACGGGCGTGGCAGGCCCCTGGCATTTCACGGGGGCTGCACCGGCGCCAAAGGAATAGAAGGGCATGAAATTGAACAGCAAGGGAGCGAAGCGCGCCAGCGCCTGGCGCACGATAGCTCGCCAGCGAGTCTGCGAGAGGGATTCGTCGCCGCGGCCTCACGCCCGTTTGGAGGCGCGTGGGTGAAGAAAGCAGATAACGCGTCAGCGAATGCCGCCCAGTTGCGGCTTCGGGCGGAAGAGCGGGCAACTCATCAGGGCAGAGACGGGCTGGATGCCATCAAGGAGTTGGACGCTCAGCGACTGGTCCACGAACTGCAGGTCCACCAGATCGAGCTGGAGTTGCAGAATGAGGAGCTTCGCAAGGCCCGCGACGAGGCGGACGCATGGCTGGAGCTGTATACCGATCTCTATGATTTCGCTCCCGTGGGTTACTTCACCCTCGACTGGAGCGGCCAGATCCGGCAGGTGAACCTGACGGGGGCAAGTCTCCTTGGGGTGGAGCGTTCGCGCCTGGTGGGCAGCCGCTTCGGGCTCTTCGTTTCGCCGGGCACGCGACCGGAGTTCACCTCATTTCTGGGCCGCGCATTCGGGAGCCAGACGAGGGAATCATGCGAGGTAGCGGTGCTGACCGAGGCGGACGGCGCTCTCTACGTGCGCATCGAGTCCGCAGTCTCCGCGGACGGTGAGGAGTGCCGGATTGCGGTGGTCAATATCGCCGAGCGGAGGCGCGCCGAGAATGTCCTGGCTCTGGCCGCCGAACGGAGCCTTCACATCGCAAACGTGCTTCAGCACGCGTTGCTTCCATCCCGCATGCCGGAACTGCCGGACGGCTACGAAATCGCCGCGCGGTACCATCCGGCATCGGACGAGGCCGAAGTTTGCGGTGACCTCTACGACCTGATCGTATTGGGCGGCGGCAAGATCGGCATCGTGATAGGAGATATCGTGGGCAAAGGGCTGAATGCCGCCGCCCGCGTCGCCGCCGTGAAGTACAGCATCCGGAGCTACGCGTTTCTGGATGACCGTCCGTCCAGCGTCATGACGCTCTCCAATGATGCCCTGTTCAGAGACCTGGCGGCGGACAACGACTTGCTCACGGCGTTCTTTGCCGTGCTGGACACGCGTGCGGGCGTCCTGCGCTACGCCAACGCGGGCCACGAGCCCCCGCTGGTGAAGCACCTAGATGGCAGCGTCGAGTATCTGACGGCCGGCGGCCCGATGTTTACAGGCATCGGCTCACCCCAGTATAACGAAGGCTCCATCGACATCCACGCCGGCGGCGTGCTCGTGATGCTGACCGACGGCATCACCGAAGCGCGGAAGGCAGGCCAGTGGGAGATGTTTGGACCGGAGGGCGTCGAGCGCAGCCTCGCCAGAACCGCCGGCGCTTCCGCCCAGCAGATAGCTTCCGGACTCCTGGCGGACGCGCTGTCCTTTGCGGAACGATCACTGCGGGATGACGTCGCCATCGTGGTGATAAAGAAGCAGGATGCCGTCCCCCCGGAGCGTTCGCCGGCGTGATGACACAGACGGAAACGGGCGTTGGACGGCCTCAGAGGATGCGCCTTGGCGCGGTATAATGGTGATAACTGGCGGACGCAATGGAGCGCCCGCGCCGACGGAAGGCAACCGCACGCGTGAAACCCGGAAAACTGCTCGCCCGCACCCTCCCCCTGCTGCTCCTCGCGCTCCTCTGGCCCGCTCGGGGGCAATCCACCCTCGCCGATGAGATGGCGCTTGGCAATCCCAGCAACGCCACCCACAATGCGCTGAATGAGTCGAACTACCTCATCCAGCGCGATTCCTACGCGATGTGTTACAGCCGCTGGGACGGCATCGACCGCTGGGTGTCATGGCATCTGTGCGCCCAGGACATCGGAACCAACGGCCGCGGCAGCTATACCACGGACACCAGCCTTCCCTCCGGCTGGTACGAAGCGAAGTCATCCGAAACCCCGTCCTGGAGCAGCGACGGCTTCGACCGCGGCCACATGTGCCCGTCGGGTGACCGTACGTTGACCGCAACCGCCAACGATCAGGTCTTCCTGATGACCAACCTCATCCCGCAGACGCCGGACAATAACCAGGGCCCGTGGGAGAAGCTGGAGTCGTACTGCCGCACCGAGGCGCAGGCCGGCAAGGAGCTCTACATCATTTGCGGCGGATGGGGCTTCTCGAAGCGGATCAGCAGCGGCCACGTTACCGTGCCGTCGCACGTCTGGAAGGTGATCCTGGAACTGCCCCTCATGAGCGGCTCCGATGTTCAGCGCGTCACCAGCTCCTCGCGCATCATCGCGGTCGACATGCCCAACATTCAGGGCATCCGCAGCGACGATTGGAAGAAGTACCGCGTCAGCGTGGACTCCATTGAGGCGAACACCGGCTTCGACTTCTTCAACAACGTCCCGGTGCCGATCCAGAACGTTCTCGAAGCCCGCGTGGACAACCAGTAGGCCTCCCGGCCTCAGTAGTACCGGCCGGGCACGTAGTCCAGGTAGATGCGGTTGCGGAAGCTCTGATACACCACGGAAAGTGACCGCTCTCCGAGGATGCGCGTGATGCGGGCCTCCACGTTGGTGGACTGGAACGACTCCCGGCTCAGTTCCTGGCTGACGGGGTCGATGATGGCCAGGCCCTGGCTGAAGATGCCGGCGGTGAGGCTTGCGCTCCACAGCCTCCCGAAGTTCGCGGCGCCGTATATGCGCAGGTTCTCGCTGCGCTGTTCCACTCCGTACGTGGCGAAGGCGCCCACATTCCACCGAAGGCCCTTCGCGTAGCTGAGGCTGGCCGCAATCGTCTGCTTGTCGTAACCCAGCAGGTTCGTGTTCGCCGAGTAGCCGTAGTCGTTGTAGTTGTAGTTCAGCGTGATGGCCCCGGATTTCCCCAGCGGGCGGTTGGCAGCAACGGCCCCGAGTAGCGACCGGCGGGTTCGCGCGCCGAAGTTGAGCCCCGTTCCCAATGAGGAACTCACCTTGAAGCGCCCCGGCAGCGTCAAAAGCGGGGCCGTAAAGCGGGCGTTCACGCCTTCGCTGGTGGAACCGGTCACCTTCGCACTGGGATCCGTCAGGCTGGAGGGCGCCCAGTGGCGGCTAACGCTGGCGCCGAGGTTCCAGTGGAATCCGGCCGGCAAGGGGTAGGCGGCGGAGCCAACAGACAGGCCCACGTCTCCAGTGGTGTTCAGGTAGTGCTGCGCGAAGCTGGTGAACGTCAGGTTGTAGGACTTCGCCTGATGGGAGAGCGAGAGATTCGTCAGCGCGTAGCGGTTGGCGGACAGCGACCGCGTGTCCACGTTCAGGTACGCCCGCGTCTTAGAACTGAGCGTCTGGTTGTGGCTCCAGGAGAGCCCCCAGTCCGGCGAGGTGAGACGGGTCAGCGCCATGATGCCGTCCATGGTGGAGCCAACGGCGTAGCGGTTGATGGAGTCCAGCGCGAAGCCGCGAACGGCGCCGCCGTAGAGGCCCTCCGGGGCGTTGTATTTGAGGCGGAACTGGCTGGAACCGATGGGGCTGGCCGCCACGTAATACGGGATATCCAGCAACGGCCCCCGCGATCCAAGCCCGATGTACTGCGCGGCGGTGGTGCGCGAAGATCCAAGCGGGATGACGTGGTAGGGAAGCGTGAGCCGGTTCTTGCCGTTCAGCATAATCCGGGCATGGCTGAATTGGACCTCATTGCCGGGCAGGTACACCACGCGCGACGCGCGGATGGCCAGGGGGCTTGGCGTTAGGCTCCTCAACCGGAAGGTATCGGCCGGGATGGCGCCCAGCGCCTTCTTTAGCTCCATCGTGAGCGTGGTGAACGTGAACACGCCCCGCGCTGGTTCCGTGAGGCCCGACGCGTACCCCGTCATGGCGACCCAGTCGTACCGCAGCCGGTCCGCGGCGATGGTCTCTTTGCCCTTCGTAATCTTCAGCGCCGAGGCCCCGGCTTGCGATTCCGCGATGACCACCGAACGGGTGAAGCTCACCTGCGCTCGGTCTGCCTTGATCGTAACGGCGCCGATGCGCACCGCCACGTTGCCCGCCGCGTCCAGCGTCTCCTCGTAGTCGTTGTAGAGCAGGTAGTCGGCGCGAACCACGATGGCGCGGGCCGTGTCTTCGGAGGCGATCGGCTTGGCGGTGAAGATAACCGTTACATCGGCGGCGGCGTGCCCGCACGTGGCGGTGACGGTGGCGGAGCCGGGGATGGTGCTGCTGGTGAGGCGAACGCTGGCCTGTCCTCCACGCGCGGCGGCGGCGGCCTCGATATTGCCCATTGTGGTTGAGAAGCGCACCGTCTGGTCGCCGGCGATCAGGTGTCCGTCGCGGTCGCGCACTTCGGCGGTGATGGTGGTCACCGTGGCGCCGTCCGCGTAGATGTTCGGCGGCTTCGCGGTGAGGCGGATGGAATCCGCCTCTTGACACAGCGCCGGCGCGACGCAGACCAGGGCCAACAGCAATGTGAGAAGGAACTTCATTAGCGAGAACCGGGGGGCCACGGGGCGCGCTCAGGCGCGGGGCCTACTCCTGCATTGTATTACCGGCCGAATAGGCCCTTGCGCCTGCGGGGCGGATCCACGGTGGGCGCGGCGTCAGAGGGGGCGCTCACGCGCAGGATAGCGGCGGTGATGTTGTCTGGCCCGCCCCGGTCGTTCGCTATCTCGATGAGCGCCTGGCAGGCGAACGAAGGCGGGACGCCGGCGAGGGCTGGGGGCAGCTCGGCATCCTTCACAACCGTGGTGAGGCCGTCAGAGCAGAGAAGCAGCGCGTCGCCTGGGAGGAGGTCCAGCGTAACGACATCGGGCGTTACTCCGGCTTGCGGTCCGAGGCTGCGGGTGATCACGTTGCGGTAGCTGGAGCGCTCCGCTTGCTCCTCGGTGATCATCCCAAGGGCCACCTGCTCGGCCACCCACGAGTGGTCCTGGGTGACGCGGCTTGCGGCGCCCTCGCGCACCAGGTAGACGCGGCTGTCGCCGGCCCAGGCCACGATGGCCTGTTCGTCGACTATGGCAACGGCCACGATTGTGCAGCCCATCCCGGCGCGGGACGGGATGGCGCGGGCGGTTTCGAAGACCTGGGCGTTGGCCTGCGCGATGGCGCGGGAGAGGGCGTCGGCCGGGAGGCCCGCGGTTCGGGCGAAATAGGCGGCGCCGACGGCCTTCAGCGCCATCTCCGCGGCGATTTGCCCCGCGGCGTGCCCGCCCATGCCATCCGCCACGGCATACAGCCTACCTCGGTTGGCGAGCAGAGCCGGATCCTCCGGCTCCCAGAAGTCGAACTTGTCTTCATTGTTCTCGCGGATACGCCCCATGTCGGTCTTGGCGGCGAAGGTGAGCGGAAGCATGCGCGGCGGACCCTCGCGCGGCGCCGGTTCCGGCGTCGCGAGGTCCTGAGGGTTCAGTTCCGCGGTAATCTCTTGCATGGGGGTTGGCAAATCCGCTGGGCGCGCAGCGATGTATTTGTATCAACGCGCCTCTACACTTGGCCCGGCCGCGATTCAGGCGTCCGCGCCGGCTTCCCGGGTGAGGGTCCACTCGGCGCTACCAAAGCGGATGGTGGTCTCGAAGGGGATGGTTTCGGCAAGCCCGGCGGCCAGCCGGCGATCGCCGAGGAAAGTGCCGTTGGTGCTGCCCACGTCTGTGAGGGTGGCGTCATCCTCGCGGACGGTGATAACGGCGTGCCGGCCGGACACGAAGGAATCGTCCAGCACGATGTCGTTCTCGAGGCGGCGCCCAATGCTGTTCGGGCCGGATCGCAGCGGGAACCGGGCGGAGCCGTTCGTTAGCGCGGCCGGAGCAGTTTCGGGCGCCGCCGCTTCGGCCAGTTCCGGAGCTTCCACGCCTTCGGGCGCGCGGACCGAGAGCTTCACAAGACCGAACTGCACCGTTTCGCCCGGGGCAAGGGGCATCTCCACGCCGGGCTCCAACCGGTGCGCGGCGACGCGGGTGCCGTTGCTGCTTCCCTCGTCGCGCACCGTGGCCTTGCCATCGCCCACGGTGATCACCGCATGGCGCCGCGAGATGGATGGGTCCGAGAGAAACACGTCGGCATTGAGACGGCCGACCACGTTTTCGCCGGCCCTCAGCGGGTGCGAAATCCCATCGGCCTCCAGCATCCAGCCGGTGGCCGGAGCCGATGGCGCGTCGCCGGGCGCCGTTCCCAACCGGAACCCGCACTCAACGCACCACTCCACGACGCCCGTGTTCTCCTCGCCGCACACCGGGCAAGTCACCGCCGCCACCATCTGTGTTCGTTCGTCAGTCATAGGTGAATCCAGTCATCAGTTATCAGTACTCAGTCATCAGTTCAGCGAGTGATACACGGCTTCAACATGGCGTGACCCTCCGAACTGATAACTGAATACTGATAACTGACGACTACTCCGTTTTTCCGCGCTCCAGGTTGAGGCTGGCGCCCGTGAGGGTTTTCTCGGCGGCGTTGGCGTCGCCGCGGCGCAGGTTGTCCAGCGCCATCGTGACCTCCGCGGCCTGCGTTGAGCGGCCGGACGAGGCCAGAATCTGTTGCGTGCGCTGGAGGTCCAGCATGGCGGTCTGCCCATCGAGCTGCTGAGTGCGCATGCCCATCAGGGTCCGCTCCAGTTGCTGGGAAGCGAGGGCGACCTGAAGCTCTGCCGCCACGCCGGCATCCAGCGAGGCCTCGGCCTCCTGGGGGTCGGACGTGAAGGTCCAGACGGCATCGGCGGCGATGCGTTGCGGCGCGCCGCCCTGCGCGTCTTCGAATTCCACCTCCACGGTGGCGCATCGGTACTCGCCGGTGGGGCGCGGACCGAAGTCCATCTCCGCCAGCAATGTCAGCGCCGCGCCCTGCTCCAGGTCGGCCAGGTCCACTTCCACGCCATCCGGCGTGAAGGAGAGGCGATGCCCGTACACCTGTCGCACGCGGTTCCACTTGGCCGGTCGGATGGTCAGCTTCGCGTTGCGAGCGGCCAGCCGCATCATGCTGACCAGCTCAGAGCGGAACACCTCGGGCAGCAACTCCGGCCGCGCAATGTAGTAGTAGTTGCCGCCGCTGCGCCGGGCGATGCCGGCAAGGAGTTCCTCGTTATATTCCGGCCCAAACCCCAGGGCCGTAACCGTAACGCCGCGGTTGCGTTGCTCGGCGGCCTGCGCCGTGATGCTCTGGAAGTCGCGGATGCCGGCCGTGGGTTCTCCGTCCGTGAGCACGAGCACGCGGTTTACGTAGCCCTTGGCGCCCACCGAGGCCACCTGGTTGGCGGCCGCGAGGATGCCGTCGTGGAGGTTGGTGGTGTTCCCGGTGGTGATGCGGGCCACGTGCTCCTTGAGGAGGGCGCGGTTGACCACACGGCGGGCCGGAACGAGCACATCCACGTCTTCCGCAAAGGTCACGATGGTGAGGATGTCCGATGGCTCCAGCAGATCGATGATCTGGGCGCAGGCGCGCTGCGCATACTGAAGCGGCTCGCCCTCCATGCTTCCGCTGCGGTCTATGGCGAGGGCCAGGTTCAGCGGCATGCGGGGGCCGGAGGCCGCCGGCCCCCCTTCCGCGCGCCACTGGACCAACAGGTGATTGTGGGCGGCGTCGGAGGCGAGCAGGGCGGTGTTCTCCGGGCGGCAGATCAGGCTGTAGCCGCCAGGCGCGACCATCTGCGTGCGATCCGGGTTGGGGAGAAGGCTCTGGGCGCCGGCGGCGTCGGGCGGGGGGAAGCCCGCGGTCTTGTCGGGGTCGAACGAGTTCATATCATTCACATCCCGTATGACGGCTGAGGCGGCCTTACTGTTCCCGCGAAATCGAGGCGATTGCCTTCACGGCGAGGCGATCGGCCCGTTCATTCTCCGGGTGGCCGCTGTGGCCGGAAACCTTCACCATGCGGAAGCGTCCGCATTCGCGAATGAGGGCCTTCGCCTTCGCAATGGCTTCCAGATTGGCCTTCGGCTTCCAGGGCTGGGTGAGGCAGCCGATGGCGTAGGCGCTGTCGCTGTAGACGATGACGTCCGCATCCGGGCGGTCCTTGATGCGCGACAGCGCCTCAACCACGACCAGGAGTTCCGCCAACTGATTGGTGCCGCCCCCCAAGGGAATGGACCAATCGCGTTCCCAATCGCCGCACCGCGCCACCACTCCGCCGCCCATCGGCTGTGCCCCGGCGAACTGATTGCCGGAGCACGCGCCATCTACCCAGAACTCATATTGCCGCATACCGCATTATAGGCGGCCCATCCAGCGGCCAAGCGCTGGGATCAATACGTGCCGCAGACGCCGGTGGTCATGGGGTCGTAATAGTCGTTGTACCAGGTGGCGTACTTGAGTTTCATGACGTGCCCGTCCAGCATCACAGAGATCGGCTCGGCGTACTTGACGTAGTTCTCCTCGCTCACGAGGGCTTCCTTAACGTGCCAGCAGCCGGGATCGTAGGCGAGAACGAAGTTGGTGGCGCTTACCGAGTACGTCTTGCCCCCCACCTTGACGCTGGACGGCAGCGACGCCATGCCCCGCGGTCCTTTGCCGGGGTCGTTGTTGCTGTTGATGGCGTGCTGGACGCCCACGCGGGTGTTGTAGAAGTACGACCCGCCCTTGTGCAGGGTATACCACGGCTGACGGGGCTTTGGCGTGGCCGTGCCGCCCTTATCGTCGATCCCGATGGCATACGTCCTGTAGTAGCCGGTATCACTCGGGCAGCGCCAGTGCTCCAGGGTTCCGCCGTACGGCTTCATCACGTTCCAGACGAGCGGGAGGTTGCCGTATTTGGCGTCAAAGTGGAGGCCGTCGGACGGATCCTTGGCCCACGGCATGCGCTCGTCGTTGTCCGTGGAATACATGTTGAACTGCAAGCCCACCTGCTTCAGGTTGCTGGTGCAGGTTGTGATCTTCGCCCGTTCGCGGGCCTTTGCGAACACGGGGAAGAGGATGGCCGCCAGGATGGCGATGATGGCGATTACCACCAGTAATTCGATCAGAGTAAAGCCGCGACGACGATCGACATTTTCCAAATGAGGGTCCTTTCGGGGATAGGCCAGATCAGATTTGCCTATATTCTACCACAACTTGCGGAATCGGCCCCCCCACTACTCTGTAAGGCAGGATGCGGGCGTGGGGCTGCCATGCCGAGGAACGAGGAATCCCATAGAGAGCGCTTCTTTGAGGGATCCCTCGCTCCGCTCGGGATGACAACCCCACACAGCCAAACTACCTTGGCGGGACACTACCCCCCGGCATTGCGGGGTAGAGGGGCGGACCCCCTAGATCACGGCGGCGGCCACCGCGTTGTGGAAGAGGCGACGCACGCGGATGTGGCCGGCGCCTTCGCAGAGCACACGGTTCGTCAGAAGGACAACCACGAGGCCATACCCTGGGTGCACCAGCAGTGACGTGCCCGTGAAGCCGGTGTGGGCGGCGGAGCCCTCACCGAGGAGATCTCCCGCGGGATGCATGCCGTTCGGAGCGGTGAAGAAGCCGTAGCTGTGGCCGCCGATGGACGGGTCGATCTGCGAAGTGAGCATGCGGCGTACGCTGAGCGGCGATAACACGCGCGTTCCGTCCAGCGTACCGCCGTTCAGAACCATCTGGCCGAAGCGCAGCATATCCGGCGCCGTGCTGAAGATGCCGGCGTTGCCGGAGACGCCGTCGATTCCGCTGGAGTTGCCGTCATGAACTTCGCCCACCAGCTTGCCCCGGTCCCGATCTCCGCCTTTCGTGGCGGCGATGTCGGCGCCCGGATCGGGCGGGGGCGTTGAGGAGATGCGGCGGAACCCGGTGGACGTCATGCCGAGCGGATCATAGATCTCGCGCTTGTCAAAGGCGTCCAGGGGCTCTCCCGATACGCGCTCCAGAATCTTGCCCAGCGTGATGTAGCCGAGGCAGGAGTACTCGTAGCGCGTTCCTGGCGCGCCCTTCATGGACTCGGCGAAGATCGCCGTGAGGGCGCACAGGTCGCCAATGCCGGCCTTGTAGGCCACCGTCCAATCCGGCAGACCGCTGGTGTGCGTGAGCAGATGGTGGACCGTGATCCCGGCCCAGTGGGGCAGGGTGAACTCGGGGAAGAAGGACCGCGCCTCCTCATGGGCGTGAAGCAGCCCGCGCTCGAACATGGCCATCGCGGCCGTCGCGCAGCCGACCGGCTTGCTCACGCTGGCCATGTCGTACAACGTATCCACGGTGGCGGGCGCCGGGGGGTCGATGTCGCGGGCGCCGAACGCTTCCAGCTCCACCGTTACGCCGTCCTTCATCACGCCCCAGACGCCCCCGGGGAAAGCCTGCGACTCCACGCCCCGCCGGAGCACTTCACGCACATATCGGAATCTGTCAGCCATTGGTTTGCTCCGTTTCATTCATCGCCTTCCGGGCTTCCCGGGCAAGGCCGCCGTAATAGGTGGGGCATGGGATATCGGCCGCTTCGTGGAACGCGGCGCAGGCGCCTTCACAGTCGCCCAACTCCTGGAGGCAGCGTCCGATGTGATACAGGCCTTCCGCCTGGGAAGGCACATCGGGTTGAAGCGCCTGGTGTCGTTTCCAGTAGTTGAGAGAGCGTCGCCAGTCACCCAGCGCGAAGGTCGCATGGCCGAGGCAGGCCGCCGAACCGCATTGGGTAGACCGGTCTTCCGAGAGGCATGGAAGCGCGTCTTCCACGCGGCAGATGAGCTGCTCCGCAACGTGACGGTTTCCAGCCAGCGCGGCGGCCCATGCGGAGTGAGAGTCCCACCACACCCTCAGCCTCTCATCGTCGATGAGTTGCGCCTTGGCGGCGGCGAGGTGCTCTGCCGCCAGGTCCGCCTGGCCCTGTTCCAGGGCCAGCATCGCGTGCCCGAGGCGCATGACGGCCTGCAGCCGATCTTCGTCCGTGGGGGAGGCTCCGGTGTTGCTCGCGCGCTCCTGGGCATCCCTCGCCTCGTCCCATCGGCCTTGCGCCCGGAAGCAATCGTACTGCACCTGCAAGGCGAGGCGCGCGGCGCTGAGGTGCTCGCGCTCCGCCTCTCGCGCGGTGTCCATCGCCGCCGCGAGGTGACCGCGTTTGTACTGGACAAGGGCGAGGAGGGTAAGCGATTCCCCGATCTGCTGTGGATTCCGCTGGGTGCGGGCGGCCTTCAGCGCTTCAACAAAGCAGGCTTCGGCCTCGTCCAGCTTCATCTGCATGCTCAGGCTGTGTCCAAGGATGCGGTGCGCCATGATGAGGAACAGCCCCCGGGGCCGCAGCGCCATGGCCTCGCGCGCCCAGGCCGCGGCGTCTTCCAGACGGCCGGCCTGGATGCACTGGTTGGCGGCCATCAGAAGGGCCTTGGTGCGCGCGAAGCGCGACATCGCCGGAAGGGTTTCGTAGGCGCGGCGGTAGGCATCGGCCGCCTCCCGGCGCCGCCCGGCCAGCCGAAGCGCGCGGGCCGGCGCCATTGTCGCCTTCACCCAATGCGCGTAGACGCCATTAGCGACGAAAAGCGCGGCTATCGCGAGAAGGAGCCATTGCATGGGAACGGTCCTCTGGTTACCACCGGGGTTGCGCCACGTCGCTGGGCTTCGGGATGTCCACGGCCGGCGGCGTTGCTGTTGGTTGCGGGGCGCGGAAGTCTGGAACTGCGGCCGGCTCCTGGAACACGAGGGCTTTCAGCGTGGCCAGTTTGGACGTATCCTTCACCGTCTCATCTGGGTCTTCGTTCATGAGGCTGGCGAAGGAGAAGAACGAAACGCCTTGCGCCCCCAACTTGCGGGCAAGCTCTACCTTCTCAGCGTCGCCCTTCCCGTCGTGGAGCCAATCGCCGATACCGGCCCAGACGTGGGTCTTATGTCGGTTGGCGACGGCGGCCTTCACCCAGCTAGCCCATTGTCCGTTGTCGGTGTGGTAGGTCATGGGCACGGCGATGTCCAGGATGCCGTCGCGCATCCAGGCGAACCAGTCCTGGGTCACCGTGTTATACGCGTCCGACTCCTCGAACGTCGTGTAAGCGCTCCACGGGATCAGGGCGGCCGAGACGGCCACATTGGGTTTGATCGCCTTCACGTCCTGGTAGACGCGGCGCACCACGCCGGTTACGTTGTCGCGGCGCCACTGGTCCCATCGGGCCGGGAACATCAGCGGATAGGCGTCGCGCTGGGGCATGGCGCTCAGAGTCTCCTTCTGTTCGGCTGTCAATGTGGGATCCACGATGCCCTTGAAGGCGGCGAGGTCTGAATCGTTGAAGCCCATGTCCCTGTTCGGGTACCGGACGTAGTCGAAATGGATGCCATCCACGTTGTAGCGTTTGGCGACGTCCAGGAAGACGTCGTGCACGTAGCGGCGGGCATCGGGGTTGCCGGGGTCCAGGAAGGCGCCCTCGAGGTTGTCCGCGGCCACCAGCGGAACGCGCCCCACGCGATCGGCCATCAGCCATTCCGGGTGAGCGTTCACAACGTGTTTCGGGTCCTTCGGTTTCGAGGCGCCGCTCCACACGTAGAAGGTGTTGAGCCAGGCGTGAACCTGGAGGCCGGACTTGTGCCCGAGGTCGATGGCGGTCTGCAGCGGGTCGAACGACTCCGGCTGTCCGGCCAACGACTCGCTTCTGGGCTCCAACCCGTTGAGGTAGAAGGCGTCCCCGCGCCCGCGAACCTGTACGATCAGCGTGTTGAAGTTGTTCGCCTTTGCTGTGTCCACCACGCGCTGGATGGACTGGGGCGACGTCATGTCGAAACGCACCACCCAGATAGCGCGCGCTTCCGGTTTGGTTTCCGCCATGGCAGAACCTCCCAAGAGACAGTATGCGGCCGTGACCCACCATTTCATGGTTGGCGCCTCCTGCCCCCATTCTAGGGGAACGCGGCGGCATGGGGGAAGCCGCCGCGCTCCTACGCTATCCGCCGGCTGCCGTGGGCGGAACCGCCTCCCCGGAAATCGGCATCCAGGCCTTCACGGCGTTCCGCGGTTTCGGGTAGTTTCCCGTCCGGGCGACAGAGCCGCCCTTCTCCGGGCTCCACGAGAGCGTGAGCTTCGCCTGGAGTCCGCGGGCATAGTCGTTGGTGAAGCCGTCATCCTCAAACAGCACGCGGTCTCGGCACGGAGATCCATAGGCGCGCACCGTGAGCTGGAACACGGTATCCGGGGTGATGTGCTCCACGGGCTCGGCCAGCGGCAAGAGCGCGCCGCCGCGAACGAATAGCGGTATGCGTTCGGCGGGCATTGAGATGTCGTAGCTCACTCCACCCTCGTAGCGCCTGCCGGTCCAGAAGCAGTACCAGTCACCTTTCGGCAGGTACACGCTGCGGGAGGCTTCGTGGCCAAAGAGGGGGGCCGCCAGGATATCGTCGCCCATCATGTACTCATCGTCGATGTTCCAGGTCTTCTTGTCGTCAGGCCAGTCCAGAACCAGGGCGCGGAACGGAGGTTTGCCGGTGCGGCCGTAATCCGAAAAGGCGGAATAGAGGTACGGCACGAGGCTCATGCGCAGGTTCAGGATGTCGCGCATGGCGCGCTCGGCCTGATCCTTCTCCGGCATCACCTCATTGCGGATGTTCTTCTCGCGGTCGATCTGAAACCAGGAGGGCTGCGGCATGAACCAGCAGTCGATGACGGTCTGCGGGGAGAAGACGGCGGTCTGAGTGCGGCGGTAGAGGTCGTCCAGCGAGCTAGCCTCGCGCAGTTCCGGCTGCCAAAGAAGGCCGCAGAAGCCCGCGTTCAGGATGCCGCGCACGTAGGCGCGATGCTCGTAGTAATCCGAGTACAGCACGAAGGGCGACGGCGCCGCCAGAGCGCCCGATGAACGGACCTTGCCCCAGGTGCGCCGGTTGCGCTGCGTGAACAACTCGCCGATTGTGCGCTGGTAGGCAAGCCCAAACAGGTTATGCATGCGCGCGCCATCCAGCCCGCCCGGGAACTGCGCGAAGTCCGGGAACGACCATGGGCGCTGCTGGTGCGGCTGAGCGTCGCACTCATCCAGCTTGAAGCTGCTGATCCCCTTGTCAACCAACTCGCGGCCGTGGTACTCCTGGAAGATGCGCCGCGCCTCGGGCAGCGTGAAGTCCGGGGTGAGACCGTTCCAAACCGTGTAGTCACCGGAATATGGCGCGATGGCGTCGTGGAACGGGGCAGTGGGGTGCGTGAAGGCGTGTTCCCAGAGGTTCACCTCGAAGCCCATGCCCTTCATGGCGGCGATGAACGCGTCCGGCGTGGGCCACCGCTCGGGACTCCACTTGAACGAGCACGAGTAGGCCGCGCTCTGCCAGCCGGGCTCCAGGCCGAACACGTCGCACGGGATGTGATTCTCACGCAGGTAACGGGCGAGGTTGAGCGCTTCCGGCTCGGCGAACCGGCCGTAGCCGCGGTAGTACACGCCCAGGCCCCATAGGGGCGGAACGGCCCCGCCGCCGGAGAACAGGTTGTAGCGCTGGACGGCCTTCAGCGGCGTGGGCCCGGCGAACACGTACACATCCACGCCCTTCGCGGCGGGGATATCTACCATCATCCGCTTGGTGGAGACAGCGCGGGCTCGGTAGAGATCACCGGTTGTGACGGCGATCTCCTTCGGCCGCTCCGAGGCGTGCGGGTCTTTGGCGCGCTCCGTGTTCCCCGCATGGAACGTCGCGGGGCGCAGGGTGTCCACCAGCACGCCGTAGCCGCCGGTGGTGACGTAGAACGGCGCCGGCGCGTGGCTGCTGCCGTCCTCGTAGCCCTGGTTCTCGTTCACGAGCATCGCGGCCGTTGAGCCGGTCTGGTTGAAGGTGATGAGGTGGAGGCCAAAGCCGTACACCTGGTCCGCATCGCCAAGCGGGAGTTCCAGGGTTACGCCGCGATCGGTGCGCCGCCATCGGATGGCGCCGGCGTCGAGAGGCGACCTATCGGGCGCGCCAAGGTCCTTCATGGCGGCCGTAACGGGCTTCATGGGGCTGAACGAGACGGGCGTCTGTTTGTCGGGCGCGCCAAGGCGGATGCGCCAGACGCCGGGAGCCACCTGCGTTGCGCGGGCGGCAACCGCGCGGGGCGCTGCGCCAATCGCGAGGACCATGACGATCGCCACAGCGAAGCTGGGATGGCGCCGGCGGGTAGCAGGTTTCACAGCGTGACCTCCGGATGTGTTGCGCGTTGGCCAGAAGGGCCAGGTTATCTCGCCACGCAGTCGCCGCTCCAAAGGGCTACGGCGCGGCGCCAGGAATCGGCTTCATCGCCCCAGCCTTCGGCTGCGTAGCGGTAGTCGTGCTTGCGGATGACCTCGGCCAGCTCGGCGGCGAGAGGAGCGTGCTGGGCGGCAAGCGTCTTCTGCAGGAAACCGTGCACCGACCGGCGCGCGCGGCGCATCAGCCGCCGGACGTGCGGGGTGCAACAGGCGGGGGCCGAGGCGAAGCGGGCGCGGTTCGCGTCGGCCTCCAGCACGCGGGCCAGAGCCGCCACGTAGCGTGCTTCGGTTTCTGACAGAAACTCGCAGGCGGCGCAACGGACCTCTCGCGGCGAATCGGCGGGCGGCGCCTCGGTGAGGAGATCGCGCATGAGGATGGCCACCGAAAGCGGGTTGCCGCGCTCTTCAAGCAGTCGACCATGTTCGCCGCACAGGCCGCCGGCCGTTCGGAACCCGAGGCGGGCCTTCACGTCGGTGATCCCCTCGCGCAGCAGGCTGTCGATCCACCGTTCCAGCGCGGAGCGGTTCAGGCGACACACGGCGCACCCCTCACCCGTGAGGGCTTCCAGCACGATCTGTTCGGTAGCCTGTTTATCTTCCATCGGGAAGTCAGAACTCAGAACACAGCACTCAGTAGAACACCCCACCCAGGAGGAGAAGCTTCTCTCTTGGGTGGGGTGTTCTACTGATTACTGACGACTGACGGCTGATGACTCTATCAGTGTCCGCCGGTGAACACCACGCGCATCACCTCGTCTGGGGTGGTGACGCCTTCCAGTACCTTCCGGAGGCCGTCCTCACGGAGGAGGTGCATGCCGCCGGCGCGGGCGGCTTCGCGCATCTCGCTCAGCGGCGCGCGTCGAACCATGATGTCGGCGATCTCATCGTTGACGATCATCAACTCGTAGATGCCGATGCGGCCTTTGTACCCGCGGCCGCCGCAGATCTCGCAGCCATCGCCGCGGTGCAGCGTCACCATCTCGTTGTCCGTTTCCGGCGTGTAGCCGAAGCGGCGCAACTCGTGCGCCGATACCTCGTAAGCCACGCGGCATCCGGAGCAGATCTTACGCGCGAGGCGTTGGGCCAGCACGCCGATGAGGGTGGCGGAAACCATGTACGGCTCCACGCCCATATCCACGAGACGGGTGACGGCGGAAGGCGCATCGTTCGTGTGGAGGGTGGAGAGCACAAGGTGGCCGGTGAGGGCGGACTCAATGGCGATTTCCGCCGTCTCCAGGTCGCGGATTTCACCAACCATGATGATGTCCGGGTCCTGGCGGAGGAAAGATCGGAGAGCGGTGGAGAATGTGAGTCCGGCCTTGCGGTGTACCTGCACCTGGTTGATGCCGGGAAGCTGGTACTCAACCGGGTCCTCAACGGTGATGATGTTGCGCTCGACGCTGTTGATCTTGTTGAGGACGGAATACTGGGTGGTGGTTTTCCCGGAACCCGTTGGGCCCGTGGAGAGGATCATGCCGTTTGGCTGGGTGATGATCTCTTCCAGGGCGGCCTGCGTCTCGGGGAAGAAGCCCAGTTTGTTGAGGCCGATCAGAACGCTGGACTTGTCCAGGATGCGCATGACGATCTTCTCGCCGTGCAGGGTGGGCAGGCAGGAGACGCGGAGATCGTAATCCTTGTTCTGGAAGTTGATGGCGATGCGGCCGTCTTGCGGGACGCGCCTCTCCGCGATGTTCATGTCCGACATGATCTTGTAGCGGGAGACGAGCGGCGGGTGGATGTAGCGCGGCAGCGTCATCACTTCCTGGAGGACGCCGTCAATTCGGTAGCGGATGCGAACGCCCTTGCGGTCCGGCTCCACGTGGATATCGGAAGCGCCCTGCAAGACCGCCTGCTGCATGATGGTGTTCGCGACGCGGACGATGGGGGCTTCGTTCACCAACTCGTCAGCGTCGACTCCGGCGTCCAACTGCTGCTGTTCCCGGTTCTTGTAGGTGTCCAGGTCTCCGCCCAGTGCGCCCATGATGCTGCTGGCGGCTGAGCCTCCAGAGGCGGCCGCGGACTGGACTTCAGCGGGGGCGGCGCTGGCCGACTGCCCCACGGGGGCCGGCCCGTTGCCATTCTGATAGGCTTTGTCGATGGCGTCCTCAATGTCGGACGGCGCTGAGAGCACCATCTTGACCATCAGGCCGCGAGTGTGGATGCGCAGGTCATCCTGCATCTGGATATCGTCAGGGTTCGACACGGCCACCATGATGCCGGTAGGACTCTTAGCCAACGGCAGGAGAACGTGCTTTCGCGCGAGAGCCTCCGGAACGGCTTTCACCGCGTCCGGTTGTGGGCGTCGGCCAGTGCTGAGGTCAACGTAATCCAACCCGCGGAGGGCTGCCCGAGCCTCGGCCACGCGCCGTTCGTTGGTGTACCCCAGATCCGCGATGATCCGCCCCAGGTCTGTCCCGTGGGAACTTTGCATCGCGTGCCGCGCCTCGTTGAGCTGGTCCGGCGTGATGATGCCTCGTTCGACCAGGATGTCGCCGAGGTCCTTTCCCATTGCCATGGGGTAGTGAGTCTCCCTTCGTTAGTCTGGAAGCATTGCGCCGTTCTACCCCGGATAGGGGTGGGGGAACGGTACAGAGGATAAGAAAGGAACGGTCCTTCCGGGAACGGAAGCGACGCCGGTGCTCTCCAGCCTACGGGTCTATTATATCAAACCCTGGGACCCTCGGCAATCATGCGTATCGCGGGAATGCAGCGCGACGCGGCGCGAGAAGCGTGCCGCCAGCAAGCCCGAGCCTCGCGCGCAGCCTGAATGCCTGATAGCCGGCGGTGGAACCCGCCGCCCCGCATTGATGTTGCCATCCCAGTGGCGACTATTCTGTTGGTAAACCCATGATTTCCTACGAAACAACTCAAGATTTGAAGGATATCCCGATTCGGGATAACGGCGAACCCTTGGTGGACTTCGTGAAAGCCGGCCTCACATTTGCGCCGCGCCACCCGGTATTCCCATTTCCGCGCGTGCACCTGGCCCGCCAAGGGCTGGTGGACCGGCTTCTGGAGGCCCAGCGTCGCCTGCCGGATGGCTGGAAAATGGTGATCGTGGAGGCTTTCCGGACCATCCAGGTGCAGCGCATGCAGCATGTCGCCAACCAGGCCCGGTTCGCCATGCTGTTCCCGTATCTCTCCCCGGAGGAGCGGCAGGCGCTGATTGAGGACTTCTCCGCGCCGCCGGATGTCGCCGAGGTGCCGCCGCCGCACAGCACCGGCGGCGCCGTGGATATCCACCTGGAAGATGCGTTCGGCCACGAAATAGATATCATTTCGCCGTTCTCGCCGGAACAGGTGGAGGCGGCCGCCTGGGATGCCCCGGTTTCGGACGCGGCGCGGCGCAACCGTGAGATGCTCCGGGCCGCCATGGAAACGGGTGGCGTGACCAACTACCCCGGCGAGTACTGGCACTGGAGCTATGGCGATCAGGGCTGGGCGCACCGCGGCGGTCACCCCCACGCCCTCTACAACCGCCTGGAGCACACCGTTCGTGAGGCCGAAGCCCTTCAGGGCGAGCCCGCCAACCGCGAACCCCCTCTCCGCGCCTGGCCGGTGGAACTGCCCGAAGAGGAATTGCTGGAAGGCGCCGGGATCTAGGCCGCAGCGCTACGGTTTCGGTGCATTGTCGAGGAATGCCTGCACTTCATCGCGGAATGCGACGAGCGCGGCGTCTAGCTCGTCCACCAGAGCGCTCATTTGGCTCCACCTCAGCGTGTGCGGAAACTGGGTCCGGAAGACGTGGCGAAACGACCGGTATCTGTGCAGAGTTGTGAGCATTTCCGGTGAAACGAGCGGTGGCCTGGCGGCAGTTGGCCGCGCGACGGAGTTGATCAAGGCGATATGCCACTCCTCGCCCTGGGGTAGCGGCTCGTCGAACGCTCGCAAGACAGCCTCGCTGACCTGCTCAGCCAGTAAGTAAAACCCATGGAGCAGGTAGCCCATAGCGGCTACATCAACCTCGGAGGGCGGCAGCAGGCGAGCGGACGCGAGCAGATCGGGAAACGTTTCCCTCAGAATCGCAAGATGCGCTAGGCGCGGCGCCAGTTCAGCCGAGATACTCCTCCACGGGTCGGAGTTTGCGCTGTTCATGAAGGAACCTCACGAATGGATCGTCGGCGTCCGCGTCGCTGATGGCGACAGTGCGCTGCAGATCGAGGGCGATG
Organism: Armatimonadota bacterium; assembly: GCA_036504855.1. Classification (GTDB taxonomy): domain Bacteria; phylum Armatimonadota; class DTGP01; order JAKQQT01; family JAKQQT01; genus DASXUL01. The sequence goes on along the minus strand of DASXUL010000162.1, from coordinate 20,732 downwards.
TCCGTCATCGCATCAATCACGTTACCGTCGGGCAGGTTCCGCACGGCGAATCGGACATCGGCAAAGTCGCGCGAGTCTCGGTCGACCACGGGGCCGAACACGTACACATCCGTGGCGCCGTAGCGGCGCAGGATGTCGGTGGCCTGCCGTAGTTGGGCGGCAAACTCGGTTTCCGCCTGGGTCGCTGGCATGGGATCGTCCTCCTCAACCGTGTATTCTAGCGGGGCAGCAGGTGGCCGGCCAGGCCCCCGAGCAGGGTCAGCAGCGCCGCGCCGACGCCAACGGCCCAGGCGGGCAGAGGCAGGTGAGTTCCGCGAGATAGGAGCGACTCCAGCGCGGCGATGCGGGCCGTCCACCCCTCGTCCATGGCCTTTGCCGCCGCATACAGGCCTTCCACGGTGGCCTGGAGGTCTGTGGCCTCAACGTGCTGGTTCTGCAGCGCCGCCTCGATGGTGTCCAGCCGGCCTTGCACCAGGGCGGACTCGTAGAGCGTTGGCAGCGAGCTTCCGTCTTCCTCGAAGAGCGTTTGCTGCATGACCCTGCGCCCCTCGATCACCTCTTCGGCCGCCATGACGAAGTGGCGGTGGTGGATGCGCTTGTCAGCGTCTGGCCCCTCCTCGCCGGCGGCCATCTGGGCGGCCTTCAGCACGGCGTTCTTGATGTCTCCGCCAGACAACTCAAACCGGTCCGCAAGCTCGGTGAAGTCCACGTCTTCGCCGAGGGGGGTGCGGCGAGAGAGCTGGGCGATCCAGATGGCGCGCCGCTCCTCCGGCCCGGGCAGTTCGAAGTAGATGTGGGTGCGAATGCGCCGTTCGAAGGCCGGGTCGAAGTTGGTGGCGAGGTTCGTGGCGAAGATGATCACGCCCTCAAACTCCTCCAGTTCCTTGAGGAGGATGTTGATGACCTGGTTAGCCTCGCGCTCGTAGCCGCCGGCCATGTTGGTGAGACGGCGGCTGGCGATGGCGTCCGCCTCGTCAAAAAACAGCACGGAGTTCTGCTCTTTGGCCTCGCGGAACACGGCGGCCACGTTCTTGCCGCTCTCGCCGGCCCACATGCTTTCAAGTTGGCTGTACTTCACGCGGCAGAGCACGCGTCCAAGCGCCTGCGCCAGCGCTTCAGCGCAGAGGGATTTGCCGGTGCCGGGAGGCCCCGCGAAGTTGAAGCCCAGGCCGAGCCCGGTGGTGTGCCGGTGGCCGAGTCCCCATTCCTCGAAGATGAGGTTGTGCTTCTCAATCTGAGTGAGGGCGTCGCGGAGCTGCTTGCGCGTGCGGGCCGGCAGGATGACGTCATCGAATGTCTTCCGGGGCGTGATCCACTCCACCAGCCCCTTGCGGTTCGGTTGTTCGGTTTTGAAAAGGTCCCAAAGCATCTCGGTGTACGCTCCTCGCTGCGGCAGGCTGGGCTCGCGCGGCCGGTCTGGCCGTGATAGAATCCCCATGAGATTGTACCACCGCGAGCCAGGGCGGGTTTCGCGCCGGGAGTTCCACGATGAAATGGACGACGATCGGTTGGGGAGTGGCCGCCCTGGCTGCGGCGGCGGCCGGGGCGGGAAAGGGCTGCCAGACGTCCTACTGCCGCCACTGCGGACTGGAGAGGTCGGACTCTGGGTTCACGTACTGGCGTCAGCCGGTTCGATGGCGCTCGGTGACGAGCGAGACGCCTTTTCACCGGCAGTATGCCCGCATCGTTTCTCCGCAATGCCGGCACACGTGGTTCCGGGCGTCTCACGGACGCGCGGACGTGTTCGGATGGATGGTCGCGTGTCGCGAGATGCCGAGCCTGATGTACAGTGAGGATCTTGCCTCTCGTCTCCAACGGCTTCCACGCCAGCGAGCGCGCGCCTTGCTGATGCGCTACGATCTCACGGGGCGCGACTGGGCCGCCAACCGGCGCGTCGAGGTGGAGATCATGAAGGCCAAAGCGTCTCGGCGCTAAGCAGCGTTGAGGCGACAACCCGTCGGTTGGCCGCCTGGCCCTGAGCCGGCCCCTCGGGGCCAGGCTCGATGGGCCGGGGCGCGTCGTTTTCCAGTCGCGGCAGAGCGTCTACTTCCCGCTCAAGATCGCCACGGCCTTCTTCACCTGCGGGTCCTTCATCAACTGGCCGGATTGGCGGTAACGGGCCAGGTCCTCTTCGGAAAGGGGCACCTTCACATCGGGCTCGATGCCCTTCTTGTTGATGTCCACCATGGCCGGCGTGTAGTAGCGGTGGGTGGTGATCAGCACGGCGGAATTGTCTGTGGCAATCGGGTTGATGGTCTGCACCAGGCCCTTGCCCCATGTGGTGGAGCCCACCAACTTGCCGCGATGCGTGTCCTTGATGGCGCCGGCCACGATCTCGCTGGCGCTGGCGCTGTACTTGTTCACCAACACGACGATAGGCAGCTTGCCGGCGGACCGCTTCACGGCTTGGGCATCCATGCTTTCCGGCTTGCCGCCGCGTTCCTTGATCCACACGATGGGGCCCTTGGAGACAAAGCGGCTGGCGATGGCCACCGCCTGCTCCAGCAGGCCGCCCGGGTTGGAGCGCAGGTCGAAGATGATCCCCTTCACGTTTTTGGATTCCAGCGTGGCGAGGGATTGCCCCACGCGGCGGTCGCTCTGGTCGTTGAAAGAGTTGAGCGACATGTAGCCAATGCCGCCCGGCAGCACGGCGGTTTTGCCGGTATCGAATTCCACGATATCGCGCACAACGTTGAACACCATCGGCTTGGCGACGCCCTTGCGGCGGATCGTGAGGCGAACGGTAGTGCCGCGCTCGCCGCGGATGAGCTTCACGGCTTCGTCCACCGAGAGCGACGTAACGCTAGTGCTATCCACCTTGACGATGCGGTCTCCCGGCTTGATGCCGGCCTTGCGGGCGGGGCTGCCGTCCAGCGTGTCAACCACGATAACCTCGCGGGAACGCGCGTCCAGATGGGCGCCGATGCCGGAGAACTCGCCCCGGTTCTCGTCCATCATTTCCTTGTACTCGCCCGGCGTGAGGAAGCGGGTGTAACGATCGCCCAGAGAGCCGAGGAGGCCGCGGATGGCCGCGTAGGTTAACACCTGGTCGGCAGTGTAATCCGGGTCTTTCGGTAGGGCCCCGTAAAATCGGGAGTGGATGGCGGCCAGGGCGTCCTGATAGGTGTCAACCGGCGGCATATCGCGGTCGGGGTCGACCCCACGAAACGAGGAGGCGGGGATACCCTCGGGAAGGAGGGCGACGCTGGCGAGGCGCGGCGGAGACGGGACAGGGGCCATGCGCGCGCCCATCACGAGGCCGCCGGCGAGGGTCGCCGCGACACATGCAGTTCGTACGATTCTAGTCATCAAGCTCTCTGTCGACCCTTCAACGGTTCGCCCGTTCAACCTTCGCCTCGGAGGACCCGAACGGCCGTTTTGACCTGGTCCGACGCGCTGGCCACTGCCACGCCCGGCGAAACTCCCTTGGCCTGGAACGGCTGCCCGTTGGCCGCGTAGTAGCGGCCGGTGGTCATCACCAGGCTGGACCCATCCTTCAGCGGCACAATGCTATGCTCCAGGCCGTCTCCAAACGTACGGGCGCCCACGAGCGTTGCGTGCCCTCGCGCGGCCAGCGCCGCGGCCAGCAGTTCGGCGGAGCCGAGGGTTGTCCTGTCCACCAGGACAACGGTGTGCCCCTTCCAGGCGTTTGCCGTGCGCCGGGCGTTCAAGGCGTACCTAGATGTGGTCCCGTTCGCGCGCCGTTCCACAGTTCCAATGGAGCCGTCCACGAACCGGCCGGCCACCTGCTTGGCGCGGTCCAGCGGTCCGCCCACGCAGCCGCGCAGGTCCAGAACCAACTCCTTCGAGCCTGTCTTGCCCACCTCGGCGAGGGCCGCATCAAGATCCGGCCCAACGGTGGCGGTGAAGCCTCCCAGGCGGATGCCGGGCACTCCGTCTTCCTCGCGCACCACTTCGGCGCCGCGGATCGTCGTTGGCGCGGTGTCGATGTCCACGCCTTCGAGGGACTTGCCGTCCTTCGCCATGACGGCGAGGCTGAGGCGACCGTTGTCGCGGCCGAGCTTCCCGAGGATGTCGTTGGTGGAGAAGATGACCTCATCCTGCTTGGCGGCGTCCTCGGCGGGCAGGGCGTCCGCGGGCAGGAGTTGCGTCTTGCCGGATAGGCGCGCCGTCACTTTCACCTTGCCGCGTGGCTCGTAGACCCACTGTGAGCCGATGCGAACGATCACGTCTCCCGGCTTGAGCCCGGCGCGCTGCGCGGGTCCGTCTGGAAGCACGTTCGCCACTACGGCCCGGCGGCGCTCGCCCTGGGCCGTATGGGTGGCCTCAATGGAGACGACGGCCCCGATGCCGTGGAAGATGCCGTCTTCGGAATCGAGCACATCCTTCGTGGCCGCTGGGTCCAGGAAGCGCGAGTTCGGGTCATCCAACTCGTCCATCATCCCTCGGAGGGCGCCGTAGGTGAGGGGCTTCTCATCCGGGATCTTATCGACGTAGGATTCCTCCAGGTTGTCCAAGACCGCCGCCAGCGTCTGAGACGGCGCTCGGCCCATGCCGCGCCCGCCCGTCAGGCTGGCCAGCCACAGCGCGCGGGGGCCGCGCGGCGAAGCGGCGTAGCGGCGGGCCGCGAATCCAAGAGCAAATGACCCGATCGCGACCAATATGCAGGCCAACGCCAGGTTCCGATATTGTCTGTGCATAGATCGATTATACCATGCTCCCGGAGCAGCAACACAGAAGGCCCGGCTTAACGGGGCTCGCGGCGGCGTGAATCGCGGCGCGATGACGGCCTTCCGCGTATCGGGCGGCCGCGCGGAAATCGTGGGCGGCGTTGTGATACCATTCCACAGGGCTGCTGTGCTCCGCGACGGTGACCGCACCATGAATACGAGAGACAACCACTCCAAGGCCGCGGCCGGCGAGATCCAGGACCTCGTTCGGACAACAATCGACGCCTGCGTCAACGCGATGAAGACCGGCTTCGGGCTAACCGGCTTCCTTGCGGCGCTCGACGCGCCCGGCGGCGCCTTCGCCGCGTTTGGCGAGGGGCTTTGTCCGGCGGACGACGATTTCGCCGTGCGTCTCTTCGATGCGTTCCGTGATGCGGCGGAACCTTGGCATGGCGCCGCCGGCGATCTGGCCGCTCGGTGCGGGCTCAACCAACTCGGACCCTCGCGCTCCCCCGCCATCGTCTATCCGCTCCGGGCGGCCGGCCGGCTGTGCGGCGTGCTGGTTATCCTCTCAACGGAGTCGGCCAAACCGGAAATCCTGGAGAGCTGGCGCGGGATGCTGGAGGGCATGCGCTGCGTGGCTGCCCTGTCTCGGCAGTACCACGCGGAGCGCAGCGAGGCCGATGCTTTGCGCGCGCTGGATGCCATTTCCCACGCTCTCACGCATCCCGCCGACCTGGATGCGCTCTACCGCGCCATCCATACCGAGGTGAGTAGGGTGATGCCCTGCGATGTCTTCACGGTCTGCCTCTGCAAGCCCCGAGGCGTGCTCCATTTCGTGTACCAGTGGGACCAGGGCGTGGATTACCCGGCCGAGAAACTGCGCCTGGAAGACGGCCCAACAGTGACATGCCTGCGAACGAGGGAGCCGTTCGTCCTCGATGAACGCAACCGGCACATCCACGTTTCGGGCTCATTCCTAGGGCCGCCGGTTCCATCGGCATCGGCAATTCACGTTCCGATGCTGGTGGAGGACGAGGTGGTGGGCGTGATCTCCTCCCAATCATACCGTCCGCATGGGTATGACGAGCGCCATGTGCGCCTGCTGAGCATCATCGCCTCCAAGGCCGGCGTGGCCGTGCGCAACACGCAGCTCGTTGAGCGGGTGCGCTCGCAGGTGGCCAAGCTGGAGAAGCTCACGCGCGCGCTGAAGGTGCGCGAACAATCGCTGGAGCGCGTGGACGACCTGGTGGTGACAACAGACGAAAACGGCATCGTGACGGCGTACAACGAGGCGGTGACGCGCACGCTTGGGTATTCCCCCCGCGAGATGATCGGACGGTCTGTGCTTTCGGTGCGCGCCTCGGGCCCCGGTTACTGGGACATCTTCCGGGGCGCTCGGAATCGCCGCATTACCATCCTGACCAAGGACGGACGGCCGGTGCCCGTGATCTACAGCACGGAACCTTTGAGGGTGGATGGGCGCGTTACGGGATGGCTGACAGTGGCGCGCGACCTGACGGCGATTCAGCGCACCGAGGAGGAGCACCGGCGTTCCATGGCCATGGAGCGCGGTCGCATCTCTCGCGACCTACATGACGGGCTCATTCAGTCGCTTTCCATCGCCCGGATGCAGATCCAGATCCTCCAGCGGGAGCATCCCACCGCGGAAGTTGGCGGGGCGCTCTTGGATCTTCAGGCGACGCTAACGCGCGGGCTTGTTGAGGCGCGTCATTATGTTGTGGATCTGAAGCACGCCCAGTTGGGGCCCGAGGGACTGATTCGCGCCGCAAGGGCCTTTGCGCAAGAGCTCGGGCGAGTCACCGGGTTGGCTATCGGCGTACTCGCGGCGGTGGACTCGTCACCGCTTTCCGATACCGAGGAAGTGCAGTTGTTCTACATCCTGCGCGAAGCGCTGAACAACGTCCGCAAGCACGCCGCGGCGAAGCGCGTGTGGGTGGAGTTCCGCCAGGACGGCGGGGAATTCCGCATGAGCATTGAAGACGACGGACAGGGGTTTGATTTGGCGGGCGCGCCGCTTGCCGGCAATGAGGCCCACTGGGGCCTCTCCAATATCCGGGAACGCGCCGATGCATTGGGAGGTAGGGCGCGGGTGGAAAGCGCGCCGGGGAAGGGCACGGTGGTGAGCGTCTTCGTGCCGCTGCCGCCGGGAGAGGAGACCATATGACGATCCGCTGCGCCGTGGTGGACGACCACCCGGTGTTCCGTGATGGTTTGGCGCGGATGCTAGACGCCATTCCAGATATGGCGGTGGTGGCCACGGGCTCGACGGCCGAGGAAGCGCTGGCCATTGTGGCGGAGTACCGCCCGGATGTGCTATTGCTGGACATCCGCCTGCCGGATCGATCCGGCGTGGACATCCTCGGCGAGCTGACGCAGACCTCGCCCTCCACCAACGTGGTGATCCTCACCGGATTCGCCGACGAAGACCTCATCGTGCAGGCTCTAACCTCCGGAGCGCGCGGCGTATTGTACAAGGAGTGCGACATCGAGCGCATCGCCGAGGAAATCCGCGTGGTTTCCACCGGAGGCGTTCGCCTGGACGCCCATCTCGCGGCCCGTGTGGTGGGCGAACTACGCCGCCTGAAGGAGCCGATCGCGCCCTCCATCACGACCCGCGAGACGCAGATCCTGACCCTGCTGACACGAGGGCTCTCCAACTGCGAGATTGCCACCAAACTGGGCATCCAGGAGAACACCGTGAAAAGCCACCTCTCCCGCCTGTTCGAGAAGCTCGGAGTCACGGACCGCCTGCAGGCGGCCCTCTACGGAGTTCGCCTGGGGCTGAAATAGCCGGCGCGGCGGCCTTGATCGCCGAAGAGGCCGTCGTCTACCATTGCCCTTGACAACTTGCGCCGGGATGCACGGGAAGACGGTGAGAATCCGCCACTGCCCCGCAACTGTAACGGCCGCTAATCCCCCGATACTCCGCCTGTAGGGCGGAAAGCCATTGCGAATTCGCGAGAAGGCATCGGAAGGATGGGCCGAAGTCAGGAGACCGATCCCGGCGGCGCCGCGGTTGCCACTCCCCATGTGGTGGCCGCACCTCCCCTTGTGGGTCCGCGGGGACCCGGAAAGGACACCCATGCCTGGCATGGCCGTTGCGCCCTTGGCGCATACCCTCGTCTGTTTTTCGTTCCGTCCTTCCTTCCGTTGGCCGTTGCGCGTTGGAAGGAGCCGGCCGTGAGACCAGCCTTAGCCGCCTTGGCGTGCCTGCTCATCGCCGGCTCGGCGCGGGGCGCCGGCGATTTCGCCACGAAAGTCCTGGCGTGGGACGGCGCCGGCGGGGTCATCGGATACAACGCGACTCCCGGGAATGCGCTGGGGCCGCCCAGCACGGCGGCCACGCCCGGCGTGCCGGACAACTCCTCTCTCTTCTCGTTTGGGTGGGGCGGGTATCTGACGCTTGGGTTCGACCACCCGATATCGGACGATCCCCGCCACCCGGGCGGCTACGACTTCATCGTGTTCGGGAACAGCCTCTATTTGGGCGGAGACGAAACCTCTCCGCACCGCGAGCCGGGTTACGTGGAAGTGGGAGTGGACAGCACCGGCCAACACAGCTATGGCGACGGCAGCAAGGTTGTCTGGTACTGGCTGAAGGGCACTCCCGCCCCCAACTCCATCGCCGGGTTCCCGATCCCGCTGCCAAGCGCGGACTCCACGGTGGTCGGCTATGCGGACTGCACGCCGACCGACGGCGCCGGCGATCCGACCTATCCGGATGACCCGTTCACGCCCGGCATCACGCCCGGCTCGGCGGGCGGCGATGCCTTCGACCTGGCCTGGGCCGTGGACGCATCCGGAGCGCCGGCCCACCTCGCCTCGGTCGACTTCGTGCGGATCACCTGCGCCGTGAACGTCGTCATTCCGCCGTACGGCCGGCTGTCCACGGAGGTGGACGCGGTTTCGCTGGCGGCGCCGGTCGTTTCAGGGGATGTGGACGGCGACGGACACGTGACCATCGCCGACGCCGCCCTCACCGCGCGGGCCGCCGCCGGGCTGATCACTCTCTCGGAGCGCCAGCAGCGCCTGGCGGACTTGACCCAACACGGCGGCATTCCAACGACAGGGGATGTGGCGCTCATCTTGAAACGCTCCGCCGGGCTGTGAAGTGTGGAGGCCCAAAAGACCAGCAGCGCCGGCCCGAAGGCCGGCGCTGCTTCGGAACAGGCTTGTCTACGGCTGCGGCGGCGCGGGCAGCGAGGCGAGGGCCTGGGCGGCTGCGTCGCGCTGGGTCTGGAGGGCCGCCTTGCGCTCCTTCTCCGTGGCATTCGCCAGCAGAGCGTCCAGGGTATCGATTTCGCGCTGGTAAAGCGCGCCGGCGCCGGCGGCGTCACTGAGCTGGGTGCGCTGGATCTCGGCGGCGCCGTGCAGGGCGTTCGCGGCAAGGTCCCCATCCGGATCGGTCTCCGCGAGACGTTTCAGTGAGTTGACGGCGCTTTGCCATTCGCGGGCTTCGTATTGCTTCACGAAGATCGCCAGCATGTCGCGTTGGTCCCGCGAGAGCGTATCCGAAGTCATGCTGCCGATAAACTCGGTGGCGGGCACCGGCTCTCCGGGAGACGGGTTCAACCGCGCCGGCGTGCCGGTGCGCGGTTGCGGCGCGGCCGGGCGCGGCAGCGGGTAGACAGGCGTATATCGGCTGGGGGGGACAGGGACCGTTGGCTGGGGGTTGACGGCAACGATGGGCTTGTTGTTGCGATCCGCGATGGCGATGCCGTGGTCCACGCCGGCAACGTAGGCGAACACGGCCAGCACGGCGGTGGCGGCCGTTACGCTGAGAGCCGGGATCCACGCCCAGTTGGCGCGCTGAGGCGCCGGCTGGCGCAGGCGCAGGTCGTCGGCGACGACGACCATCAGACGGCGGTAGGAATCATCCTCGCCGGGCGCGGCCGGTTCGGCGAGCGCCGCGCGAAGGATCGCCTCGGTTTCCGGCGATTCATACCCGCCCATTTTCGAATTCCGTCTAAACAGTTTCTGCAGGATGCTCATAAGGCTATTCGGGGGGGACGAGGGATGGAAACGCGGGCCAGTGGCGACGGCGCCTGTGTCGATGGCCCTGTAACGTTTCAGGTCTCGGTCCTCTCCGCCTCAAAGTACTCGTCCGCGCGGATGAACGCGCGCAGCTTGGAGATAGCGCGGTGCAGGTGGCTGGTGACGGCGGTAACAGACGGCTTGCCAGTGACCTGCGCGATCTCTTTCAGAGTCAGTTCTTGTTGGTACGCCAGGGCCAGGATTTCCCGGTCCGATAACGAAAGGTGCTCCATCGCCTGGCGAACACGGTCTACACGTTCCTCCTGCAGGATTCGTTCCAGAAGCGAGGGACCGCCGTCGGGCAGGTCAATCGTCTGGCCGTCATCCGTTTCCATCGACGTGAAGGCCCAGGGTCGCCGCGCGCGTTGGTGATCGATAAGTAGATTGCGGGCCACCTTGAGCAGGAAGGGGCCGAAGCGGCCTTGCTCTCTGATCTCGTAGTGGCCGATAGCGCGGTAGGCGTTGATGAAGGTCTCGGCGGCCAGGTCCTTCGCGGTCTCCTCGTCGCTCACGCAACGATGCAGGTAGCCCCAGACGCGTTTGTAGTAGCGCTTATGGAGTTCTCCAAAGAGCGCCAAGTCGCCAGCCTGCACCCGCTTGATGATTACTTCGTCGGTCATTTCCATTACAGGATGTCGCTTATGTGTTCCATGAGGCTAACGGCGGGCCATTGGAAATGTCACGCGCGAGTTCGGCTCAGCGCGCCATTGCGAGGGGCCCTTGTCGCTTCGGCCGGAAACGCCGATAATGGAAGCGTCCGATAGGTGGAGTTTAGGGAGGAACCGAATTGGCGGCAAAGAAGAAGGCGGCGGCGAAGCGTCCGGCCCGGAAACAGGCGGCGCGCTGGAACGAGCCCCAGCGGCGAGGGAACCCGTTCGGCGCCCTCCTTGTGTTGGCCGGAGTTGCCGGCCTGTTGTATGCGGCCTGCGCTCCGAAGCGACAGGCTCCGACGGCGCCGGCCGCTCCCAGCGCGGCCGCCACTGAAGCGGCGCCCGTTGCCCCGCGCGCCCGGCACGACCCCCCGCCGCGGGTAACGGTCACCGAGGCCCCATCTCCCCAAACCGCCGAGACGAAAGCGCCCGCCCGCGCCGAGCCCCCCGCCAAGCCGGCCCGATCCATCGAGACGGTGGAGCCCACTGTTCGGCTGGCGCCGCCTGAGGCTCCGAAGCCCGTCCCTCGCGGCGAGTTCGAGCGCAACCCGGCCGCATCCGGAACCGTAGCCCTGACCTTCGACGGTTGCTACGATGACAAGCCGCTTCCGGGCATCCTCAAGGCGCTGGACCACCATGGCTTCAAGGCGACGTTCTTCATCGCGGGCCGGTTCGCCCAACGCTACCCGTCGAGCGTGCGCCGGATCGCTGATGACGGCATGGAACTGGGCAACCACTCCTGGAACCACCCCCACTTCACCCGCCTCACTGATGCGCAGATCGAAAGCCAGCTCTCTCGCACGAACGCGCTCATCGAAGGGCTGACGGGAAAGAAACCCAACCTCTTCCGCCCGCCGTTCGGCGACCGCGATGATCGCGTGCGCCGTCTTGCCGGCCAGGCGGGATACACGACCGTCTGCTGGGCGCTGGACTCGTGGGACAGCGTAAAGGTGGGGATCACGCCGGATGAGATCTCGCAGCGCGTACTAGCGCGGGTGAAGCCGGGCGAAGTCGTGTTGTTGCACATCGGGTCACAGGCCACCGCCGATGCCCTGGAACCCATCCTGCAGGGGCTGGACGCGCGCGGCCTGCGAGTGGTCCCGGTGAGCGAGTTGATGGCATCGTAGAGACCGCCCGGCCAAGCGGCCGAGGCGAAAACCGAAAAGGACACACACACCGATGAAACCCAGCCCGCGCGCGGCAAGCGCGCTGACCCTTGTGGCTCTTACGGCCGGCATCCTGGCCGGTTGCGGCGGCGGGAAGACGCCGGCCGCCGCAGGCAAGACGCTGAAGTTCCTCAGCATGGACTACGACCCCGCCTCCTCCGCCCGCCAGAAAGCCATCGTGGACGCCTTCAACAGGGCCAACCCGGACGAGATGGTGGAACTCGACATCACGAACTGGAACGACGGCCACCAGAAGCTTCAAACGCTGATCTCCGGCAATCAGGCGCCGGACCTCGCGGTTGTCGGCACCCGTTGGATGAACGAGTACGCCGCCAGCAACCTGCTGGCCGACCTCTCCCAGATGGACCAGAAGGGCCTGAAGGCCTCGGAGTTCATCGGCCCGGTTCTGGACACCGGGAAAGTGGGGGGCAAACAGGTGGGCCTCCCGTGCGCCGCCTCCGTGCGGGGGCTGTATTACAACGAAGAGATGCTGGCGAAGGCCGGCGTGAAGCCGCCGAAGACGTGGGCAGACCTGCTGGCCATCGCCCCGAAGATCCAGGCCGCCAACCCCGGCGTGCACGCCATCGGCATTCAGGGGAAGGAAGTCGAAACCGACCTCTACTACTTCTACTTCCTCTGGGGCGCGGGCGGCGATATTCTGGACGCGTCCGGCAAGTGCGCCCTCACCTCGCCCGCCGCGAAGGAAGCGCTGGCCTTCGAACTGGGCCTCGTGAAGAGCGGTTACTGCGAGCCCCAGCCCACCGGCTACAACCGCGAAAATCTGCAGGACCTCTTCAAGGCGAAGAAGATCGCCATGACGATCACCGGACCGTGGTTTGCCGGGATGCTGAGGAAGGACGTGCCGGACCTGAAGTTCGGAGTGGCCCTCATCCCCGGAAAGACCGGCTCCGTGGCGCCCGCCGTTACAGACGTTATGGTGATGTTCAACAAGTCCGCCAACAAGGACCTGGCCTGGAAATTCCTGGCCTTCTGGTACAAGGACGAGAACCGCGCCGCCTGGGACAAGGATTCCGGGATGCTGCCCGAGAAGCAGACCGTGGCGGACCTGCCCGAGTCGAAGAGTGACAAGACCCGCGACTTCTTCACCCAGGCGCTCCCCAAGGGCAAGTACGTTCCCACCCATCCCCGTTGGGAGCAAATGAGCAGCGCCATCAGCAGCGCCATCCAAAGCGCCCTCATCGGCCAGACCCCCCCAGACGCCGCCCTCCAAAAGGCCTGCACGGAAGTGAATGGGATGCGGTGAGTCATCAGTCATCAGTGTTCAGTTGTCAGTCCGAACGCCTCACGCCCAAATGGACACGTGCCTCGTGCGCGGAGCGTCCGGACTGAAAACTGAAAACTGAAAACTGATGACTATAATGACCTATCTCTCAATCAAACCGAGGGGATGTTTGGGAAGGCGGTGAGAATCCGCCACTGCCCCGCAACTGTGAAGGCCAAAGAGACCTCCGGCAGTCCGGCGTGAAGCCGGGCAGCCATTGCCAACGCGAGAAGGCGCCGGAGGAGGGCCAAAGTCAGGAGACCGATCCCTTCGGCGGGGCGCCCGTTCGTACGGCGCCTCTTTCCCAGGAGTCCGCGGGGACTCTGGAAAGGACCCTGACGTGCACACTCGCACTTGGGCGCCGATGGCGCTCTGCTCCCTCCTCCTCTGCGCTTCGCGCGCCGATTCCGCTCCCGCCGCCGGCTTCCGCGCCGCCCCAACCTGGGTCGCCGAGGACCTGAACCTCCAGGCCGACGCGTTCGCCGCCGGTCCCACCGCCTTCGCCGCCGCCACGAATGGCGCCTCCGGCGCAACCATCACCGTTTACAACCATGCCGCGCCATCCGGCCGGCGGGCTCTCGCCCGGATCTCCAGCCCGCTGCTGAAATCGCTGGGCGGCATTGCCTTCGCGTCATCGAACGTCCTGCTGGCGACCGAGAACGGCGCGCAGGGCACGGCGTTCGCCATCAGCATTGCCTCGGGAGAGACGGTTGCGTTGGCGCCGCCGCACTCCATCCCCAACCCTGCCCAGGTGCGCGTGCGCCCCACTGACGGCGCCATCTTCGTGGTGAGCGCCGGAAATCCGGGGGAAGGCGCCATCTACCGCGTTCAGGGCGGGCGGGCCATCCCATTCGCAACGCGTCTGGGCGTGGGCTACCTCGGCGGCATCGGCTTCGACCGGGCCGGCGCTTTGTACGCCGCCGATACGAACGACCCCAACTTCCTGGGGCTTCCCGGCCGCATCCTCGGCCTTTCGCCGCAGGGCATCTCCTTCGGCGCGGTGAGCCTCGCCGGGGGGCATGGTACCGGCGCCTATGACGTTGCGGTCGATCGCCAGGGCGCGCTCTACGCCACCACCGGTTCCTCCATCACCTGCGTTCGCGGGGGACAATCGTTCGCGCTGGGGACCTTCATCGGCGACTACCCGTTCCCCACGGACATCGCCGTGGACCCGGACGGCGGGGTGATCGTGAACGGCATCTACACCGGCGTCGGCGGCCTCTTCCGCCTCCACATCGCCGATCGCGCCACCCGCCTGCGCAGCCCCCTGCCATGATGACCGGCAGGCGGCTGAGGTCCAACATACGTCGTCCTGAGCGGAGATGTCATGGCCCGCGGCCACCAGGAGGGATGCGAATGCCGAGCGCCGCGTTCGGCGGCCGTGCAGTCCGAGGCGCGAGACCACGGTCCATCAGCGGGCAAGGCGTGCCTTGCCCCACCGAGTCTGGTGTCGCCGACCACCGAACGGTGGACGGCCGGGCCTACCGGGTAGGGGCAAGGCACGCCTTGCCCGCTGAATCGGACGGCGGATCGAACGGCAGGGCGAACCACACAGCCCCCCGAACTAGCGACGAACAAGCGCATTTTCATAGGAGCGAGGGATCCCTCAAAGAAGCGTTCTCTACGGGATTCCTCATTCCTCGGACTGACAACCCCACCCCTCCATCCTACCTTGACGGAACACTAGGGTTCGGCGCCGGGCGCGCGGTGGCCGAGGCGCTGCCCCCGGAGACGCGCCGTTTGGAGGCGCTTGCCGGAGCTTCGCGGCCCGCTGAAGGTGAAGCCCGCCCGATCCTGAACGAGTTGTTACACCTCGGCCTCGCCTGTCCCGCCGCTCCGGACGCGAGCAGCGGATGCGTTCACGACGGCCATTGCTTTGATCGCGTCGCCGTTTCCCTGAGAAACCCTCTCCGTCTTCGTGGGGTGTCCGCATGAAGGATCCCAACCGGTTCCTGTTTCCCGTTTACGTCCTAGCCCTGCTGCTCGTGGCGGCCGGCTTCATCGCCGGCATGCTCGGCAGCGGCCGGCACAAGCCGGATGGCTGGAATCGCAAGCCGGGTGAGATCGTGTTCTGCATCTGGGGCGGGCCCGAGGAACGTGAGGTCTTCGGGATGCTGGTGGATGAGTTCATGCATGAGAACCCCGACATCCGGGTCCGTATCGTGCACGTTCCCCAGAACTACATCCAGAAGCTCCAGATCATGGTCGCTGGGGGCACCGCGCCCGACGTGTTCTTTCTCCCGGATGCCGATTTCCCGGCGTTCGTGGTGAAGAAGACGATGATGCCGCTGGATGGCTTCATCAGCAAGAGCAGCGTCATCCGCACGAAGGATTTTTGGCCGACGGCGCTCACACGCTACTCCTACGACGGGCGCCGCCTCGGAAGGGGCACGCTGTACGCTTTGCCCAAGGACATCGGCCCGTTCGCCATGTTCTACAACAAAGACCTGTTCCGCAAGGCCGGTTTGCCGTATCCGTCCGCAAAGAAGGCGATGACGTGGGACGAGGCCGTTTCGTTGTGGAAGAAGCTGACCATCCCGGATCGGGACCATCCGGGCGTCATCGAGCAGTTCGGCGTCGCGAACTACACCTGGGAGTCCGCCGTTTGGTCCAACGGCGGCGAGGTGTTGAGTCCGGATGGTAGACGCTTCGTTATGGCGGATGACGCGCGATCCGTGGAGGCGCTGCAATGGGTAGCGGATCTGGGCAACCGCTTCCACTGCGCTCCGTCGTCGCGCGAGGCCCGGTCTTTCGATCCCGGCCCGATGTTCGACACGGGGAAGCTGGCCTGCCTTGTTGCGGGCCGCTGGAACGTGCCGCACTATCGCAAGCTCTCCTTCGACTGGGACGTGGCGCCGATTCCGATGAGCCCGCGTGCCAGGACCTGGACCGGCTGGTCCGGCAGCGTGGGCCTGGCGATGTCACGCAACTGCACGCGTCAGCGTGAGGCGTGGAAACTGATTGAGTTCCTCGCCGGCCCCCACGGGCAGAGCGTACAGGCGAAGACCGGCTTTCAGATCCCGAACCAACGCTACCTGGCGTTCACGAAGGTCTTCCTGCAACCCGATCAACGGCCTCAGCACGCCGAGGTGTTCATCGAGGGCGCTCGCAACCAGCGTCCCGGAGTGCTGACAAACGCCCCCACCAACGAGTGGGCAGACGAGTTCTTCCAGCGCATCACCCCGATCTGGGAGGGCAAGCTGACCGCCGGCGAAGGTCTGCGCCGAATGAAGCCTTACGTCCAGAAGGGTTTGGACAACTCCTGGCAGCAGGACCAGTGAGCGCCTCCACGGCGATTACCCTTCCGGGCTGATCTCGATCATCGCCTTCACCACGCCGTCGCCGTAGGCGGCGACGAGGTCGAAGGCCTCCTGAACGCGGTCCAGCGGGAACGAGTGGGTCACCATCGCGTCCACGTTCATCGAGCCGTCTTCCATGGCATCGAGCGTGGGCTGAACGCAGTTTACCTGGCGGCGCACGTTCTGGATGCAGAGTTCCTTTCGGCGCAGGCTGTCGATGGCGAATGAAACGCGGTCGGTCTCGGGGATGCCAACAATCATCAGCTTGCCGCCGGGCTTCAGCATGTCCACGGCATTGTCCAGCGCATCTTGCTGGCCGCAGCATTCGAACACAGCGTCCAGTTGAGAGGGCTCCGCCTCATTCACGCCGGCAGCCACATCGGCTCGGGTGGGGTTGCCGATCCAGTCTGCCCCCATCGCTCGCGCGAGGGTGAGGCGTTCGTCGATCTTGTCTGTCTGGTAGACGGCCGCCACGCCGCCGGCGCGGGCGGCGGCGAGAACGCTGAGGCCGATTGGGCCGGCTCCCAGGATGCCGATGCGCGCTCCAGCCATGGGGATGGACTGGCGCACCGCGTACACCCCGATGGCCAACGGTTCGGAAAGCGCGGCCTGCCGGAGCGTCATGGAATCCGCGATGGGGTAGCATGACTCCTCGGGCATCACGAGGCGCTCCGAGAGGCAGCCGGGAACTTGCCCGGGGCAGCCGAGGAACAGCAGCCTCCGGCAGGTGTGCGGACGGCCGGCGAGGCACTGGTCGCAGGCGAAACAGGAGATCGCCGGGTCAACGGCGACGCGGTCGCCCGGCTTCACGCGGGATACGCCGGCGCCCACGGCTTCCACGATGCCGGCGCCTTCGTGGCCGACCGTGTACGGGTATTGCACAACCTGGCTGCCGATGCGGCCGGCGGTGAAGTAGTGAACGTCGGAGCCGCACACGCCCACAGTGACCATGCGGATGAGCACATCGTCGGCGTTCCGGACGGTCAGGTCTGGCACGTCGCGCACGTCCATCGATCGGATACCGGTCAGCACAGCAGCCCTCATATCGCCCATTCCCTTTCAGCGCGGCAGCCTCTGTTGCGCGCGGAAACGCCCCTATCCCGAACAGTGTCGCACGGGGCCGCGGGGATTTGCCAATAGGGGGTCCATGTTCTAATATATTAGCATCACTGGTACGCTATCAGGCCCGACATGCGCTCGATGGTTATAGATGCTTACGCCGAGTTCCGGGCCGCTTGCAACCCCACGGAGGCATCATGAGCACTGAACCGACCGCCGCGCCGGCGGAATGGCAGATCGCCTTGGACGTTTCGCGTCGCGGCGCTCCGATCTCGCCCTACATCTACAGCCAGTTCATCGAGCACCTGGGCCGCTGCATTCAGGGCGGAATCTGGGCCGAGATGCTGGAGGATCGCAAGTTCTACTTCGCCGTCGGAGACGACGAATCGCCCTGGAAGCCCGCTGGCGCCGGCGGGTGCGTTCTCATGCAGAGCGAGGATGCCTTCGTCGGTGAGCATACTCCCCGCGTGGTCCTTCCGGGCAACGGCGCCCCCGCCGGCATTGCCCAGGGCGGCCTCGCCGTCCGCGCCGGCAAGACGTACACTGGCCGGATCTGGCTGAGCGGCGATGACGCGGTTGGCTCCGTCCAGGTGAGTCTCGTGTGGGGCGCCGGTCCGGACGACCGTCAGACCGTGACGGTCAGCCCCATCGGTCCGGAATACGTGAAGGCGCCGCTGCGGTTCGCGCCGGCGGCGGATTCGGACGACGCTCGCCTGGAGATCACCTCGGCCGGCTCCGGCTCCTTCCGCGTGGGAACCGCCTCGTTGATGCCCAGCGACAACGTTGAGGGAATGCGAGCGGACACGCTGGAATTGATCCTCGCCCTGGACGCCCCGCTCTACCGCTGGCCGGGCGGCAACTTCGTGAGCGGCTACGATTGGCGCGACGGCGTTGGCGACCGCGACCGCCGTCCGCCCCGCAAGAACCCCGCCTGGCGCGGCGTGGAACAGAACGACTTCGGCATCCACGAGTTTCTCGTCTTCTGCCGCCTCGCCAACACGGAGCCCCTGATCGTCGTGAACACCGGCTTCGGGGATTCCTTCTCCGCCGCGCAGGAAGTTGAGTACGTCAACGGCGGCCCCGAGACCCCCATGGGCCGGTGGCGCACGGCCAACGGGCGCCGCGAGCCGTGGGACGTCACCTGGTGGGGCGTGGGCAACGAGATGTTCGGCGTGTGGCAGCTTGGCTATATGGCTCTGGAGCAGTACGTCCACAAGCACAACGAGGTGGAACGCCGGATGCGAAAGGTGGACCCGCGCATCAAAACCATCGGCGTCGGCGAGGCCGGTCCGTGGTCGGAAGGCATCATGCGCCACTGCGCCGACAACATGGACCTCATCAGCGAGCACTTCTACTGCCAGGAGAAGCCGGACATTGTGGAGCACGTGCTCCAGATGCCAGCCGCCATCAAGGCGAAGGTAGACGCCCACCGCAAGTATCGCGCGGAGTTCGAGTCCTTGAAGGGCAAGGATATCCGGATAGCGATGGACGAGTGGAACTTCTGGTACGGTCCGGAGGTGTTCGGCGAACTGGGAACCCGCTACTTCATGAAGGACGCCCTGGGCATCGCCGCCGGGCTCCACGAGTATTACCGCCAGAGCGACATCGTCTACATGGCGCAGTATGCCCAGACCGTGAACGTGATTGGCGCCATCAAGACAACGCGCACGGCCGCCGCGATGGAGACAACCGGCCTCGTGCTGGAGCTCTACCGCCGCCACTTCGGCTCCATCCCCTTGGCCGTGGACGGCGCCCCGCACCCGCTGGATGTCTCGGCGGCCGTCAGCGAAGACGGACGGGCCCTCACCGTGGCCGTGGTGAACCCCACAGACTCGTCGAAAAGCTTAGCACTGAGTCTTCGAGGGGCCGAACTCACGGGCGCGGGCGCGCGCTTCGAGATCGCCGACGCTGACCCGATGGCGTACAACGACCCGTCTGAACCGCCGCGCGTGGTGACGCGCGAAACGCCGGTGACAGGGTTCGCCGGAGCCATAGAAGCGCCGGCCTACGGCGTGGTCCTCTACCGGCTGGACCTGACGGCATGACGCCGGCCGATTCCGGCATAAAGCGTGGCTGGCGGCGCGCCATATGGCGCGCCGCCGCCCTCGCTATCTTGGCGGCCTCATCCATGGCGCACGCGAACGACAACCAGCACGTGCACGATCCGCATATCATCAAGGCCGGACGGTATTACTACGTCTTCTCCACCGGTCCGGGCGTGCAGATCCGCCGCTCGAAGGACCTGGTGAGCTGGACGTTCGTGGGCCGGGTGTTCACGCCGGACGTTCCCGAGTGGGCGAAGAAGGAGATCCCGGAAGCGACCTCTGTCTGGGCGCCGGACATCTCCTACTACGGCGGCCGGTATCGCCTCTACTACACCGTCTCCCGCTTCGGCACGAACACGTCCTTCATTGGCCTCGCCACCAACAGGGCGCTGGATCCCGCGTCGAAGGAGTATGCGTGGAAGGATGCCGGAATGGTGATCCGTTCCACCGCTCCGAACGATTACAACGCCATCGACGCAAACCTCGTGGATGCCGGCGGCGGCAAGTACGCCCTCTCGTTTGGCTCTTACTGGCGCGGGATCGAGCTGGTCGATCTGGACCCCGAAACGGGGAAGCCGCCCGCCGGCGCCCCGATTCGCTACATCGCGGGGCGTCCGAACTGGGGCGCCATTGAGGCTCCCCACATTATTCGCCGGGGCGGATACTACTACCTGTTCGTTTCGTTCGACCGCTGCTGCCGCGGGGTGCGCAGCACCTACAACATCCGCTACGGCCGCTCCAAGACGCTTGACGGTCCATACGTGGACCGGGAAGGTAAGCCGATGCTGGACGGCGGCGGCACGCTGCTGTTGGCCACCGAGGGCCGCTACATCGGGCCCGGCCACTGCAGCATCCTGAAGGACGGCCGCCGAACGCTGATGGCCTATCACTATTACGATGGCGAGGCCGGCGGGATCGCTACGATACAGGTCCGCCCGCTGAACTTCACGAAGGACGGTTGGGTAACCGTTGGCCCGCCGTTCGGAGCGCCGGATGGCAAGCCCTGACGTTCAGGAGGCGCCGGACAACGCGCGCATCCGCGCACTCGCTGCCGGGCCCCTCTCCGTCTTCGCGTTGGCGGCCCGCTGCCGAACGGTGACGTCATCAGATCTGCCGCAGGCCCAGAGCCCCAACCACGCGCCACCGGCTGCGCGCGGCCTCACCATTGCCCCCCTACCTTCCGCGCCGGCCGGAGCGCATGGCGTAGGCGGCCGAGATGACGAGCACGATGGGGAGCCAGCAGAGTAGGAGGAGTTTCAGCACAGACTTGCGTTCGCCTTTCCCAATATTCCACACCTGTGGGAACCGGCAGTTGGGTGATCCTCCTCCGGCGCGTCGCCTGGCCCCGAGGGGCCAGGCGGCAGACCTACGGGATTCTACCCCCACCCCAGCAGAGCACTCAGTCGTTAGTTAGAGAGGATGTGTTACTTTATCTGCGGATAGAGTCTTTTGAGCTTGACGCGTGCGTCTTTGGTTGTGAACTGCCAGTTGATAGTGGCCTGATGGTTGTTGCGTTCCTGCTGCCAGAGAGCGGCCTGCTCC
>DASXUL010000161.1:0-34453 GCA_036504855.1 Armatimonadota bacterium | reverse complement strand
GAAGGCTTCTGTCCATGGGTCTGCTGATCCCATGGATCTGGGCCTTCGGGCTGACGACTGACGACTGACAACTGATGACTCTCTACACTCACTGCCCCGTAACGCACAATTCACTGCACGTTTACATCGCCGAAACATCGCTTGCTTACCATGACGGAAAGCGTGAGCGACCCGCTTGTCCGCTCTTAAGGAGAACCAGCGAATGGCGAATGGCAAAACTAGCACCCCTAAAGACGTCTCTCGTCTCATCGAGGAAAACAACATCAAGATCGTGGACTTCAAGTTCAACGATCTTCCCGGCCTCTGGCAGCACTTCTCCGTGCCCGCCACCGAGCTGATCAGCGACGAGCATCGCGACTCCTCCATCTGGACCGATGGCCTCGGCTTCGACGGCTCCAGCATCCGGGGTTTCCAGCAGATCCACGAGTCCGATATGATCCTCCGGCCGGACCCCACCACCGCCGTCATCGACCCCGTTCTCCGCGTGCCCACGGTGAGCGTGATCTGCGACATCTACGATCCGATCACCAAGATCGCCTACAGCCGCGATCCCCGCTATATCTCCAAGAAGGCGGAAGCCTATCTGAAGAGCACCGGCATCGCGGATCAAGCGTTCTTCGGCCCGGAAGCCGAGTTCTTTCTGTTCAACGACGTTCGTTTCGAGCAGAACGAGCATTGCGGCTATTACTACGTGGACAGCGACGAGGGCGACTGGAATTCCGGACGCGACGAAGGCCCCAACCTGGGTTACAAGCCCCGGTTCAAGGAAGGCTACTTCCCGTGTCCTCCGCACGATAGCCTGCAGGATATCCGCAGCGAGATGATGTTGCGCCTGATCGACGCCGGAGTGCCGATCGAAGTGCATCACCACGAAGTGGCCTCCGGCGGCCAGTGCGAAATCGACATCCGGTTCAGCCCACTGGTGGATATGGCGGACATGCTGATGATGTACAAGTACATCATCAAGAACATGGCCAAGCAGTACGGCCTCACCGCCACGTTCATGCCAAAGCCGCTCTGGGGCGACAATGGTTCCGGAATGCACGTGCACCTTTCCCTCTGGAAGGACGGCGAGACCCTGATGTACAAGCAGGGCAACTACGCTGACCTCTCCGAGACCGCCCAGTACATGATCGGCGGCATCCTGAAGCACGGCCGCAGCATCCTGGCCTTCGGCGCCCCCACCACGAACTCCTACAAGCGCCTCGTGCCCGGCTTCGAAGCTCCGGTGAACCTCGTGTACTCCGCCCGAAACCGCAGCGCCGCAGTGCGCATCCCGATGTACAGCGGCTCGCCGAAGGCCAAGCGCCTGGAGTTCCGTAGCACGGACGCGGCGGCGAACCCCTACCTGACGTTCCCGGCGATCCTGATGGCGGCCCTGGATGGCATCCAGAACAAGATCACGCCGCCGGAGCCGGTGGATTTCGACCTGTTCGAGGCCGACGCCGAGACCCTGGCGTCAATCGCCCAGGTGCCGCGCAGCCTTGATGAAGCGCTCCAGTGTCTGGAGGACGACCACGAGTATCTGCTGCAGGGAGGCGTCTTCACGCCGGATGTCATCGAGACGTGGATCCAGTACAAGCGGTCGGTGGATGTGGACAGCCTCCGGCTGCGCCCGCATCCCTACGAGTTCTACCTGTACTACGATTGCTAAGCATGCGGCCACGAGGCGCGTCCTAAGCGCCCAGTAGCGCCGGCGGCTCGCCGGCATCCGCCCGAAGGGCGGAGGTTCTGTGGCCGCTACGCGGCCATGCCGGCGAGCCGCTGGCGCTACTGGGACGGACTCCGATCATCACCGCCAAATGCTAGCTCAGGCTCTCCGTCCCCCAGCGAGAGAGGCAACGGCCCCGGAACGGCGAAAGCCGTTCCGCGGCCGTTGCGCGTATGGGGGCATGAGCGGTGGATGATCCGCTCCTTCGAAATGCCCCTCAGCCCCCTGCTATTGTCTTAACCAGTAGGGCTCTTAGTTTCCCCCAGGCTGCCGCTTCCAAACGACGCGATCAGTGACCAGCGTGCTGCCATCGGTGCACTGCTCGGCCGAGTCAAGGAGGTTAACGTCACAATGGCAAACATCCTGATAGCAGCGGTGGTGGCGACCCGCATTCCGCTCGGCAGAGAACCGAAGCACGGTGAGTTGCATCCGTTGCTGCAGTCCATCGCGATTCTCCGAGATCAGGGGCACTCGGTAACGCACGTCGAGACTGGGGCAGATGCAAAGCAGGCGCTTATTGCCGTCACCCCGGATGTCGTCGTGGTTGGGTCGACGCCTTTGCGGGACGGCCTGCATCTGAACGTGATCAGTACACTCATAGAACTCGATCTGATCAACAAGGTGCGAGTTATCGCCCTCACACAGATCGGTGAGTACGGCGAGCCGTTTCTGATGAGGGAGGAGTACGCCGATGCCCATGTGGACATCAGTTGCAGTGGATGGCAGCTTGTGTATACCGTTCGGCAGGTATTGCGGCCTCCGCGGTTCTAGAACGTGTGATGCGCTAGCGGCAGAGTCGGCGCCCGGCCGCTAGAAGTGAGAGATGCGGCCCCGGCACGGCGTTGTCCGTTTTGTGGCCGTTGCCGCGTTTGGGATGCCCGAATGTGACGTTCTACAATGGGGGCAGACAGCGAGCGGCGCGGGCCGCGCGCGCGAAGACTAGCAGGCAGGAGACCTATGGAAGACACGCTTGAGGCGGACGGCGTATACTCGGATATCGAGTCGGTGGAGTCTGAGGACTTCGAGTGGGGGGCGAAAAAGACCCTGGTGAATGCCCGCCTGATGTCGGAGGCGGAACTGACATTCGCCATCGTTTGGATGCTGCCCGGGCAGGAAGAGCCGCTCCACGCGCACCCCAATTGCGAACAGATTGTGCACGTGCTCTCTGGCGAGGCCGAGTTCCGCCTGCACGATGCCCTCTACAACCTGGTGGCTGGCGACACCATCCGCGTGCCTCGCGGCGTGGCCCACAATGCGATGGCGTCCGGTTGGGAGCCGCTGAAGATGGCGGTTTGCCAGTCGTCACCGGCTGTTCAGACCCAGAACATCGCCGAGTAGCTTCCCGCGCATCCCGCTAACACTCCCGCGCTTGACCTCATTGGTGACCGAACGGAGAAACCCATGAAACGCTACCTACTGCCCCTCGTCGCGCTGGCGGCTATCCCGGCCCGCGCCTCGTACGACCCCGCCACGGGCGCCATCGTAAACGAGCGATGGAAATCCGGCGTCCCGCTGGGGGGGCTGGGATGCGGCAAGGTTGAGGCGTTCACCGATGGCTCCTTCGGCCGCGCGACCATCAACCACAACTGGGACAGGCCCACCGGCGTGCTGAACGGCGCCTATGCCACGCTCACGGTTGGAAGCGTCACGCGCGCCCTGCGCCTTGCCTCCACCAACCCGGGCATCCCAGCCGGCGTTGAGAAGGTGGTGTACACCGGCAACCTCCCGGCGGCGAACTTGAGCTTCTACGATCCGGAGCTTCCGGTAAAGGCCTCGCTGAAAGCCTGGTCCAGCCTCATCCCAAACAACGCCAAGGACTCCGCGTTGCCCGTGGCGCATCTGGACTACGCGATCACCAACCCAACCAAGGCGCCGGTGGACGCCAAGCTCACGGTCCGTTGGCCGAACATCCTCGGTTTCGGCGGCCGGCGAGGCGGCGCGGAGTGGAACCCCACGTCCGGCAATTTCCAGAAGCCGGCAGTGGCCGGGCCGCTAGCGGGCCTGCGCTTCGGCACAACTCGCAAGTACTTAACCCCGCAGCAGAACGTGGTGGGCGAGTATTTCCTGGGCGCGCCGGCCAGCGTCGGAGCCGTCAGCGTGCAACCGTTAGCCGGATCGGTAACCGTTTCAATCCGCATCCCCGCCGGTCAGCGACGAGCGGTTCCGTTCCTCCTCGTGTGGGCGATGCCGAACCATGTGGTGGCGCATCGCAGCGTGATTGGCTATACGCAGCCGAAGCGCAACGATGCGGACGTTGCTAAAGCCGTCGACGGAGACCTGGCCACGCGCTGGACCACCGGCCGCTATATGCTGCCCAACGATGCGCTGGAAATCGCCCTGCCCCATGCCTTCGCTCTGGGGAAGTTGACGCTGGATTCCAGCGAGTCGAAGAACGACTGGCCCCACGGATTCCGCGTGGACGTTGGCCTCAACGGCAAGACGCGTTCCGCCTCCCGCGCCAGCGAAAGCGCCGCCGGAACCCTCCAGAAGAACGGCGTGCTGACCATCGATCTGCGCGGTCACACGGCCAACAGCATTCGCATCACCAACCTCGGCGCCAGTGATTCGTACTACTGGTCTATCCACGAGCTTCGCCTCACAGACGCGGGTGGAACCGCAATCCCGCTGGCCGCCTCGAACCTTCATGCCTACCTCAGCTCTCCCATCACGCGCGACACCGGGCTGAAGAACCTGGGACATTTCTGGCAGAGGGATTTCGCCGGCGCCCTGGATATCGCCCGTTACGCGTGGCTGGCCGCGCCGCGCCTCTGGGCGGAGACCTCCGAATGGCAGAAGGCCATCGCCCAGTCCAACCTGCCGACGTGGTTCTCGCGTCAGATGGTGAACGCCGCCTTCCCCGCCTTCGCCAACACCATCCTGACGAAGGACGGCCGCTTCAGCGTGCTGGAGAGCCCGGTGGACATGGGCGGCGCTCTGGGCACGATGGACCAGCGCATGGCCGCCCACGCGCTGTGGATCCAGTTCTTCAGCGAGCAGGACCGCGAGGAGCTTGATCTCTACGCGCGGGCCCAGGACATGACGCCTCAGCGGGACGGTCGCATCACCCACTTCGTGGGCAACGTCCACGAATCGCTTGGCGACCCGAACGTGGGATACGGCGTAACAGACTGGCCGGACCTTGCCGCTTCCTGGATCATGCAGGTGTTGAAGACGTACCGGTGGACCAACGACCGGGCGTTTCTGATGCGCAACCTGCCGCACATCGAAAAGGCCGTGGCCTTCCTGAAGGCGGCGGACCATGACGGCGACGGCATACCGGAGGGCGGCAGCACCTACGATTACGAGCACCTGCCGCGCGGAGCCTTCATCTACAGCGCCTCCTGCACATTGGGCGCCCTGCGCGCCGCGGCGGCGGCCGAGCGCCACGCCGGCCGCCTCAAGATGGCCGCCGCCTATGATAAGCAGCTCGCCGCGCTCCAAGTCGCCACGATGAAGACGCTCTGGAACGGCCACGGTTTCCGCAAATGGGCCGCAACGAACGGCAGCAAGGTCGAGAACACCTTTGTGGCGTCGCTCGCCGGCGACTGGCTGGCGCAGCTCTCCGGACTCCGCAGGACGCTGCCGCGGCAGACCGTGGACACGACCATCAAGAGCCTCCTCATCCGCCACCTGTGGGCGTTCGCGCCCGTGCCGCCGATGGAAGTGAAGCCGGACGGCACGTTGTTCACTTCGTCGTGCTTCGTCATCCAGCATCAGCCGTACCTTGGAGACGAGGCCATCTACGAGGGCTACGCGGATGACGGCATGGAGGTTCAGCGGCGCGTCTACGAGATCACGTGGCTCCAGAACCGGAACCCGTGGGGGGAATCGCTTTCCTACACCGCTCCCACCGGCGAGCAAGGCGGCCTGGTGGACTACATGACCTGTCCGGCCACATGGCACACGCTGAACGCGTTGACGGGAACCTCGCTGGATCTGCCGAACCGCACCTTCTACGTTTCGCCGCACATCCCGGAGTCCATGGGCGGACTGCACGTGCCGGTGTTCTTCCCGACCTTCTGGGCCCGCGTTGACGCGAACCCCGACAAGAAGAAGCTGACAGTTACCGTGCTGAAGACGTTCGGGACGACGGCCAGCATCGCGCTTCTGAAAGGCGACGTAGACAACCTGCCCATCCGCCTGGAGCGCCCGTTGCCCGTAACGGCCGGCGCCCGATGGGATCTCTCCGCCTACTGGGACCGGCTCGTGCTCCCAACGCGCGAGTCGCTTCGCGGGCGAAGCATGGCGGCGAAGTAGAGGGCGGAGCGTGCACCTGATCGCCCGTTGTGCTAACATGGTTTCCGGGTACATCCCAGCGTGAGAGGAGGGGAATCGATGCGAATCCTAATTGCGCTGGGGGTTGTTCTGCTGGCGGCGGGCTGCGGCCCGCGCCAGAAACCGCCGGCTGGCCTGGAACCGGCCACGGAGGCGGGAAAGGCCGTGGAAACCGCGGCGAAGAACCCGCGCGGCACGGCGGAAGACGTAACCGTCACGGCCGCCGTGAAGACCTCGTTCAGCCTCAACAAGGCGCTGAACGGCTCCAACATCAATGTAACCACCAACAAGGGCGTGGTGCTTCTGGAAGGACACGTTGCCTCGGCGCGCCAGAAAGCCGAGGCCGCCCGCCAGGCGAAGCTCGTCGAAGGGGTGAAGGCAGTTACCAACCGCCTCACCGTGAGCCCCGCCGGCGGATAGGCGCTCATTCCAGACGCGCCGGCCCTCGGCGAAAGGACGACACATGCGACCAATGACCCGGGTATGGATGACCGCGCTGCCCCTGGCCTTGCTGCTGGCCGGATGCGGCGGCGGCAGCGTTGTTCCCGGACAGGGCGGGAACGGCGGCCTTGGCACCGGCGGCACTGGAACCGGCGACCCCAACGGGACCCTCAGCTTCCGCCTTCGCGGAATGATCGCGCCGGATTATGAAGCTTCGGAGGTTCGCGCCACGGCCTCGGCGCTGGGCTTCCAGGTGCAGGGCACGCAACCGGGCGGCACGGCCAAAACCCCAACTTCGCGCATCGCCACCATCCGGTTCAACGGCCTCCCCGTCCAGGGCGTCACCTACACCGTGGCCGGCAATGCCGAGAACTCGGTGGTCTTTGAGTACGCTGAGCGAGATGACACCACGCGCAAGATCAAGCTTTGGGAAGGCGTTTCCGGCCAGGTGCACGTGGACAAAGTGACCCAGGACCACGTCACAGGCACATTTGGCGGCGCGCTCGATGGCGCCCAGAACGTCACCGGGGAGATCACTGCCTCCGGCGGCGAGTTTGCGGTTCAGTACCAGCAGTGATCCGAAGTTCGATGGAAGGAACACACCGATGAAGCGATTCCCTCTCATGGCCCTGGCCGCGGCATGCAGCCTCCTAGCCGGATGCGGCGGAGGAGGCGGCGGCACTCCCAATCCGCCCACCGTGCCTCTGGGAACGTTCAAGTCCGCCACGGATCGCACCACAACGTCCACCGCCTTCACCGCGAACGTTGTGGGCGCCAGCGCCTCGGGGACGACCGTGCAGATCTACGGTGACGAGCGCACCGGTCCCGCCACAGCATTCACCTCGTCACACCGCCTGACGTTCACCCTCTACGGCCCGGTTAGCGCCGGCTCCTATGCCATCTCCACCACGCATGCCTCCGGCACGGCCCAGGCCGTGTACGTGGAAACCGCCAACCAGAATGGAACCTATGTGACAACCGGCGAATGGCACGCCACCACCGGCACGATCGTCGTCACCACCGCAGACGGCAGCCACATCCAGGGCACGTTCTCCTTCAACGCCACGAACGCCGCATCCGCCAACGTCATTCACTGGACCAGCGGCCAGTTCAACGTTGCCTACGAAACCCCGCCCCCTCCGCAAGGCTGATGTTCGTGGACCTGGAGGGCTAGCCAGGCGAACGCCCGCCATAAAGGCGGCCAGTTCCCCATGCTTGCTCTCCAGGTCCATGCACGATGGGAGGCGTCATCTACCGGAGCGCCGATCTCGTTCGTCCCGCGGCTTCAGCCGCAGGGGGTAGACGGAGATGATACGGAGCAATCCGGATTGCCAGGCATCCGACCTGGTGGAATCCTCCCGGCCCCGAACGCCGCGCTTCCTTCGCCGGATCGTGTATGACCTTGGCTACCACGGCGTCGCATGGACTCTGGGCCGTCTTCTGCACGGCTACCGCCCCCTTCCACACGCTCCCGGCTTGCGAACGCCCGTGGCTACCCGATCAGCCGCGCTGGGCCTGCGCCCCGGAGATCTGGTCCGAGTAAAGCCCCTGGAGGAGATCCGGAGCACGCTGGACAGCGAAGGCGCGCACCGAGGTCTGGTGTTCCAGCCAGAGATGGCCGTCTTCTGCGACGGCGTCTATCGGGTGCGTGGCCGCGTGAGGGGCATCTACCTCGAGGAGTCGCGGCTGCAGCAGCGCATCCGCGATACCGTCATCCTGGAAGGCGTGTACTGCAACGGCCGCCGCGTTCAGTGCGACCGCAGCTGTTTCCTCTTCTGGCGCGAAGCCTGGTTGGATAGGGTGGATGCTGGTAGTGGCGGGTGAGCTTCCCGCCGCGAAACCCAACGATTTCGCTTCGGCGTCTGAAAACGGCGAGTCTGCGCGCGGGAAGCGTGGCATGATGTGTGGTATGGAACTCGACCCCACCATCTGCTACGGAGCGCTCCGAACGCATGACCCTCGATTCGACGGAGCGTTCTTTGTCGGCGTGTCGTCAACCGGCATCTATTGCCGGCCGGTCTGCACCGCCAAGATCCCGCGGCGAGAGAACTGCTCTTTCTATCCCAGCGCGGCGGCGGCGGAGCAGTGCGGCTATCGCCCCTGCCGGCGCTGCCGGCCGGAACTCGCGCCCGGCGCCGCGCGCATCGACGCTGTCGGCCGCCTCGCCGGCGCTGCCCTGAGCCGCATTGAGGAGGGCGTGCTGGCCAGCGGCAGCATTGCCGGTCTCGCCGCGGAGATGGGTGTCTCTGATCGGCATCTGCGTCGGGCCATCCGAAGCGAGTTCGGCGTCACCCCGGTCGCCCTGGCCCAAACGCAGCGGCTGCTTCTGGCAAAGCGAATGCTTACCGATACAGACCTTCCCATCACGGACGTGGCCTTCGCCAGCGGTTTCGCCAGCCTCCGACGGTTCAACGCGCTTTTCCAGGAGCGGTACCGTCTACGTCCGACGGACCTGCGCCGCGGCCGGAGGCCGTCCGCCCGCCAGGGCACGCTCGTCTGCGAGGTTGGCTACCGGCCGCCGTTCGACTGGGAAGCGCTGCTGGCGTTCCTGGCCGGGCGCGCGACGCCCGGCGTGGAGGAAGTGGATGGCGGCAGCTATCGCCGTACTGCGGCCTTCGGCCGGCATGCCGGCTGGATCAGCGTGGAGCCCTCAACGAAGCGCCACGCTCTGCGCGTGGAGGTTTCCGCCCAGCTTGCCCCCGTGCTCCCGGCGGCGCTCTCGCGGGTAAAGCGCCTCTTTGACCTCTCCGCCGAACCGCGCCAGATCGCCGAGCGCCTCGGCCCGCTGGCGGAAGGACGGGCTGGGCTGCGCGTCCCTGGGGCCTTCTGCGGCTTCGAAACAGCGGTGCGCACGGTTATCGGGCAGCAGATCAGCGTGCAGGCGGCAAATACGCTTGCGGGCCGGCTGGCATCCGCGTTTGGGGAACCGGTAGAGACGCCGTTTCCGAATCTGACGCGCATCACCCCGGATCCGGAACGCCTGGCGTCCGCCGATCCCGCCGCCCTGATGGGGCTCGGCATCGTGCAAACAAGGGCCGCCGCCATCGTCGCGCTCGCGCGGGCCGTGACGGATGGTCGAATCTCCCTCGAGCCGGGCGGCGACGTGGATGCGGCTACCGCGCGGCTGCTGGAGGTTCCCGGCGTTGGCGAGTGGACCGCGGAGGTCATCGCCATGCGGGCCCTCTCATGGCCGGACGCCTTCCCGCATACGGACCTGGGAGTCCGCAAAGCCCTCCGGGGGAGCAACTCCGCGCAGATCCTGGACATGGCCGAAGCATGGCGGCCATGGCGATCCTACGCCGTCATGCACCTCTGGAGGTCACTGGAGGAACGAGGATGAGGTATTACACAACAATGGAAAGCCCCGTTGGGCTGCTGCTGCTCACATCGAACGGCGTTGCGCTGACGGGCGTGTATATGGGGGAGTTTGGACCAACGTCGGGTGAAGGCTGGGCGCGGGATGAAAGCGCGGTTCCCTTGCCCGAAGCGGTGCGGCAGCTCACCGACTACTTCGAGGGCAGGCGCACGGATTTCGACTTGCCCCTTGCCCCGGAAGGGACGGCGTTCCAGCAGCGCGTGTGGGAGGAACTCCGGCGCATCCCGTATGGCGCAACGATCGCGTACGGAGAGCTGGCGCGACGCATCGGCAACGCCAACGCTTCGCGCGCCGTCGGCATGGCGAACGGACGCAACCCGCTGTCCATCATCGTGCCGTGCCACCGCGTTATCGGCAGCAACGGGCGCCTCACGGGCTACGGCGGCGGCCTGCCGCGCAAGGAGGCGCTTCTGCGCTTGGAGGCGGCCGTAACCGCCGGAACGGCCATCGGTAACGCGGCCGCGGGACCGCTCTTCGCCACCGCGCCGTGATGGCAAGGACGGGTCTCGGCCTGACCGAACGCCGCGAACCGCGCCAGAACGCGCGGGAAACGCCGATCAGTCAGGCCGAGACCCATATACGCCCTATCGGTAATACGGCGAACGCTTACACGCGGCGGTCGTGCTTTTCCAGAAAGTCGCGGGCGAGGCGGGCAGTGGAGAAGGCGCCGTCGCGCAGGCGCTCCACTTCGCGGGCGGAACGCGCGGCGATGGCCTCGCGCTGGCTCCAGGCGTCCCCTACGGCGGCAGCGAGGGACTCGCCGGTCATTCCATTCACGTCCAGCGACGGCAGGCCCAGTTCGGCGGCCAGGCTGGACACCTTCGGATCGTAAGCCAGCGCCAGGCATGGAACGCCTTGCGACGCGGCGAAGATCAGCGCATGCAGCCGCATGCCCGCCAGCAGGTCCGCGCGGCCGGCGAGCGCCAGCAACTCCCCGGGAGCGTATGCGCCCTGCAACCACGGAGCGGGCTCTGTCATCGCCGCCCGGATGGAATGGACCAGCGTCTCGTCATCCGGCCGCTGCATCGGCAGGAATGCTGGTTGAAGCCCCTGTTCCGCCAGCATTCCGGCGGCCCGCGCGGCCACGCCGGCGATATCCGGAGCGGCCGGCCAGGCGCGCAGCGCAAACGCCACGGTTCTCCCCGCAGACGGCAGGCCCTGGCGCTCCCAGATAAGCCCCGCGCGCTCCGGCGGCGCGGCGTCCAGCGCCCATACAGGGTCGGCAGTAAGGTAGACGGGGGGACGCGTCACCCCAATCTCCGTCAGCAGGCGCTTGCTGTCGCGGTCGCGCACGGTGATAGCCTGCACGCTGTTCAGCACGGCGCGAACCGCAGCGCGCACCGGCTTCCGCGTTAGCGGTCCGATGCCCTGCGCGTAGAGGAACACGGGGCGCCGGATGATGCGCGCCGCCATGATGACCCAGAGGTAGTAAAATGTGCTGGCGGCGCTGGTGGCATCCTGAAGCAGGCTGCCGCCGCCCTGGAACAGCGCGTCCATTTCGGGCAGCGCATCCAGGATCTTCCTTCGCGGCACGGCGTGCGCTCCGTGGGCCCGCTCCGTGGCCGCCGGATCGCCGCTCAACACTGTTACGGCAGGGTCGCCGCCATGCGTTCGCAGCGTCTGCAGCACCGCCGCGCACACCGCCTCGTCGCCGGCATTGCCGTATCCGTAATACCCCGACAGCAGGACGCGCTTATCCATGGGCGGTTGGGCGGCTACCGGATCGCTCCCGAGGCCCTGGACTGCATTCGGTCCGCCACGAAGGCGTACACGAGGGCAACCAGGACGCCGGTCCAGAGGCCGTTGAAGACATGCAACACCGAAATCATCAGCGGCGTATGGAAATGGCAGAACGTGTTCACGATACTGACCTGGCCGATGGCCCCGATCACCAGTAGGGGTATGCCCCATTTCGGGCGGCGCAGCGAAACCAGAGCAATGCCTAGAAGCAGCGCGGGGTTGCCGATGAGGAAGTCCTTGGTGCGAGGGCGCACAACAAGCAGATGATCCAGAATGGCCCGCACCCGCAGTTCGACGGATGAAACGCCCACGCCGGGGTCATTCCCGCTGCGGGCCAGGAGGAAGGCGAACGCGGCTAGCCCGACGATGGCCGCCAGCAGGCCGCCCACCATCAGCGGCTGGTTCCAGATCTCCACGGCGCGCCGCTGAACCCGCGCCTTCGCGGCGCGAAGGCCGCCCCTGGACGAGATGTCCAGCGCGAAAATGAGGAGCACAATGAGGATCGCGCCAGCCTGCTGGAGCTTGATCCCCCGGAACTCCGTCACCTTCACCGAGCCCTGTACGCTGGAGAGCAGCCCCACCACGAACAACGCGCCGATGACGCTGATAGCAGACATGGAAAGGTAGGCCGGTATCTGTCGCAGCACGGCGCGCCAGAGCGCCCCCTTCGGCAGCGGCTGCCCCGCGCCGTCGCGGGCGCCGTACCGCCTATCCAGCGCATCCCGCAACACTGCGAAGGCCAGCACCGGCATCAGCAGCGCGCCTTGCAGCGCCACGATCTGGCGTCCGATGTCCTTCAGCGGCAGCGCAACATCCAGGACGCCCAACAGCAGAAGAGCGACCATCGGGAGGCCGCTAACTGGCCAAACGTACGTGGCCACGAGCAGCGTGGCGGCCGCTACTCCGAGGCCCATCAGACAGCGCATCGCCGCCTTGCTCTCGTATGGAGTGAAAGGGACCGCGAAGTTCAGCGTCATGCTCGGCCGGTCATCGGTGAGCGCGTTGGCGATCTGGTTGATGTACTGAACGTTGGCGTTCACGGGCGGCACGGGCGCGCCCGGCAGCAACCGAACATAGAGGCAGCGGATGTTCCGCTCCTGGGCGGCGCGAACGAAGCGGTCCACCGCGTCCGACGGCCCCATGCGGCTCATCTCCACCGGGTTGATGCTGTGAACCCGCACGAATTCGCCCTTCAGCGCGGCGGCGAGGTTTTCCTCGCCCTTCTGCTTGCCAAGCTCAATCTGCCCGTACACCAGCCCGTTCGCCGTCAGGATGTCGGCCGTCTCCTTCACGGAGCCGGGATAGCCCAGCACCTGGTCCCCGCCAAAAACGATCAGGCGGCCTCCCGCCATTTTCAGGCTCTCGGCCTGGCCGCGGATGCTCTCGGGGTTTGCGCCCAGGAAATTGGCGGGGCGCAACACCGGCTCCATGTGGGCGCCGCGCACGAGGGCAATCACGTCATCGGCGAATCCCACGCCCAATCCACTGAGCTCTGGCCACGCAGCCCGCACGGTGACGTCTTCATCGGATATCGATGGGGTGACGCGCCACTTGAGCTTCAGGGCCGCTTCCAAACGGGCGCGCAGGGCGCCGTTCGGGATGCGCAGCACGGTGGTCATCTCGGCGGGCAGTCCCTCGCTGAGCACGGGCGCCGATCGACGGGAGCGGCGTCGGCCGGTAGATGCCGGTTCCGGGGCTACCTCCACGGCGCCGATGGTCTGCATCTCCCCCAGCGTGTCTTCGTTGATGGCCACGCCCCGGGCGCCGGCCTGGTAGAAGCGGCGAAGCACCTGGTCCACGGGCGCGCCGGTTTCGTCCGCAAGACTGCGAACCTCTTCCCAGTCGAGCACAATCTCCACGCGATGGTTGGCCGCCTCCACTTTCCAGCGTTTTGAAGCCACCCAAAGCGCGGGCAAGATGCCCACGCCCACCAACACCCACAACACCAGCCGCGTTTTGGCACGCAACGAAGTCGACCTCCGAACGCTCAACAAGGAAAGAGGGCGCGCAAGCGCGCCAGGGGAATGCCTACCGCCAGTAGGATTCGCGAGCCGTCTCGCGCTTTGGGCCAAAGAGTTTGATCAGAATGAGGCCGGCCACGAACCCGCCGATGTGAGCCGCATAGGCCACGCCGCCCCCGCCGCCCTGCTGTCCCAGTTGGTTCAGCAGAACCTGGTATACAAACCAGACGCCCAGCACGATCCAGGCTGGAACGCGCATCAGCGTGGACAACGCGCCAAAGGGCACCAGGCAGTGTACGTCGGTTCGCGGATGGAGCAGGATGTACCCGCCCATCACGCCGGCGATGGCGCCGGAAGCGCCGAGTGTGGGAATCGTCGAGGTTGGGCCGCTCACTACGTGGGCTACCGAGGCCACGAAACCCACGGCGAGGTAGAAGAAGAGATACTTGAAGTGCCCCAGGTCGTCCTCGATGTTGTCTCCGAAGATCCACAGGTACAGCATGTTGCCGCCGATGTGCATCAGGCCGCCGTGCATGAACATTGAGGAGAAGATGGTGAGCCAGACCGGGTGCAGCCCGGGGGGAGGCAACAGGAACGTTCCCTGGGCGCTGCTGATCTGGCCGGGGCCAGCGCCGGTCAACACGCTTGGCACCATCATGAAGGCGTAGCTCCCCACAGGCGCTAACTGCTGGAGGAGGAACACAAGAACGTTGACCCCGATGAGGGCAAGGGTTACAATGGGAAATGTGGATCTGGGATTGTCGTCATACAGCGGAATCAATGGCAGCCTCTATTGGGGGCGAACGCCTGCGACGCACGCCGCACGGCCGCACGTTCACCGTACCGCCATTCTAGCACTGCGGGAAATCGCCCGCCAAACCCCCTCCGCTTCCGCCCGCAGGTCAATGAGTTGAGAACACCCCGAGCCTTCCTCGCCCAGCGTCCGGCGCCTTCGCCGGCCACCGGAACCGACATGCTGTCCATCCTGATCCCCGTGTACAACGAGGAGCGCACCGTGCTGGAGACCATCCGCCGGGTCCGCGCGGTGGACCTTCCCATCCCGCGCGAGATCATCGTGGTGGACGACGGCAGCAGCGATGGAACGTGGCCGCTCCTGCAGGGCGCTTACGAGTCCGACTTGCGCCTCTACCGCCACGTTCGCAATCTGGGCAAGGGCAGCGCGCTGCGCACCGCCCTCGGCCACGCCCGCGGCAACTTCGTGGTGGTGCAAGATGCGGACCTCGAGTATACCCCCGAGGATTTGGCGGCCCTCATACAGCCGCTGCTGAGCGGCGAGGCGGACATGGTGTATGGCTCGCGGTTCCTCGGCAGCGTGAAGGGCATGAAGCCGGTGTTCCGATTCGGGAACTGGCTCCTGGCGGCGACAGCCACAGTCCTCTTCGGCCGCCGCGTGTCGGACGAGGCCACATGCTACAAGGCGTTCCGCACCGACCTTTTGCGCGATATGGACCTTCAGTGCTCGGGTTTCGAGTTCTGTCCTGAGGTAACGGCCAAGGGGTTCCGGCGCGGGGCGCGCTTCATGGAGGTGCCCATCCGCTACGAGGCGCGCGGAGCCTCCGAGGGAAAGAAGCTCACCTGGCGCCACGGCGCGCAAGCCCTCTGGACCCTCCTGCGCTACCGGTTCAGGGGATAGCGGTCAGCATTCAGTCATCGGCATTCAGCATTCAGCCCGAAAGGCCTCTGACCAGGAGATGCGTTGTCTCATGGACGGGGCCTTTCGGGCTGAATGCTGAATGCCGATGACTGAATGCTGAATGCTGCCGACGATCAGAATCGGACGGCGAGGTTGGCGGTGGCCTTCACTTCGTCTGCCTGGCTCAGCGCAACGTCCTTGCTGTGCGAGACCTTTGCATCGAGGTCCAGAGAGAAGTCCGAGCCGATCTTGTGGTTGTACTTCATGTTGTACGCCAGCTTCGGCACGTACCCGCGCACCGAACCCACCGTCTGCTCGAAGCCGCCCTGTAGTTCGGCATGCTGGTTGAACTTCAGACCCAGCGTGAACTCCGCGCGGGCGCCGGCATCGTCATTGACGAGGCTGTTCTCCTGCGTGTAGCCTCCGGTAAAGGAGAGGCCGCCCATATTCGTCTTCAAGGCCAGTCCGCGACGCACCAGGCGAAGGACCTGATCCTTTTCCTCCGGGTTGGAACTGTAGGTTCCAATCATCTGAAGGGTTCGGGTGGTCTTCAGGGTGACCTGAGCGTTCACCGTGTTGATCTGGTCCGGGCTCCCATCGTCCCGCTGCTTGTAGCTGCCGCTCATCGCCAACGCATCGGCCGGTTTGATGTCTGCCTGCAACGTGGCAACCATCACCTCGCCCGTGGGCTTCTGCTCGTCGCGATAGGATCCCGACATGCTCAGCTTGTCCTTCACCGGGGTGAGGGACATGGCGGCCTCACGGATGGAGGAAGCGCCGGTTGGGGCGTTCGCGTCCGTCATGGACGCCGACACCTTCACGGTGGACCCGCCCGCCGCCACCGAAAGCTTGGTGGCGTCGTTGTTGCCGGTGGGATCCGAACCGCCCGTGAAGGAAGCCGCCATCTGGAATGCCTGATTCGGCTTCGCCTCGATGTTGACGCCGCTGGACTGCTTGGGCGTCTTGCCGTCATTCACGTCGGAGAAATCCGCGCCCAGCTTCACCGTTTTGCTGGCGTCCGCGTTCACGTTCACCTTGGTGGAACTGGTATCGCCCTTGTCGTTGTGATCCTCGGCGCGGCTGGCCACCAACTTCATGTTGTCGATCGGCGCCGCCTCGAAGTTGATGCGGGTGGAATCCGTCAACTTGGCGCCGGTATCGTCGCCATTGTACGAGCCGGTAAGCTTCATGCCGTTCGAGCCGGCCACGTTCATGGCCAGCTTCGTGCTGGACGCGTCTCCCTTGTTCGTGCGGTCGTCAGAGCGGCTGCCCGAGAAGCTGAACGCCTTGGACGGGTTCAGCGCCAGGTTGAAGCGCGTGCCGCTGCCGGATTTCTCGCTGCCGCCGAAGGAGGCGAGGCCGAGGCCCCACTTGAACTTCTGGTTGCTCTGGTTCTCGATTCCAATCAGGCCATTCTCGTGGCTGCTCGTGGAGCCGCGGTCTCCGGCCAGGCTGGCGGACAGGCGAAGACCCGACTTCGCCGTGTTCTCCACTCCGAAGGCGTGCGTCTGGAGGTCGCCCGAGTCGGCCTTACGGTCCATCAGGGCCAAAGTGAATTTGGTTGCCTGACTGCCCTGTTGCAGCTTCAAGCCCGCCTCGCGGGCGGCGCCGACCTTGGACGAGTCCGTCATGGCCAGGGCGGTTTCCACCTTCAGCCCGTTGGAGCCGGAGAGGTTGGCGGCCATACGGGTGGCCTGCACGGTTTCGCTGTCGCCGTTCTTGCCGGTGGTCACCGTCTCCTGGATCAGCGTGGCGGCGGCGTTCTTGCCCATCTTCTGGTCCAGTTGAAGCCGATCTACCGCGGAAAGCTTGGAGTCATTGCCCTGGGCCTCGGTCTGCCGTTCATGCAACGCGGAGAAGTTGGTTCCGGGGGCCAGCGCCAGCGCGAGGGCGCCGTTCAACGAAGTCGTGTCCTTCACGACGCCCGTTTTGGCATCCGGCGTGGAATTCTGCACGTTCTTGAAGGAGAGGACGCCATTGCGGGCAAGCTGGAGGCTGCCGTCGAAATTGAACGCCTTGGACCCGTTCACCAGGTTCAGCGACTTGGCCTGCGAGAAGTCCTTGCCCACCTGCGAGAAGCCCAGGTTGAACTTGAAGGGGCCCTGATCGCGCTTCAGCCCAAGCTGCATGTTCTGGGCGTCCACGCCCGACTGCTTGGCCGTTTGGTCCATCATAAACGCGGATGTAACGGCCGACCCAGCGAACGTTCCCTGGGTGCTGAAGCCGAGGCCGGTGAGCTTCTGTGAGCCGGAGGCATCGGGAGCAAAGGAATAGGAGAGTCCGAGGCCGAGGGAACCTGACGTCATCAGGCCCATGGATCCGCCAGTGGCGACCGCGGCGTGCGCTTTCGTGTCGTCGTACTGGTAGTCAACGTCGATGACGTCGCCCTGTCCCACGGAATTCATGAAGGACATGGCTCCCATCGACGCGTCGAAGAAGTAGTCCTGCCCCGCAACGAGGTGACGGCCATTCCAGCGCACGGAATCCGAGCGCGCCTCAACGGCCTGGCGCGTGAGGGAGTACGGGCCGCGGGTGCCGCGTCCGAAAAAGCTCTCATGGGCCAATCGCACATCCGCCCGCGCGGCCGGGAGGCTCAGGCCCGCGAAGGCAATGGCCAATAGCGCGTAACGTGAGTTTGGTGCCATCATCGATACATCCCGCCGTAGCGTGCCGCTGGCAACGGTCTCGCCAGGCACGCGAAGGGACTTCCCCTCACCTCTATTCTGCCACGCCTGATCCCTTAGAGACCAATGATCGGCCCGCTCGTTTCGCGCGCGGACGGCATATAGCGGGCAGACTTGTCAATCCCGCATCGATTCCGATGCCGCGGACAACCGGGCGCCCAGCCCCGGGCGTTCTCCGGGGATCAGCTTATCACCTCGCAGCTCAAAAGATCCATCGGCGATATCGCCGGCCAACAGGAGGGGCGCATCCAGATCGAAATACGAAAATGCCCCCGTCCCGCACGCCAGGTGCACCGCCGCTCCGATGCCGATGTGGCTCTCCACCATGCAGCCCAACATCAACGTAACCCCGGCCTCCTGGCACATCCGGATGATTTCCAGCGATCCCGCGATGCCGCTCTTCATCAGCTTCACGTTCACCACTTGAACGCCGCCGGCGGACAGCACCTCCCAGCAGTTCTTCGGGGTAACCACCGCTTCATCCGCGCCCACCGGATAGTCGGAGCCTTTCGCCACGCGGACGAGACCCTCAATATCCTTCGCATCCACGGGTTGCTCGAAGAGGCTCATCGGCAGGTCGTTCCGGCTGCATTCCGCCAGGAAAGCCAGGGCGCTCTCGGCGGTGAACGATTGGTTGGCATCGACCAGGATGCCGGCATCCGGCGCCGCTTCATGAACCACCTGGATGCGGCGCAACGAGGCTTCGGGATCGGTTCCATCCACTTTGATCTTCAGGTGCGCCATACCGGCCTGAGCGGCCCCGGCGGCGATGGCCCGCGCCTCATCCAGCGTATTGATCGGCACGGTGAGGTCCGTCACCACCTCGGTTCGGCGGGCTCCCCAATGACGCCACAACGGCTGGCGGATGCTCTGACCAAAGATGTCCATCACGGCGATCTCGAGGCCGGCGCGCGCCGCGTGGGCGTTCGGGAAGTCGCGCGCCAGCCTGGCGAAGAGGCCGGAATGGTCCCAAACGTCGGCCCCGGCGCACGCTTCCGCCATCTCCGTAAGAGATGCGGCCACGTCGTCCACGGTCTCCCCAGTCACGTAGGGGGCGGGCGTCACCGCGCCGTACCCCACAAAGCCGTCCGAGGCCCGCATCTCCACAACCACGCTGCGCGCCGTTTCGGTGCGTCCCCGCGCCGTCACAAACGGCGCCTTCAGCGGCATGTACCGCAGCTCATTCGAAATCGACTCGATGCTTGGATGGTTCATAGACTTATTGTAGCTGCCAGTCATCAGTCATCAGTCGTCAGTTGTCAGCCCGAAGGCGCCGCCCGTGAGAAAAGCCCCGCTATATGCCTTGCTTCCGGGCTGACAACTGAAAACTGACGACTGACGACTCTGCGCTATCCTTCCATGTCCGGCGGAGTGGTGTATTCCTCGGCTTCCAGTTCCCAAACGCCGTCGGCGTCGTCGTAGGAGAAGAGCTCGGCGTAGCGGCCCCAGTCGGTGGCAATCTCCAACTGGTGCTCCGCCTCTTCGGGGCTGAACACGCCTTCCAGAGACTCCAGGCCCTGATCCCATCGGTAGCGGCCGTTTCCGGACTCGCCGATGCCGCCGAGGATGGACTGGATGAGGTCCACGTGGGCTCGCGCCTGTTCGCGGAACAGCTCCTTGCGATCCAGCATCGCCGCCTCGGCGAACCGCACTCCGGCCGCGGTGAGGAACACGTCGCCGGCCTCGGTGTCGCCCAGTTGCAGCAGTTCCAGCGCCTGGACGAGGGGCAAGAGGTCGTCCGCCTCCATGTTGAGGTCGCGGCCGAGAGCGTAGATATCGGCGCGATCCTGCTCGGCGTGCAGGAGTTCCAGCAGGCCGGTGACCTGTCCGATCTCGGCATCCGGCAGCACCTGATGGGCGCGGGCGGCCCGGGCCTCGGGTTGGGCCTCGGGGGCTTCGGGGCGGAAGGCCGGCACCCGTTCATCCGGGTTCGTCATCACGCCGTAAAGGTAATCAACGAGGCGCACGTGCTCCGGATGGTCCTTGCCGCGCTCATCGTGGGCCAGGCCCATCATATCCACGCGGATCGTGCCCGGATCGTGTCCCATCACCAGCAGGCGGTCGCCCATCGTCACGGCCTCGTCGATATTGTGCGTGACCATGAGAATGGCCTTCGTGGGGATCAGCTCGGAGCCCCACAGCGCCAGGAGCTCTCGCTTCAGGTTTTCGGCCGTGAGCACGTCCAGCGCCGAGAAGGGCTCATCCATGAAGAGGATCTCGGGCTCCACCACGAGGGCGCGGGCGAACCCCACGCGCTGGCGCATCCCGCCGGAGAGCTCCTTCGGATAGGCATCCTCGAAGCCGTCCAGGCCGATCACGTCGATCGCCTTCAGAACGCGGCGGCGCCGCTTGCTCTCCGAGATATCGGCGTTCAGCAGGCCCACCTCCACGTTCTGGTATACGGTGAGCCACGGGAACAACGCGAAGTTCTGGAACACGATGGCGATCTGCTCGTTGGGTCCGGTCTGCACCGAGTCGCGGAACAGCACCCGGCCGGAGGACGGCTGCGACAGCCCGGAGAGGATGCGCAGCAGCGTGGACTTCCCGGCGCCGGATGGGCCCAGAAGCACGATCGTCTCGCCCCGGTGGATATCCACGGAGATGTCGCGCAGCACCTGAATCCGCTTGCTGCCCTCTCCGTAGAACTTGCTGATGTTCTGCGCGGCCAGTAACGCGCCGCGCTCCGTTTGAAGGGTCATACCACTATCCTAGCCGGTTGATAGTCATCAGCATTCAGCATTCAGGCCGGAAGGCATGGTCCATGAGAACGCCTGTCTCATAGGCCAAGCCTTGCGGCCACGATGCTGAATGCCGGATGCTGAGTGCTGAATGCTGACCCATCACGTCGCCGTGAAGCGGTCTTCGGCCAGGGCCGGGAAGAGCAGCGCCGCCAGGATGGCGACGATGGCGATCACGATGAGTAGTTCGATGAGCGTGAAGGCTTTACGCATGGCCGGCTACAGGCCAGAGTTGCGGAAGAGCTGATCGAGTTCCGCGTAACTCCGTCTGCTGACGTGTTGGTCGCAGAAGAGGATGTTCATGGGGTCTGGCGACTCAATGAGGTTCTCATCCTTTCGCTGCCAGGTGTGCCATGGACGTGGCTCCGGCAAGAGTGGGACGTATGAAGGGGCCTTCACCCTCGACGACAGCACTGCGGACAAGCATCCAGGCGACGCGCCTCGGGCGGGATATGAATAGCTTGATCCCGTCAACTGATGGATGGGCGCCGTGACGCGTCTGAATCCCTCTGGTCCGTTGGGAAACGTCTCGCCGATGTCGCTAGGACAATGCCAAAGCTCAGTAACGGGCACATAGGACTCAATGACCTCGGGCAAGCCCTTTCGCCCCCAGATCCGAGGATAAGTGATGTAGTAGGCGTTCGGGTAACGGTCATCCCAGTCCTGCATATAGAGCGTGATCGCTGACCCCAACTGACGCAAGTTGTTGATGCACTGGGTCGAGCGAGCGCGCTCCCTCGCCTTGGCAAGCACGGGGAATAGCAGCGCCGCCAGGATGGCGATGATGGCGATGACTACCAGCAACTCGATGAGCGTGAAGGCTTTGCGCATGGGCTGTTCCCCGGCTGATGCCGGCGCGGTTGCAGGCGAGCCGTCGAACGCCGCCGCGTCGTCGGAATCCGCCATCGCCACGGGTGACGCCACTGTGCAGGCGTCAGCCGCATGGGCCGCCGGACCGGTCAGGAACGCGCGAAGCGCGCGCAGCAGGCGGTCGAAGGGATAGACCGATGCGAGGGGGCATCTGTTCCCGTCCGGCGTACAGGGCAATACACAGCGTGCGAATCCTGTAAGCGCGAGGAGTCATCAGCCATCAGCAGTCAGCCGTCAGCGGTCAGCCTGGGCGCCCATGTCCATTAGCAAGCTTTCTGAAGAACCAAGCCTTCCGGCCTGGATGCTGAATGCTGAATGCTGAATGCTGAACGCTGAATGCTGGCTCCTCACGTTGTCGTGAAGCGTTCTTCCGCGAGAGCGTACAGCGGCTGCCACAGCCAGCGGTTCAGCAGGACCACCAGGGCCGCCATGATGCTGATGCTCAGAATGGTGCCTGGCCAGTCGCCTTCGCCGGTGGCGCGGGTGATATAGGCGCCCAGACCGGCGGCCGGAGCGGGGGGGTGCGCTCCCCAAGTGATCACCTCGGCCACGATGCTGGCGTTCCAGGCACCGCCCGCCAGGGTGAGGGCGCCCGTCACCCATGCCGGGAAAATGGCCGGCAGGATGAGGGTCTTCCACAGGTTCCAGCCGCGCAGGTGGAACGCCTGAGCGGCCTCTTTCAGCTCCGCCGGCACCTGCATGGCTCCGGCGATGATGTTGAACAGGATGTAGCCCTGCGTACCCAGCAGGAGCAACAAAATGCTCCCCCAGTTGAGGCTTACGTGCAGCTTGATGAATACGTAGGTCACCAGCGGGAACACCACGTTCATCGGGAAGGATGCCGCAATCTGAACCAGCGGTTGGGCGATCCGCGCGAGGCGCTGTGAGAACCCGATGCGAACGCCGACGGGCACCCAGATGATCGTGGCCAACACAACAACGGCCGCGATGCGCACGGATGTCAGGAAGCCCAGGTACAGGAGATGGGCGGCCATCCGCCAGCTCATCGCCGAGATCGCGGTGATGGCCCCCCTTCCAATCACCGGGGCAACCCACGCAATGACAACCAGCCACAGCGTGATGCGGAGGAGGCGGGAGAAGAGCGACGGCGGCGTGCGCATGTCGGACACGCGTTTGCGGCCGCGCAGCGCACGGTTCATCGCCTCGCCTATGGGAGCCATCAGCCGGCGGTTCGCCCACTCCGTTATGTTCGAGTTTCGGAGCACATCCAGCACCACGCTGGTTGGCTCCTGATCGTCTTCCGCGCTGTCAGAGCGGAACCGCTGGCTCCAGGCCACCACGGGCCTCCAGAACAACTGGTCCACCAGCACGATGGTCCCAACGATGGCGCCGATGCACCACACGATGGCGCCGATGTTCACCGGCTCGGCGGCAACGGCCTGCGCCATGTAGGAACCCAGGCCCGGCAGCCCATAGTCGTGGCGCAGCACTGTGATGGTCTCGGAGGCGGCCAGGAAGAACCATCCGCTGCCGAAGCTCATCATGCTGTTCCACACGAGGCCGGTCATCGCGAAGGGCAGCTCCAGCTTCACGAACCGCTGCCATGGCGTGAGGTGGTAGTTGATGGCCGCCTCATGCAGATCGCGCGGCAGCGTCTTCAGGCTCTGGTAGAAACTGAACGCGAGGTTCCACGCCTGGCTGCTGAAGATCGTAACAACGCTGGCGCACTCCAGCCCGAGCAGCGACCCCGGGAAGACGTGCATGAAGAAGGTCACCGCAACGGCGAGAAACCCCAGGGGCGGCACCGACTGGCAGATGTCCAGAAACGGGATGATCCAGCGTTCGGCCCGCGGGTTGTACGCGGCGATGCGCCCGCTAACGAGAGCGAATAACAAGGCGATCGCGTAGGCGGCGAACATACGGATCAGCGATCGCAGAGCATACGTGGGAAGCGACCAGGGGCTGAGGCTGATGGAGAGCTTCTGGCTGGGCGAGAACGGCTGCCCCATCTGCGGCGCGGTTTGCACGAGGCCGTAAAGGAGCGCGAACAGTCCCGCGAAAATCACGGCGTCACGCCAACCGATGCGAGGCCACCTCGGCATCCCGCGCTGCAAGAAGAACAATCCTGGCATCCGCTGCACCCGCTCCTGGACCCTTGGTGGGCGCTATTAGGCTATGTCCGGCAGCCGGGAACAATCAACAGACAACGCCAAGGGGCCACCGAGGCGCCCCGGCGAGCGGTCAGCGGGCGGCGAGGACGTTGGCCCCTACCGGGCGCCCTTCAGCGCTTCGGCGTACCACCGCTCCAGAGCGGAGACCGAGTTGTCGATATTGAAGGGGCTCTGGCGCATGATGCGCAGGGCTTCCGCGCGCGAAAGCGAGGGAGGGGACGACTTCCATTCGAGGAGGCGGTCCGCCCAAGCGCTGGGTGGCGCGGCGAGGCTCACACGCTCCACCATGCCGGGCGCGGCGTCGGCCTCCGGACTCACCGCATCCGAGGTGAGGATCCGAAGGCCCGCGGCCTGCGCCTCCATGCTCACCAGGCTCAGGCCTTCCCACAAGGAGGGCATGAGGAAGACGTCCATTGCGCTCACGAGGAGGCGGGGGATATCCCGC
Organism: Armatimonadota bacterium; assembly: GCA_036504855.1. GTDB lineage: Bacteria > Armatimonadota > DTGP01 > JAKQQT01 > JAKQQT01 > DASXUL01. Next base: position 10,426 of record DASXUL010000161.1, on the reverse strand, counting down.
CGAAACCCGGCGAACACGAAGCGGCTACCCACATCCATCGCCCGGACACGGGCGACGGTGGCGTCCATGGTATCGCCGGTTCCCACAAGCAGGGTCCAAATAGATGGGTCGCGGCGCATCGCCTCGGCGGCGGCCTCCACAATCAGCGGATGGTTCTTTTGCAGGGAGAAGCGGCCCACATGTCCGATGACCCAAGCATCGTCCGGAATGCCAAGCTCCCGGCGGGCGCAAGGGTCCGGCGGCGCCTCGAACGGAGCCATGTCAACGCCGCAGTACAGCACGCCTACGCGGTTGTTGGTCTCCCAACGATCGCCGAAGATCTCCCGCGCGGCGAGCCGTGAACACGCGAGGCCGCCGGTCCACCACCGATCGAACAGCGCCACACGCACAGCCACGCGGAATCGCCGGAGGGGGCTCGGCTCGAAATTCCTGGCATTGTGCGCATGGCCCAGGCGAACCGGTATCTTCAGGCGGCGCGCCAACCGCAGCACGTAACCGAAGTTGAACAGGGAGTGACAGTGGATGACGTCGTAGGGACCGTTCTCCTCCACGATCTGCCGAAACCGACGGCCGAAAGCGGCGGGCCCATCGTCGTATGGGCAGTACAGGACGCGCATTCCCAGCGCCTCAAACTCCGCGTCCAGCGGGCTACGCACGTCGGAACGGACCAGCAGGTCCATAGGAAACCGGGCAGCGTTTCGGTGACGAGCGACATGGAGGAGCCAAGACTCAACTCCGCCGACTTCGGTGTTCTTCAAGACGTGCAGGACGTGAATGGGTTTGCTCTGGTCCAAGACTCCGGGTTCCCTGAAAGCGCCGCCGATGTCCGACGACGCTCCAGTATATCACCGGCGAGTGGCGAGGAAATGTGACAATGCCTCCAGCTCAGCGGGAGTCAGCCGGTCGTATGGCGGCATTGCGGAGCCCGGATGGACGGCATCGGGCGCCTTCAGATGCCGGATATGCCACGCTACATCGGCGTGACGGGCCGCTTCATGCGTAAGATCCGGCCCCCGCATGCCGCCTTTGCCATCCATCCGATGGCAGGACGTGCATCCGGTCGAACTCGAGTGAAACAACCGGTCTCCCAGGGAAACGAGGCGGGAATCCGTCGCCGCCGGTGAGGCCGGGGTTACGGGCGCCGCGGCGGCCGGCGCGGCCGGCTGATCCTCAGCGAAGACCATGCGCCCGCCCAGGTATCCGACCCGTCCCACCATTGCGGCGACCAATACGCCGAGAACCAGCCCGGTCCGGCCGGCGTGCAAGTCCGATCGCATCGTCCGCATGATCAGCGCGGCCCAAGACAACACGACCGTGCCCAGCGCGAACGCGAAGTGCTGCTTCGTGATGGGTGGCCATCCCCCGGGGAACAGGCTGCGCGCCGTCATGATCCCCACCAGGGCGGCCGGGAGAGCGGAAACCGCTCCCACGGCCAGCAGCCAGTACCCCACAGTGCCCCACTCCCGCTTGCGAAGCGCGAGGGCCCCGATGTCGAATGCCACGCTCACCATGAGAAGCGCCAGCGGAAAATGCGTGATCGCTCCGTGTAGTTCAGACCAGGACAACATAGTTTCCTCCTTCCCACACTGCGCCCAACGAGCCAGCAAGCCGATCGGTTCCGCGGCAACTCCGCCGATGAGTTGAGGGGGATGAGCTCCCCATCGGAGGAGCCGCGAGGGGCGGTGGACGCGGGCTGCCTTCTCGGCTTGAAACGTCCGGCGCCGCGTGGTATCGTGTTGCATAGGACATTTGTTCGCCCGCCCGGCGGGCGATCGGGAGGACCGCCGCATGCACGCATACATCTCGGATCTTCAGGCCGGCGACGTCGTAGATTCGATCTTCGGGGTTCGGTCCATCGACCGCAAGACCACGCAGCAGGGCAAGCCGTATGCTCGGCTGACCCTCTGCGACAAGAGCGGTTCCATCCCCGCCCACAAATGGGACCTCACCGACCCCGCTTGGGCCGCGCTGGAGAAGGCCGAGTACCTTCACGTTACTGGCAAAGTGGAAGTATACAAGGGCGATAGGCAGATCGCCCTGGATGGCGCCGCGCGTGTTGCCAGGCCGGATGACGTGTCGCATCTCATTCCCACCTGCCCGGGCCGCCGAGACGACCACTGGACGGCATACGGCAGATTCGCCAGACGCATTCGAGACCCCTACCTGAAGCAGTTGATGGCGGGAGTGTTCCGGGCCCGCGAGTTCCGCCAATCGTTCCGAGACGCCAGCGCGGCCGTCGCCATGCACCACGCTTACGCCGGCGGCCTCCTGGAGCACACCGTCCAGGTGGCGGGGCTCTGCATGGCCGTCTGCGATGAGATGCCGGAGCTTCGGCGGGACCTGTTGTTGGCCGGCGCCCTGCTTCACGACATCGGCAAGGTGCAGGAGATCGACATCTCCAACCCGGCGTTTGGATTCACCATGGATGGCGGCCTCGTGGGCCACGTCACCATCGGCGCCGGGATCGTGGACCGCGAGATCGCGGCGATCCCCGGCTTTCCGCCGTCCCTCCGCGCCGCGGTGCTGCATCTGATCCTGGCCCACCAGGGGACCAGCGAGTGGGGAGCGCTGGTGGTTCCCGCCATCCCCGAGGCGTTCGTGCTGCACGCCTGCGACAACGTCAGCGCCAAGATCCATGTGTTCGACGCGGCGCGCAGCCAGGCAGGCGCCGGCCTCTTCGCCTATCACAAGGCGCTCAACGGTCGCGTATTCCTGGGCGACGTGGAGCTCTGCGAAACGCCCGAGGCCCCTGGGTCCAGCCCGGCATGGCTCGTTGACGACGGTGAAGCGGAGCGCCCCACCCTGCGCATCCTCGCTGGCGGGCGCCTGGACGCGATGGACCTGCCCGAGATGGCCGCGCTTCCAATCCTTGGCCGCATCGCTGCGGGAGCGCCAATCGACGCCGAGAGGCACACAGAGGGCTACGTGGCGATGCCGGTCAGCGGACGCGGCGACGAGCGCGATTTCCTGTTGCGCGTCTCCGGCGACAGCATGCGCGACGCTCACATCCTGGATGGGGATCTCGTGCGGGTGCGCCCCCAGATCAACGCCGCGGATGGCGAGATCGTGGCCGCTCTCCTGAACGGCGACGTCACCGTGAAGCGACTCCTCCACCAGGGAGACGCCCTTGTGCTGCATCCCGAAAACCCCGGCTTCGACGACATCCCCGTTGAGCCCAATACCGACTTCCACATCCAGGGCATCGTGGTTGGCCTCCTCCGCCAGCGCACGTAGCCGAAACGTGGAACATGGGCATGAAACTTTCCCTTCATTGGGAACGTCTATACGTCATCCATCCTGACGGGGTCCGCATCGCCGGGCCCACCCAGCCCTCTGGGCAGGGGACGCGGTTCACCACGCTGTAAGCATTGGGAAAGGAGGATCCCGATGTCGGTGGAAGATGCACGGATGGCCAACACCATCCGCCATGAAATCGTGAAACGATCCATTGACGCCTCCCGCATTGCGGTGCGGGTCTGTCACGGCGTCTGCTATCTTTCGGGCGAAGCCCGCCCCCTCCGAGGCCAGAGCTCTGACCTGAAGAAGGAGATGGACATCCTTCATCACGTCCTTCGCGGGAAGCCCGGCATCCGCGAAGTCATCGACGACGTCTACTTGAGAGGACCGGTACAGTAGACTTCAGCATTCAGTCATCAGCATTCAGCCCAAAGGCCCCGCCCATAAGACTCGTTATCTCATGGAGCGGGGCCTTCGGGCTGAATGCTGAATGCTGAATGCTGATGACTGAATGCTGAAGTCTATTCGAGTGACAGCCGGGTGAGAACGTGGCCAAGGACGCGGGCCATGGAGCGGACCGTGGGGACGGTGTGAGCGTAGGCCATGCGGGTGGGGCCGAAAACGCCAATAACGCCGGTCATGTGCAGGCCCACGAAGTAGCGAGTGCTCACAAAGCTGAATTCGCGCATGGACGGCAGCAGATTTTCGCTTCCGATGGTCACGTCCACGTCTTCGGCCTGCAAACCGCGCAAGCTCTCAAGAAGCTCCCGCCGATCCTCCAGCGCGCGCAGCAGGCGCTCGCGGCGATCGTCGTCCTGGAACTCGGGCTCGCGAAGCACCTGCGTTGCCCCCTCCAGAACCGCCTCCTGGTCGGCGTCGCGCTTCAGCATGCCCGCCAGCGCCTCGCGGATCTTCGCCGCGGCGCTCGCCAGCGTGGCCATATCGCCGGGCAGCGTCACCCGGGTCTTTCGGCCCGCCTCCAGGCTCAGGCCGGAAAGCTGCTCATTCAGGAGGTTGGTCAGGCGCGTGAGGCTGGCAGCGGGGACGGCCTCGCCCAACTCCACGATGCGGTGCTCCACCTCGCTGCTGCTCAGGATAGCGGCCACCAGCACGCGAGTAAGCGTCACAGGAGTAACGTGGATCTGTTGCACGGCGATGGTGTCGCTCTGCGGCGGCGTTGCCACGGCGGCGCAGCGGGTGAGGCCTGCCAGTAGGCGGCATGTCTGGCGAAGTACTTCATCCAGCTCTTCGGAGAATCCGCCGACCGGGACGCGCGGCGGGGCATCCGCTACCATCAGCCGGTCCACGTAGAAGCGGTAGCCCCTGTCCGAGGGGATACGCCCGGCGGATGTGTGAGGCTGCACAAGCAGGCCCATGTTCGCGAGGGCCGCCAGTTCGTTCCGAATCGTGGCCGATTTGGCGGCGAACAGGTTCGATTCGGCCAGGCGCTCACTGCCGACCGGCTCCGCCGTGCGCACATACTCCGTAACCACGGCGCCGAGCACCAGTTGTTTGCGTGGGTCTAGCTCCATCATTCGCGTCCGTAACTCCCGCTTCCATGGTACCCCATGCCCGGGATGTTGTCAATCTCGCTCACATAGCGCCAGCAGCCGGGCGATACCCGTATCCACGCTGGGCTGGCGCGCGCGCCGCGTTAGACCCGAGCCCCCTCGCGCGACCATAATGCCTGCAAGGCGCCTCCCAAGCGGAGGCCCAGGAGGACGCTTGCATGCCCGTTGACTTTCGCTGCCCCCATTGCGGGCAGATGGTGTCCGCCCCCGACGAGGCCGCCGGCACGCTGGGGACCTGTGCGTTCTGCGGGGGGCCCGTCCGCGCTCCCGGCGCTATCTGGGCGGGCGCGCCCGGAGTCCCCTTTCGAAACTCCACCGCCGCCACCGGCGTACTGAACGTTGGCGACGTGCTGTCGGAGGCCTGGAAGCTCACCGTGGCGAACTGGCAGCCGCTGGTCCTTGCGGCTTTGATCATGTGCATCACGCTCTACGGCCCGATGTTCGCCGCCATGCCATTCCTCATCTTCAACACCGCCCAGATGCACGGCGGGCCTCCGCCGCATTCCTTCATCGCCGTGTTCTTCGTCATCTACCTGGCGATGTTCGCGGCAATTCCCATGCAGTACGGGATCATGGTGATGGGCTCCGACCTTCTCGCCACGGGCACGACGTCGGTGGGACGTATCTTCTCCGCCTACCGCCGTTGGGGCCGCCTGATGGGCGGCGTCCTGCTGGGATCGCTGGTAATTGTGCCGCCGTATGCCGCGTTTCTGGCAGCGCTCTTTCATATGTTGACCCATCCAGGCGCTTCTTCAGCCGCAATCGTGATCCTGGTTAGCGCGGTCGCGCTGCCCATCATGGCCTACGCGGGGATCAGCCTCTGCCTGATTCCCATGGAAGTGCTGGACAAGGGATCGTACCCGGTGGACGCATTGCGGTCAAGCTGGAATGCCGTGCGCGGGCAAAGGCTCATGCTGTTTGCCGCCATGCTGCTCCTCGGCCTCATCGGCGGCGCCGGAACCTACCTTTGCTACGTGGGCATGTTGTTCACCTTGCCATTCAGCCTACTGGGACAAGTCATCATCTATCGGAATCTGCGCGGGCTGACCCGCGAAGGAGAGGATCTCTATGCCCGTTGAATTCCGTTGTCCGCAGTGTGGGCAGCTCTTATCCGCGCCGGATGAGGCCGCCGGCTCCACGGGATCGTGCCGCTTCTGCGGCGCCACCGTGACGGCTCCGGGCGCTCCGGGAGAGCCTGCCCTGCTTGTGGGGCCCGGCCCGGCCGCGGCCAGCGGCCCAGTTCCCCCAGATGGCACGCTGGACCTGGGAGCCATACTCAGCGAATCGTGGCAGACGCTTTCGGCCAACTGGGGCCTATTCATCGCTTCCGAGCTCATCGTCATCATCGCGCAGTCGATTGCCAACGGGCCCTTCAACTTCAATTCGGAGCGGGTTCGGTGGGAGCTGATCGCCATCCTCGTGCCCATCGGCATCGCGCTGATGCTGGCCCTGTTCCCCATCCAGCTTGGAATGCTCTATATCTCTTCCGACGTGCTGGCGCGCGGGAACTCAGAGATCCCGCGCGTCTTCGCGGGATACAAGCAGTATGGCAAGCTCCTCATTACGCTGCTTCTTCAGACCCTGGCCGGCGTGCCCATCGGGTTGGTGATCGGTTTCCCCATCGGCATCGCGGCGGCTACGAAGAGCCCCTTCGCTATTGGAGTGGCCGTTGTGATGGGCATCGCGGGGATCATCGGTCTTTTCTACGTCATGCTGGGGCTGTCGCTGGCGACGATGGAGGTCATCAACCGGAACGCCGATCCCATGGATGCGCTGCGCGCCAGTTGGAGCGCTACGCAGGGGCGAAGGCTGGAGATGTTTGCGATCCAACTGGTGATGAGCCTGGTCTCCACGGTCGGGGTTTTCGCCTGCTGCGTCGGCCTGGTCTTCACGGCGCCGCTTGCTTCGATCGCCCAGGTGATCGTCTACCGCCAGTTGCGGGGGCTCCAGCCGCCGCCGGCGCTGTAAGCCATGCCCGTTAGCTTTCGATGCCCGTTTTGCGGGACGGCGCTATCCGCGCCGGATGAGTCGGCCGGCAGCGCGGGGACGTGCCACGCCTGCGGCGCCGCGGTGGTGGCGCCTGCGTCTGATGATGGCGCACCGGAGCTCTTGCAGCCGGGTGACATCAGCCGCGCGCCGCTTGGCACGCCGGACGCGTGCGTTGCAACAGGCGAGATTCGCCCGGGGGAAGTCCTTGGCGAAGCCGGGCGCATCCTGATGGGCAATGTGGGGATGCTGCTGCCGGCCTCGCTGATCGCCGTGGCGGCGGGGCTCCTACTGAGCGGAGCCGGTTCGCTGGGGCACGAGCTCATTGCGCGGACGCCGCTGCAACTGCTGCTTTCGACTCGGCAGATGGAGATGGCGGCGGCAACTGCCAGCGGCCTCGCGTCTATCCTCACGGCCCCCTTCATCTACTCGGGTCCCCGGTACCTGGTTCATCGCCTGCTCACCACCGGCGAGGCCGGGCCGGCCGATCTGCTGCGAGGCGCGAAGCAGTACACGCAACTCGCGCTCGTCGAGGCGATCATGCTGATGCCAATGCTCATTTGCGATCTGTGGATCGCCGGCATCAGGGACACGTCAAACCCATTCAATCCGGCAGTCTGGACCGCCCTGGCCGCTGGCTCGCTCGTAAGCGTTCTCATGGATGCGGTTTTCGGCCCGGTGGCCTTCGAGGTGGTGGATCGGCGCGTGTCGGCTGCATCCGCCTTCCGATCCAGTTGGCGGTTCGTCCGCGGAAACCGGCTGCGGGTTGGGGCCATCAGCTTCGCAACCCTCGCGCTGAGTTTCCTCGGCCTCATAACTTGTGGCCTCGGCTTTGTGTTAGCCCTCCCCTTCTGCTACCTGGCGGAGGCCATCGTCTACCGTAACCTGCGAGGGATGACGCGGAGATAGAACACAGCACTCAGAACTCAGAGATCAGCCCGAAAGCCCTGGTCCGTGTGAATGGTTGTCACATGGGCCAGGGCCTTCGGGCTGATTTCTGAGTTCTGAGTGCTGTGTTCTACGCGTGGTATCCTTCGCCGGCGTGGACTTTGCCGGACCAGGTCCGGTAGACCTGCCAGAGGTAGACGGCCACGATGGCGATGCCCACGAGGTAGATGAAGAAGGCGGTGCGCTGGCTGTTGGCGGGGGAGGCCGTGTTGTAGATGTCCAGGCCCTTGAAGGCCGCCTGCGTCGCCCTGCTGCTGGGCAGCACCATCGGGAAGAGGCCGGCGGCCACCGAGAGCAGCACGCTCACAATGAGGCCGCATGACGCCTGGAAGGCGCGGGTGTCTTTCTTTGCCTTCACGGAGAGCAGCAGCGTGATGGAGCTGGCCGCTCCGAAGGCCGTGAGGAGGAACAACACGGGCGCCTTCAGGAAGTTGTGCATGAAGTCCGGCCGCACGACGAAGCTGGCGGCCGTGATAGCCAGCAGCAACGCCATGACGACCCACCACAGCGCGCCGGCATACTTGCGCGCGCGCTCCTGAAGGTCGCCCTCGGTCTTCATGGCGAGGTAAGTAGCGCCGTGCAGGCTGAGGGCCATCAGGCTAAGCACGCCCGCCAGGATGGCGAACGGGTTCAGCATTACGGCGAACGATCCCTGGAACGTGCCGTCCGCGTTGAAGGGAACGCCCACCAGCACGTTGCCCACCGCCACGCCAAACAGAACGCCCAGAAGCGCGCTGGCTACGGAGAACACAACGTCCCAGATCTCTCGCCACATCGGGTGATCCACCTGGTGGCGGAACTCAATGCCCACGCCGCGCAGGATGAGCAGCCAGAGCACCAGCATCAGGGCCAGGTAGAAGCCGCTGAAGCCGGCCGCGTAGAGGTGTGGAAACGCCACAACCATGCTGCCGCCGCCGGCCAGCAGCCAAACCTCGTTTCCGTTCCACACGGGGCCGATGGCGTTGATGGCCATCTCCCTGTCCTTCTCATTGCGCCCAACCAGCATATGGAGCGCGCCAACGCCCAGGTCGAAACCGTCCAGCACGGCGTAGCCGATGAACATAACGCCCATCACGAGGAACCACACGGTGCACCATTCAGGGCTCACATTCATCTGCCCGCCTCCACGGCCGCGCCGCCCGCGCTGGGCGTCGGGATGACGTTACCGGTCGCGTCCATGGCCTGCGGACCCTGCGCCACGATCCGGACAAACATGAAGAGGTAGAGAAGGCCCAGCAGAGCGTAGAGCCCCATGAAGCCCAACAGAGTGAACACCGTCTCGCCGCCGCTGACGTTGGCGGAAACGCCCTCCGAAGTGCGCATCAGGCCATACACCACCCAAGGCTGCCGGCCCACCTCCGCCACAACCCATCCCGCCTGGTTGGCGATATAGGGGAACGGCATGGCCAGCATCAAGATCCATAGGTATAGGCGCGTGGTGAACAAGCGCTTCGTGAGGAACAGCAACACCCCCAACATGAGCACGGCGATGAAGATCGTTCCCAGGCCGATCATGATGTGATACGCGTAGTACACCAGCTCAACCGGCGGATGGTCGGTCTTCGGCGTGTCGTTGAGGCCTTGCACCTTGGCGTTCGGGTTGCCGTAGATCAGGAACGAGAGCCCCTTGGGGATGTAGATGGGGTCCAACAGCTTCCCGTTCACCGTATCCGGCATGCCGATGATGGCCAGCGGCGCGCCGGCCTGGGTCTCGAAGAGACCCTCCATGGCGGCGGTCTTAACGGGCTGGTAGTGGCTTACGTTCAGCGCGTTGCGGTTCCCCGTGGGGAACAGCTGCAGGATCGCGAACAGAGCCCCGGCGATGACGCCCACCTTCACGGACAGCCGGCCGAACTCCTCGTGCTTCTTAACGAGGAGGTAATAGGCGCCGATGCCGGCCATCACCATGGCGCCGGTGGTCAGCGCGCCGTTGATGGCGTGCAGGTACTGCCACAACCCGTAGGGGTTCGTAAGCAGCTTGCCCAGGCTAACCAGGTTGGCCCGCTGCTGGCCATTCACCGTCTGGATCACGTAGGAGCCCTTCACCGGGTTCTGCATCCACGCGTCGGTGATGACGATGAAGTAGCCCGATACCAGGGCGCCGCCGGCCACCATCACGCTGGAGAGCCAGTGCATGCGCTTCGAGAGGCGCTTCTCGCCCAACAGGAACATGCCAAGGAACGATGACTCGGCGAAGAAGGCGAAAACGCCTTCCATGAAAAGCGTTTGGCCGACGACGCCTCCGGAGAAGTGGCTGAAGGTGGCCCAGTTCGTGCCGAACTGGAACTCCATGGGGATGCCGGTCACGACGCCCATGGCGAAGTTGATGGCGAAAATCTTGGCCCAGAAGCGAGCCGCCACGCCGTAGCGCGCGTCCCCCTTCCGCAGTTCTATGGTCTTCAACACGGCGATGAGGGTACCCAGGCCCATCGTGAGGATGGGGAACAGGTAGTGGAACATCACCGTAAACGCGAACTGCCAGCGTCCCGCGCTTACCGCGTCGGTCATGCGTGCTGTCTCCTTCCGAACGATCTGTGCTTGCGGCGTCCGTCCGCCAACCGGGCGTAACGTAACGGTACCAAGAACTAGAATAAATCGTCAAGGGAAGATATGGCGACCGAATAGGTCGGAAAAGCGGCCGACATAGGCATATGGAGTGCGGGGGGGGGGGGGGGGGGGGGGGG
>DASXUL010000160.1:0-82247 GCA_036504855.1 Armatimonadota bacterium | reverse complement strand
GCTGCACGGGACCTTGCCCGGAGCGCTGTTCAGCAAAGAGGCACGTGTCGGCGGTGAGCCCGAAGGCCCCTGTGCATGAGATGAGTTATCTCATGGACAGGGGCCTTCCGGCTGACGGCTGATCGCTGACGGCTGACAGCTCAATACTGGTGGGCGCGAGAGGATTCGAACCTCCATGCCTTTCGGCACCAGTTCCTAAGACTGGCGTGTCTGCCATTCCACCACGCACCCCGCCAACCGCATGATACCATCTGGCGCAGCGCCTGGGAAAGGCCGGAGGGGCGCAAAGCGTTCGGGCATCCACACTTGGCCGCACCATGTTTCGGCCCAGGCCGCCCGCCGGCGGCATGGAAGAATCCCCTAGTAGGTCAATTGGTTCGAATTGCGACACAAGGGACGCGTCGGTATGCCGCCGCGTTCCGCATCGGCTCTGCGCGAAGCCAAAGACCCACTGGTGGCCCCGCGTGGGGGCGAAAGGTGGCGCCATGCGGTTTGGTGGAACGAGGCCGGCCTTGCCGGCTAGCGGGCCCGGTCGGCCCGAGACAAACGTTTACCCTCTAGATGTGCTCCCCGTTATGGCGGGCGCGTCTGCGCTGATACAGCGCGCGGCCGACGCGGTGGCTGTCGTGCGGGTCCTGTTGGAAGCCGCCGCGGATTTCGGCGCCTCCGCGCCCCGCGCCGGCCTCTGGCGCTCGGAGGATGGCGCCTACTCCATGTGGCGGCTGGACGCGTCCGGCGCCACCGTTACCTGCGGCTCCGCGCCGGCCTCGCTCTACGCGGGAGCGATGGTGATGGAGGATGATTCCCAGCTGGTGGGAGCGCAGATCCCCATTGCCGGGCCGGAACGCCGTTTCGGCGTGCTGGACGTGGGCGGACAGATCTCCGACGGCGCGGCGCTCTCCGCGCTGGCCATCCTCGCCCGTCAGGCGGCCACGCGCCTGGAGGCGGCTGACGCGAGCGATGCAGCGCCGCAGCCGATTGGCATTCTGGACGCGTGCGAGGCATGGTGGAGCGCCTCCGGCGCCGATGCGCTGTTGGCGCAGGCCGTGGCGGACACGGCGCGGCTGTGTGGAGCAGACTCGTGCGCGGTGGCCCTACTCGATGCGGACACGGGCCAACCCCGTCTGCTGTTCAGCGAAGACGTCGCGGCCTCCTCCGAGATGCCCCATGTCCTTCAGGGGTTCGCCGACCGGCCGTATGCGCCGCACCCGCATGGCTTCGTGCCGACCCGCCCGCTGGGGTGGAAGGCGCCCAATGACCAGCGGCGCAACCCGGAAGCGATTCTCAGCGTGCTGCGCACCGCGGAGCCGTTGGCGTTCCGGTGGAGCCCCACCACCGAGGCGCTAAAGGCGGGGCTGCTGCCGGCGGGGCCCGCGGAGGGATCGTGGGCCGCCTATCCCCTCACGGACGCCGGCGAGGTGATCGGGCTGATCGATGTCTATAGCAGACAGCCTCGTCGCTTTGGACCGGAACAGGACGCCGTGCTGGCGCAAGCCGCCCGCGCCCTGGCCCGGATCTTCGTGCAAATGAACAAGGACGGGCGCGACCTGGCCGATCGCGCGCGACAGGATGTGCTCAGCCGCCTTTCCGTTCGCCTTGCCGACGTGACGGACCTGAAGGAGGTCTCTTCCGCCCTCGTCGGCGCCGCCCGCACGCTGTGGCCGGATGCCGACCTCCTCTACACGATGCTCCCGCAGGTCGAAGGCGGCCTTTGGCAGATCGCCGCGCTCGAGAGCACGCGGCCCAACGACCCGCGCCACGGTTGGGCGCGCAGCGGCGAGGGGTTCGCGGGTTGGGTGATCCAGAGCCGTCAGCCGCTGGTCCTGAGCGCGGCGGCGGACGACCCCCGGCGGGGCCCGCTGGATCGCGGCCAGGGCATCGAAGCCGGCGCGTGGGCGCCGATGCAGCGCGGCCAGACCATGCTGGGCCTGCTGGCAGTGGGATCGTTCCACAAGGGGCAGACGCTGAACGCCGTGGACATGGAGCTTCTGGAGCGGCTGGCCGAGCTTGGCGCGGTGGCGTTGGAGCGCGCCCGTGAGCGCCACGGAACGCAGGCCGCGTTCTGGGATGCCATTGAGGCGATCTCGGCGGCCATTGATGCCCGCGACGGATACACCCATGGCCATTCCCGCAACGTCACCGAGTATGCCGTGGCCATCTCCAACCGGCTGGGGCTCCCGTTTGGCGACACGCAGACCGTGCGCGCCGCCGCGCTGATGCACGATATCGGGAAGATCGGCATCCCCGACCACATCCTGAACAAGCCCGGCCAGCTCACCGCCGACGAGCGCACCGTAATGGAATCGCACTCCGAGGTTGGATACGAGATCCTGTCGCGGGCGCCTTCGTTGCAGCCGCTTCTGCCGGGCGTGCGGTATCACCATGAGCGTCCCGATGGCGCCGGATACCCGCTTGGACTCTCGGGAGGCGCCCTGCCGCTGCATGCGCGGATCATCGCGGTGGCCGATGCGTTCGACGCCATGACGAGCGATCGCGTGTACCGCAAACGCATGACGATCGAGAAGGCGGTGAGCATCCTGAAGGAAGGCGCCGGCGCCCAATGGGACCCGCAGTGCGTGGAGCATTTCGTATCCATTGTGGATGAGCGCGCCACGCCCCGCCTCCAACTGCTGGCCGCCGAGGATTCCGGCCGCCAATACCTCCCCAGCCTCGGCACGGACGTGTTTGGGGCGTGAGGGGAGCCGTCAGCCGTCAGCCATCAGCGACCCGCCTCCGGCTGACCGCTGATGGCTGACGGCTGACGGCTCTTTTGACCCGTGCGGGCCGGGGATGGTAGAATGGAGACGACGCGGGAATAGCTCAGTTGGCTAGAGCGACTGCCTTCCAAGCAGTAGGTCGAGGGTTCGAGCCCCTTTTCCCGCTCCAACGCGCGCCCTCCAACGCCCGGCCCCCAGGGGCCGGGCGTTCTTGATATGTGTCTCCCGGCCTATGGCTACGGGCGCGTCGCTACGGGCCGTGCAGAGGTTGGGTCCCTGTGTTCGAGCAAGCTTTCAGAAACATCGACGATGCGCTGCGAAAGGAAGCGGGCTGCACCACCGAGCTGGATTACACCGAGCAAACGTCCTGGCTGCTCTTCCTCAAGTACCTGGACGGTCTGGAGTTGGACCGCAAGGCGGAAGCCGAGATGAAGCGCGAGCCGCACGAGTTCATCCTGGAACCGAAGTACCGGTGGGGAGCCTGGGCCGCTCCAAAGGGCCTGGATGGACAGCTCGATCACAACGCGGCGATGGTCGGCGATGACCTACGCGACTTCGTGAACGACAAGCTGTTCCCCTACCTGCAAGGCTTCACCGGCAGGGCAACTGGGCCGAAGACCATTGAGTACAAGATCGGGCAGATCTTTGGGGAGATCAAGAACAAGATCCAGAGCGGCTACAATCTGCGCGAGATCATCGACCAGATCGATCAGTTGGAGTTCCGGTCACAGACCGAGAAGCACGAACTCTCGTATCTCTACGAAGCCAAGATCCGCAACATGGGCAACGCCGGCCGGAACGGCGGCGAGTACTACACCCCGCGCCCGCTGATCCGCGCCATCGTGCGGGTGGTGAAACCACATATAGGCGACCGCATCTATGACGGCGCGGTCGGCTCGGCGGGCTTCCTCTGTGAGGCGTTCGATTACCTGAGCGCGAAGGGTAGCCTGAGCACCAACGAACTGGTGACGCTTCAGACGAATTCCTTCTTCGGCAAGGAGAAGAAGTCGCTGGCCTTCGTCATCGGGACGATGAACATGATCCTGCACGGCATTGATACGCCGAACATCGTGCATACGAACACGCTCACCGAGAACCTCGCCGACGTCCAGGAGAAGGACCGCTTCGACGTTATCCTCGCCAATCCGCCGTTCGGCGGGAAGGAGCGGAAGGAGGTTCAGCAGAACTTCCCGATCCGCACCGGCGAAACGGCCTTCCTGTTCCTCCAGCACTTCATCAAGATGCTGAAGGCCGGCGGGCGCGCCGGCGTGGTGATCAAGAACACATTCCTTTCCAACACCGACAACGCCTCGGTGAGCCTGCGGAAGCTGCTGCTGGAGACGTGCAACCTGCACACGGTGCTGGATTGCCCCAGCGGAACCTTCCAGGGCGCCGGCGTGAAAACGGTGGTCCTCTTCTTCGAGAAGGGCGCCCCCACCCGCAGCATCTGGTACTACCAGCTAAGCCCCGGCCGCAACCTCGGCAAAACCAACCCGCTGAACGATGACGACCTCGCGGAGTTCCTGGCCTTGCAGGAGACCGCTGCCGACTCGCCGAAAAGCTGGACCGTGGACGCCAAGACGATCGACCAGACAACCTTTGACCTCTCTGTGAAGAACCCTGATTGCGGTGAGGAGATCACCCACCGTACTCCGGCGGCCATCATGGACGAGATCGCCGCCCTGGACGCCGAAAGCGCCATCGTGCTGGCGAGCATCAGAGAACTTGTATGAAGGGAATCTGGAGCGCGAGGCGGCTAGGTGATGTCTGCGTTTTCGACAAGGTCCAAGGAGATCATCGTCACCTACCTTATGTTGGGCTTGAGCATATCGAGCCGAACACGGCGCGTTTCGTTGGCTCGACGCAACCGCAAGCAGTGAGGAGTGCGACGTTCCGCTTCTCTACGGAGCACGTCTTGTATGGCCGGCTGCGCCCTTATTTGAACAAAGTGCTCGCCCCACATTTCAACGGTCACTGTTCAACAGAGATCTTCCCACTCAGACCGAGCCGACAACTCGCACGTGAGTACTTGGTGTACTGGCTTCTGGATGAGGTGACGATGGGTCACATAAATGCCACCTGCACTGGGGCTCGTATGCCGCGTGCTGACATGAACGAGGTCTTGGACTTTGAGATCCCCACTCCGCCTCTTCCCGAGCAGCAGCGCATCGTCGGCATCTTGGATGAAGCGTTCGCGGGCATCGCCGCCGCCAAGGCCAACGCCGAGAAGAACCTCCAGAACGCCCGCGCCATCTTCGAGGGCCACCTTCGGGCGGTGTTCTACCAAGGCGGGAGCGGGGCAGGTGAATACCCGGAGATCGATAGGCGTCGCCATCACTACGATCCACAACAGTTTGATAACGGAGTTGTGGATGCCCAGATCGCCAGCCTCAATGGCGGGCAAGTAACAAAGACGGGCGGCAGGCATGCCTCGTTGCGGCACATACCTGGCGAGATGTCATTGGCCGTTGGGATGCCAAAGACCCGCGCAAAAAGTGGGTGGCGCTGGTCTGTGCTTTCGGACCTAGCAAGGCTGGAGTCCGGGCATACACCGAGCCGGAGATACCCAGAGTACTGGGCCGGAACGATCCCGTGGATCGGGATACCAGATGCGAGGGAGCATCATGGTCGGCGGATCACGAGTACTTTCCAGACGGTGAGTGAACAGGGAATCGCTAATTCGTCATCCCGAGTACTTCCTGCAAACACGGTATGCCTATCGCGAACTGCATCGGTCGGTTACGTGATCATAATGGGCCGACCGATGGCTACCAGCCAAGACTTTGTGAACTGGGTCTGTGCTTCCGAGTTGGTCCCAGACTTTCTCATGTATCTCCTCCTGGCGGAGGGGCGCGATGGATTTCGTAGATACTCGAGTGGCTCGGTTCACCAGACTATATACTTCCCAGAAGCTAAGGCATTCTGTATCTGCCACCCGGAGCCGCAAGAACAAGCGCGAATCGTCCGGCAATGCGAAGCCCTCAGTACGGAGACCCAGCGCCTCGCTTCCGTGTACGAGCGCAAGCTCGCCGCGCTCGACGAATTGAAGCGGTCGCTGCTCCACCAAGCCTTTTCCGGCCAACTCTAGGCGTTCATCATGCCCGACGAGATCCAGCCCCAATCCAGCATCGCGCTCTACCAGACCGAGGATGGCCGCACGCGGATCGAGTGCCGGTTCGACGTGGAAACGATCTGGCTCACGCAGGCGCTCATCGCGGAGCTCTACCAGACCACGCCCCAGAATGTGACCCTTCATCTCAAGGCGATCTATCGGGAGGGCGAGTTGGACGAGGCGGCAACTTGTAAGGATTACTTACAAGTTCGCCAGGAGGGCGCCCGGCGGGTCTCGCGCCGCCTGCGTCACTACAGTCTGCCCGCTATTCTCGCCGTGGGCTACCGCGTCCGCAGCGCGCGGGGCACGCGGTTCCGCCAGTGGGCGACCGCGCGGTTGAACGAGTACCTCGTCAAGGGCTTTACGATGGACGACGAGCGGCTGAAGAACCCGCCCGGCCCTGGGGTTCCGGACTACTTCGATGAGTTGCTGGAGCGCATTCGGGACATCCGCGCCAGCGAGAAGCGCGTCTACCTCCGCGTACGCGAGATTCTGGCCCTTGCCGCCGACTATGCGCCTTCCGATCCGGAGACGCAGGTCTTCTTCCAGACTGTCCAGAACAAGCTGCACTTTGCCGCAACGGGCAAGACCGCCGCCGAACTGATCGCCGAACGGGCGAACTCCTCCCAGCCCAACATGGGCCTCACGGCCTGGAAGAGCGGCGTCGTCCGCAAGGGCGACGTAACCGTGGCGAAGAACTACCTGCGCGAAGACGAGATTGCCGAACTGAATCGCGTAGTCGTCATGTTCCTTGATTTTGCTGAGGATCAGGCTCGGCGGCGAAAACAGGTGTTCCTCAAGGACTGGGCAACGAAGCTGGATGAGTTCCTGCGGTTCAACGAGCGTCGGGTCCTGCCCGATGCCGGCAAGGTGACGCGCGATGCGGCCAACGAGATTGCTCACCGCGAATACGACCGGTTCAGTGAGAGGCGCCGTGCCGAGATCGAAGCGCAGGCCGAGAACGATGGTATGAAGCAGTTGGAGGATATGGCCAAACGCCGGCCGAAACCGATGTAGCAAGCGAGGGGCGACGAACTATGAACGAAGCCGAAACCAGAGCCGAGCACATTGATCCCGCATTGAAGGCGGCGGGCTGGGGGGTAGTCGAGGGAAGCCGCATCCGGCGTGAGTATTCCATCACTAACGGGCGCATCGAGGGGCACGGCAAGCGCGGCAAGGCGCTGATCGCCGACTACGTGCTGATGCATCGGAACCACAAGCTGGCCGTGGTCGAGGCCAAAGCATGGGACCAGCCGCTGACCGAGGGCGTTGGGCAGGCGAAGGACTACGCCGGCAAGATGGACGTGCGCTTCGCCTACGCCACCAATGGCCAGGGCATTTACGGGATCGACATGGCCACCGGCCAGGAGGGCGAGCGATCTGCCTTCCCCACCCCGGACCAGCTATGGGCCATCACGTTCGCCGAAGCCAACGCCTGGCGCGACCGCTTCGCGGCCGTGCCGTATAACGACAAGGGCGGCACTCGCACCCCGTACTTTTTCCAGGAGATCGCGGTCGAGCGCGTGATGGAGGCCATCGCGGCGGACCGGCAGCGCATCCTGCTGACGCTGGCCACGGGCACTGGAAAGACCTTCATCGCTTTTCAGGTCGCGTGGAAACTCTTCCAGAGCCGCTGGAGCTTGGGCCGCCAACCCACGCGCCGCCCCCGTATCCTCTTCCTCGCCGACCGGAACATCCTTGCGGATCAGGCCTACAACGCCTTTTCCGCCTTCCCCGAAGACGCGATGGTGCGCATCTCGCCGGACGACATCCGCAAGAAGGGAAAACCGCCGACGAACGGCAGCATCTTCTTCACCATCTTCCAAACGTTCATGAGCGGCCCGCCGGTGGACGGGAAGCCGTCGCCTTACTTCGGCCACTACCCGCCGGACTTCTTCGACTTCATCATCATTGATGAGTGCCATCGCGGCGGAGCGAACGATGAAAGCAACTGGCGCGGCATTCTGGACTACTTCGCCCCGGCGGTGCAGCTTGGCCTCACAGCCACCCCCAAGCGCAAGGATAACGTCGATACCTATGCCTACTTCGGCGAGCCGGTCTATACGTATTCGCTCAAGGAAGGCATAAACGACGGCTTTCTGACGCCGTTCAAGGTGAAGCAGATCTCCACCACTTTGGACGAGTACGTGTACACGCCTGACGATGACGTGGTAGAGGGCGTCATCGAAGCCGGAAAGGTCTACGCGGAGCCGGACTTCAACCGGATTATTGAGATCAGAGAGCGCGAAGCCCACCGCGTGCGGATCGTGATGGACCAGATCGACCAGACGGAGAAGACGCTCGTGTTCTGCGCCACCCAGGACCACGCACTGGCGGTGCGCGACCTCATCAACCAAATGAAGACGAGCGCCGACCCGAACTACTGTCACCGCGTTACCGCGAACGACGGCCAGCTTGGCGAGCAGCGCCTGCGCGAGTTCCAGGACAACGAGAAGAGCATCCCCACCATCCTCACCACGTCGCAGAAGCTCTCAACCGGCGTGGATGCCAACAACATCCGCAACATCGTGCTGATGCGGCCCATCAACTCAATCATCGAGTTCAAGCAGATCATCGGCCGCGGAACCCGCCTCTACGACGGCAAGTACTACTTCACGATCTACGACTTCGTGAAGGCGCACCACCATTTCAGCGATCCGGAATGGGATGGCGAACCGCTGGAACCAGAGGCGCCGGAGCCGTGCAAGGTCTGCGGCTGTCTGCCCTGCCAGTGCGAGCCGGCGCCTCCACGCGTTTGCCCGGTCTGCGGCGAGACGCCGTGCGTGTGCCCGCGCGAGCCGTGCCCGGTTTGCGGGCGGCTCAGCTGTATATGCCCGAAGAGGCCGAGGACGATCGTGAAGCTGGCTGACGGCAAGGCCCGCGCCATCCAGCACATGATGTGCACCACGTATTGGCATCCGGACGGCACGCCCATGTCGGCGCAGCAGTTCATGGAGATGCTGTACGGCAAGCTGCCGGAGTTCTTCAAGGACGAAGCCGAGCTCCGTGAGATATGGAGCGTGCCGGATACGAGGAAGAAGCTGCTGCAGGGTCTCGCGGAGCGAGGATTCGGCGGCGAGCAACTGGCCGAGATGCAGAAGATCATCGACGCGGAGAAGAGCGACATCTTCGACGTGCTGGCCCACGTTGCCTACGCCCGCGCGCCGGTCACCCGTGAAGTGCGCGCCGCCAATGCCCGCGTGCGCATCAAGTCCCTGTTCTCCGTGAAGCAGCGGGCGTTCCTGGATTTCGTGCTGTCGCACTACGTGGCGGTCGGCGTGGAGGAACTGGATATGGAGAAGCTGACGCCGCTGCTCAACCTTAAGTACCACGCCATCGCCGACGCGCTCGTCGACCTCGGCGATCCGGCGGAAATCGGCTCGGCATTCGCTGGCTTCCAGAAGTACCTGTACGTGCAACCGCCCGCCGCGCCGTAGCTAGAGGGTTCGAGCCCCTTTTCCCGCTCCAGAGAGCGTCATCCACGCTCAGGAAAAGCGGTCTCATGCACTCGGAGCCCCCCGGATTTTCGCCTCGGCGGGTCTCAAGCCTACTGCTTGAATTCTTGAATATGGGCCACGCCCACTAATGTTCAGGCGCGCTCGCAATGTAGGTTTTTGTTTTCGAGGACCAACATGAGCCGCATCCGCACTACCCCAAGGGCTGCTGGAGCCCTCAGCCTGGAAGCCCTCCACGCCTCTTTCCAGCGCCACCTCCGCGCTACCAGAAATTCCATGCGCACGCAGACTATGGGGAAGCCCTCGATCCTCTGATCCAGCACCTCGCCGGCGTCGGCCTCTTCCGCCAATCGGATGAGATCGGCCGCTCGGTGGTCGAAAACCTCCCATCTCGCTTCTCGACCGCTACGCCCCGACGACGGTCGGCATCAGGTTCCGGGCCCTCCAGGTGTTCTTCCGCTGGGCCGCCACGGAGGGATACATCGTGCCGAACCCCATGAGTGGCATGAAGCCGCCGGCGATTCCCGGATAGGCTGTGCACTTTGGGTAGAAGGGGTGTATGAGTGCTAGAAAGCGTTGCCCGAGCGACGTCAGCGATGCGGAGTGGGCCTTCGTGTCGTGGTATCTGACCCTGATGACCGAGGACGCTCCTCAGCGGGCGTACGCGATGCGGGATGTCTTTGACGCGTTGCGCTGGCTGGCCCGCACGGGCAGCCCGTGGCGCTGCGTCCCCGGCGGCTTCCCGCCGTGGGAAGCGGCGTATCAGCAGACGCCGCGGTGGATACGGGCCGGTCGCTTTGAAGCGATCGTACACGACCTGCGAGCGACGCTCCGCCGCACTGAGGGACGCTCCGAGGAGCCCTCCGCAGTGATCCTGGGCGGCCGCACGTTGCGCTCCACGGTGGAGTCTGGCGACCGGCTGGTTACGATGGACACAAGAAGGCGAAGGGCTCCAAGATCCGCATCTCCGTCGCCGCGTTGGGCCATCTGCTGGCGCTGGCGATGACCCCAGCCAACGAACAGGAGCGCGCCCAAGTGGGGGCTTTGGCGCAACAGGTGCAGGAGGCGACGGGCGACAACGTGGAGATCGCCTTCGTGGACCAAGGCTACACCGGCGATGAGCCCAGGAAAGCCGCCGAGGAGATGGGCATCCGCCTGCACGTCGTGCGGTTGTCGGAGGCCAAGAAGGGTTTCGTGCTCCTGCCGAGGCGTTGGGTGGTGGAACGCAGCTTTGCCTGGTTCTCCCGGTTTCGACGCTTGGCCAGGGACTATGAACGACTGCCGCAAACGGTTGCCGCCCTCCGCTTTACTGCTTTCGCTGAACCCATGCTCGCGAAGGCTGCTCCCTTGCTTCAAGGTGCATAACACCCTCCTAGCGGCGATGCCGGTCTGATGTAAGGGGATAGGCGGCGGCCTGCCCAACGGGCAAGCCGCCGCGCGCTATGTTCGCCGCCGCCTGCCCCGATGGATAGATGACGCGGAACGGATGGCGCCCGCCTATCGACGCGCCGCGAAACGCAATCGGGGCGGCCCTCCAAGTGGAAGGCCGCCCCGATTGTTGTCCGCACTCAGTCTGTTGCGTCTGTGAAGGGGCCGGCCCATCGGCCCCTTCACATCGCTTCTTCCGTTTTCGGTCCGTCTCGATCACATGGTTTCCGCGCGCTGTACGAGTTAAACCCCTTTTCCCACACATAGTCCTAGAAACTTGCGACCACAGACTTCCGAACATTGCGACTAGAGGCGGACCGGACGTACACCCGGCCCGGCGTACAATGAACACGTACACCCATTCCCTACGCTGGGCGCCTAGCCCGGCAAGAAAGAGCAGACCATGACGACACACAAGAACATCGCGCTGCACCTAACGTTGAGTACGATGCTCGCCGCCGGTGTCGCGGGAGGAGCCGTTGCGCGTGACGTCAAGATGGACGCCAACCTCTCCGCTATGTCCGCGCGGCGAAACGCCGTCGCCCAGAAGGTCATCATCGTCCCGGCGGCCAATGCCAAGACCCAGGCCATGTCCCGCGCCCGTTTCTTCCGCGGCGCAATGGGACGTGATCTGGACGGCATTGGCTTCGCCGCCACCGTACCGGCCAATCAGCTGAAGGCCCTGGCCGCCGACAAGTCCATCGCGCACATCTCCACGGACGCTCCCATTCGGCCCGATGATATCGTTACCACCGAAACCGTGGGCGCGAACGTGGTGCGGCAGTCGACGGGCTACACGGGCTCCGGCGTGACGGTTGCCGTTCTGGACTCCGGCGTGGACTACAAGCACCCAGACCTTCGAGGCAAGGTGGTTGGTTGGTTCGACACCGTCGCCGGACGGAACCTCCCTTACGATGACAACGGCCACGGGACCCATGTGGCCGGCCTCATCGCGGGCACGGGTTTCGCCAGCCGCGGCGCCAACGCGGGCATCGCCCCCGGCGCCAATCTGGTTGGCGTGAAGGTTCTGGACGCCAAGGGCGGCGGCAGCGTCTCCAACGTGATCGCTGGCATCAACTGGGTTATCGCCAACAAGGCCAAGTATGGCATCAAGGTGATGAACCTCAGTCTGGGCCATGTGCCCCTGGAAGGCGTAGTCACCGACCCGCTGTGCCGCGCAGTGCGCAAGGCGCAGGGCAAGGGCATTGTGGTGGTGTGCGCCGCGGGCAACCGTGGCCGCATCGTGGCCGATGACGTGAACAGCGGCGCTCGCTACGGGACGATCGACAGCCCCGGCGATGACCCCTTCGCCATCACCGTTGGCGCCATCAACACCCTCCAGACATCCAAAACGTCCGACGACGTGATGGCCTCGTACTCCTCACGCGGACCATCCATGCCGGATCACATCCTCAAGCCCGACCTCGTTGCCCCCGGCAACAAGGTCGTGTCTACCCTCGCGATGGGCAGCGACCAGGCGCTCAAACATTCGGACCAGACGGTTGGCGGGGTGTACACCACCATGTCTGGCACCAGCATGTCCGCCCCGGTCGTCTCCGCCGCCGCCGCGCTGCTCCTTCAGGCCGACCCTCGGCTCACTCCCGCCACCATCAAGGCGCGCCTGATGAAGTCCGCCACGAAGATCGACACCGACGTCTACAGCCGCGGAGCCGGCGTTCTGAATATCCCGGCCGCCCTCGCCGTCACCGGCAAGGCAGCCATCTCTCCCAGCCCCACCATCGTGTGGAGCGAGAACCGCCTTTACTGCCTGCCGCTGGCCGTTGGCCTGCGCGTGAACTTCGGCAGCAGCGCTCTGTGGGGCGACAAGACGGTGTACGGCTCAATGGAGCTCTTCAAGGAGTCCGCCGTCTACGGCCCGAAGGGCCTGAAGGAAGCGTCCGCCCTGTGGGGAGACTCCACGCTCTGGCAGAAGAGCGCCCTGTGGGGCGATTCCGCCCTCTGGGGTGATTCGGCTCTGTGGGGCGACTCCGCCCTCTGGGGCGACAGCGCTCTGTGGGGCGATTCCGCCCTGTGGGGTGACAGCGCTCTTTGGGGTGACTCGGCTCTGTGGGGCGATTCCGCCCTCTGGGGCGACCGGGCCATCTGGGGCGACTCGGCCCTGTGGGGCGACTCCGCCCTCTGGGGTGATTCGGCTCTGTGGGGTGATTCCGCCCTCTGGGGCGATTCCGCCCTGTGGGGTGACCGAGCCGTATGGGGCGACAGCGCTCTGTGGGGCGATTCCGCCCTCTGGGGTGACTCGGCCCTCTGGGGCGATAGCGCTCTGTGGGGCGACTCGGCCCTCTGGGGTGACTCGGCCCTCTGGAACGACAGCGCTCTGTGGGGTGACAACACCAAGCTGAGCGAGAACTCCGCTCTGTGGGGCGATTCCGCCCTCTGGGGTGACAGCGCTCTGTGGGGCGACTCGGCCCTCTGGGGCGATTCCGCCCTGTGGGGTGACAGCGCTCTGTGGGGCGATTCCGCCCTGTGGGGTGACTGACCTTGCACATGCACGGTAAGGTCTGGGAGATCACTCAGATGCACAATGCCGAGATCACGTCGTTCACGTTGTTGAGCCAGGTGCGTTGTAGCGTCCTCTGGAACGACTGACGCCTCAGAAGAGTTTCTCGATCCCCGGGGAAAGGGGCGGCTCACCCTCCCCCTGGGGTGGGAAACAGGCAAAGGCCGGACTCCGCAAGGAGTCCGGCCTTTGTCATCTTTCGAGGTCCGGCGCTGTGCTTTACACGCGGCCGGAGCTTCGCATACGGCTGTTGAAGTAGGAGTTGCTTCCCTTCAGCGAGATCCGCTTCTCGCCATCGTCGTAATGGCCGGACACCACTTTCCCCTGGTACAGGGTGTGGTTGAGGGGATCGGTGATGTTCGCGTGGCTGATGGCCGTCTTGCGGTCGGCGCCAAGCACGGGCGAGGTTGAAAGTAGCATCGTCTTGCCGCCGTTCACCGATACGTTGTACCGGCCGTTACGCCCCTGGAAGCGGATGCTGGCATCCTTCACGAACTCCACCTTGCCGAACATGGCGAATGCCGATCGAGCGAACGCCTTGGCGGCCGCGCTCTGGCGAGGATTCCGGGCATCCACGTAGCCGCGGACCCATTTACCGGGCGTGGTAGCGAACGCGATACGCGCGCCGGCCAGGCTGACGCCGTGGAAGCGGCCGGACGATAGCTGTATGGCGTTCATCCCCTCGCAACCATTCATCAGGCCAGTCATATCGCACGGACAGGCGATTGGGCAGCTACAACCCTCCACATACTGCCCCGCGACGTTGAACGGAGACTTGGCGGCTCTCCCGCCGGGGGCCGCCGCAACGAGCGAGGCGATTGTCAGCAACACGGAGCGCGCCGCGATCCGCGGCTGGAACCGTTGCAGTAACATCTGGAACCTCCTTCGCGCCGGGCTATCCCTGCACTGGCCCTGTCCGGCAGCGCGGGCCTGGGCGGGCCAGTTCGGGTCGTCCCAACTCCACTGCGAGGTTGATCGAGGGGCTCCGGGGCGATGCCGGCGAAAGATGGCCTCCGCCCCGGCGGCCGGTTGGGATGGCGCCGTCCGTCCGCTCCGGGATAGCAGATTATCATAGCAGTCATAACCAAAAGTTTCGAGCGCCGGTGTGCGGCGCCGAGCCGCCGCGAGGGGCGCCCGGCGTGCCATAATGGTGCCGGAGGTATTGGACCCAATGCAGGATACAAAGGGACGGTTTGCGCGCCTGGTTCGAGAGCGGTGCTACAAGGAAGGCGACTTCACGCTGGCCAGCGGCCGGAAGTCACCGTACTACGTCAACGGGAAGATGGCCACGCTGCACCCGGAAGGGCTGAGTCTGGCGGCGGAACTGCTGCTGGCCGCCCTGAAGCCGGAGGTGCAGGCCATTGGCGGGCTGACCATGGGGGCGGACCCGGTTGTGGGCGGCGTTGTGGCGATGTCATGGGGCGCGGGACGGCCAGTGTCCGGGTTTCTTGTGCGCAAGGAGCCGAAGGGGCACGGCACGCAGAGCCTCATTGAGGGCCCGCTGGAACCGGGCGCGAAGGTCTGCATAGTGGAAGATACCACCACCACCGGCGGATCGCTGCTGAAGGCCGTCAGGGCCGCCAGGGAGGCCGGCGCCGAGGTGGTGCAGGTGATCACCCTGGTTGACCGCGAGGAAGGCGGCGCTGAGGCCGTGGCCGCCGAGGGCCTTTCCCTCGATCGCCTGCTGACGCTGACGGAAGTGCGAGAAGCGTAACGCAGACTGGCTCCACATTCACCACAAAGGCACAAAGGCGCGAAGATCATCTTGGTCTTCGCGCCTTTGTGCCTTTGTGGTGAAGATGGAACCAGTCTGTCTACAACGCGATGGCTTCCGTTGCTCCCATGGTCTGAAGGGCGGCGGCAAGGTCGTTAGGGCGGACGCGCGATTGGGCGTGGCCGAGGAACGGGCGGCCATCCTGCGTCCAGCCGAAAACGGAGGCGCGGCGAATGCTACGGTCATCGCCGGGTATGGGCTGGCCGTTGTGCAGGATCCAGCGCGATCCGATAACGGCCTTCGTTGCGCCGGGTAGCAACTCGTTCAGTGCCGCGTCCGAAGTCCCAAGCCACGGCTGGTACGGCAGGCACATGGCCTTGCGCCCGTCCGTGACGAACAGCGGCCGGCCGATGAGGCCCCACTGACGCTCTACCGGTACGGGGGCAAAGCCGTCTGGCCCGATGATGGCGTCTCCGCCGCGCGTGGCTCGGATGTTGTCCAGCGGCGTGCGGTCCCATGTCACGCGGACGCCGGCGGGCGTGCGCAACCCATCCAATCCATCACCCGGAGCCTGGAGGTCAACTCGGGCGAGGCCCCGCACGGGAACGGCAGCGCTCTCCTTCCAGTGGTCCAGCACGTCATCGAAGCGGAACGGGGCGAAGCGGGGCAGGAACAGGCGGTCCACCGGGCCAGACATCCAGGCCCTTTGTTCGTTGAACGCCGCCTCGTATCCGGCCTCTTTCACCATCGCTGCGATGCGTTCGTCCGCGTTGCCCTCGGTGTAGGCGAGGAAGCGCACCGGATGGCCCAGGTGTTCTTCGATGGCGGCCTTCGAGTCCACCAGCTCGGCCCGCGCTTCGTCGTCTGAAAGGATGCGGATGTCCGGCGGGTGGTTCACGGTGTGGCTTTCCACATCCACGAGGCCGGAGTCTTCCATCTCCTTGAGCTGGTCCCAGGAGCAATGGCCCTTCTCCGTTTGCACGCCCACGTAGGCTGTGTGCACGAACTGGGTGGATGGGAAGCCGTATTTCCGCATGATGGGGAAGGCGTTCTCGTAGATGCCAACGGTGTTGTCGTCGAAGGTCAGCACAACGGTCTTTGGCGGAAGCGGCGTTCCATCGCGGAAGTGAGCCACAACGTCTTCCAGTTTGGCCACGTTGGCGCCGGCTTCCTTCAGGGAGGCCATCTGCGCTTCGAACTCGCGGTTGGTGACGTCAAACCACACTTGCTTGCGCGGCACGACGTCGTGATACATCAAGACGGCAACGTCTTCCGATCCGTTCAGCCACATGCGCCCGTCGGTGGGGGCCAGGGCGGGCGGCTCGGAAGATGCGGTTGTTGCCGCCGGGACGGGCGCTGGCGGGCGGTTGGCGGTTGTGCGGCGGTAGCCGGCGCAGCCTGCCAGGCAGACGACGCCGATGAGGGGCCAGAACGGCCTCATGTTCTTCCTCCGATGGCGGGCGCCATGATGACGAGCGCGTGTGGAACCGGGCGGCTGGGCATGGACTTGCGCGAATGCCCGCTTACCAGGATTCTGCCCTGCCAGACCAGCGACGTGCTGAACCCGCAATCCAACAACACGGCCTCGCGGATGTGCAGGGGCTCCAGCGATTTCGCGAGGCGCGCGCTGTCAATGCTGTAGTCGGTGGCGCCGAGGATCAGCCGCCCCCTGTCATCCACGCCCATGAAGGCGCGGCGCCGGTAGTCCTGCGCGTCGGCAACGCATCGGGCGCGGATCTCTTCCTCTGTCTGCGGGATGCCGTTGTGCACCAGCCAGCCGCCGGCGAGGAAGGCGTCGGTAGCGTCCGGCATGAGCCGGCGAATCGAAGCCTCGGAGTCCCCCATCCAGAGCGCGTACGGCGCGAAGGCGATGGCGCGCGGCCCAATGACGACCAAGGGGCGGCCCACGCAACGCGGCGCGTCGGATGGGTCCACCGGGGCGAACTCCGCGCCCACCCCGGTGAGAAGCGGGCCGATCATCTTGTTGCCGCGCCCGGCAACGCGCGCGTCGCTGAAGAACGCGCCGTTCAGTCCGGCCACGCCGCCGGCCTGCTGGATCAGGTCGCTCACCATGTTCCGGCTGGCGCTTCGGACGGTGGTGATGGCGCCGCCGCGAACGTAGTAGAGCCAACGGCGACGGACCCGCAGCGATCCGGATTCCGGCTCGCTGGGGTTCAACGCGATTTCGGGGCTATCCGCGAGGGCGGCCTGGGCCTCGGGGTCCAGTGTTGGCCGGGCCGGAGCCGAGGCGGGGACCTGCGCAACAGGCGCAGTCCCCCGCTGCGTGCAGCCGGCCAGGGCGATGGCGGCGAGGATGACGGGAAGGCGCTTTTTCACACCTGGAACCGGAAGTTCACCACGTCGCCGTCGAGCATGATGTAGTCTCGGCCTTCAAGGCGGGCGTGGCCCTTCTCCTTGGCGGCGCTCCAACTCCCGGCGGCGACGAGGTCGTCGTAGGAGATGATCTCGGCGCGGATGAAGCCGCGGGCAATATCGCTGTGGATTTCGCGGGCCGCGTCCTGAGCGCGCGTTCCGACCGGAATGCTCCACGCGCGGCACTCGTCCTTGCCGGCGGTGAGGAACGACATCAGGCCGAGCAGCGAGTAGGATTCGCGGATGAGGCGGTTGAGGCCGGGCTCGGGCATGCCGAGGGAGGCCATGAACTCCGCGGCCTCGTCAGCCGGCAGGTCCGCGAGTTCACTCTCAATGCCGGCCGAGATCTCCAGCACATGGGCGCCGGCGCCAAGGGCCTCGCGGAGCTTGGCCGCGTCCGGGCTGCCCCCGGCGGCGTAATCTTCGGCCACGTTGGCGGCGTAGAGCACGGGCTTATCCGTGAGGAGGAACATATCATGCCGCTCGGCGCCGCCGGCCAGGGTGCGCGCGGGTTTGAAGTCGGCAAGGTGGGCAAGCAGTTCCGAAAGCATCTCGTAGCGAGCCTTGGCGCCGGCCGTGCCCTTCTTCGCCTCGCGGTCGGCCTTCTCCTTCTGCTTTGCGACGCTCTGGTGGTCCGCGAGGATCAGTTCGATCTCCAGGGTCTCCACGTCGTCGGCCGGGTTCGGCAATTCATCCGGCGCCTCCGCGTGGGTGAAGCAACGGACCACGTGCACGATGGCGTCCACCTGACGGATGTGGCCAAGGAACTGGTTGCCGAGGCCTTCGCCCTGGCTGGCGCCCTTTGCGAGCCCGGCGATATCCACGAAGTCCACCGTGGCAGGGGTTGTCTTTTTGGGGTCGAAGATCTCGGCGAGCTTAGTGAGGCGCGCGTCCGGCACCTGTGCGCTTCCGTGGTTGGGTTCCACGGTGGTGAAGCTGTAAACGCCAACGGCGGCGTGCGCGTGCGTAAGGGCGTTGAAAAG
The DNA here is from genome assembly GCA_036504855.1 of Armatimonadota bacterium. GTDB lineage: Bacteria > Armatimonadota > DTGP01 > JAKQQT01 > JAKQQT01 > DASXUL01. The sequence goes on along the minus strand of DASXUL010000160.1, from coordinate 63,947 downwards.
GGCCGTCTTGCCCGTGTTCGGCAGGCCCACGATTCCAATGTGCATAAGGTCTTCTCTGTTCCGGGTAAGATAGGTGAGATTCGGCGCGGACCGCGAGCGGTCCACAAACGAATTCATTATACCGTGGCGCGAACATGCATGCTAACATTGTGAGCAAGAACGCACGCTACCGTTTAGCTGCGCCGTGGCGAGGGTACACCCGCCGTGAGCCCGGCCCGGTGGGGAGGAGAGCGAGAATGCAAGAGGTAACAGCCCACTTTGGGCTTGGCACAAACATCGTCATCGCGTTATCCGCGTGCGCCAACCTGGCGCTTTTCGGCGGGCTGGTATTCATGGCGTTCCGCCTGAAATCCATCGTCTCAGGCGCCGTGGACGAGGCGTTGGATCGCGTATTGCCGAAGGTGCAACCGGTTCTAGACAACGTGAGCCGCGTCACTGGCCAGGTGAGCGAGATCGTGGAGAAGGTGGCTCCGAAGGTGGAACATATCGCCGAGGAGAGCGAGGGCGCCGTGCACAGCGTGTCCGCCAAGGTGAAGACCACCAGCAACCTGGTGACGGAGAACGTTGCCCGCCCCATCGTGAACATCGCCTCGCTGCTCACAGGCGTGCAACGGGGAATAGAAGTGTGGAAGACGGCGAAGACCCACAACGGAAACGGAACGGACTCAACGAATTCGTGATGGGGGATGCCCCCGGACGAACAGCGAAGGACGAAAGGATAGTAACGATGGCAAAGAGCGATTTCGCGTTGGGACTGCTGGTTGGCGGCGCACTGGGCGCGGCGTTCGCGTTGTTGTACGCCCCCGCCACTGGCGAAGAGATTCGCCACACTGTGGCGGATAAGGCCACGGGGCTGGGCGACACCGTGAAAGACAAGGCCACCGAGTACGGCTCCACCATCCGCGACACGGCCAGCGAGTGGGGCGGCACGGTGCGGGAGAAGGTCTCTTCGGTGAAGGATACGGTTACCGGCGCGGCGAAAGACGTGGGCGCCACCGTTGCCCATGCGGCCGCGGATGTGAAGGATCGGGTAACGTCAGCGTCCGACGAAGTCAAGGATACGCTCGACACCTCCGATACTCCCGTCGGCTGAGCCGGGCCGGTGTCGACGAACAAACGGCCCCTCACCGATAGCGCTCGGCGAGGGGCCGTTCTCCGTCTCCCCGTATCGAGGAGGGCTACTCGCTCACCGTGAGCAGGTTCGTCACGCCGCGGACGCCCGGTACGTGGGCGGCGACATCGGCCGCGTCCGCCGCTGTCCCACGGGAAGGAACCACCCCGGTGAGCGTTACTACCCCATCGTCGCCCACCGTTACCGCGATGCTGGCGCCTGCCATGCGTCCATCTTCCGCCAGTTCCGACTCCACCCGCGACGGCAGGTCCGCCGCGTCCGGGATATCGGCATTGAACGGCGAGTCGTTTCGCGGTTCGGCGGGGGAGAAGGGGTTTGCCACAATCTGGCCGCCGACACGGTGGTCCCCCACCACGGGTATAACAGGCGTCGCGAACGCGGCGATGCCGGAGCCCGCCCCTACGCTGGAACTCAGCCCCATGTTCGGTATGCCGGCGCTGGGGCCGACGAAAGCCACGGGCGGGACCATCGCCCCCTCCATCCAGCCTGTCTCGGCATCTGTCGGCGCATCTGGATCCGCATCCGGCCGCGTCTCGGGTTCTGCCATGGTTCTGTCCTCCCGATGTGTGTGTACCCGGGGCCATCGGGCGGGAAACGAGACGTTGCTTCAGATGAACTTAACCGCCGGGTTTGACCCTCCGTTGGCGGCTCCCCTACCATCTCAAAAAGCGGCCCGCCAGGTTGTCTGGCGGGCGTTCTGTTGAGAAAGGTTTACCGATGCTGAGAATCCGCAAGACCTTGGCGGCAGCGGCGCTGGCCGCGAGCGCCTGCGCCGTACTGGCCGCTCCGCGTCCCCGCGTAGTGGTATTGATCTCCATCGACCAGTTCCGCGGTGACTACCTCACTCGTTATCCGGACCTGATGCTCCCCGCGAAGGGCAAGGATGGCGTGGGCGGGTTCCGCTACCTGGAGGACAACGGCGCGTTCTTCCCATGCGCCCATTACACCCACTTCCCGCTCTACACCGGCCCCGGGCACGCCGTGCTTTCCACGGGCGGCACGCCGTCCACGGAAGGCATCATCGGCAACAACTGGTACGTTCCCGGCATGGCCAAGGGCACGAGCGTATACTGCGTTGAGGACCCGAAGTACCCCATCGTGGGCTCAACCGAGATGAAGATGGGAGTGTCGCCCCGCAACCTCCGCTCCTCTACCGTGGCCGATGAGCTGAAGATGGCCACCGGAGCCAGGGCCAAGGTGTTGACCGTTTCGTTCAAGGACCGCGCCGCTGTCCTCCTGGCCGGCCGCCTCTCGGACTGCACGATCTGGTACGACAGCAACACCGGCCAGTGGGTGAGCAGCAAGTTCTACTGCAAGGACGGAACGCTGCCGGAGTGGGTGCAGGCTGTGAACTCGCAGCGCCTGCCGGATGCCTATTTCAACAAGACGTGGGAGCCGCTGCTCCCAGGCAAGGTGGCCGAGAACACCTGGATGCCGCTCCCGGAGGCCGTGACCCCCAGCTCCACGATCGGCAAGCGATTCCCGCATACCTACAACGGCGGCGCAACCACGCCCGGCAAGGCTTTCTACGGCGATCTCTGGACCTCGCCGTTCGCCACCGAGGTGGTGCTGAAGACCGCGCTCGCGGGCGTGCAGGCCATGGGCATCGGACAGGACGAGACGCCGGACTTTGTGGGAATCAACCTCGCCGCCAATGACTACGTGGGCCATGCCTTCGGACCGAACTCCGCCGAGGCGTTCGACATTACTTTGCGCAGCGACCGGGCCCTGGCGGACTTCTTCCGCGCGCTGGACAAGCAGGTTCCGGGCGGTCTGAAGAACGTGCTCATCACCGTCTCCGGAGACCACGGGGTGGCCCCCATCCCGGAATGTATGGAGGAAGCGGGCTTCCATGCGGGCCGCGTGACGGATGACGCCATGGACTCCGCCGCGGATTCAGCCCTGGACGCCGCCTTTGGCGCCGATGACTGGGTGGCGGCCAACGTGGAACCGGAGATGTGGCTGAACCCGGATGCCATCGCCCGCCACAAGGTCGATCCTCGCGAAGCGCGCCGCGTGGCTGCCGAGGCCGTGCGCAAGACGCCCGGCGTGTACAACGCCCTTACCAGCGACCAGCTCCTGGAAGGCCGCCTGCCCGTGGACTTCATCTACAAAAAGGTGGCCACCGGCTACCATCCCAAAGTGAGCGGCGACCTGATGGTGGTCACCGAGAACCTGTGGGTCCAGGGCGGCGGGAACGGCGGAACCACGCACGGCACGCCGTGGGCCTACGACACCCATCTGCCCATCGTTATGTGCGGCCCCGGCATCCAGCCCGGGCGGTACAATTCGTCGGCGTCCCCCCAGCAGATCGCCCCCACCCTGGCCGCCATTCTGGGCGTGAACCCGCCCAGCGCCTGCACCGCATCGCCGCTGGCGGAAGCGATGCAGTAGGGAGTCGTCGGTCGCCAGTCATCAGTCGTCAGTTATCAGTTGTCAGTCAGAAGCCCTACCCATGAGAGAGTAATCCTCTTGGGCAGGGCTTCTGACTGACAACTGATAACTGACGACTGATGACTCCCTACCGCCCCTTGTCCCCGTATGCGGAATGATGGATAATGTTAACTATCAGCGTATGCAAAGGGGCGCTACATGACGGGGCAATTGCGGGTTCTCGCCGGTTTCCTCCTCCTTTCTTCGGCGGCTTTCGGGCAGAATCCGGAGGTCTATGACGACTTTTCCGGGGCTTCCCTCGATACGGGGCGGTGGGAACTCATCACAGAGGCCGGCGGCGCTCCGCCATCGGCTCGCATCGTTAACGGCGCGGTTGAAGTGACGGGCAACAGAGAGCGGGCGGGCATCGCCACCACCGCGCGCTTGGGCAAGCGGTTCGTCGTTGAGGCGGATGCGCTGGGGTGGGCCGGCGTGAACCAGATCCTGCAGGTGTACGGCGGCGACGGCGGCTATGTGGACCAGTTCGAGATCGGCCTGGAGGGCGTCGAGAAAGACGCCACGCCCATCCTCCACATCTGGACGCCCGAGGGCGAGGATCTCAGCGGCCCTGTGTCCCGGCACGGGCCTCTCGATGCCGCCCATCCGCTGCATCTGCGCCTGGAGCGAACCAGCGACGACTACGCGCTGTTCGTGGAAGGCGCCCTCGTGAAGCGGTTCACCACGTCCGCCGTGGCCGGCGAGGCCCGGATCGTGTTGTACGGTTGGGGCGGCAGCGTGGGCCGGTGGGACAACATCCGCCTCAGCGGTCCGGCGCCCCGGCTGGCGTCTCCCGCGCGCGGCGAGCGCGTGCAGGGGCCCGTGGAGGTCTCCGGCGCGCCCAACGGCGTTTCGTCTCGGTTGGAAGTTGGGCGCGGCGAATACCCCGTTCGCTGGAGCCCGCTGGAGCCGGTCCGGGGAGACGGAGAGGTCATCGCGGCCTGGCGGCCCGGGCCGAACACGTTGGGGCCGGTGACGTTCCGGCTGACAGCGCGGGACGCTAAGGGGTTCGAGCGTTCGGTCTGGCGCACTGTCAACGTAACGCGGCCGGCGCTGTGGGAGCCGCTGGAAGGGCAGATCGTTGGGCCCGCGTTCAACGCCGGGATCGGGGGAGACGTGGGGAAGGCCGTTTCCGCGCGTTTCTACCTGGGCGGGCGCCTCGCTGGGAAATCCTACAAGGCGCCGTTCTGGGCGCGCATCCGGCCATCGAAGGATGGACAGGTTGCCATCGTGGCCGCGCTGGTAGACGCGTCGGGCAGGGAAACGCTGCTTCCGCCGATCTCCATTACGGTGCGCAAGGGGCTGTACGGCCGCAACGCCCGCGTGGCCGATGACGGACGGGCGATCCGGTTCCCGGACGGGACTGTGGCGCCTCTCATCGGCGCGAACGAAGGCTACACGTGGCTGGGCCTGGATGCCCTGTTCTTCCGCGGTGACACGCAGACCGCGCGCGACTACATCACCGGAGTCCGCTCTCGCGGCGTCAACGTGATGCGCATCTTCCTGGAGACGGGCGTTCCCCGGAGCGCGCTGATTGAGGATCCGCTAGGCCGCTATGCCCCGCGCGCCGTGACTTTTTGGGACCGCTTCATGGCGATGTGCGAGCGGTCCGGCATGTCGGTCATCCTGTCGCCATGGGATACGTTCTGGATGAACCAGCCGTGGACCGCCAGCCCGTATAATGCGGCGAATGGCGGGCCGTGCCGCACGCAGCGCGATTTCATCACCAGTCCGGCGGCCCGAAAATGGCAGAAAGCCCGGTTCCGATGGGCCATCGATCGATACGGAAGCAGTTCCGCCATTCTGGCCTGGGACCTGCTGAACGAATACGACATCTGGTGGAACGCCACAGCCGCCGAGCGCAACGCGTGGGTGGATGACATGGCCGCCTTTGTGCGCAGTTACGAATTGAAGAAGTGGGGCCGAGCGCATATGCTGACGGTCTCGGCTTCCCGCGCGGAGCCGGAGGGGCAGATCGCCGACACGGTCTACCGCCACCCGATGTTCGAGTTCGCCACCACCCACCTCTATTACTGGGGCGCCGTGAACGATCCCAAGAACGCCATCGATCCGGCCCTCTCATTCAACCATGGCATCCGTTACGCGTTGAGCCAGATCCGCGACGGCCGGCCGTACACGGACTCGGAGTCGGGCCCTATCGACAAGTGGGTGGCCGATGAATCGTTCGACAACGCCGTCCATCACAATGAAAGCTGGGCGCATTTCGCCAGCGGCGGCTGCGGGCCCGGCATGCGGTGGCCCTATCGCGGCCCGCACATTCTGACGCCGGGGATGCGTCAGGACGAGCAGGCCATTGCTCAGGTTTCGGCCGCGCTGGAGTGGTCGCGCTTCCGCCCGGAGAACGCCGATGCCCGCCTTTCGGTGAGCCGCCCCGGATTCATCGCGATGGGGTGCGCCGACGCGAGCCAGGCGCTGATCTGGGTGGCGCAGGATACCCGCCGTGGGCCGGCGCGCTTGGAGAAGGGCCTCACCCTCACCATGGCCGGAGTTCGCCCCGGCCGGTATGATGTAACGTGCTGGGATGCCGCGAAGGGCATCCCGCTGAAGAGGGCCGTTGTGGCCCCCGCCGGCGGCGCCCTGAAGATCGCGCTGCCTCCGTTCCGCCCGGATGTCGCCGTCACTCTGCGGCGCCGATGATGCTGATGCAAACCACACTCCCCCAATAAGGAACCTGATATGACCGAACCCGCTCTCCGTCCGCCGGCCGTGCCGCTGATCGCGCACGACCCGTATTTCAGCGTGTGGTCCGCCGCGGACAAGCTCACAGATAGCCCGACTCGCCATTGGACCGGCGCCGGACAGCCGCTGGCCGGCCTGATCCGCATTGACGGCGCAGCGTATCGCTGGATGGGCCCATACCCTCCCGAGATCCCGGCCATGGAGCAGACGGACCTCGATGTGTGGCCCACCCGCACGGTCTACGCCTTCGAGGCCGCCGGCATCCGCTTGACGGTGACGTTCCTCACGCCTTCCGATATCGACCCGCTGGACCTCGAGCCGCTGAGCCGCCCGGTGGGCTACGTGGCCTGGGATGCGGTGGCCATCGACGGCGGATCGCATGAGGTGGAGGTCTATCTCGACGCCGCGGCCGCCCTCTGCGTCAATACCGTGGACCAGAAGGTGGTATACGGCCGCGCCCGCGTGGATGACCTTCAGGTGCTGCGCATGGGTAGCCGGGACCAGCGCATGCTGGAACGCGCCGGAGACGACTTACGCATCGACTGGGGGTACCTCTACCTGGCCGCGGCGGACGCGCCGGACCTTTGTATGGCGTGCGTCCCGGACGGCGAGGCCCGCGCTGCCTTCCTCGCCGACGGCGCCCTGCCCGCTTCGGACGACCTGGAGACGCCCCGAGCGGCGAGTGACCGCTGGCCCGCGCTGGTTGTGGTGTGGCGATTGGGCCAGGTGGCGGAAACGCCGGTCTCGCGGCACGCGATGCTGGCCTATGACGACATCTACAGCCTGGAGTATTTCGAACAGCGCGTTCGACCGTTCTGGCGGCAGGGACGGCGCGGAGCGGCCGACCTTCTGGCCTCCGGTTGGCGAGATTTCCCGGCCATCCGCGCCAATTGCGAGGCGTTTGACGAGCGCCTGATGGCCGAGCTAACCGCCGTGGGCGGCGCGAAGTACGCCCGGCTCTGCGCCCTCGCCTATCGCCAGTGCCTGGCTGCCCACAAGATGGCGGTGACCGCGGATGGGCGGAGGCTGTACTTCAGCAAGGAGAACTTCAGCAACGGGTGTATTGATACAGTGGACGTTACCTACCCGTCCGCGCCGTTCTTTCTCTGCTTCGCGCCGGACCTTCTGAAGGCGCAAATCGGGCCGATTTTGGAGTATGCCGCCTCGCAGCGCTGGCCGTTCCCGTTCGCTCCGCACGACCTCGGCACGTACCCGTTGGCGAACGGACAGGTGTACGGCGGCGGAGAGGAGAGCGATACCGATCAGATGCCCGTTGAGGAATGCGGCAATATGCTCATCCTCACAGCGGCCCTGGCCCACGTTGAGGGAAACGCCGATTTCGCGGCGAAGCACTGGCCCACGCTGACGCAATGGGCGGAGTACCTGACGGCGGAGGGGATGGACCCGGAGAACCAGCTCTGCACGGACGATTTCGCCGGCCATATGGCCCACAACGCCAACCTCTCCATCAAGGCCATCCTCGGCATCGCCGGTTACGCTCGCCTGTGCGAGAAGACGGGGCACTGGAAGGAAGCGGCCTCTTACCGCGCGAAGGCGCAGGAGATGGCCGCTGAGTGGGTGAAGCGAGCGGACGACGGCGATCACTATCGCCTGGCCTTTGACGCGCCCGGAACGTGGAGCCAGAAATACAACCTGGTTTGGGACACCATCCTGGATCTCAATGTGTTCCCCCCTGAGGTGGCGCGCAAGGAAGCGGCGTTCTACCACGGGAAGCTGGCCGCGTTCGGCCTGCCGCTGGACAGCCGCAGAGGATACACAAAGACGGATTGGGAGCTGTGGACCGCCACGCTGGGCGATAACCCCGCGTTGTTCCAGGCGATCGTGGACCGGGTGTACAACTTCGCCAACGCCACCCCCAACCGCGTGGCGTTTTCGGACTGGTATGAGACGGCCGACGCCCGGCAGGTTGGCTTTGTGGCGCGCTCCGTGATTGGCGGGCTGTTCCTGCCCCTGTTGAAGGCGAAAGCGAAACGATAGGATGCCATCCGGTAAGGTACTGGTCACCGGCGCTTCCGGCAACGCCGGCCGCGCCGTGAGCGCGCTGCTGGCGCGCGAGGGATATACGGTGCGGCGCGCCGACGTGGCGCCGCCGGCGCACGATGATCTGCGGGAGGTGGAGTTCGTGCGCTGCGACACCCGCACGCCGGACGACGCGCGGAGGGCTGTGGAAGGCGTGGACGCGGTGGTGCACCTGGCCGCGTGGCATTGCGCCCACGTGCCGCCCGTCAGCGACGCCACGATCTTTTCCGTGAACGTGGATGGCACGTTCAACGTCCTCGAGGCGTGCCGGAACGCGGGCGTGAAGGCGATCGTGTACGCGTCGTCGATGGCCTATGGCTGGGGCGGCGTGTACGGCGTCACCAAGGTCATCGGCGAGGACCTGTGCCGCTGCTGCCACGAGATGACGGGGGCCGCCATCGCCATGCTCCGCTACCACGACTTCGTGCCGAAGCCCTACCTGGACCACGGCGTGAAGCTGTTGCGCAACGGAGTGGATCGAGCGGATGTGGCCTCCGCTACTGTGGCCGCTCTGCGGGCGGCGATGGAACGCCGCATCGGCCTCTTTCGCACGATCGTTCACACCGATCACCATATGCCCCAGGAGGTTGTGAGCAGCTTCCGCCAGCTTGGGCCCAACTGGCTGGAGGAACAGCTTCCCGGCGCGAAGGAACTCATCCGCAAGTACGCTATGGACCTGCCGGAGACGGTGGAACAGCATGACCTCTCGGAGGCGGAAACCGTGCTGGGTTGGACCCCGAAGGTCGGCTTCCTGGAGTTCCTGAAGGACCTGCAGCGGCGTGACGCGCGGGGCGAAGACGTGCGCTCTATCTGGACGTCGGGGGAACTGCCGCTGGAAGCGAGCTGACTCTGACCAAACGTGCACGGCTTGATACACGCCCGTCTCGCCAGATATGATAGAATCTATTAACTGCTCTTGAACCGCGGGACCCGAGACTTGAGGGAACTGGCCGCCCGCCAGGCCCTCAAGTCTTGTCTCTTAAGGCTCCATGAGCTGAAACAACCTGACGCCGGAGGAGGGGTTCCACGCTGCGCACGCCGCCCGGCGGAAATGAAACGAGCACCCATTATGGCACGAAACGGGACGCCCTCGAAACAGGGCTTGTATGATCCGCGGTATGAGCACGATTCCTGCGGCATCGGCCTCGTGGCCGATATCAAGGGCAGAAAATCACACGACATTCTGAGGCAGGCGCTGACGGTCCTGGTGAACCTGGATCACCGCGGCGCGCGCGGCTCGGAGGCGAACACCGGCGACGGCGCCGGCGTGCAGATCCAGATGCCGCACGCCTTCTTCGAGAAGGCCTCCGGGTTCGACCTCCCTCCTGCCGGGCATTACGGCGTGGGCATGGTGTTCCTGCCGCAGGACGCGCTGAAGCGGCGTGAATGCGAGACGGTGTTCAACCGCATCGTCCGCGAGGAAGGCCAGCGGCTCATCGGCTGGCGCGACGTCCCCACGGACAGCGCCACGTTGGGTGACACGGCGAAGTCCGGCGAGCCGGCGATCCGCCAGGTGTTCATCGCCCGCGGCGAAAACGTGCGCGATTCGGACGGTTTCGAGCGCAAGCTGTATGTGATCCGCAAGCGCGCGGAGAACGCCTTGCGCCACGCCGAATACGCCGCGGGGGCCGAAGTCTTCTACGTTTGCTCGCTTTCCGCCCGCACGATCGTCTACAAGGGCATGCTCACGCCCATGCAGGTGGACGAGTATTTCCAGGATCTCGCGGACCCGGCGATGGAAACCTGCATGGCGCTCGTGCACAGCCGGTTCTCCACCAACACCTTCCCAAGCTGGGAACGCGCTCACCCCTACCGCTACACCCTCCATAACGGCGAGATCAACACCCTGCGCGGAAACGTGAACTGGATGACCGCCCGCGAGGGCAACCTGCGCAGCTACCTTTTCGGCAATGACCTGCGCAAGGTCCTTCCCATCATCGATCCCAACGGCTCCGACTCGGCCATGTTCGACAACTGGCTGGAACTCCTGATCCTGTCGGGATGGTCGCTCCCCAAGGCGATCATGTCGATGATCCCGGAGCCCTGGGCTAACCACGACACAATGAGTGACGACCTCAAGGCGTTCTACGAATTCCAGGCGTCGCTGATGGAGCCATGGGATGGGCCGGCCGCGATGGCCTTCACCGACGGCATCCGCATTGCCGCCGTGCTGGACCGCAATGGACTGCGCCCCTCGCGTTACTACGTCACCACGGACGACCGGGTCATCCTCGCCTCCGAAGTGGGCGTTGTGGACATCCCGCCCGAGAAGATCGCCCGGAAGGGCCGCATCCAGCCGGGCCGGATGTTGCTGATCGACACCGAGGAAGGCCGCATCGTCCCGGACAAGGAACTGAAGCGCAAGCTGGCCGATGAGCATCCGTACCGCCAGTGGCTCACGGACAACCTCGTGCCCCTGGAGAACCTGCCCTCGCCGCCGCACATCATCGTGCACCAGGACGAGAACCTCCTGAAGCGGCTGCGCGCCTTCGGCTACACGAACGAAGACATGTCGCTCATCCTCGGCCCCATGGCCCAGGAGGGCCAGGAGCCGCTGGGCAGCATGGGCATCGACACGCCGTTGGCCGTGCTCAGCGACCGATCGCAGCTCCTCTACAACTACTTCAAGCAGATCTTCGCCCAGGTAACCAACCCGCCCATCGACGCTATCCGCGAGGAGATCGTCACCTCTACGGGAACGGTCATCGGCCCGGAGAAGAACCTCCTGCACCCCGTGCCGGAATCGTGCCACCAGATCAAGCTGAAGACGCCGATCCTCAGCAACTTCGAGCTGGAGCAGATCCGCCACAACGGTTCCCCTGGCCTGAAGGCGATCACCATCCCGATCCTGTACAAGGTGGCCCAGGGTGGGCATGGGCTTGAGAAGGCGATGTGGGAGCTGCGGCGCGACGTCCGCCGGGCCATCGCCGAGGGCTGCAACGTCATCATCCTTTCGGACCGCCAGATGGACCGCGACAACGCGCCCATCCCGGCGCTCCTTGCGGTTGCGGGCCTGCACCATCACCTTGTGGAAGAGGAGATGCGCACGAAGGTGGGCCTGGTGCTGGAGAGCGGCGAACCGCGCGAAGTGCACCACATGGCGCTCCTCATCGGATACGGCGCCGGCGCCATCAACCCGTATCTCGCCTATGACGCCATCCATGCCATGATCGGGGACGGCTCGCTGACCGGCCTCTCGCCGGAGGAAGCGGAGCATCGGTACGCCAAGGCCCTCACCAAGGGCGTGGTGAAGACGATGTCCAAAATGGGAATCTCCACGATCCATAGCTACCGCGGAGCGCAGATCTTCGAGGCCGTCGGCCTGCACCACAGCGTGGTCAATGAGTACTTCCGCGGCACGCCTTCGCGCATCGAGGGGATCGGCCTTAAGGAGATCGCCCGCGAGGTGCAGATCCGCCACGAGCGGGCCATGGGCGATCGCAAGCAGGAGATCCGCACGCTGGATTCCGGCGGGGAATACCAATGGCGGGCGGATGGTGAGGTCCACCTTTTCAACCCGCAGACGATCCACAAGCTGCAGAAGGCGTGCCGGGCGGGCGATTACAAGCTGTTCAAGGAATATACGGCGGCCGTCAACGAGCAGTCTACGCGCCAGGCCACGATCCGCGGCCTGATGGAGTTCCGGCCGCCAGCGAAGTCGATCCCGATCGATGAGGTTGAGCCGGTGGAGGCTATCGTGAAGCGGTTCAAAACCGGCGCGATGTCCTATGGCTCCATCAGCCAGGAGGCGCACGAGTCGCTGGCGATCGCCATGAACCGGCTGGGCGGCAAGTCCAACACCGGAGAGGGCGGCGAGGACCCAAGCCGGTTGTACCCGAACGGCGACGGCGTGAACAAGTGCAGCGCCATCAAGCAGGTGGCCTCGGCGCGGTTCGGCGTTACCAGCGAATACCTGGTCAGCGCCAAGGAAATTCAGATCAAGATGGCGCAGGGCGCGAAGCCCGGCGAGGGCGGCCAGTTGCCCGGCAATAAGGTTTACCCCTGGATCGCCCGGGTGCGCCACTCCACGCCCGGCGTGGGGCTGATCAGCCCCCCGCCCCACCACGACATCTACAGCATCGAAGACCTCGCCGAGCTGATCCATGACCTGAAGAACGCCAACGAGAAGGCGCGCATCAGCGTGAAGCTGGTGAGCGTGGTCGGCGTGGGCACCATCGCCGCCGGCGTGGCGAAAGCGCACGCGGACGTAGTGCTGATCTCCGGCTACGACGGCGGAACCGGCGCCTCGCCGCGCTCCTCCATCCGTCACGCGGGCCTGCCGTGGGAGCTTGGCCTCGCGGAAACGCACCAGACCCTCCTGATGAACGACCTGCGCAGCCGCATCGTTATCGAGACCGACGGCAAGCTCATGACCGGGCGCGACCTCGCCGTTGCCGCGTTGCTGGGCGCGGAGGAGTTTGGATTCGCCACGGCGCCGCTGATCGTGCTGGGCTGCGTGATGATGCGCGTCTGTCACAAAGACACCTGTCCCGTGGGCGTGGCCACCCAGAACCCGGAACTGCGCAAGCGGTTCACGGGCGATCCGGAGCACGTGGAGAACTTCATGCGCTTCGTTGCGCAGGAGCTGCGCGAGTACATGGCCGAACTGGGGTTCCGCACGATCAACGATATGGTCGGCCACACGGAGCGTTTGAACGCCACGCCGGCCATCGACCACTGGAAGGCGCGTGGGCTCGACCTGTCGAGCATCCTGCACATGCCGGCGGTTGGACCGAACATCGGACATCTCTGCTGCATCGCCCAGGAGCACGGCATCGAGCGAGCGCTCGACAAGACGGACCTGGTTGAGCTCTGCGCCCCCGCGCTGGAGAGCGGCGAGCCGGTGCGAACCCGCCTGCCGATCCGGAACACGAACCGCGCCGTGGGCACGATCCTCGGAAGCGAAGTGACGCGGCGGTTCGGGACGAACGGCCTGCCGCCCGGCACGATCCGGCTGCACTTCCAGGGCACGGCCGGCCAGTCGTTCGGCGCCTTCATCCCCAGCGGCCTCACGCTGATCCTGGAGGGCGACGCCAATGACTACGTGGGCAAAGGCCTGTCGGGCGGCCGCATCATCGCCTATCCGCCGGACGGCACGACGTTTGTGGCGGAGGAGAACGTCATTATCGGCAACGTGGCGCTTTACGGGGCCACGTCCGGCGAGGCGTTCATCCGCGGCCAGGCGGGCGAGCGGTTCGCGGTGCGCAACAGCGGCGCTACGGCTGTTGTGGAAGGAGTGGGCGATCACGCCTGCGAATACATGACGGGCGGACGCGTAATCGTTTTGGGGCGCACCGGTCGCAATTTCGCCGCCGGCATGTCGGGCGGCGTGGCCTATGTGCTGGACGAGCGCGGCGAGTTTGGCGCGCGCTGCAACACGGACATGGTGAGCCTCGGTTCGCTGGAGGATCACGACGAGATCAACGAGATCAAGCTGTTGGTGCGGCAGCACCACGAAGTAACGTGCAGCTCGCTGGCCGCGCGCATCATGGCGGAGTGGGATGACATGGTTCCGAAGTTCGTGAAGGTGATGCCGAAGGACTACAAACGGATGCTGGACGCGATCGGCCGCGCCCACGCGGCGGGCCTCAGCGGCGACGAGGCCATCATGGCCGCATTCGATGACAACAAGCGCGACCTCGCGCGGGTAGGAGGCAACTGATATGGGAAAGCCGACCGGTTTCATGGAGTACCCTCGCCAGTTGCCGATGTACCGCCCGGTGGCGGAACGCATCCACGACTGGAACGAGTTCAGCGGACGTCACCCTGATGAGGCGCTGCGGACGCAGGGCGCCCGCTGCATGGACTGCGGCACGCCGTTCTGCCAGACGGGCATGATGTTGTCCGGCATGGCGTCCGGCTGCCCTGTGAACAACCTGATCCCCGAATGGAATGACCTGGTCTACCGTGGGTTGTGGCGCCAGGCGCTGGAGCGCCTGCACCGCACCAACAACTTCCCGGAGTTCACCGGCCGCGTGTGCCCCGCGCCTTGCGAAAAGGCCTGCGTGCTGGGCATCACAGACCCGCCGGTGACCATCAAGAACATCGAGGCCAGCATCATCGACAAAGGTTTCGATGAAGGCTGGGTGGTCCCCTCCCCGCCTAGCCGGCGCACCGGCTTTCAGGTAGCGGTGGTGGGCTCCGGCCCCTCCGGCCTGGCATGCGCCGCGCAGCTCAACCGCGCCGGGCACGACGTGACCGTCTTTGAGCGCGCCGACCGCATCGGCGGCCTGCTGATGTACGGCATCCCCAACATGAAGCTGGACAAGGGCGTGGTCCAGCGGCGGGTCGATCTCCTGGAGGCCGAGGGCGTTCGCTTCGTGACCAACTGCGAAGTGGGCAAAGACCTGCCCGCCCCCCGACTGATGGACGAGTTCGATGCCGTGGTCCTCTGCGGCGGCGCCACAAAACCGCGCGACCTGAACGTGGAAGGCCGCAACCTGAAGGGCGTCCACTTCGCCATGGAGTTCCTCACCGCCAATACGAAGGCCCTGCTGGATAGCAGCGCCGCCGCCATCAGCGCCAAGGGGAAGGACGTTGTGGTCATCGGCGGGGGCGACACCGGCACCGACTGCGTGGGCACGTCCATCCGCCATGGCTGCAAGAGCGTAACGCAACTGGAGATCCTGCCGCGTCCCGCCGACGAGCGCCAGCCGAACAACCCATGGCCGGAGTGGCCGCGCGTTCTGGCCACTGACTACGGCCAGGAGGAGGCCGCCGAGGTCTTCGGCAGCGATCCGCGAGAGTTCGCCATTCAGACAACGAAGCTTGTGGGGGACAAGAAGGGCGGCGTGAAAGAGATCCACACCACGCGCGTGGAGTGGGCGAAAGACCCGTCTGGCCGCTTCGTTCCGACGGAGGTCGCCGGTTCCGATGAGGTGCGCCCTGTCCAGCTCGTGCTGCTGGCCATGGGCTTTCTGGGCCCCGAAGACACGATCCTGGGCGCGCTGAACGTTGAGCGCGACGGCCGGTCCAACGCGAAGGCGGAGCACGGCGAGTTCTCCACCAGCATCCCCGGCGTGTTCGCCGCCGGCGACATGCGGCGCGGCCAGAGCCTCGTGGTGTGGGCCATCAATGAGGGCCGCGGCGCCGCGAGGGAATGCGATCGCTTCCTCCAGGGGACCTCGCGGCTACCGTGAGCTAGAACTCAGGAAACAGAACTCAGAAATCAGCCCCGGAGGCCCTCTTCCATGTGTACGCCTGACTCATGGCAGACGGCCTCCGGGGCTGATTTCTGAGTTCTGTTTCCAGAATTCTAGCCCGCTACGTTGTCGAAGATGTCGCCGGGCTGGCCGTTGTCGGTCGCCTTGGTGGGGATCTTCGAGGCGGGCATGGAGGCGGCGTGGGCATCGAAGAACATAGCGTTGAAGCGGCCCATGTGGCGGGCGAAGGGTCGGCTCCAGGTGGACGTGCCGCCGTTCCAGCCTTCCGTGGTGTACCAGGGCAGGTAGAAGAAGTAGATGTCGGACTGGGCCGCGTTGCGGGCAGCGGCCAGGTTCTCATGCCACTCCGCTGGGTTGGGGCGGGAGGCGTACAGCGGGTCCATCACCGCGCAGTCACAGGCCCACACCGTTCCAGACGCGTCCTTCACGGTGTTCGTGGTGGCTGTTGGAGCGCCTGTGAGGGTCGAGCCATCCGAGTACAGCCCTACGCTTCGACAAATGCTCCAGTTCACGCCGTAGGTGGTGGGGTACTGGCGGGACGCGTCGGAGGCCAGCTTGGCGCGGTCCAGGTGGTCACTAGGGCAGGTGAAGATCTCCAGGCTCTTGGTGTACGGCTCCAGCAGCTTCGTGAAGCGCGTGATGGGGTCTTTGCCGTGGTAGACGAAATAGGGCACGAGGTGGTCGTCGTAGTCACCCTCGTACATTTTGGCGGCGATTCCCATCTGCTTGAGGTTGCTAAGGCAGGCCGTTGCCTGAGCGCGCTCTCTGGCTTTGGCGAAGACGGGGAAGAGGATGGCGGCCAGAATGGCGATGATGGCGATGACAACGAGCAGCTCGATTAGCGTGAAGGCCTTGTGGCGTGAAGCGGGACGTACAAACACAGAAAACTCCTGCAGCTTATGGAAGCCGGAACAGGGCTTGGCGGCGATTCGCCGCCAAGCCCTGTTCTGGTAGACGGTAGGTTAGCCCGCTACGTTGTCGAAGATGCAGCCGGGCTGGCCCTGGTCGGTTTCCTTGGTGGGAATCTTCGAGGCGGGCATGGAGGCGGCGTGGGCATCGAAGAACATGGCGTTGAAGCGGCCCATGTGGCGGGCGAAGGGGCGCACGAAGGCGATGCCGCCGGAGCCGTTCCAGGCGGAGGCGTAGTACCAGGGCAGGTAGAAGTAGTAGATATCGGAGAGCGCCGGGTTGCGGGCGGCTTGCAGGTTCTCCCGCCACTCCGCCGGGTTGGGGCGGGTGGCGTACATCGGGTCCATCACCGCGCAATCGCAGGCCCACACGGTTCCCGCCGGGTCTTTCACGGTGCTCATGGTGGCGGTGGGCGATCCGTTGTAGGTCTTGCCGTCGCTGTAGACCCCTACTCCCTGGCAGATGCTCCAGTTCACGCCGTAGGTGGTGGGGTACTGGCGAGACGTGTCGGAGGCCAGCTTGGCGCGGTCCAGGTGGTCACTCGGGCAGGTGAAGATCTCCAGGCTCTTGGTGTAGGGCTCCAGAAGCTTCGTGAAGCGGGCCTGGTTGAAGACGACGTAGGGCACGAGGTGGTCGTCGTAGTCGCCCTCGTACATTTTGGCGGCCACGCCCATCTGTTTGAGGTTGCTGAGGCAGGCCGTCGCCTTCGCGCGTTCCCGGGCCTTGGCGAAGACGGGGAAGAGGATGGCGGCCAGGATGGCGATGATGGCGATGACCACCAGAAGCTCAATCAGCGTAAAGGCGCGCCGGGGTGAGTTTTGGTCTGGTCTCACTGGTGACTCCTCTGGCGAAGTGGTTCCGGTGAACGGGCCAGGCGGCTGCATCCCGCCGCCCCGGCCCGCACCGGTATGTGTGCCAGTTAGCCTGCGAAGTTGTCGAACATGTTGCCGGCCTGGCCCTGGTCTGAAGGCTTGCTGGGGATTTTGTCCGCCGGGATGCTGGATGCGTGGCTGTCGAAGAACAGCGCGTTGCAGCGGCCCATATGGCGCGCAAACGGCCGGATATTGGCCAGTCCACTACCCGCCCAGCCCGTGGCGTCCCACGGCAGGTAGAAGTAGTAGATGTCGGCTTTCGGGGCGAGGGTACGCGCTTCCTTCCAAGCGGAAGGGGCCAGGTTGTTGGTGGTGGAGTCGATAACGGCGCTATCGCAGGCCCATACCGTTCCGGCGGCGTCCTTGCACGTGCTGGTCGACACGCCGGGGTACTCCTTGCCGTTGTACCAGCCGGCGAATCCCGTGATGTACCAGTTAACCCCGTAGGTGGTCGGCCACTGATGCGCGGCGCTCTGCAGCTTGGCGCGGTCGAGGAAATCGGACGGACAGGTGAAGATCTCCAGATTCTTGGTATAGGGCTCCAGCAGCTTGGTGAACCGGTTGCCTTCCTGACCCTTCACCGGAGCGCAGACATAGGGGACGAAATGGTCTTCGTAGTCGGATTCATACATGCGGGCGGCGACGCCCATCTGTTTCAGATTGGAGATACAGGCGGTGCCCTTGGCCCGTTCACGGGCCTTGGCGAACACCGGGAACAGGATGGCGGCGAGAATCGCGATGATCGCGATGACCACCAGCAGTTCGATCAGCGTGAAGCCTCGGCGCGGGTTGCGATTGTGCATACTGTGTCAATCCTTCGTCTTGATGATCTGTGAGCGGCGGCCCGTTTGCTCCGGCGCCCGCGCCGGATGCGGACCGGGACGCCGAAGCGAACGGTCTACCGCTCACAGATCATGCTTGACTGTTCTACCAGGCGGCGTCCAGCCCATCCACCTTGCGGAGGATGCGGGCGGCGTCCTGGAGGTTTACCTTGCTGTCGGCGACAACGTCGCCCTGGCTGAGGCGGCCGCTGAGGTTATCGATGCCGGCGGCGATCTTCAGCGCGGCGGCCGCGTCCAGCGCGGTCACTTGCTTGTCACCGGTGAGGTCACCCTTCACAGCGGGCGGGGTAATGGCGTTCACGAAACGCCAGGTGTTGAAGAAGACGGCGTTCGTGAAGCCGCCGGCCTGGTAGGACGTGGTGCTGTTCTCGTTGTTCTGCGTGCGCAGACGGGCAATCAGGCCGCGCCATTCATCGCCCGCCACGGGGGCATTAACCATCATTCCCGTGGTGTTTCCGGACAGATCCATGAACGGGATCTTGAACTCGGCGCTCCACTTGCCGCTGGCGGCATCCACCTTCACAACGGGGTTGCCGGCGATGGGGTCGGGGTTGAGGCTGTAGATGGAGTCCGCGTAGTAGGGATCAGCGAGGCTCACGGGGCCGGAGCGGTAGGTGCCGTCGTCGATGCCGAGGCCGCTGACGCCGCTGGTGTTCGTGTTGGCGCCGATGTGCCATACCAGGTTGAACTGGCCATACGCGGTGCCGGCGGTCGGGTCCACGAGCAGTTCAACGTGGTCGTCACCCCATGTGTGAGGCGTGGGGTCGATGCCTGAGCAGAGGGCGGAGACCTTCATTCCGGCGGTGTTCGGTTCGGTTGCCACGATGGCGAGGTAGAGGTTCTGATCGTCCCACATCGCGTAGGCGGTGCTGGGGGTCTGCGGGGCAACAAAGGTCTGGTAGGCGTAGAACGGATAGGCGCCCGAAGCGGCCCATTCGGACGGATTGACGGAGCCGTCGATCGTCGGCGGCGTGCTGGTTTTCCCGATCTCGAGGATCGGCATCGGGAGTCCGAGCGTGTAGGGTCCGGTGAAGTTGGCGACGGTCTTGCCCGCGGCGGTCAGAGCGCGGCTGGTGAGAACCGGGGCGGTCTGATAGCCGGCCTTGGAAGCGATCAGCCAGACGCGCTTGGCCAGGTCGGGAGGCGTGCCGCCGAAGTCGATGGAGTAGTTGCCGCTGGCGTCGGTCTTCGCTTCGTAGGTAGTCTCGTCGCCAATGGCCGGGGTTGCCGATACAATGGCGCGCACCCGAACGTTGGCGGCGGGGGCGCCGTTGATGTCGCACACCTGGCCGATAAGGCCGGCCTGCGGCACAGTGCCGGAGAGCTGGATCGGCAGGGCAACCACGGCGCCGCCGATATTGGTTACGGAGGCCGAGCCTGTAGCGGAACCGTAGGAAACGTTGATGCTGACCGGTCCGGTAGGCACGTTGCGCAGGGCGAAGAAGCCGCTGCTATCGGTGATGACAGTGCGCGTTCCGTCGGTTACGGTTGCGCCGCCGACGGCGTTGTTCGCCTGATCGATCACGCGACCCCAGACGTTGCCGGTGAGGCCAACGCGCTTCACCTGGAAGTGCAGCTCATCGAACAGCGTTTTAGCGTTTGTGGCAATGGACTTGGCGTCGAACGCGAAGTTGGGGTTGATGCGGGTGTAGTAAGCGCCGTCAAACGCCTTGCCCGTTGCCGTGAAGGAGCTCCACGTCCAAGGCGTGTTCGGCGTGGCGGTGACGGAGGTCACCGTGGAGGAGCGATAGGCGCCGCCGGACGGCGAACCGGCCGGATCGTACCAGTTGGGAATGCCAACGCAGGGATCGGTAACGCCGTAAGCCAGGGCGATCCAACCTGTGTGCGTGGAGAACGGCGTGTTGGCGAACCGGATGAAACCGCCGTGAACGTAGGCTGTATTCGGGTTGCTGGGCACGCAGAAGAAGTTGTTCAGTCCGTTCGCCTCTGTGGTGTAGGATTCAACCCAGCCGCCGCCGGCGGCGGTGGCGCCAGGAGACACGAACAAGGACTGCGAGCCGTCCACGGCATCCGAGTTGTCTGTGCCCCAAGCGTTCTGGGCGTTAAGGGCTGCATTCGTCCATCCGGTCGGGATGCTGCCGTTCGCCTGCTCGAAGGAGCCGTTGTAGACGAGGTTGTTCGCGGCCTGGGCGAACTCGGAATAAGTGGATTCCAGCGTCTGGGCGCCGTTCGGCGCCGTGGCGATGGAAGTGGTAACGCTATCCATCTTGTAGAAGGACTTGGTGAGGTCGGCGGGCGCCTCATCGACCCACTTGTTGATGCCGTTGGTATTGCGCGGAATGAGGTCGGTATTGAGCTTGGTCCACGGGCCGTCCTCGCTGTCGGAGCGGAAGACGTTGAAGCCCTGGTACGTGAAGCCGTTGGTGGCGTTGGTGGATTCAGCGACCGGCTGCCAGATGAGGGTGACGTTGCCGCCGGTAACGGTGGCCATCAGGCCGCCGGGGCGCGGGGCCGCGGCGGGCGCGGTGAAGGCGTCTACGGTAACGGTGGCGTGGGGCGGAACAACGCAGCCGCGGCCCACGGTGGAAACGGGCATCGCCGTCGCGGCATTGTCTGGATCGGTGAGGAACCGAACGTAATAGCCGCCGGGGCGCAAACCGGTAAAGGAGTAATCGCCATTGGCGTCGGTGAGGGTATTGGCGATGAGGGTTGCGCCGTTATAGAGGTTCACCCGGATGCCGCCCTGGCCTCGATCGCCCTGAACCAACAGGTGGCCATTGATGCCGGCATCCCAGACGCCGTCGTCCTGAACGAGATCGTAGATGCCGATGTCGTTGTTTGTAACGCCGATTCCCTTGGAATTGGTGTCGGCGTTTTGTAGCTGGAAGACGAGCTTGTTGCCCTGGGCCAGACCGTATGCCTCGGCGTAGTTGGCGCATGTAACCTGCCAGACGTCCTTGTTGACGCCGGTCGGGTCACAGGAGAACTGGTGCCACTGGCCATCCGCGCACAAGTTGGACCAGAAGAACATGCGGCCCATCGCGAACGACGGGTCGTACACGGAACAGGGCTTGCCGGAGGTGTTGAGCAGCGTTGCGGTGTCGGTAACGCGGATCAGGTTGTCGCCCTGCTTATCGCCATCCGAGTCAACGGCATCCATGATGTAGAGCTCGGCTGGATAGGTGGCCTTGAGGGGGTCAGTGGGAGCGGTTGCGCTCGGGATGCTGACTTCCTTGCGAACGCCGAGGAAGGCGATGCGCCCGTCCGGCATTCCGTACAGCCTGGAGGCCTGTCCCGCAAACAGCGCCACGTCCTTCGGCGGAGTTGACGTATCCTTGTAGCTGATGCCCATGAAGTTGGTCAACTGGACCGCGACGTTGTCGGTTGTGTTTTCCGGCTTGTCTGCCAGAATCGACCAAGCTTGATAGCCCTGGATCAGAGCGACGTCGCGCTTGCGCTGCGACATGAAGATGATATGGCTGCCATCGGCGCTCCACGACGGGTAAGCGTCGTAGATGCTGTTCACGTTCGGGCTGTCGACAGTCATCTGCGTATAGACGCCGGTGACGAGGTTGTAGACCCAGATGTCCGATGCGCCCGTGCCGTTGCCGTCGTTGCTGAATGAGTGTAGGAGGACCTTCGTTCCGTCCGGGGAGACGGAACCGTATTCCTCGGTAGCCCGGAGATGCGGGGCGATTCGCTGGCGGTTTGTGCCGTCCAGGTCGCAGATCCAGACATCGGCGTTGGTGCCGATGCCATTGTATTGGCCGGCGTTGCTGGTGTAGCTGACCTTGGTCGCATTGGCGCCCAGCTTGGGCCAACCATCAGAGGCTGGCAGGTCCGCCGTGATGTTGCGGGCGGGACCGGCGACAACCTGGGCTTTGGCGGGATGGCCCATCGCCATACAGGCGGCGGCCAGTAAAAGCCACTTGCGTGATATCATAAAGAGAACTCCATCGGGAGTGGGGAATAGCCGGCTATCCGCGTGCGGTTTCGCCTCCGGCGTGCGGGTGGCCGGCTGTTCCGTTTGGTAGCAAGGGCGCCGTGGAGCGGCGTTCAACAAACTCCACGGGCAGGAGATCGGTATCGGATGAAAGACGGCTGTTTGCCACATCGTCCAACAGACGGGTGGCGGCCAACTCGCCAAGCGTCTCGATGGGGTGTCTCACGGTCGTCAACGGCGGCGATAGGTAGGCGGCCGTAAACGGATCGCCGAACCCTACCACCGATATGTCCTCCGGGATTTTCCAGCCCAAGCTCTGCACCATTTCGGTGGTTTGCATGGACAGGTAGTAACCGGCGGCAAAGTATGCAGTGGGCGCTTGGGAGGAGTGGAGCAGCGCCTTCAAGTTCTGTGCAGCGTGAGCGTCCATCGTGAACGATGGTGACGTCACCTCCCAAGCGGGGTCGAAAGCCAGCCCGTTTTCCTCCAGCACGTGGTGGAACGTGCGGGTGCGGATAAGGCTGCTGCGGAGGTACATGGCGCCGTTGATGAGGCCGATTCTCTCGTGCCCCAGCGCCATGAGATGCCGGACGGCCTGTTCCGTTCCGGCGGCGTTGTCGAAGTCTACGCACGGCAGTTGATAGGAATCCCACGAGGCTCCAACAACCACGAAGGGAATCCCGGCCTCTTGCAGCGTAAGTACATTGATAAGGGCGTGCGCGGGAGGGATGACGAGAAGCAGGCCGTCCGCGTTCATTTCGGCGGCCAGTCGCACATAGTGGTCAGCGGGCTCGTCGTCGAAATGGGAGCCCCAGACGAAGGAAAGGCGAACAGGGCGGTTGGCGGCCGTCTGATAGATGCCCTGCAACATGTGGGTGCCGTAGTGGCCGCCGTCGGAGTCCTTGCGCCAGTGCAACACAAGGCCGATGTGGGTGGGAGTGACGGTTCTCTCGGAATCGGCGACGAAGGTCCCTCGCCCCACTTCCCGCACAATCAGGCCGTCTTTCACGAGGGCCTGTATGGCGTGGTTCAGGGTCATCTGGGAGATCCCGAGGGCGGGAGCCCAGTCCTTTTCGGCGGGGAGCTTTGTGCCTTTGGCGACGGCGCCCGACTCGATGCGCTCGGCCAACCAGTCGCGCACCTGAAGGTACCGCGGCATCGCGTTGGTCGGATCGAAGGGCGACCTCTGAGGGAAGAGCGCAGGGTCTGGAGTCATAGTTGTCCGATTGGCAGGGTGGAATGGACCGGAAGGCGTCTGGAGAGAGCCTCTGTCAGCATAAGGATAGCATAATTATATAACCTTTCTTGGCGAGCGTCTAGTCTCTTTTCGCGGCTATCGGCGATCTGCGGTGCAAGCCGACGCTTGGCCCCGCACGAAAAAAGGGCTTCCCCGAGCGGATCGGGGAAGCCCTTCCTCAGTTGCGTTTCTGCTGCGACTACGGGTTCGCCACGGTGCCGGCCACCTTACGGGCAAGCTGAACAATGTCCAGCATGTTCACTCCGGCGGAGGACGTTACAACGTTCAGGCGCGCGGCATCGGCGGAAGAGTTCGCGAGGCCCGCGTAGATTTGCATGGCCTTCTTTACGTCGGCGGTGGCGTACTTGGTTGTGAACGTGGCGTCGGCGCCGTTGGTTGTGCCCGCCGAGTTGTTGGCGGAGGCGCGGTAGTGATACGTGGTGCCCGATGCGAGGCCGGTGAGGCCGGCGGACATCGATGCGGCGGTGGTCCCGCTGCCGGCGCTCACGCTCGGCGTTGCGAACCCGTACGCGGTGGTCAGGCCATAGTCGAAGTGGTCGGTGGCGGCGAGCCCGTTGGGATTGACGGTTCCCGCGACGGTGACGGTGGCCGCCGCGACGCTGCTGGCCGCGCCGGTGGTAACCGTGGGGGCGCTGCCCACGCTGACCAGGTTCAGGGTGAACTGCCCGCTGCCGGAGACGCGCTTCACCACGAGGTAGTACGTGCCGGAGACGCCAGGCGTGTAGTTGATGGTTTCGGTGTTCCCGGCCGTGCTCGCGACGGTTGAGTTGGCCACGAGCACCGGATTACCGTTTCCCGATACGGTGACGTTGGGGCTGTAGAGGTAGAGGTCGTAGTCGGCTCCCGCCGGAACGGTGAGCTTGATGGTGCGGGCCGTGCCGGCGGTGAGCGGCAGGTTGAAGCCGCTGGCTCGCTTGTCGAACCGGCCGGCGCCCAGCGTCTCGGAGACCGCCGTGGAGGTCAGCGTGCGGCGCAGGCATTCGATGGCGGCGTCCACGTTGATGAAGCCGTACCCCTCATGTCCGTCCTTGGGCGAGGCCGCGCGGCCGAGCGTCGGGTTGTTGGCGGAGCTGCCCGTCCCGTACTCACGCTCCGAGTTCGTTTCGGTGGCTGTTGCGCAGAGGATCATCTTCACGAAGAGCGGGTCGGTCGTCGGGCTGGCGGTTGTGCCGTACTTCCACGTGTGGCCAGACTGCTGCCAGGCGTCGATCACCAGGGCGGCCGCTCCCGCCACAAAGGGCGACGCCATGGACGTGCCGTTGATCGCCTTGTAGTCGTTGGCCTTCCCGTCTGCGAACGTGGGGGAGAAGGCGTCTGCGTCGTTGGAGTCAACGCTCATCATGTAGCCGTAGTAGAAAGAGCCGCCCGGCGCGACGATGTCTGGCTTGATGGCGTCGCCGCCGTTGTCCGCGCCGCCGGTGAACCCGTTGGTTGTGTAATCGGTGAGCTGATCATAGGAGTTGCCGGCGGCAACCGTCATCACCAGGCCGGCGCGGGCGGGATCCGTGGGGCTGCCGTCGGGGCCGCTGTTGCCCATCGCAACGGCCACGAAGACGCCGACTTTCACGGCGTTGTTCGCCTTTACGCGCAGAGACTCGAGGTTGCCAGACAGGCCGAGACTCATATTCGCGACCTTGATGTTGTTCGCGGACGCCTTCACGGCGAGGTCATCCAGTCCGGCGCTGATCTCCACGGAGGTGCCCGTGCCGTCGTTCTGGAACACCTTGATGCCGGCCCACTTGCAGAGCGGCGCCACGCCGGACACCAACGGGTAGCTATCGCCCACGGAGAACTTGTTGCCGTTCTGCGCCGTGAACGTGGTGGCGATAGTGAAGTGCTGCAACGGATCGGGCGTGCCCCAGCCTGTGCCGGCCGCCTGCACCAGGATGTTCTGGAAGTACGGCGTGTTGATCTTCACCGTTCCGCTCCCGGCTGTGAGGCTGATGGGAGAGCTCATTGTGGTGGTGGGAGAAAACGTGAACGCCCCGGTGGCATCCTGCGGGCCGGATAGGTAACTGAAGTTTCCGCGATCATCGGTAGCGGTGGTGGCGTCGTCGAAGGGGTTCCATACGCCGAAGTACAGCTTGGCGGCCCGGCTGGAGCCGATGTTGGCCCACTTGCCGACGGCCGAGTACTTGAAGGTCGCGGCCCCCGTGCCGCCCGAGGGAGTCGGCACGTCGACGACAGTGCGGGAGTAGGAGCTGGCTGGGTAGGATGTGGGCTGCGTCTGGAATGCGTTGGAGTCGCTGTAGAAGATGCTTGTCGGGTTGGTTCCCATCGCGGCGCCGGTTCCGAGGGCGATGCCGGTAACGTGCGATCCGTGCTCGCCGATGTCGATCGGCGTGGAGGAGTTGTCGGTGGTGCAGTCCTTCCAGTAGACCTGGCGCCCCGCGAGGTCGGTGTGCGTTGCGGAAATGCCGGTGTCCAGGATCGCGATGGTGATGTTGGCGTTGCCCTTATAGCCCAGCGGCCAAACGGAGCGCACGCGCCCGTTGCGGGTGGCGTTGTAGAGATACAGCCTGGCTGGCACGGCCTCCACCACGGCGTTGAACCCGGGGCCCATTTCCGCGACCACCCGATCGACGTTCCCGCGGGGGATCGTGCCATTCCACCCATAGCCGGTGGCTTTGTAGATATAGGTAATGTCGCCGCCGGCGTCCAGGAAGGCGTTGATCTCGTCCTGGGTGATGCGCCGGAAGAAGTTGAACTCCACCTCCACAGGCTCATCCAACCGGTTCAGCGCGTCGCCAACGCGCGCGGCGCTGGAGGTGGAGGCGCCAATCACCGAGTAGGACTGGTTCAACACCGCATCGATCGAGTCGTCAATGTGGTTTCCATCGCGATCGACATCGGTGATGGGCAGCACTTCGGGCTGGAGAACGGGCTCGGGCGGCGGAACGAGTTCAGCGAGCGGCAGGCCGGCGATAGCCGGGCCAACCAGCAGGGTGAACGCGACGGCGACGGAAAGCGCGATGGCGCGCGCCATCGCGGGTAGGTGGTTGTAGCGGTTCGCCGGAGTGGGTTTCATAGGTATCGTGCTCCTGTACGGTGCTCCTCCCGAAGCGCCCAAGGGCGTCGGATCAACTCGAGTGGGGACATGTGTTCGCCGCGCCGGCGGCCGGAAACCGCTCTGCGCGATGCCCCATCCCATACTATAAGCCTACCAGTCTTCGCCCGCCCTGTCCAGCGTAGCGGACATTATGGAATTCGTGTGACTTCGGTGGGGCGGGGAAAGCCGGCGCCGGCGGAACGACCATCCCGCCGGCGCCGGCTCTCCGCGCCCTGCCGAACTCAGCGGCTGGACTGGAACTCGTACTCGCCGCTGCCCACGAAGTAGACGGCGCGGCCCCTATCGGTGTGCAGGAAGCGTACCCCTTCGGATTGCGCGGCGGGACGGCTGCCCTCCGTGACCGCCTCGGGGCTTGCGGCCGGGATGGATACGGTGGCGGTGGTGTTGGCTGGAATCGTGACCTTCAGGCTGAAGACGCCGTTCTCCTGTTTCCACGCGCTTTTGACGACGCCGCGGATGCCCGCGTACGATGTCTCCGCGTGAGTGAGATCGCCGCCAGGCTCCGGCGCAATCACGATGCGGCGGAACCCCACTCCTTCGGGAGAGGTATCGGTGTCGATGCCGCCGACGGTCGCTTGCATCCACTGGCCAACGGCGCCGAAAGAGTAGTGGTTGAAGGAGTTCATGCCGGGGTCCTGGAAGCCCTTTTCCGGCGTCCAGCCATCCCAGCGCTCCCAGATCGTGGTGGCGCCCTGCTTGATGGAGAAGAACCAACTCGGGAACGTGTCCTGCAGGAAGACCTGGTAGGCCACGTCCGTGTAACCCTCGCGGCTGAGCACCGGGTTCAGCATCCCGGTCCCGATGAAGCCGGTAGACAGGTGGTTGCCGCGAGCCCGGATGTCATTCACGAGGCGGCGCGCCGCGGCGGCGCGCTTGTCAGCCGGCAGAAGGTCCATATAGAGCGCCATCACGTAGCAGGCCTGGGTGTCGCCCTCAATCCGCGCGTCATCCGAAACGTACGCCTTGTTGAAGGCCGCCTTCACCCGCTCGTAGAGGTCCTCGTATGCCGCCGCATCTTCGGTCTTGCCGAGCACGCGCGCGGCCTTTGCCACGATGCCCGTGCTGTAGGCGAAGTAGGCGGTGGCAAGAACGTCCTTCGGGGTGTCCGCTCCAATGGAAAGCCATTCGCCGTAGCCCTCCGCGGGGCGAAGCAGGTCCTTGCTGTTGCGCTCCATCCAGCGCACGTAGCGCGCCATCGCCGCATAGTGGCGTTCCAGCACGCGCTTGTCGCCGTAGACCTCATAGATTGTCCACGGGCAGATGATGCCTGCGTCGGCCCAGGCGGCGGTTCCGGCGCCGCCGGCCACATCCGGCGAAACGTCCGTGAAGGCGCCGTCGCGCATCGCGTCATCCACGTCCACCAGCCATTTCGTGAAGAACGCGGCGGTGTCCATGTTGGCGCAGGCGGTGCGGATGAAGACCTGAGCGTCGCCCATCCAGCCGAGGCGCTCGTCGCGCTGCGGGCAGTCCGTGGGAACTTCCAGGAAGTTGCCTCGCTGTCCCCACTCGATGTTGCTCTGGAGCTGATTGACCATCGCGTTGGACGTGGAGAATGCGCCGGCCGGCGGCGTATCCGAATGGGTCACCACGCCGGTGATGTCTTCGATCGCCGGCTTTGCGGCAACGCCCGTTACCTCGATATAGCGGAAGCCATGGAACGTGAACTTCGGCTCAAAGACTTCCGCCCCGCCCTTCAGGTACACGGTGTCCGTAGCGCGGGCGCTGCGCAGGTTGGTGAGATACACCGTGCCGTCCGGATTCAACATCTCGGCGAAGCGCAGCGTCACCTTCGCGCCGCGCTCGCCGCTCAGCGCAACGCGCGCCCAGCCGACCATATTCTGGCCGAGGTCATAGACGTAGTGCCCGGGCTTCGGCTCGGTGACGCCGATCGGCTTCAGCGTGCGCATTTCGCGAACCGGCACGCCGGGATAGGCTTGCAGCGGCGCGTTCCACGGATCGCGCACGTCGACGGGCTTCCACGCGGCGTCGTTGAACGCGGCGGCATCCCAGCCCGGCAATTCGAGCCGGCCGTCGTGCGTTTCGCCCATCAGGAGGTCGGCTTCGCGGATGGGCCCGTAGGTTGTCTTCCACGAGCCGTCGCTGGCGATGGAATGCACGCGACCGTCCGATGTGACGACATCCAGTTGCGCCAGGAGGCGGGGCCGTCCGATGCCGTAGCGGTCGCGCCCGCCGAGCCCAACATACCCGCATGCCCAGCCGTCCGCCAGGATGGCGCCGAGCGCGTTTTCGCCGGCGTGAACGAGGTCCGTCACGTCGTAGGTGCGGTAATACACGCGCTTGTGGTAGTCCGTCCAGCCGGGGGCGAAGATGTCGTCCCCCACCCTATGGCCGTTAATGTGGGCCTCGTAGAGTCCGAGGGCGGTGATGGACAGCGTGGCCTTCTCAACGCGGCCGGGAATGCGAAACTCGCGCCGCATGAAGGGGGCGGGCGGCAATTCCGTGTTGACCGCCTGGCCCGGAACGTGCCAAGGGGCCTCGCCAATCTTCGCCGTTTCCACGGCGGCCGGCCACTGGGCGTCATCGAAACCGGCGGTCTCCCAGCCCTTCTGCTGTTCCTTGGAGGACTTCCACGTGGCATCGACCGGACAGATCACCGCCGCTCCAGAGGCGAGGCGCGCTTTCAGTACGCCGATCACTCCGGCGGGGCCTGGAGCCGCGTTGCCGACCCAGATGGCCAGCGTGTTGTCGCCGGGCTTCAGGAAGCGGCCCACGTCCAGGTTTTCCACGCGGCGCCACGCGTCTACGGAGCCATCGCTGCTGCCGGCGTTCTGGCCGTTGATGAAGAGCGAGAACTGGTCGTCGGCCGTGATGGTGAAGGTGGCCTCCGCCAAGGCATCCGCGGCGGGAAGCGACAGCGTCTTGCGGAAGAAGCGCGCCCCTTTGGGAGCGTTGGAGAGCGCATCCTCGCCGGGCGTCCAGATCCAGGACAGGCCCTCGAAGGGGTTGACGGTTCCGGCCGGTTCGGCGGGGATCGGCGGGGCGCTGATCCATTTCGCCGTCCAGTCCGACGGCTTCAGGAGGCCCATGGACCAGCGGGCAACGGGGCTCCAGGCGGACGGAGCGCCGTCGCGGTCCCACACCCGCACCTTCCAATACGCTTCTTCGCGGCTGCCAAGCGGCTTCCCGGCGTAGGCGATATGGGCCGTCTCGCTGGAAGATACCTTGCCGGTGTCCCAGAGGTCGCCTTTCTCAGCGTCCGGGCGCGACGAAACGATGATCTGATAGGCGGTCTGCAGTTCGGCCCGGCGGCTGGATTCCACGATCCAGGAGAGCCGGGGCTGCAGAACGTCCATGCCCACGGGGTTGGCGTGGTATTCGCACCGCAATTGCTGCGCGGTCATGGCTGCGCTGCTCCTTCCGCCCATCAGGGCGAGCGCCACGAGGATGGCGGCGTATGGGGTCTTCATTGAGGATTCCTTGGAGGTGATTCGATGGCCATGTGGCCGTGGAGGGTCAGTCCCGGTTGGCGAGCCGCAGGCGGGCCTGGTCCAGCCCCACCGCAACCAGTAGGACCGTGCCTCGCGCCACGTCTTGATAGTAGCTGCTCACGCCCAGAAGCGTGAGACCGTTGTTGAGCGTGCCCAGGATCAGCACGCCGAGGAGGGTGCCCACGATGGCGCCCTTCCCGCCGGCGAGGCTGGTTCCGCCGAGGATGACGGCGGCGATAACGGACATCTCGATGCCGGTGGCGGCCTGCGGCGCGCCGGCGCCGAGCTGGGAGGCGAGGAACACTCCGCCCAGGGCGGCTGAGAGCCCAGACAGGATGAACACCGCCATCTGCACGCGCCGCACGTTGATGCCGGCCAGCCGGCTGGCCGCCGGGGCGCCTCCCACGGCATAGATGCTGCGTCCGAACACCGTGTTGCGCATCGCCCATGCCGTAACGGCGAAAAGCGCCGCCATCACGATGACCTGGAACGGAACGCCGAACAGGAAGCCGCGGCCCAAGAAGCCGAACCGCTCGTCCGTGATCGTCTGCGTGAGGCCGCCCGAGTAGACGAACGCGAAGCCCCGGGCGATCGACAGCGTGCCGAGCGTGGCGATGAGGGGGTTGATGCGAACGTACGTAACGGCGACGCCGTTTATGAGGCCCACAACGAGGCCGGCCAGAAGCCCAATCGCCACGGCCCACCCGATCGGCATGCTGTGGCTGAACTGCGCAACGGCCACTCCGCTGAGCGCCACCACCGAACCGATAGACAGGTCGATGGCGCCGGAAACGATGACCATTGTCGTGGCCACCGACATGATGCCGATGGTGGATGCGGCAACGAGGATGTTGGAGATATTCCGGAACTGCAGGAAATACGGTGACATCGAGCTGAGGATGGCCACCTCAACGATGTAAACCGCCAGGAGGCCCAACGCCTCGCCCCACTGGAACCGGGCGCCGGAGGGCGCGTCTGTGATCGTGGTTTCTGTTTCCGTCATATCCGTTGGATCAAGGCAGGCTGGATGACTCTCCGGCCGCGGCGGCGAGAAGCGATTGCTGGGTGGCGGCATGTCGGGGCAATTCGCGAACCACCCGGCCTTTCGCGAACACCAACGCGCGGTCGCACAGCGCCAAGACCTCCTCCATATCGGAGGAGACCAGGACGATGGCGAGGCCCTGCTCGCGCAGGGACTGAAGCGTGGCGTAGATGTCGGCGCGGGCGCCGATGTCTACGCCGCGGGTGGGATCGGCCAGGACGAGCACCTTCGCGCCGCCCTCAAGCGCGCGGGCCAGCACCACCTTCTGCTGGTTGCCCCCCGACAGCGTTCGCAACTCCTGACGGAGCCCGCCGGAGGTGCGGATGTGGAGGCGTTGCCGCCAGAATTCGGCGCGCTCGGTTACGCGGCGCCTCGCAACCACTCCGCCGGAGCTCACGTTGCGCCAGTTCCCCAGCGCGATGTTCTCGGCCACGGAGAGTCCGGGAACGATGCCTTCGTTCTTGCGATCCTGCGGGGCCGACCCGATGCCGGCGCGGCGCGCCTGAATGGGCGTTCCGAGCGCCGCCGCGGCGCCGCACACGGTGACCTCGCCGGAGACGCTGGGTTCCGCTCCGCAAAGGGCGCGCACAACGTCGTCATGCCCTGCGCCCAGCAGGCCGAACAGCGCAACGATCTCGCCCGCCCGCACGCTGAAACTGATGTCCTGGTAGCGCCGCCCTCGGCAGAGACGGCGCACGTCCAGAACCGTATCGCCCTTCTCCGCGTCCGGAGGGGGCGCCGCCGCTTCCAGATCCCGTCCGATCATCATGCGCACGATGTCGGCGCGGGAGACGCCGCCCATGGGGACATCTCCCGCCACGCGCCCATCGCGCAGAACGGTAACGCGGCTGGCAACCTGCTGAACCTCGTCCAGCCGGTGGGAGATGTAGATGATGCCCACGCCCTGAGCGCGAAGGGCGGCGATGGTCTCGAAGAGACGGTCCACCTCACGAGGCGCCAGCGCGGCCGTGGGCTCGTCCATCACCAGGATGCGCGCCTCGCGAGAGAGCGCCTTGGCGATCTCCACAATTTGCTGGCGCGCCACCGAGAGCGAGCGCATCGGCGCGCGCGGATCCACGTTCGCATCCATGCCGGACAGCAGGCGTTCCGCCTGCCGGTACGCCTCGCGCCAGTCCACGACGAAACCGGCTCGGCGCGGCAGATGCCCGAGGAGCACGTTTTCGGCAACGGTCAGGTCCTGCGCGGCGTTCAGTTCCTGGTAGATCACCTGGATGCCGGCCGCCTCCGCGTCGGCCGGCGAACGGAAATCGCGCGCCCTGCCGTCCAGCCGGATCTCCCCGGCGTCCTTGCAGTAGTCGCCGTTCAGGATCTTGATCAGCGTGGATTTGCCCGCGCCATTCTCGCCCAACAGCGCCAACGCCTCGCCTTGCTCGAGCGACAGGTCCACGCCGTGGAGCACCTCCACGCCGCCGAACCGCTTCACGATGTTGCGCATGGTGAGCATGGGTGAACAGGACCTTTCGCCGCCGAAGGCGAATCTCTAGCGGCCGCCCTTCGGAGCGGCCGGAATCAGATGCTCGTCGGCCTGACCCATCACGACGAGTTCACCGTCGGCCGACAGCACGCCAATGCCCTTCCCCAAGTACGCCCAGTCCTCCGCCCGGTACGGCGGCAGGGCCTCGCCGTCCAGAATGATGAGGACAACCTGTCCGGGCTCTCCATCGTCGGTCACGGCATCGCCAACCTGAATCCGGGTTCCATCCACGTAGTTCACCGGCATCATCGCCTCGATTCATTCTTGCGGCCCGCCCTGGCCGTGCCGAGCTACCGCCCGCCTCATTCCGAGTTACCTCTCACGTCATTCCGAGCGCAGCGAGGAATCTCGGCCTGGCCTGCCAGTGCAGGCAACGTCACATGCACCCAGGCGAACCTCGGCCCGGGTGCTAGTGACGCATTCATCATGCGGTTCGTCAGGCCGAGATTCCTCGCTGCGCTCGGAATGACGTGAGAGGTAGATCGGCATAGGGTGTCGGGAAGCCCGGAATGACGTATCAGGGAGTTTGGAATGGCGCGTGAAGGAGCGCGGGCGGCGCGGTCAGACGACCCGCTAGCCGCCGCGCGCTACAGCCTTACTTCTTGTCGTTCGGGTAGTACTTGTCCACGTTGTCCTTGGTGAGGAAGATGTGGTCGGTGTAGAAGGCCTTCGGCAGTTGGCCGCCCTTCAGTGCCTTCAGCATCGCGGGGATGATGTGGTCGCCGTACTTTTCCGGGAAGGAGGCGGTGGAGCCGATGTGGGGGCTGCCGGGGCGGCGGATGTCCTCGCGGCCGCGCTCGGAGGCGTCCACGGCGCACACGGCGATGTCCTTCGACCGGCCGGCGGCCTCGGCGGCGTTCACCGCTCCCAGCGCCGTGTCATCATTGATGCAGACGATGGCGATATGGTGGGCGTTCGGCAGCGTGGTGAGCGTGTCGGCCACCAGCGTGCGGGCAACTTCCAGCGTGTTCTTGCTGTCCAGGTGCTTCACGTTGGCTTCGGGGATCTTACCGACCACCGATTCCAGCCCCTCGCGCTGCCCCTGGAGGCGCGCCTTCGGAACGGGGCCGCTCTGCGGGAGCTCCAGCATAATCAGCGCATCCACCTTGCCGCCCCAGTGCGCCTTCGCCCACTGGCCCAGTCCCTCGCCCGCCACGCGTCCCGCCGGGTAGTTATTCACGCCGAAGAAGGTGGCGCCGGGCATCGGGATGTCGATAGCGATCACCGGGATCTTGGCGGCGTTGAACTTGTCCATGATCGCCTTGCCGAACTTCTCGTCGGTTTGGAACTCGATCACCCCGTCGCAGCCCTGCGTGATGAAGTTCTCGGCGTTTGTCAGAGCGATGGCGCCGTCGTACTTGTTGTCCGCCACAACGAGATCGACGTTGTTGGCCTTGGCCGCCTTCTCGATGCCCTCGCGGACGCGCACGGCGAACGGCATGTCCTCGGTGAGGTTGGCGAAGCCGATCTTGTAACGTTTGGCCCCTTCAGCCGGCTTCGGCGGCACTTTCTTCTGGCAGGCGGGGAGCAAGAGGGGCGCGATCAGCGCCGTGGCGAGGACGAACACTCCGCGGGTCACACGTGTCATGGCTGCGAGCCTCCTGGATGGAAGTATCACCCGAGTGGACGGCGCTCCGCCGGCGCCCGCATAGAGCGCCGCGAAAACACGCCTTACCGGCATTGTAGCGTATGAAACGCGCCTCGCGCGCGGCTTCAAGGCGCCCAAAACGCCAAAGCGGCCCGGCCGTGAGTTGGCCGGACCGCATGGCGGCTTCGCGGATCGGTTAGTAGACCATCTTCAGGGCGGAGATGTGCTCCGGCAGCCGGGCGACGACGGTCTGCGTCGCCTTTTCCCACGTCCAGGAGGAAACGCCGGAAACGCTCTTCGGTTTCGCGGCGGCGAACAGCCGAACCCGGCCCGGCGCAGTCATGCGCACCGTGACTGCGCTCCATCCGCGCGGGCTGAGAGCCCCAGACACATCCGCCGGGACCGACGACCGGAATGTGGTTCGGCGGCCGCTGGAGAAGTACGTAACGCCTGTGAGGACCATGTTCCCGCCGTAGAGCGCCATCGCGGAGGCGTCGGTCACCGCGCCTTCCACCGTATGGCGGCCCTGCGTGGAGAAGTACCGGCATACGGCGGACTGACCTGCGGCGCCGATCCGGACGGCGCCAATCCCGCCGTCAGCGGTGGTCTTGAAGGCGGCGTCAGGCGCTTTCACCTTGCCGGCTTCGCCGGTTCGCAACACCGTGAAGAACTCCGCGGCGCCGACCTTGCCGGGCGTCGTGGCGGTAAGGTGCCACTCGTCCGGCCGATCGGTGGGCAGCTTGCGCTCCGGCGGGTCCGGGAAGCCGCCCCACTGGTCCAGCTTCAGACTTGCCGGAGTGACGATGGCGCCGGCGAGGGCCTTCTTCTTCGATGTGGTGACGAACGCCTGGCCATTGAGGTCGAACTTGGACGGGCCGTGCAGCAGCATCTTCAGCTCAGCCGGCTGGGCGGGCTTCACGGTGTCATGGATGAGGAAGGTGTTGGGGCCAACGAACAGGATCTGGCGGCGCCAGGATTTCAACAGGCCCTTCGGGTAGGCGTCCGCGGCCTCGCTCTCGATGAAGGTAAGCCCGCCGTTTTGCGAGGCGAAGGCGGTTACGTAACTGGCCTTCTCCGGGGCGATGAGCTGCCCCTGTCCGTCCACGAGGAAGGTGTTGTGGGCCTGCGGCGTGAACGTCCAATTGTTGTGGTGGGGGCTGCCGTAGTAGTCGTAGTAGCCCGAGTCGATGGCCAGGGGCTCGGCGCCGTCGTTGATGAGGAATCCGTTCTGATCCGGGTGGTCGTGCCCCTTCCCGCCCTTCTCGGCCAGGTGCGGGCCGGCCTTCAGGCCTAGCTCTACGTCGTCCGAGCGCGAGAGGTCGGTGCGCAATACCACCCAACCGGAGTCGCGGTACCACACCGCCTGCGGGAGATCCTTGCCGGGCGCTTTCGCCTTCAGGCTCATGTCGCGGTAGATCAGGGTGTAGAGCGCCGGAAGGGGGTTGCTGGGCGGCGTGGTATTCATGGACTCGGCGTACCACTCGATGGCGGGATCCCGCGTTGTGCGGGCCGCGTTGTAGGCCGTCATGCGGTCCCAGGAGTCTGGAGCCACGTAGTTGTTGTCGTTGAACTTGATGCCGCCGGACTTCGGCGGGTTGGTGTACAGCCGGAACGTGGCGCAGTTCTTGACCCAGGGAACCTGGCAGGCGTCGATGCCGGTGGCGCTCTTCAGAGAGTCGGCGAACTGATAAACGAAGATGAGCGTGTAGGAGATATAGTGCGTGCCCTCGTGCCAGTCTCCGTCGCGCCCTCCCAGCGGCAGGTACTCCGTGAAGTAGAGCGATGCGCCGTACTTCCACCAGGCCTCGGCTTCGGGGTTCTCGCCCGCCAGCGCCAGCGCGCCCTCCACCATGGCGGTCGTCTGGAACCAGGCGTGGTTGTTCCAGGAGTCGTATCGATACGGCTTCAGGTGCTTGTAGAGCGCCCGGGAGCGCTCGGCGATGACGTTCTGGAGTAGGGCTTTCTCTTCCGGCGTCCACTTGTAGTAGAGCCAGTCATAGGAGAGCGCGAGGGAGTGCAGAGTCTCCTGCGCCGCGTGATCCACGCCGTTGCCTTCAATACTGGTGGCTCCGTGCGGGTTCCATCGAGCCGTAGCGAGCGTCCAGCGCTTCGCTTCTGCCAGATCCGAAGGGTCCTGCGTCACCACCCAGGCGAAGGCGGCGGCAAGGATGTGGTTCTGGGCATCTCCCGCGGCGTTGCCGATGGCGCGCCACTCCTCGATGGTCCACTCCGCCTTATAGCCGGGCGGATCGGGCACGGTTGGCTTGCTCTTGTCCGCGTCCACCGACTTGCGCACCGCGGCCCAGTAGGCGGCCATGCGCGGGTCTTTGACAGACGCCCGAACGCGCGTGATCTCGCTGGGGGTCAGCAGGAGACGCGGGTGGGGCCGGATGTTGGCGGTTTGGAAGGACTGCACCTGGGAGAGCCAGGGTTGCAGGGGCTGGCCGGGGGTCGCATGAGCGACAAGCGGCAGCGCGGCAAGTACGAGCGTTACGAGGGTTTTCATGAGAGCATACTCACGTCGCCGCGGGGGCGGGCCCCGCCGCGGATTCCGTAGAGGCTGATCCTACTTCAGCCATTCGTCCACATGGGCGCGAACAAAGTCATCATCGGTGAGGAACGGATAGGCGCGGGATACGCGGACAATCTCGTCTGCTTGCCCGGGCGAGAGGGCTTCGTTCTCATCCAGGCACCAGGTTCCGGCCAGCAGGCCCTCACGCCGCAGCACCTCGTGGATGCCGGGGATGCAGCCGCGGAACCCGTTGGCGGCGTCGAATACGGCGGCGTTGGCATCCGTGAGAGCGGCGGCCTTGGTCAGCCAACCGGGATTCATGGCGCCCTTCGCGCGCGCGACCTTCGCCTCATCGAGCAGGCGCACGGCGCGCCACGTCCACACGGCCCACTGGCCCAGCAGTCCGCCGCTGAAGAATCGCTCGCGGGCCCTTCCGTGGCAAATGAAGCGGAACTTGGTGAATAGGTCCACCACGATGTTGTCGTCGTTGCCGGTGTAGAGGGCCACGTCGTCGCGCCCGGTCTCGGCAACGGCGCGCGCCACGTCAATTGTCTGGTAGCGGTTGAACGGCGCCACCTTCACCGCCAACAGGTTCGGGATCTCGGCGAACTGCCGCCAGAACGGGAAGCCGAAGGTCCGCCCTCCGACCGCCGGCTGAAGGTAGAAGCCGATGATGGGCATGGTCTCCGCCACGGCGCGCGCGTGGGCCAGCACGGTGTCGTCGTCCTCGCCCGCAAAGGCGGCGAGGCTGAGCAGGCCGGCGTGATAGCCGAGGTCCATCGCGGTCTCCGCCTCGCAGACTGCTTGAGGGGTGCGCCCGCAGATGCCGGCGATCTTGATGAAGTCGCGCGGGTTCTTTCCCAGCGCTTCGTCAATGGCTTGCGACGCCAACTCCAGGACGGGCCGGAAGAGGGCGTGTTGGGGCTCGCGGATGGCGAACTGCGTGGAGTGAACGCCAACGGCGAGTCCGCCGGCGCCGGCGGCCACGTAGTAGCGCGTGAGCGCGGTCTGCCGCCGCTCGTCCAGTTTGCGCTTGGCGGTGAGGGCGAGGGGCTGCGCCGGAATCGCCTGCCCGTCCAGAAGGTGGGATCGCAGGTCCATGGCGTCAGTACTTTCCGTCGAAGCGCTCGAAATGCGTGGGTTTGTTGAGCGTGCGCCCCCCGCGCATCAGCCAGGCGGCCACCCACTCCACCATCACATCCTCGGGCATGCTTGGCGGTCCGAAGAGGTTCGTGGCCCGCGAGGCATCGCTGAGGAGCGCCTCCGGCGCTTCCTCGCCGATGATGTTCGGCTCCACGTCGAATAGCTCGGCGAAACGCTCGGCCAGGCGGCGAATGGAGAGGGTCCTGGACCCCGTAACGTTGACAATGAAGGGCGGGCAGGCGGCGTGCTCCAAGCACATGATGGCGCGAGCGTTGGCGTCGCCCTGCCAGATCACGTTGGCGTAACCCATGGTGACGTCTACCGGGTTGCCGTTCAGCACCTTCGTCGCTATGTCCACCAGCACGCCGTAACGCAGGTCGATGGCGTAGTTCAACCGGAAGACGGAGAGCGGGCTGCGGTGTTTCAAGGCAAAGAAGGTAAACACGCGCTCCCGGCCAACGCACGAGTTGGAGTAATCGCCCACGGGGCCGAGATCGTCGGTTTCGTGAGAGCCCTTCGATGCGGCGGGCACGTTTGGGTACACGCATCCGGTGGAGAAGATGACCTGGCGCACTCCCGCGAAGCGATCCGCCACATACGCCGGCATCACCGTATTCATGGCCCAGGCCTGTTCCGGATTGTCCGCGGTGCCGAACTTCTGGCCGGCCATGAAGATAATGCTGGGGACCTCAGGGAGTAGGCGAACGTCTTGTGGGTTCATCAGGTCCGCGGCGACAGTCTCAATGCCGTGCGAGTGAAGGGCGGCGGCGGCGGCGGGGTTACTGAACCGCGCGGCGGCCAGCACGCGGCCGGAGTCGCCAGCCGCATCCTTGGCGCGGCGCAGCATGCGCGTGAGAGTGGGTCCCATTTTGCCGCTGGCGCCCAGCACCAAGACGTCGCCGGGGACGCGACGCATCGTCTCCACGACGGCGGATGAGGGACGGCTAAGAAGCTCGTCCAGTTCGGCTTCAGCCTGGGGCGGCATAAGGCTCTCTTGTTCGGCGATCAATGTGCTCATGGATTTGTTCGGGGCTCCGGTCAGGCTGGCGGGAACTTCAAGACGATGGCCAGGTGGTCATTGGGTTGGTCGATGAGGGCCTTATAAGCGGCCGGGGCCTCGTCCAGAGGAAGGGCCTTCGAGATGAGGGGAGCAACCTGGATGCGACCCGCCTCAGCGAAGTCTACGAAGGTCCGAACATTGCGGCCTTCGGTCCACGGCACGAAACCCTTGGGGTAGTCGTAGCCATCCAGCTCGTACTCCGGCGCATAGCGGCCGGGTCCGGCGGCGCGGGCCACCTGCACCACGGCCTCCTTTTGGAACAGCGGCTCGCGATCCCACTCGGTGCGCACGTTGCCTACAATCTGCAGGCGTCCGCGGAAACGCAGGGTATCCAACGCCTGGCGGGCCGGCGCGGAGGAATCCGGCGTGCCGGCAACCACGATCACGGCATCCAGGCCGTCACCATCGGTGCAGTCCATCGCGGCTTGAACGAAATCGTCCGGCGACGTGACGGCGTCGGCGCCCAGGGATTTGGCGATGTCGCGCCGTGAGGACAGCGGGTCGGAGGCCAGAACGAAGGCTCCGGCGGCGCGGGCGAACTGGGCAACGAACTGCCCCAACACGCCGAGGCCCACAACGCCGACGCGCTGCCCCAACTGAACCTCGGCCTGGCGCACGCCGTGGACGGCCACGGCGCCGATGCCGTTGAAGGCGGCCTGTTCCATAGGCAGGGTGGTGGCAGCCAGCAGATGCTGCCCCACGGCGCAATAGGTGGAGTGGCCCACATAGGGGCCGCCGTAGCAAGCGACCATCGTGCCGACGGCGGGCCCTCGGTAGTCACTGCCCACGGCCACCACAACGCCGGCATCCGAGTAGCCCATCCGCCATGGCTGGCGCTGGGGCTCCGGGCTGCGGCTGAGTTGTTTGATGCCGGTGGTCTCGGTGCCGGTGGAAACGGCTCCGGCGAGGATGCGCACCAGCGCTTGTCGGGGCGCGGGTTGCGGCATCTCCCAATCGGCCACCAGAACGCGGCCGTCGCCCATCAGTAGTACGGAAGGATTATCCATAGTTTGAAATCGCTTCTTTCCAGGAGGCGTGTTGCTCTCCATTGTCCCATAATTATATAATCATTTTCGACGGATGGGAACGCCGCCAAGCCGGTTTCTTTCGCTTCCGGCCAAAAACTGGGGCGCCTGAGTCCAATCTCCGCATTACCATATGAGCCTCACTCGATCGTACATTCTCGCGTTTGCGGCGGCCCTGCTGGCATCCGGCTGCGGCGAGCGGCCGCGACAGCAGCCAGGCGTGGTGACGTTGAGCTTCTACAACTACGCCAGCCCGGAGTTCCTGGACCTCTACAACAAGAAGCTCATCCCCGCCTTCGAGCGTGCGCACCCGGGCGTCAAAGTGGTGATGAACAGCAGCCTCGGGGATAACGGCTACGATGCCAAACTCCTTACGCTCATTGCCGGAGGGATCGCGCCGGACCTCTTCCACGTTACCCAACAGAACTTCCCCTTCTACCCGCCGAAGGGCATTCTACTGCCGCTGGACCGCTACATCCGCGAGGATCCGGGCTTTCGGGCCTCGAATTACTACCCGCAGGTAATGGACGGCCTTCGGTGGAAGGGGCAGACGCTGGGGCTGCCCAGCGATTTCTCCACCATCGTCATCCTCTACAACAAAGACCTGTTCGATCGCTACCGCGTTCCGTACCCGAAGCCCAATTGGACCTGGGCCGACTTCCTCGCCGCGTGCCGCGCCCTCACCCACGATACGGACAAGGACGGGCATACGGACGTTTTCGGGTTCTCCAACCCCGACTTCTACAACCGCTGGCCGGCTTGGGTCTGGATGAACGGCGGCGAGATCATGACCCCGGATCTCCAGCGCTGCACCATGGACACGCCCGAGGCCATCGGCGGCCTGAAGTTCTATATGGATCTCTCCGCCACCGAGCACGTGGCCCCTACCCCGGGCCAGAGCATGGGGCAGGAGTTCGAGGACCTCTTCGCGTCGAAGACCGTGGCGATGATCGCGGACAGCCGGTTCTGCTATAAGCGCTTCCTCAAGGGCAAGGGCCTGCCGTTCCGATGGGACCTGGCGCCCATGCCGCGCGGCAAACGCCAGGCCACCACCTTCATCTGGGGCGGCAACTGCATCCTCCGGTCCACGAAGCATCCGAAGGAGGCCTGGGAGTTCCTGAAGTTCCTGTCGGGGCCCGAGGGAGCGCGCATCAACCAGGAGGCCGGAAATGCGCTTCCCGCCTACAGGCCCGCCGCGGAGGCGATCGCCAGACGCCCGGTAGACCCGAAGACGCCGGAGCACGACATCTACTTCCTTGAGGCCGTTCGCTACGGGCGCACCGCGCCGTTTCCGCCTCAGATCGCCGAGTTCAACGCCGCCGCCGACAATATGCACGACGCCTTCCTCGGCCTGAAGCCGGTAGACGCCGCCTGCCGCGACTTCACGAAGGAAGTAAACGATGCCGTCCAGGGGAAGGTGTTCTAGCATGCCGCCACCATCGAGAGCCGCTGGGCAGGAGGAACGGCCTTGACGGCGCGAGAGCGGCGCGAGACGTGGGAGGCCATGGCCTACCTCTCGCCGTGGATCGTGGGGTTTCTCATCTTCACGGC
The DNA here is from genome assembly GCA_036504855.1 of Armatimonadota bacterium. Lineage (GTDB taxonomy): Bacteria > Armatimonadota > DTGP01 > JAKQQT01 > JAKQQT01 > DASXUL01. Next base: position 22,762 of record DASXUL010000160.1, on the reverse strand, counting down.
CGGGCCCGTGCTGTTTTCGCTGGGGCTGTCGTTCTTCAAGTGGGACGTCATCAGCCCGGCGAAGTTCGTGGGGTTGGGCAACTATCAGCGCATCTGCCAGGACCCGCTGATCGGCAAATCCCTGGCGAACACGCTCTACTACGTGGCCTTTTTCCTGCCGCTCTCGAACCTGATGGCGCTGTGGATGGCGACCATGTTGAACCAGAAGGTTCGGTTCATGGGCGTCTTCCGCACGCTGTTCTACCTGCCCACGCTCACGCAGGGCGTGGCCACGTTTACGCTTTGGAGCGCCATCTACGAGCCCGAAACCGGCCTGCTGAACCGTTTCCTGCGCCATTTCGTCGCCAACCCGCCGGGCTGGCTGCTCGACCCGCGCTGGAGCAAGCCGGCGCTCATCATCATGGCGTGCTGGGCCGTTGGCGGCACGATGCTCATCTACCTCGCCGGCCTGCAGGGCATCCCCGCCAGCCTCTATGAGGCGGCCGACATGGACGGCGCCGGGCCGGCGGCGCGTTTCCTCCACGTGACGCTGCCGATGCTCTCGCCCACCATTTTCTTCAACGTGATCATGACCACGATCGGGAGCTTCCAGGTTTTCGCCGCCAGCTTTGTTCTCACCGGCGGCGGGCCCAGCAACTCCACCATGTTCTACGTCTACTACCTGTTCAACCGGGCCTTCGTGTACTTCAACATGGGGTATGCCTCGGCCATGGCCTGGATCCTGTTCGCCATCGTGCTGGGCCTCACCGTGTTCCAGATGAAGATGGCGCCGAGGTGGGTGCACTATGGATAGGGCGCGCCGGAGCCGCGGACAGATGGCCACAACGGCGCTGCGGTACGTTGCGCTGATCGCGCTGTCTTTCCTGTTCGCCTACCCGTTCATCTGGATGCTGGGAACCAGCGTCACGCCGGCGGACGAGGTGTTGAACCGCGCTCGGCCGCTGTTTCCGCCGCACCCGGCGTGGAGCAACTACCGCGAGGCGCTGACGGTGCTGCCCTTCGCGGTGTTTCTGAAGAACACGCTCATTGTGGCGGTGCTGGCCACGATGGGCCAGGTGCTCTCGGCGTGCAGCGTGGCCTACGCGTTCGCGCGCCTGAAGTTCCCGTTCCGCGACACCGTGTTCCTCCTGTTGCTCTCCACGATGATGCTGCCGCCGCAGGTGACGATGATCCCGGCCTTCATTCTGTTCACGATCCCCCACTGGATCGACAGCCTGAAGCCGCTCATCGTGCCTGCCTGGTTCGGCGGCGGAGCGTTCTTCATCTTCCTGCTGCGCCAGTTCTTCATGACCATCCCGACTGAGCTGGACGAGGCGGCCTTTCTGGACGGGGCCAGTCGCTTCCAGGTGCTGCGTCAGGTGATCATGCCGCTCTCGAAGCCGGCGCTCACCACGGTGGGCCTGTTCGCCTTCCTCGGGAGCTGGAACGACTTTCTGGGGCCATTGATCTACACGCAGAGCATCGAGAAGAAGACGCTGGCCGTTGGCCTGACCGCATTCAAGAGCCTGCACGGAACGGAATACCATCTGCTGATGGCCGCCAGCGTGGCCGTGCTTGCGCCCATCCTGGTGATCTTCTTCGCGGCGCAGAAGTACTTCGTGGAGGGCATCGTCACCAGTGGGATGGGCGGCCGCTAATCGGCGGAGCAACGTCGCTTCGCCAGGGGGGAACGGATGGCAAACTGGATGGCTCTCTGCGCCGCTGCGGCGCTTCTTGCATCGGCGGGGCGCGCCGGACCGGCGCCGGAGCCGCGAACCGGCATCTTCGCCTCGCGCGCCGACGTTGAGGCCGCCCGCCGCCGCGCGGAAACGCTTCCGTGGGCGAAGGCCCGCAAGGCCCAAATACTCTCCATTGCCGACGCCTGGCTGCGGCGCGACGACGCGTGGATCCGGGCGATCCTGCCTCCGCCCGGTTCGCGCTTCGCCTACGGCATTGCGGGCTGCCCCGCATGCGGGAAGCCATGGAAGAACTTCGGCGCCAACGTCTGCCGGCTGGATCGGCCCAAGATCCTTGTGTGCCCCCAATGCCACAAGGCCTTCAGCCTGAACCGCCCGGAACCCGCGTACGACGACAAGGGCGACGGCGTGAAGGTGAACGGACAGACCTACTTCCTGCGCGGCGTCTGGAACGCGTTCGTGGCGGACAGCATGTGGAGCGCCTTCCAGCCCGATGCCTCCGCCGTAACGAACCTGGGCGACGCCTACGCGCTGACGGGCGATTCCCGCTACGCCCATAAGCTGGCCGTCATTGCGGACGCCTTGGGCACCCTCGCTCCGCGGACCAAAGGCCCCCGGGATTTCACCTCGGATCTGAATGTTGATATGGGCCGGCTGCAGCACCTCACCAGCATCGTCTTCCGCGCGCAGATCTGCCTCGCCCGCGCGCTGGACCTCTGCGGCAACGCGCCGGATTTCCAGGCGGACTCCCCCACCCGCCCAGGTCGCACGATCTGGATGAACATCCGGCAGGGGCTGTATGAGAACTACATGTTCGTGCCGTTCGACACGCGCAACGGGAACCTGCGCACGCTGCATAATCACGAGGCGGACAGCGTGCGCGGTTTGCTGGTCGCCGGCATCCTGTTCGGCGAGCCGGACTACGTGCGCTGGGGCGCGCAGTCCGCCGCGGCATTCCTGGACAATACCATCGACCGCGACGGCCTCTACTATGAGACGTCGCTCTCCTATACCGCCTTTACGCGGAGCGTGTTCATCTCCATGGCGGACGCTCTGGCCGCGTATGATCCGGAACGCTATCCGGAGGAGCTGAAGATGCCGCGCCGGGCGGATCTGCCGTACGGCGGCAACCTGTTCAACAACCGGCGCCTTGCGCGCCTCACCCTGGATGCCCCGGACCGCCTAGACATCCTCGGCCGCCAGCCCACCTTCGGCAACAACCACTGGGATACGGCGGCGTGGCTCAAGGCCGGACGGCCCTTTGTGCCCGAGGAGTTCGAGCAGGCGGAACGGTTCATGGCCCTCTCCACGGATGCCTCCGTCCGGGAGCGCGCCCGCGCCGTGGTCGCGGCCGGCGCCGCGTCGGCGGAGGGCGCGTCGCACTCCACCTGGGCGCTGTACCATCAGCCGGATGTCCTTCCGGCCGGCGGGGCGCGGCCTGAGGCCGACGCGCCGGACCTGATGAACAACACGAGCCTCGTCTTCCTGCGCAGCGGCGAAGGCGCCAACCGGCGCGGCGCCGTGCTGCGTTCGGGCTCCAACCTGCCCCACTCCCACAACGACGAGGCCGGCCTGCTGCTCTTCGCGCAGGGCCGCGCCCTCTCCGGCGACATCGGCTACGGCATCTTCGGGAACCACGTGCACCTCGGCTGGGCCACGCAGGCGATCGCCCACAACCTCGTGGTCGTGAATCAGGACGCGAGCGCGTCCGGGATGCTATTCCGCACGGGCCCCGGCGGCGCGGTTGAACGGTTCTACGCGGGCCCCAGCGTCTGCTGGGCGGAGACGAGCCTCACCGGCATGTTCCCGCGGTCCGACGGCGTGCGCGACTACCGCCGCCTCGTGATGCAGGTGGACGTTTCGCCGGAGGCATCCTATTGGGTGGACCTCTTCGACGTGGACGGCGGCCACGTGCATGACTACTCGTTCCACGCGCGGCCTGTGGGCGACGGCGGATCCTTCGAGATCTCGGCGCCGGTCGCCCCTATCCCCGGCGTGTGGACTCTGGCGGCGTTGGACCCGGCGAACCGGAGCGCCTCCTACAACGCTTTTGGCCGCGCCTGGGGTGAGCGCCTGACCGCCGGCGGCGTGATCCGCAAGCTGCCGGGCGTAACGGATGAGGTCCCGGAGAACCCGTGGTGGTTCGCGCCGCCCGGAAACGGCTACGGGTTCCTCTACGACGTGAAGGCTGTGGACACGCACGCGCCATGGACGGCGGATTGGCGCTTCGAGGAGAAGGGTGAACGCTACTTGCTGCGCGTCTTCGCCTTGCCCGAGGGATCGCAGAAGGTCATCACGGCCGCCGGGCCCACGCTCACCGGGGCCGACAAGATGCAGTGGGTCGTTGCGCGCCGGGGCGACCCGGCCGGAACGGCCCCGGTGCGCTCGCGCTTTGCCTTCGTGATGGCGGCGGGCGGGGCCGAGTGCCCGGTAACCAGCGTGGAGCCCATCCTCGAGGACGGCCGCGCGGCGGGGCTGACGGTGCGCTCCGGGGATCGGGAGGACCGCATCCTGGACGCGCGCCACGCGCCGGCGCCGGGCCTGAAGGCCGGCCTCGGCATCGTCCGCCATCGGGGCGGGGCGCTGGATGCGCTGGTCCTCTCCGGTGGCCCGCGCCTCGCATCGGACGGGTTCGCGCTGGAGATCGCCGCGCCGCGCTACCGGGGCGTCATCGCCGGCGTCGATGATGCTTCGGGCGCCTTCCGAGTCAGCCCTCCCCTTTCCCGTGCCGCTGCCGGCAGCCTGCTGGTGGTGCGCGGCAAGGGATACGCGCGCGCGACCACCTACCGGGTGGGCAGGGCCAGTCCGGATGGCGTCGTGACCCCCTTGCGCTCGGACATCACGCTGGCGCGTGGCCGCGTTGAGGGCGTGAAGGACGGCGGCTTTACGTCTTCCGCGCCTCTGCCGTACGCCAACGTGCAGGAGACGCCCACGCGAGCGATGGATGGCAAACGGGTTGCGTATGGCAAAGCGACAGGTCACATACTGGCGGTGAGCGGGTTCAAGGGCCTACGCGTGGCCGGGCCGAAGGCCGACGCCGGAGCGGCGTTCACCGTGTACGACGTTCAGGCCGGCGACACCGTGGAGATGGATGCAGCCGCGTCGCTCTCGCGCGAGGCGGGCGGCGAATGGACGGCGCGCGCGAACGGCCCGTGCCGGGTTGGGTTCCCATGGCCGGTGGAGCGGTGGTCCGGAGGACGCTGGAAGAAGGCCGGGAGAACTGCTGACGTAACCGGAACCGCGCGCTTCCGGCAGGCGCGCTGAACGGCGGACGGAGGCTCCGATGCGCACACGGAAAGGCTTCTTGTTGGCGATGGGGTGCAGCGTGGCGATAACCGGGGCGGCGAGCGGCAAGGTTCAGCATCTTGGCCGCCCGTGCCGCTCGATGAACGTTCTGGCGGGCATCACCGTGAAGGACCCGAAGACCGGATCGGAACGCCTGGCGCTCACCAACATGAACGAGAACACGCGCTGCGAATTGCTGTTCATCGACTTCCACCGCAACGCCGGAACGGCGTATCGCGCTCCGGCGGGAGACGGCTCCTGGGCGCTGAATGAGGTCCCGGGCCGTCGGCTGGTGGTGGGCACGTATTACGATGGCCGCTTCATGGTCTTCGATCTGGAGAAGATGGCGTTCACGCGCGAGATTGCCTTCCCCGGCGAGGGGTACATCTGGAACCAGGCGCTGGGCAAGGACGGCCGCCTCTACGGCGGAACCTATCCGGGCGGCAAGCTCGGCGCGCTGGACCTGACGACCTACGCCGTTGAGGACCTTGGCAATGCGGCCCCCCCGAACCTCTACCTCCGCCACGTGTCCGCCCTTCCGGACGGCCGCATCCTCTGTCACTACATCACCGACCGGGAGACGACCCTGGTTTTCGACCCGGACACGAAGAAGTTCACGCCGGCGCCGGGCCCGCTGGGCTCCGTGGCTCAGGGCGTTACCTGGAACGGCTGCTTCGTGGCCGAACGGCAGGCGTTCGACCGGGATCTGAAGCCGCTGAATCCGCTGCCCTTTCCGACGCCGCCGGGCAAAAGCGCCTGGGCCGTGTCGCTGAACCTGACGAGCGCCGGCACGTTGTATCTCCAGCAGGGCAGCTCTCTGTATCGTTTCCGGCCTGGCGAGAAGGCTCTCACGCTGGTTGCGGACATCAACCTGAACGGCGGCGAATTCCTCGCCGCGGCCTCCGACGGCAGCGTTCTGGTGCTCCGTGGACAGGATTACGCGGTTGTGCGCCCGGGCGACAAGACGCTGCGCTTGAAGCGCATCCCGGTGGAGGCCGCGCCACGGCCCACGCACTTCCTCCGAATGGGTCCGAAGGGACGCCTCTGGGGCGGCCCCACGTTCGGCCAAACAGTCTTCTGGCTGGACCCGACCACGCGCAAGTACGCGAACACCGGCGCCGTGAGCAACCACGGCGGCGAAGTGTTCGACGCGGCGTTCGTCGGCGCCTCGGCCTATCTGGTCTCTTACGCGGGCGGTGAGATCATCCGGTACGATACCGACCGGCCGTGGGACCAGTTCGGCCATCGGAACCCGCGAACGATTGCCACGGTGGCTCCGGGCTACATCCGTCCCAGCGGCGGCGTGCGGCTTGGCCCCGACGGCAAGCTCTACTCCGGTTGGATGGCGCGTTACGGTACATATGGAGGCGCGCTGGGGATTACCGACCCAGCCAGCGGGAAGACGGTCGTCGTTGAGAACCCGCTGGGCGAGCAGACGGTGTGCGGCGTGGCGGCGGATGTGAGCCACATCTATCTGGGCACGTCGCGCGATGCGAACGGCCTTCGCGTGAAGCCCGGTGAATCCGCCCGCTTCGGCGCGCTGGACCTGCAAACCCACGCGGTTACATATCGCCGCGAGTTCCCGGGCGCGCAGTCCATTCGCGCGCTCGCGGTTGACCCAGCGGCGAAGCGGCTGGCGATGCTGGTGGACGGGCGCGTCACCGTGTTCGACACCGAGAAACAGGAGCTCGTGGAGGGGCTGCCGGGGGCTCCGCCTGCCTCAAGCCTGGACGGAGTTGCGCCCGGGGACGGTTCCTACTACTACGGCAGCGGCAAGGATGTGATGAGCCTAGACCTGCTCTCCGGCCGCGCCACTGTGATTTCCGCGCTGCCGGAAGCCGTGGACCACCTCGAAGTCAGCCCGAGTGGCGCCGTGTACGTATCGTGCGGCGTGGACGTGTATTGCGCCCGCGCGGCGGAGGAGAAGCGATGATCGAACAGCCCATCCCCGGATCGCCGCTTGCCGTCTGCGTGATGCCGCCTCCCGCGCCGAACGCGGCGCGCACGGCGGCGTATCCCCAGGCCATCCATGAGATCCTGGGTCACGCCGGCGTCTGCTACGACACAATGGCGGTCGATGATCTGCCCAGCGCGCTGCCCCGGTATCGCGTGTTGCTGACGGTGGGCGATGCGGATCTGAAAGAGGAAGCGCGCGCCGCCCTGCGGCGTTGGGTGCTTGCGGGCGGCGCGTGGCTGGCGGTGGCCGGTACGTGCGGCCTGGCGGACCTCCTGGACGTTGAGGTGGAGGCGCCGGCCTACTCGGTATGGGGCGGCGGCGGCGGGACGCTGGGAGAGGGATACCTGACCGTGGACCATCGCCTCCATCCGGTGCTGGCTCACCTCGAAATCCCGCTGCACTTCTTCAACGGCCTGCCCGTGCGCCCGCACGATCGTCCGCTGGCCGGCGTTTCGGACGCCCACCAGCGCCACACGCGTCGGGCCGCGCTGGTGGAGACGGGCCCCGGCCAGGGGCACTGCTTGCTCGTTGCGCCGGACATCACCGGCGCCGTGGTCCGCATCCGGCAGGGTGTGGGCGCGACGCGCGACGGAGTGTCCTCCCCGGATGGGACGGCGGCGATCTGCGACGACGTCCTGAAGTCCGATGACGGCGCCGCGCTGGACTGGCACTTCGACCGCCTGCCGCTGCGCGGCGTGCCGGGCCTCAACGTGTTCTCGCAGCCGGTGGCGGACCAGTGGGCGGAGCTGCTGCTGCGGGCCCTCTTCTACCTGGCCAGCGGCGCGGGCGTCAGCCTGCCGGTGCTGTGGCTCTATCCGCGCAACGTTTCCGCCCTGGCGCACCTTTCCCACGATTCGGACCTGAACGAGCCCGGGAAAGCCCGACGGATGCTGGACGCGCTGCGTTCGCTGGACCTCGCGTCCACGTGGTGCATCGTCCTGCCGGGGTACCCGCCGGATCTGATGACCGCCATCCGCGCCGCGGGGCACGAACTGGCGACCCACTTCGATGCGATGACCGAAGGCTGCCCCTTCACCGAGGCCGAGTTCGATCGGCAGCATTCGGAACTGGTTGGCAGCTTCCAGGGCGACGCGCCGGTTACCAACAAGAACCACTACCTGCGCTGGGAAGGCGACACGGAGTTCTTCGAGTGGCTCATCGCGCGCGGCATCCGGCTGGATGAGAGCAAGGGCGCCTCCAAAACGGGCGAGGCCGGCTTCAACTTCGGAACGTGCCACCCGTACCGTCCCATTGCGCCGGACGGGTCGACGCTGGATATCCTCGAGCTGCCCACTCTCTCGCAGGACCTGATGGTGTTCGCGCCGCGTGAGCTGCTTTCCCCCCTTCTGGAGGCAGCCGAGCGGCATCACGGGATTCTGCACCTCCTCTTTCACCCGGCGCATATCGACAAGCCGGGTGTGGAGGACGCCTTACGAGGGGCGGTTGGGGCGGCGCGGATGAAGGGGTTCGAGTGGTGGACGGCGCGCCGCATCGAGGCGTGGGAGCGCGCGCGTCGCGCCGTGGTTTGGAGCGGATATTCGCAGCGGCCGGGCGGCGCTTCGGTAATGGTTACGACGCCCGGGCGGTTGGAGGGCGCCACGCTCATGTGGCTGGCCCCGTCCGCCGCGCGGGTCAGCGTGGATGGCGCAACCGCGGAAGACGGCGCCGTGGTTCGCTGGGGGTTCCGTTTCCAGACGGCCGTCCTGGACATGGAGAGCGAGCACAGGCTCGCTATCGGGAGGGTAGCGCCATGAGAGTTGAGAAACCCGCCATTGCCGGCGGTCAGCCGGCGAAGGTGACCCCCTACGGAAAGGCGAACCGCTACGGCGAAGAGGAACTGGCCGAATTGAAGGAGGCGCTGGAGCAGGGCAGCCTCTTCTACGCGCACGGCCACAAGGTTACTGACCTGGAGGCCGCCTTCGCGGATTTCACGGGCGCGGCCCACGCCGTGGCCACATCCAGTGGAACGGCGGCCATACACGCCGCCATGATCGCCGCCGGCATCTCCCCCGGCGACGAAGTGATCGTGGCGCCCATCACGGACATGGGCAGCGTGATCCCCATCCTCTACCAAGGCGCCATCCCAGTATTTGCGGACCTGGATCCGCGCACCTACTGCCTGGACCCGACCGCGGTGGAAGCCGCCATCTCGGTGCGCACCACGGCCGTGGTGGCCGTTCACCTCTGGGGAAACGCTTGCGATGTTCAGGCGCTGCGGACCATCTGCGACCGTCAGCACATAACGCTGATCGAGGACGCCGCGCAGGCGCACGGCGCCACGGTCGGCGGCAAATCCGTTGGCCGCTTCGGCGCTGTTGGCTGCTTCAGCTTCAACGAGTTCAAACACGTCGCCTGCGGCGACGGCGGCATCTGCATCACCGATGACGAGGCCGTGGCGCATCGGCTTCGCCTGGCCACGGACAAGTGCTACGACCGCAGCCCGTCCGCCACGTCGCGAAACCCGACCTTCCTGGCGAACAACTATCGCATGACGGAACTGCAGGGCGCCGTGGCGGTGGCGCAGATGCGAAAGCTGGGCGGCATCGTGGAGCGGCGTCGGGCCTGGTGCGAGGCGCTTTCGCGCCGCCTGATGGGGCTTCCGGGGATCCTTCCGCCGCTTCCCACGGTGGGCGCCAACCCGTCCTGGTGGTTCTACATGCTCCGCGTGGAGCCGAGCGTATTGGGCGTTGACGCGGACGGGTTCGCCGCCGCGCTGCGCGAGGAGGGGTTGCCTGCATTCGCGCACTACATCGGCCAACCGGTGTATACGTATCCGATTTTCGCCGATCACCTCGCGTTCGCGCGCGGGATGCACCCGTACGACGGGCGCACGTATCGCAAAGGTCTCTGCCCCGCGGCAGAGGAAATACTTGGCACTTCGGTTGTGCTGGCCGTCAATGAGGCCTATACCGACACCGATCTGCTGGAAACGGCGGCCGCCTTCGAAAAAGTGGTCGCATGGTACTGCAACGGCGCGCAGGAGGCGCCGCACACATGATTCGCATTGGCTGCGTGAACTTCGATACCTCTCACCCTCTCGCCTTTTCCGGCATCCTGCGAGAAGGGACCCGCGCCCGTTACGTGGCGCTATACAACGATTCCTTCCGCGAGGACGACGAAGTGGAGGCCTTTATCGCCAACCACGAGTTGGAGAAGCGGTGCTCCACCGTGGAGGAGATGGCCCAGATGGTCGACGTGGGGTTCGTCCAGGGGACCGACTGGGATTCCCACCTCAAGTACGCCCAACCCTTCATCGACGCGGGCAAGTACGTATTCATCGACAAGCCGTTCGTCGGCAAGATCAGCGACTGCGCGAAGGTGGAGGCGCTGGCGGCGTCCGGCGCCAAGATCCTCGGCTGCTCCTCCGTGCGCTACGCATACGAGATCCGTGACTTCCTGGCCATCCCGGTTGAAGAGCGCGGCGAGGTGATCTCCGTGTTCGGCACCGCGGGGGTCAACGAGTTTGACTACGCGTGCCACATCGTGGAGGGCATTGGCGGGCTGATGGGGCCGGGCGCCGAGAGCGCTCGCTTCTGCGGCGCGGGCGAGGCCGGCGGCAAGCGCACCGAGACCTACTTCATCCAGTACGAAGACGGGCGCAGCGCCACGTTCCAGACCTGTCACGGAACATGGCAGCCATTCGAGATGGTGATCACGACCACCAAGACCACGTATCAGTTCCGCATCGACACGAACCAGATCTACCGGGCGCTGCTGGAACGCCTCTGTGACGCGGTGGAGAGCGGAGCCTCGGAGATCGTGCCGGTTTCGGAGATCACCGAGTCCGTGAAGATCATGCTGGCAGGGCGCGTTTCACGCGACGAGCGTGATGGGCATCCGGTGGCGTTGACCGACATTCCCGCGGATGACCCCGGGTTCGACGGCGCCGCCTTCGAGAAGCAGTATGGGGCTGCCGCCCGCAAGATCTACCTCGGTTGACCCCATTGCGGCGGCCGGCGGCCCCTGGCGGCAAGTTAGGGAACAGGTGTCAGTTTGGCGTCAGCCAATCATCCCACGTCACCCCGAGCTTGCGAGGGGTCTCGGCCTGACCGATCAAAGCGCGAAACGTGATCAAGCACCCATCCAATGCCGTGTCTGGGTGCTTGATCACGCGACTCCGGGAGGGGCGTCAGGCCGAGACCCCTCGCAAGCTCGGGGTGACGTGTTGTTGTGGGATACACAGACTCACAGCATCACCCTAACTTGGCCCTGGCGGGCCGCCGGTCGCCGTTACATCCGGCTGGCCAGGCGCTTGGCGCGCCACTCCATGTAGTCCTTCTCGTAGTCTTCGCCGCCGCGAACGAGCAGAACCCGGCCTTTGAGGGCAACCGAAAGCGCCATTCCGAGTATGGGGAACACGGACCATGTGATCCGATGGGCCATGTACAGGTCCATCGCGAACAGGAAGGCGGCGATGGCGGCCATCTGAATGGCGTGGGACATGAACTCGTTGCGCTGGTGCGTTTCGAAGGCCAGGCGCTCCTCGCGAGAGCCCCGCTCCGCCTCGCAATCGTGCTCGGCTTGAACCAGCGCCTCGTTTGAAACTCCAATCTCGGCGGCGATGGCCTGCAACTGGTCACGCGTCATCCCGCCCGTTACGGCATGCCGCTCCACCGCCCGTGACAGGATCGATTGCGCCTCTTCCTCGGTATAGTGATCCTTCATCCCTTGTCTCTCCCTCCAGCGCGCTGCGCCAGGTTCTTCAATAACCCTAGATCAAAATGGCGCCCTTACCCTCTGAGCTTCAGTTGTCGTCGCGCGCGCCACAAAGCGAAGCCTCGATCATACTCGCCGCCGGACTCGCGCAGGGCGCACAGGCCGTGGAAGGAGAGCCCCAGCCCCCACGCCAGCAGCGGGAACACCGCCCACCAGTAATCTGGCGAAACGATGGCATTGAGGGTGAACAGGAATCCGGCGCTCAGGCCATAGCCGGCCAGGTGTGAATAGAAACCGCGCCGGCGGTCCGCTCTGTAAGCCAGGCGATCGGCTTCTAGCGCTTGCATGGCGCTCCACTCGTGTTCGGCGCGGGCGAGATCTTCCGTCGCGATGCCGATCTCGCCGGCGATCGACTCCAACTGCTGGCGCGTGATCTTGCCGCTGGATGCGGCCTGCTCCACGGCCAGGTTCAAGATGGCGTGGGCCTCTTCCTCAGTGAAACGTTCTTTCATCGCCGAGTTCCTCCGCTGAGCTGGCTTTGTATGCAAGAGTTCGCATATTATACGCGCACGAGGCCCCGCATGTTTCGATGATATGTCGCTTGTATCGGCCGGGAGCGATTTGGCTATGATACTACCAAGGCATAACTATCGTCTGTTGGGCATAACCCTTCAGCATCCCGCTGAGAACCCGAAGAGGCGTCATGCGAGACCCAAATCGCTCCTTGTTTCCCGCGTACGTGGTAAGCCTGCTCCTGTTCAGCGCCGCACTGATCGCCGCCGTCCTCGGCGTCGCCGATCGGACGGGCGCCGGTTGGAACCGCCAGCCCAACGAGATCATCTTCACGGGCTGGGGCGGCCCCGAGGAGAAGGACGTCTTCACGCGCCTCGTGGCAGAGTTCGAAAAAGAGAACCCCGGCGTCCACGTGCGCTACATTGTCATTCCCCAGAACTACATCCAGAAGCTCCAGATCATGATGGCCGGCGGCACGCCGCCGGACGTGTTCTATATCCCGGATGGCGATTTCCCGGCCTTCGTTGTGAAACAGACCATGACGCCGCTGACCGGCTATGTGGCTCACTCCAAGGTTATCCGCAAGGGCGGGTTCTGGCCAAGCGCCCTCTCCCGGTATCAGTACGACGGCCAGCGCCTTGGACGCGGAACGCAATATGCGCTGCCGAAGGACATCGGCCCGTTCGCCATGTTCTACAACAAGGACCTGTTCCGAAAGGCCGGGCTCCCCTACCCCTCGCCGACGCAACCCATGACGTGGAGCGAGGCCGTTGACGTCTGGAAGAAGCTCACCGTTGCGGACCGGCGCCATCCCGGCGTGATCGAGCAATTCGGCGCCGCGAGCTTCCCCATGGAGGCGGCCGTGTGGTCCAACGGCGGCGAGTTCCTCAGCCCCGATGGCCGGCGCTTCGTGGCGGCGGACGACCCGCGAACCGTGGAAGCCATTCAGTGGGTGGCGGACCTGGCGCTGCGCAACCATTGCGCGCCCTCGCCCCGCCAAACCCGTTCCTTCGACCCGGGCCCGATGTTCGATACCGGAAGGCTGGCATGCCTGTTCGCGGGGCGGTGGAACGTGCCGCACTATCGGACGCTTTCGTTTGACTGGGATGTGGCGCCGATCCCGGTGAGCCCGCGCACGCGCCGGGAGGCGGGCTGGTCTGGCAGCGTTGGGCTGGCGATCGCTAAATCGTGCCCCAACAAAGATCTGGCCTGGAAGTTCGTGGAGTTCCTGTCGGGTCCGCACGGCCAGAAGGTGCAGGCCCTGCAGGGCTTCCAGATCCCCAACCAGATGGAGCTGGCGAACACCCCGGTGTTCCTCCAGCGCAACCAGCGGCCGGCGCACGCCGAGGTCTTTATCCCCGCCGCCCGGGTGCAGCGGCCGGGCCTCGCCACGCTGGCGCCGACGAATGAATGGCTGGATGAGTTTTGGCAGCGCATCCCGTACGTCTGGCAGGGTGACCTCACCGCCGAGCAAGGGCTACAACGCATGAAGCCCTACGTGCAGAAAGGCCTGGACAACGCATGGCAGCAGGATCAGTAACGGCCGGGCGCAAAGCCGCCGCGAGCCCGCGGCCCGGCTCGCTGGCGCGCAAGGAGGCGATGTGGGGCTACCTCTTCGCCGCCGCCCCGCTGTTGGGCTTCCTCATCTTCGGCCTGATCCCCATCGTCATGTCACTGCTTCTGGCGTTCGCGAAGTGGGACATGTTCCGCGACCCGCGCTGGGCGGGATTCACTAATTTCGCGCGCGTGTCGCATGACCCGATCGTGCTTCAGAGCTTCGTCAACACGCTGGTGTTCTTTATCGGCGTCCCCATCGGGATGGCGCTCTCTTTGCTGCTGGCCCTCGCGCTGAACCGCAAGATCCGCGGCATCAACTGGTACCGCGCGATCTACTATCTGCCCAGCGTCTCCTCCATCGTGGCCGTCTCCCTGTTGTGGCAGTGGATCTTCAACCCGGAGAAGGGCCTGCTGAACATGTACCTGTTGAAGGTAGGCATCGCCGGGCCGGAGTGGCTCCAGAACCCTCTGTGGGTGAAGCCGGCGCTCATCTTGATGGGCATCTGGGGCGGGCTGGGTCCGAATATGATCCTCTTCCTGGCCGGCTTGCAGGGCGTTCCGCAGAGCCTCTATGAGGCGGCGTCCATCGACGGCGCCACGGCCCGCCAGCAGTTCTGGCACGTTACCTGGCCGATGCTCACCCCCACGACCTTCTTCATCTCGATCATGGGCGCTATCGGCGCGATGCAGTACTTCGGCCAGATCTACATCATGACCCAGGGCGGCCCCGAACACGCCAGCACCAGCTACATGTTCTACCTGTGGCAGCAGGCGTTCACGTATTACCGCATGGGCTATGCGTCGGCCCTGGCATGGGTGCTCGGCGTGATCATCATCCTCATCACCGTGTGCCAGTTCCAACTGGCGAAGCGGTGGGTCTACTACGAGAGCAACTGACATGGCCAACCGGTATGAGTCTCAGAGGCGCCGCACCGCGTTCTGGAACGTGATCACCCATATCCTCATGCTCGCCGGAAGCGTGTTGATGGTGGCTCCGTTCGTCTGGATGTTCTCTACCTCCCTGAAGACGGAAGGCAATATCTTCACGCCCACGCCCGAATGGCTGCCCCGGCAGACCTTCTACTTCTACCAGCCGGCCGGCGGGGCGAAGGTGAAGATCGAGCAGCCGTTGGTGGACAATGACCACGGCCGCAGCCAGATTCGCCTGCCGGGCGCCGCGGACCTCCAGTGGGCGCCGGCGTCATCGGTGGTGCGGGAAACGCGCCTCGCTCCGGCGTGGGAGAACTACACCGAGGTCATCCGCAGCGTGCCGTTCTTCCAGGGCGTTCGCAACACGCTGTTCATCACGCTTACGGCGCTCATCGGCGGGCTGTTCACCACAAGCTTGTCCGCTTACGCATTCGCCAAGCTGCGGTTTCCGGGGCGCGACACGTTGTTCTTCGCGTTGTTGGGCACTATGATGATCCCAGGCGTGGTCACTATGCTGCCCACGTTTATCCTCTTCCGACAGGCCGGTTGGATCAACACGTTCTACCCGTTGATCATCCCGGCGCTCTTTGGGGGCGCGTGGGGCATTTTCCTGATGCGCCAGCACTTCAAGACGATCCCTGACGAGTTGGAGGACGCCGCGCGCATCGACGGATGCAACCCGTTCATGACGTACTCGCGCGTGGTAATGCCGCTCAGCCGGCCCACGTTGGCCACTCTGGCCATTTTCGGGTTCATGGGCGGATGGAACGACTTCATGGGACCGCTGATCTACCTCAACGACCCCGATAAGTTCACGCTGCAACTGCTGCTGGCATCGTTTAGCAGCTATTACTCGACGAAAACGAATCTATTGATGGCCGGCTCGGTGATGTCGCTCATTCCGGTCCTCATCTTGTTCTTCGCGGCCCAGCGCTATTTCGTGCAGGGCATTACGCTGACGGGCATGAAGGGGTGAGGATATGCAGATCGACATTTCCCCGGCGCCTCCGCCCAATGGCCGAACGGCCGGATCGGGGCATCCAAGTGTACGCAATATGAAATCGCGCATCCTAGAACTGAAGAGTGCGGAGAGTGTTGATCCGCTGAAGGCGCTGGCATCCGACACGCGTTTGAAGATACTGCGGCTGCTCGCCGACGGCCCACTGAACATCAACACGCTGGGGCAGGAACTGGGCATCTCTCAGCCCAATATCACCAAACACGTTCAGATTCTGGATCAGGTGGGCCTGATCACCACGGAATACACACAGGGCGTGCAAGGCATGCAGAAGCTCTGCCGGCTGCGGTATGACCGCCTGATTGTGGCTTTCGAAAGCGAACAGGCTCCGGACGACCGCATCGAAACGGTGGAGATGCCCATAGGGCTCTACACCACGGCGGAGCCGGCCCCCACCTGCGGCCTGGCGAATGCCGAACGCATCATCGGGTTCCACGACGAACCGCAGTCCTTCTTTCACCCGGAGCGCGGGACCGCCGGTTTGCTCTGGATGGCGGAAGGTTTCGTGGAATACGTGTTCCCCAACACGTTGCCCACTTCCGTCGGCATCACCTGGCTGGAACTCGCCATGGAGATCTGTTCGGAGGCGCCGGACTACGAGAACGATTACCCGTCCGACATCACCGTGTGGATCAACGGAGTGGAGATCGGCATGTGGATCTCGCCGGGCGACCTGGGCGGCAAACGAGGCCGGTTGAATCCGGCCTGGTGGGGCGAGCACTGCACGCAGTTCGGGAAGCTGAAGGTCTGGGGCGTGGATAACGAGGGCTCCTCCGTGGATGGCGAGGCCGTATCCACCGTAACGCTTGCCGACCTGAACCTGGCGCCCAAGGTCCCCATCGTCGTGCGCATCGGCGTGAAACCGGACGCGGAGCATCTGGGCGGTTTCAACCTCTTCGGCCGCACCTTCGGCAACTACGAGCAGGACCTCGTTCTGCGCCTGCACTACGAGAGCAAGCGGAAGCCGTGACGGCGGCCTAATCCCCAGCGAATGAGTTCGCGGGCCGGCATAGCCAAAGCCCCTCGGGGGCTGAACCCGCGAACTCGCTTACAGGGGACGCTTACGCAGCGGCCAGGTGTTCCGTTTGACGCGGGCGGAAGCAGTCGCTGGCGGAGAAGAGGCGCGTGCTGAAGTAGCGCTCGGAGCGGTCGCATAGAACAGACACGACCACCGCGTTTGGCGGCAGGTTGTCCAGCATCCGCAGAGCCGCCACCACGTTTGCGCCGGAAGAAGTGCCAACGGGCAGCCCGTACTGGTGCATGAGGCGCTGCGTCATCTCCAAGGCGTCCGAACTGCTAACGCGGATGGTATCGTCGATGGACTTGATGTCCATCAGTGGCGGGATGAAACCGTCGCCGATGCCTTCAATGGAATGCAGGCACGGCATTTCGCCCGACAGCAACGCGGCCTCGGCCGGCTCCATCGCCACGATGCGCGTTTTCGGGTTGGCCTTACGCAATGCCCGGCCCACCCCCATCAGCGTGCCGCCGGTTCCATATCCGGCCACGAACGCATCAATGGGCACCGGCACCTGACGGAGAATCTCCTGCCCCGTGAACATCTCATGGTCCAGCGCGTTGTCGGGGTTTTCGAACTGACGCGGGAGGAAGACGCGCGGATCTTCGGCGGCCATTTGCTTGGTTATCTCCACGCCCTTCCAGTAGTCCATCATCCCGGGGTCTTCCGTGAAGAGGACCACCTCGCCCCCAAATGCTTCAATGATCTTGCGGCGCTCGATGCTGGCTTGTTCCGACATGACGATCTTCACGCCCAAGCCAACGGCGGCTCCGACCATGGCCATAGCGATGCCGGTGTTCCCGCTGCTGCATTCCACGATGATGGAGTCGCTCTTCAACTCGCCGCTTTCCAGCGCGCCCAACACGATGTACCGCGCGATTCGGTCCTTGATGCTGCCGCTGGGGTTCAGAAACTCGCACTTGACGAGGATGCGCTTCCCCATCTCGGGGAACTCCAGCGCAATGAGCGGCGTATTGCCGATGAGGTCGATCACGGACATGTTCTACTCTCCTGCACTCTCTAGACTACACCCATCCTAACGCCGCAAAAGGGGCAAGGGCGAGTGCCTCGCCGGCCGCTTCAGACTGGCGGGGTGACCGAATGGGGGCTATAATACCGTGTAAGGAAGCGACCACTCCCCATGACCACACCCGCCCGAACTATGCTGACGCTGGCTGCCGTCGCGACCTGCGGCTGCGCTTCCCGGAAAGCCCCAACGCCTACCCAGCCCTCCGCTCCGCCCGCCGTGGCGGGCCGCGTTGTGCCGGCGGTTGTCAGCGGTTTTGAACGGGGAGTGGGTGGCTGGACCGCTGTCTCGGCCGGCGCCCGCGCCTCCGCTAGCGTTGTCGCAGGATCAGCCTCGCGCGGCCAGCGATGGCTGGCCGTTGAGGCTGTCTCAGAGGGTCCCATAGATGTCTTCGTCAAGATGCCCGCGCAAGACTGGACGAAGTTCGGCGATTCCCTTCGGGCGGACGTGAAGGCCTCCGGCGCCGGGAAGGCGTATGCCCGCCTCTATGTTGCCGGACCGGATGGCGCTGAGGCGCAGGGGCCCGAATCCGCTGTGGGCTCCTCCTGGAGCACGATCGTCTGGCCGGCCGGCGGCGCTCTGGCGCATGTGGCGCGGTTGGGCATTCACTGGCGGCGCGAGGGCAATGTGGAGCGCATCGGCCTGGACAACGTGCGCGTTGGCGCCGCGGCCGGGCTGAGCCAGGCGTACTCCGTTGTCTATGGCCCCTTCCCAAGCCGCGAGGGCGCGGTGAAGACGATGGTAACACTTCAGACCTCAAACGTTCAGGCCTTCCCCATTTACGAAGATGGCTGGTATCTGTCACTGGGCACGTTCCGTACGCGGAGCGCAGCTTCCGCCGAGTCTGCGCGGCTGAGCCGGCGCGGCCTCAAAACCAGCGTGCTGCTTCGTTAGCTGTCCCGACCGCTGATTCATACCCTCCCGAGGTGATACGACTCATGAAGACGACCTGGCTCATCGCGGCGTTCGCCGCAACGGTTTCCACGTCAGTCGGCGCTCAAGAGGCCTCCGACGCGCTGCCATACCGCCCCTCGGCCGCCCCGCCGACCACCGTTCAGCATGATGCGCGGCCATCATCCCGCGTAATCGTGTCGGGCGGCGTAACGGTGGGAAACCCGAACATGCCGGAGCGCCCGCTGGCCAACCCCTTCAAGACCTTCGCCGAGCTGAACCGGCATGGGGATGACATCCTGCGAAAGCGAAGCACGCTGCCCTACCTGGCGCTGGGTATCGCCGCGCTCGCGACAGACAAACAGACCATCAAGTGGTTCCATCCGACCGCCAACGGAGAGCAGCGCAGCACATTCGCCAAGACGTTCTCCTCCATCGGCGCAGAAGGCGTCGCCGGAACGACCCTGGTTCTCCTTGTGGCCGGCGGGCGCCACGAAAAGGACACGGGCAAGCTGCTGCTCGCGGCAGTGGGCAACTCCACCGTATTGACCCAGACGCTCAAATACCTGACCGGCAAAGTGCGCCCGGAGTCTTCAGACAACGCGCCGCGCTACCATCCGCTGAGCGGCTTCAAGAATAATTCGTTCCCGTCTGGCCATACGTCGGCCTCGGTGGCGGCCGCGGTTGTGCTTGGACATCAGTACCCGCGGCTGAGGTATGTATTCTACGGCTTGGCGGCCGGGGTGGGCGTTGCGCGCATCGAGGGCCATAATCATTTCCCGAGTGACGTCTACTGGGGCGCGGGAGTGGGCTATTACGGCGCCCGTCAGGCGCTGCGCTACCGCGATTCCATCGTGACCTGGAGATTCTGAGCGTTTCGGGCGGCCCGCTGAGGTACAACGCTCTGCACTCCGGCGGCGGATCGCCCATAATGCAAAGAGGGTGGGAACGCTCCCACCCTCTTTTTCCGTCCCAGATTGTATAAGCTTGTGCCCGAAAAGCCTACCATGGAACCGATGAAACTCCAGAAGCGAACATTGCGACGCGAGGCCACACGTTCGCGGTCCGGTTCGTCCGGCCCACGCAAGGTCGCCACGGCGCCGATGCGGCCCGTGCCGCGGCGCCGCTCGCGCCGTCAGCTAGACATCACCGGCATTTCCCTGGTGGCGCTGGCGCTCGTCTCGGCGATCTCGCTCGTGCGTCCCGCTTGGGGCGGAGCCGTTGGGACGCTATTGGTGGAGGGGCTGCGCTACCTGTTTGGAGTGGGGGGCTGGGCGTTCGTGGGCCTGATGGTCTTCGTGGGCGTGCTGCACCTTCAGGATCGCGAGCACAGGCCGCCGATGGACCTGGTGGCTGGCGGCGGACTGCTCTTCCTGGCGTTCCTCTGGCTGGCGCAGATCGCCCGGGTGGGCATGCTCAAAACGGTTGGCGCCGCGGACGCCTTTGGGACCGGCGGGGGGCTTGTGGGCGCTGCGATCACGGCTTCGATGACCCGCCTGTTCGGCGTAGCGAGCTGGGTGGTGATGGGCCTGATTGCGCTGGTCGCCGTCGTGCTCATCGTCGATATGCCGGTTCATCGCCTCGTGAGCGGCGCCAGCCGCCGCGCGAAGGCGGGCGCCAAGGTCGTTCGCGAGCGGGCCGCGGTAGCCACGCACGGGATGGCGGCCATTGCGCGCCGCGAGCCGAAATTCGCCGGCGCCCTGATGGGGCGGAGAGATGACGCAGCCATCGAGGCCGAGGAAACCCCGGAGCTTCCGCTGGAGCCGAAGGAATACGAGAAGCCGCGCGCGTTGGCGTTGCGCATCCGCCGCCGCGGCCAGCCGGAAGAGACCCCGGGTCTGGAGCCGACGCCGGAGGCTGCGAAACCTGTTGTGGCCTCGCGCGCCGCGCTGAAGGTTCGGGAACTGTCGCCCGAAAAACCATCTGGCACACCGGCGGCCGCCGGCGATTATGTGATGCCGTCGTTGGATCTCCTGAATCCCCCTCCCGCGCCGCCGGCGCGTAATGAGAAGGAGGCCCAGGAGACCATCGAGACGCTCGAAACCACCCTCGCCCAGTTCCACATTGAGGCCAAGGTTGTTGAGATATCGCGCGGCCCAACGGTGACCCGCTTTGAGATCCAGTTGGCTCCGGGCATCAAGGTCAGCAAGATCGTGAACCTGGCGGACAACCTGGCCATGGCGCTGGCCGCCATCGACGTGCGCGTTGAGGCGCCGATTCCGGGCAAGTCGGCCATCGGCATCGAGGTGCCGTCTCGCAAGCCGGCCCTGGTGAGCCTGCGCCAGTGCCTGGAGACCAAGGAGTTCTTCAACGCCGAGAGCAAGCTCACCTTCGCCATCGGCGTGGACGTGGCGGGTCAGCCTCGCTACGCGGACCTCGCGAAGATGCCGCACATGCTCATTGGCGGAAGCACCAACAGCGGCAAGTCCGTGTGCCTGAACACCCTCATCGCGAGCTTGCTCTACCGGGCGCGCCCCGATGAGGTCAAGCTCATCCTCATCGATCCAAAGCGCGTGGAGCTCACTCCATTCGACGGCATCCCTCACCTGATCCATCCGGTGATCAAGGACGTGCGCCAGGCGTCGGGCATGTTCAAGTGGACCATCAAGGAGATGGAGCGGCGATACGACCTGTTTGTGAAGGTCGGCGCGCGCAACATCCTGGGCTACAACGAACGCATCACGGAAGACGAGAAGCCCCTGCCCTACATCGTGCTGATCGTTGACGAGTTGGCCGACCTTATGATGCAACTCGGCCACGAGGTGGAGGAGCATATCTGCCGCCTCGCCCAGTTGGCCCGCGCCACCGGCATTCACCTCATCATCGCCACGCAGCGCCCCAGCGTGGATGTGGTCACCGGCCTGATCAAGGCCAATATCGGCAGCCGCATCGCCTTCGCAGTAGCCAGCCACACCGATAGCCGCACGATCCTGAACATGAACGGCGCCGAGCGCCTCATCGGGCGCGGGGACCTGCTATATATGCCCATCGACGCCGCCAAGCCCACCCGCATGCAGGGCCCGTACATCAGCGAGCGGGAAGTGGACCGGCTCGTGGCCCACATCAAGGAGCAGGGAGAGCCGGAGTACGTGACCAACATCGCCTCTGGCGGCGACGGTGACTCATCGCGAGAAAGCGGGGGCTCCGACACGGGCTCCGATGATGAGCTGTTCGAGCGCGTGGTTCGGCTTGTGGTGACCACCGGCCAGGCCAGCACCAGCATGCTGCAGCGCAAGTTCAAGATCGGATACACGCGGGCCGCTCGCCTGGTGGACATCATGCAGGAGCAGGGCATCGTGGGACCCTCGGACGGCGCCAAGCCGCGCGAGGTGCTCATCAACCGCACGGACCTGGACATCCTGTTCGGTAACGTTCCCCCCATGCCTGGCGGACCGAACGATCCCTTCACGGACTAACTGTCACGCGCCAACGGCCTGGACAGCCTCGGCGATGGGCGGGTTCTCCCAGAGCCAGGCGACGGGCAGCACGAAGCCGGGGAGCGCGACGCTGTGGAAGCGCCCCTCCCCGTCCACGGCCGCGGCGCGGTAGACGCCTCCGGCGTCCAGGATATGGAACTCGGCGCGCTTGCGCTGGGGGTCGATGATCCAGTACTCGCGCACTCCGCCCCGCTCGTACTCGTCAAACTTCTCACCGCGGTCGCGCGCCACGCTGGTCGGGCTGACGATCTCCACCACGAGGTCCGCCGGTCCGTCCAGGTAGAGTTCCTTGAGGCGGTCTAGGTGATCGTTCGCTACGAAGAGGATGTCCGGCTGCCGGCCCGGCAGATCTGGCGCTGTCCGCATCTGGAAGCTCTCGTAGCGGAAGACGCCGAGCGACCGCGTATGGATGAATGTGCCCAGCAGGAGGATCAGGAACGCGCCAACCGTCTGATGCTCATCTGAAACAGGACTCATATCGATCTCCACCTCCCCATTCACCCACTCCGCGCGGGTGTCTTCATCCGCCCAGTCCAGGAATTCCTCAAAGGTCATCTTGCCGGGCGAATCCGGCGACGTTGCTGCCTGGGGCATAGTTTCTATTGCCATTCCTCCGGCCTCCTCATGCGCATTGTACCACGCCCCCTCAGCAACCCGGCTATACTGGAGGCCGAGGAGACTATGCCCTTGACCGATGAGAGAACGGAACTACCTGCCCGACCCCGCACCTGCGGAAGCTGCCGGCATTGGGACGTGCGGATCCGGCGCACCCGGGCCCTGGAAGAGAGCGTTGCGCG
>DASXUL010000159.1:0-18327 GCA_036504855.1 Armatimonadota bacterium | reverse complement strand
GCCGCCTCCTTTGCATCCTCAACGCCATGCTCCGCGACCACCGCGCCTGGCAACCTGCCGCTTGAGGGGGCTCGCCGAACATGCGATGAGCCCCCTCGCACTTGCCCTATCAGAAATTCCGAAACACAGTTGCTACGCATCCGTGGGTCCAGGCGGCGATTGGTGGACGGCCGGGCCGACCGGGCTCGAAGCGGCGCTCGGCCCGCAATCGCGGGGAGCCTCCCATCTTCCAGCGGCCGTCTGCCCTGAATGCTGAATGCTGAATGCTGAATGCTGAATGCTGATTGCTGATTGCTGATTGCTGATTGCTGATTGCTGATTGCTGATTGCTGATTGCTGCCCCCATCACAGCGCGCCGAGGGCGGCGTCGGCGCGTGCGTGGAGGATGCGGAGGCCGAGGCGGCGGGAGACACGCCAGGCGGCGGCCAGGTCTCGCTCGGCATCGTCGGGGCGGCCGTTCCGTAGGCGCTCTTCGCCCCGGCGAAGGCGCAGCCAGGCGGCCAGCGCGCCCATGTTCAGGGATTCCAGGCCGGCCAGCGCGGCGTCGGAGGCGGCGTCATCGCCGGCGCACAGGGCGGCGCCGAAGGCGGCCGGAAGCTGAACGGCGCGGTACGAGATACGGGCCGCCACGGCTTCCGCCTCGCGGAAGGCGGCCGGGTTGGGGGTCCCCTCTTCCCAATCGGTCCAGCCGAGGTGGTTCCAGGCGGCGGCGATGCCAATGTGCCCGCCGATGGCGCGGGCGGCGTCCAGCGCCTCGGTGAAGGCGGCGCGAGCTCCCACCGTGTCGCCGGCCTCCAGGAGGGCAACCCCGAGCATGTTCCGCGCCCACGTCTGACCGAAGGCGTAGCCGGCGTCCTCGGCGTTGCGGTTGGCCGTTTCGGCGGCGATGCGGGCAGCGTCCAGCTCGCCGCGCTCGGCCAGAAGGGTGGCAGTGTGAATGGTGGCGCGGATAGCGGCCGGGGCGAGGTGGGCGTTTCGGGCGGTTTCGCCGGCGAGGGCGGCGGATTCCAGAGCGTCGCCGTAGAGGCCCTGGCGGCGCTGCACGCTGGAGCGCAGATTCAAGGCATCCGCCACGACGCCGGGCTGGCCGCACCGGGCGCCAAGCCCCTCGGCCTCGTCCACGGCGGCCAGCGCTTCCGTGAGGCGTCCCTGGTCGCGTTGCAGTTCGGCGAGGGCCAGAAGGGTGGAAGCGCGCTCGTGGGGGGCCGTACCCGCGGGCTGCTCCGCGAGAAGGCCGGCCAAGGTGATCTCGGCGGCGCCGTAATCGCCCGCGTACTGGCGCGCCTGCGCGAGAGTGCGGGAGAGCGCGGCGCGGCAGGCAGGGGCCGGGTTCTCACGGAGACCGGCCTCACACATGGCGGCGGCCTCAACGGGCGCCGCCGCCAGCAGGGCGGCATCAGCGGCCGCCAGGGCAGCGCGGCCCGCCAGGGCGGCATCGCCGTCCGCGCGCGCTTGATCGCGGGCGGCCCGAGCGCGGGCCATCGCCTCCACCGGGAGGCACTTCCGGAGCAGTATCTCTGCCCAACCCAGGTCCACCTCGGCGGCGCGTGCGAGACCCTGGGCCCGAATGAGGTAACGCTCGGCAGCCGGCACGTCGCCGGACTTCCGGCACGCCCCGGCCAGCCGAACCAACGAATCGCCGCGTTCGCCCCCGCCCTCCACCGCCCGCTCCCACCAGCGCCGCGCCGATGCCCAGTCGCCCGTGTCGGCGAACGCCTGGGCGGCGCGGGCCGGGTCATCGGGTTCCGACCCGAGGCCGGCCAGCGCGTTGACCCACCGAACGATATCTGACGGCTCTTCCGCCTCGCGGAATGCCTGAGCGAACGCCGCCGCCGACGACGACGCGTCGCCCGCCGCAATGAAGTGTTCCCCCGCTTCGCCCGGGCGGCCCTGTTCGGATCGGAGTGTGGCGGCGCGGCGCTCCCACTCCAGACGCTCGCCTTTGGGCCGGAACGCGTTCAGCACGGCCGTTCGCGCCGCCTCGCTGGAGAAGGTGAAGACGCCCGGCTCGGTTTCGGCGAGCCAGTTCGCCGCGCACAGCGATTCCAGCGCGCGCCATGGCTCCCCCACCCCATCGGCCCGAACGGCGGCGGCGTCTCGGGCGCTGAAGGCGGCGCCCAGCACCGCGCCGGCCCGGAGGATGGCGCGCTGGTCTTCCGGCAGGCCGCCGGCAAGCTCACCCGCCAACTCCCCTGCGGCCCCGCCCAGCGCCAGGCGTTCCGCTTCGGCCGGGGCGGCGCGCTGGAGGCCGGGCGGAACCGGCGCCCCCAGCGACCGGAAGACCCCTTCCAGCGCTTCACCCCAAAGCGGATCCAGCGCGAGCGCCCGCACACCCGGCCCCAGGCCCGCAACGACGGCCGCTTCGCGCGCCGTGAGGAGGAGGAGCACCGGTCCGCCGGAGGAAAGGCGCGCCGCAGCTAGCGGGACGTCGTCGGGGCGGAATCCATCGCGAGTGAGGATGGCCGGGCCGCGCGGCGGGTCGTCGACGAGGTCACGCACCGAGGCCGAGGGATGGGCGGCCAGCCAGTCGGACATCAGGCGGGTTTTGCCGCTGCCGGGCCCTCCCACGAGGACCACGGCCTGGGGGCGGCCGGAGCGGGCGGCGGCCCAGGCATCCTCCAGCGCCTGCCACTGGGGCTCCCGGCCCATCAGCGGCGCGCGACCGGCGGAGGGCCCGGGTTCCAGCAGGCGAAGCTGCGGCGGCCCGATCAGGCGAAAGGCCGCCCACGACAGACATGCGTCGTGCGCGAAGGCGCGGCGGGTTTCGGAGCGGGCGCCGCGGAGGGCCTCGCCGGCGGGAAGGCCGGCGGCGAGGCCCGCGTGGAACGCGGCCATCATGTGGGCCGCGGGCTTGTTGCTGACCGGCCACAGGGCGCCCACAGCGGCGGCGGCGCCAGCCTGCCGGAACGCCTCGGCCAGCCCCCCTCCCCTCGCCGATTCACACGCGTTCAGAACGGCCAGAACTGGCGGCCGCGCCGCGGCGGCCTGCAGGATATCCTCGGCCGTTAGCGGGCCGTCGAACGCGCGGATGGCGGAGAGGGCCGGGCTGTTCGCGGGGCTGTCTACGTGGCAGGAGAAGTGCAGAACGTCGAAGCCGCGGGATTCGATGGCCGAGAGGATGCGGTCACGCGTGGCGGCGGCGGCGCATAGCTCCTCCGCTTCCACGCGGGCCGCGCCGGCCAGTTGGCGCCGGATGGCGGCGATCTCCGCATGGCTGTGCGGCAGGTCGCTGGTGGGGTCATAAACGAAGAGGACGCGCAGGGCATCACGCGGAAGCGGGGTCTCCGCTGCGGGGCCCATTCCCACCGCGTGGGTTTCGCCGAGGAAGCGCGAGCCGTCGAAGGCCAGCTCCCAGGGGATGTGCGGGAAATCGCCATCAATTCGCAGGAGGGCGGGTTCGGCGGCGAAGACGGCCTCGCGGACGCTGCGTTCCATCACCCGGCTGAAGAGGCGAGCGCCGGACCGTTCCAGGTCCAGGAGCGAGCGCGAGGCCCCCTCCCCCATTCCGGCCGCGCCGGCCAGGTCATCCGGATGCACGGATCGGCGTCCGCGGAGCGGCGCCCCATCCGGGCCGGTCCACTCGAAGACGAGGCCGCCGGCGGCCGTATGGATCGTGAGGACGGCGCAAGGGATCGGGTTCCGGATTCCGGATTCCGGATTCCGATCCTTCTTGATCGCCTCACTCAAGCAGATAACCCTCGCGGTTCAAAGGCGGAACCCGGACGCCGGAATCCGGAACCCGACTCCTTACGCCGTCCTCACATCTGGGAGCCGGGTTCGCGGATGGCGACCAGGTAGCGGCCCTGGTCCAGGTTCGTGAAGACGGCGGAGAAGCGGTCGCCGATATCGAGCGCGCTCTGCGTGCTCACGCGCTTGCCGGCGGAGCTGACGAGCTCCACGATGGGGGTGGTGGCCACAAAGTCGCCGCTCTTGTGGATGAGCACGGTGATGATGCCGCGGCCGGTGGCGTTGTCGGTGCTGCCGGTGACCTCGCCGGAAAGCTCATCGGTCTGGAAAGCAGCGTCGTGCCAGAGCACGCCGGCGTGGGCGTGGGTTTCTGCACCCATTGCGAGGGCCGGAGCGGGAGTCAGAACGGCCCTGGCCTGCGGAGTCATGACCTCGCGAATAATGCCGGCGGCGGAGGTATAGGCGCCGTTGGTGGCCTCAACAACCATTTCGATGCCAGCGGCGAACCGAGCCTGAACCAGGTCCGCCCAGGAGCCTCTTCCCAGCGGGTCCTCATCCGCGAGGGCCGCGAAACCGTCTTCGAGGCGCTGCAAATGGGCGCCGCACTCGCCGCAGCCGGCCACATGGGTCTTCACCGAATCGGCCACAGGCTCATCCATCCAGAACGCCTCCAGTTCCGAGGGAGAGGGGTGCCCCGCTCCCATCGCTTCGAGGCGATGCCGGTTCCAATCATCGTTGAGGTTGGCGACGAAGGCGGTCACTTCGCGGGCCAAGGCGGCGCACTCCGCGCATCCGGCGATATGCGCCTCCGCGCGGGCGGCCTCGTCCACTGTAAGCCTACCTGCCTGCAGGTCGGTAACGGTCTCCGGCGTAATATGTTCCTGGTTTGTCATGGGCTTTGCTCCCGGCTGGAATCCCTCGGTATCACAAGACCCGAGGGGAACCGATATCTTACCGGGATGGGATGGGACGGGACGCGTCCTTGGGCGTCAGGAGCCCGCCAGGGCCCACATGGAGGCCTTGGCGCGAGAAAGGCGGCGCCGAGTTTCGTCGGTTTGGAGGCCACAGCGGGCGGCGATCTGTTTCACGGAGGCGTTTTCGTTCCACCAGGGAAGGAACACCTGCCGCAGGTCCTCGGGGAGTTGCAGGGCGGCGTCGGCAATCGCCTGGCGGCGCAGACGGTCCGGGCCGTTGACGTAGGCGGTGAGCAGATTGCGGTAGAGCCGCTCTGTGCAGCGTTTGAGGGAAACATCCAGCATCTGCACGGTCACCTTGTACTCGGCGGCGATGCGGGCATGGGGCCGTTCGGCGATGACGGCTTCCCGAACGAGGATCTGGCACCAGGGGTCGAGGCGAGAGACGGCGCCGGCGATTTCCGCGTTGCGGTCGCGCGTGAGGCTCGTTTCCTCCGGGCTGCTGTCATAGTCCGCCATGCGCCCGATGCGCGCCTCATTTTCAACAAAGTCGCGGAGGGTGGACTCGCCGCCTTCGGCGTTCTCGAATGGAGCGTCGAGGGAAGCTTCCTTACGGCGATCCAGGGTGCGGCGGACGGCGTCGGCGGTGACGCTGGTAACCACCCGATAAAGGTACGACCGGAATTGGCCGCACTCGCCCGTGAAGCCCTGGCGGATCCGCGAGATGAGGCGCAGGACGGCCTCGTTGGGAACGTCCTCCTCCAGCTCCGTCACGTCCAGCGCGTCCAGCCAGCGAGCCTTGCGCGCAACGGAGACGGCGCAGCGCAGAACGCGACGGCGCAACTCCGTGGCGCAGCGCGAATCTCCCTCGGCCGCGCGCGTGGCCAATGTCAGTTCATCGATCGATACCAATGCGTACCCCTCGCTCCCATGCTTTGACGTATATGATACTCGTTTGGAGCGCTTGCGGACCAAGGGGAGCGTGCTTCCGACGCGCAGCCGCGCAGGCGGGCGGCCGCGGCGATGATGCAAGCGACGAAAAGGACGGGCCGGCGGCAGAAGCCGCCGGCCCGTCCTTCACGTCAGCGAGCGAGTCGCTTACAGGCTGGTCTGAAGGCCGTCCACGAAGCGGAGGATGCGAACGGCGTCGGCGATAGTCACCTTGCTGTCGCTGCCCGCAACGTCTCCGGCCGCGACGCGGGACCCGGCGCCTTCGACGCCGGCCGCGATCTTCAGGGCGATGGCCGCGTCAATCGCGGTCACGGCGCCGTCGGAGTTGAGGTCGCCCTTCACGGGGGCGCTGAGGGAATTCACGAACCGGAGCACGATCATGCCCGATTCGGCGTTCTCGCCGCCGGGGATAGACCGGCCGCGGAAGCGCTGCAGAAGCGTGGCCCACTCCGTGCCGTTGTCGACGGTCGGAGCCGGGAGGCCGCCGGTGATCGAGGCCGAGCCGAGGCCGGCGAACGGAATCGCCATCTCGGTGTACCACGTCTTGCCGGCAGTGTCGACTTTGCTCTTGAACTGAAGGCCCGCGATGTTTTCCTCACCCATCAGCCAGATGAAGGGAACCGTGCTTTGGGCCCAGGTCTGCCGCCACATGATGTCCGTGGCGCCGGGGTCGGAGGTATTGGAGTTGGTCATCAACTGCCAGTATTCATGGCCAACGCCGGTCTGAGCGAAGTTGGTTGGGTCCAGCCAGACCGCGAACAGGTCGTCGCCGTTCCAGATTGCGGGGCTTCCATCGTGGCCCAGGGAGTTGGCGACCATTTCGGTGGGGGTCGGCTCTTCGGAGGTGAAGGCGAGGTAGAGGTTGTTAGCGTCCCACTTGGCGGACACCCAGGTGCGCGTCTTCGGCAGGAGGCCCGTTTCGGCGCTCTTGAGGAGTTCGATCTTCTGAGCGCTGCTCCACTCGGCGTCGGTGACGTTGCCGTCGATGGTGGGCGCGGAAGCCGTCTTCACGGCCTCGAAGACCGTCGAACGCGGCAGAGTGATGTCAACGATGTCCCAGCCGCCGAACGAATCGTCGGTCATGCACCAGAACGGGGTAGAGGCAACGCCCACGCGTCCGGGCGCGTTGGCCAGGGCGATGGACTTGGAGTTGTCATCCCACCAGTTACCGTACTTGAACTCGGCCGGCTGCGGGACGCTGTAGACGCCGTTCGCATCAGTAACCCCGCTGATTTCCGACGAGCCGTTCCAGTTCTGGAACCGCAGGTTGGCATTCGCGACGGGGGCGCCGTTCTCGTCCTTCACGGTGGCGAGGATGGTGCGGGGCAAGGTCTCCCAGATGGTTGTATCCTGAATTACGCCGCCGCTCGCGCGCCCAAAGGCGAAGCCGCCGTAGTTGGGAACGGTGACCTTGAACTGATGGGTGGGCGTGACCGCCGGATCGTAGTCCGGGAAGGTGAACGTGAGTTCCACCATGCCGGTGGGAACGTCGGTGAGCACGAACTGCCCGCGGACGCCATCGGTACGGGCCGACTTGCCGCCGCCCGTCACGAGGATGCCGCCAACAGACTTGGCGCCGGACTGCTGAACGCGCCCGTAGATGGTTCCGGTGGCGCCGATGCGGCGCACCTGCAACCGCGCGTCATCGAGGTAGAGGCTGGTGGCGTCCAAAGCGGGGCCGGGCGTCGCGCCCGTCGAGTCCCAAGACATCGCAAACCGGGTGTGGTCCACGTCTTCCCAGGCGCGCAAGACGTTGGTGTTGGCAAGGTAGGTCCACGGAGTTGTCGGGCTAGCGGCGCCGCCGCTGACCAGGTTGGGAAGCGCGTATTCCGCCGGGTAGCTCGTGTCGCCCCACCACATCGTGCTGGGGACGCTCTTCGAGTATTGCAGCCCCGCGATCAGCGGGTTAGCGCCGGAGTAGTTCGTAAAGTGCGCGTACATGGACGCCACGAACGCTTCGCCAGGTTTCACGGGCGTCGTGTGCGTGTAGTCCGAGTACAGAGCGAAGGCGGTCGGCGTTCCGGCGGTGTTGCAGGTAGACTGACCCTCGCCGACCTTGTCCACGGAGTCGGCTGCGACGCTCCAGGTCTTCGGGTCCTCCCACCACACGGGGGCGCGGTCCCAAGCCACGGGGTTAGAGGAACCGGCGTCGAAGTTGCCGTTCACCAGCACGTTATTGGCGGCCTGGGCGATCACGCTCAAGGCGCTTTCCACGTTGGACGAGCCGTTCGTGGCGACCGTGGTCACGGCGTAGAAGGCCTTGGCGGGATCGGCCGGGACGGCGGCGGTGTAGAGCAGCGGCGGCTCCGGCGCCACCACGGCATCGGTGGTGAGCTTGGTCCACGGGCCGGATTCGGAGGAGGCTGCGTAGACGTTGTAGCCGGAAACCGTGTAACCGGCTCCGGGAGCGGCGCCGGCGCCCCATGTGAGGCCCACGCCGCTGTAGCCGTAGGTCACCGGGTCGGCGCTGGGAGCCATGGTGGCCAGGTCCATCACGTAGGTGGCCATCACGTTCACCGGGGCCGGAGCCGCGGTCAGAGCCATGGACACGTTCTTGGAGGCCGTGGCCGACGGGGTAACGGTGACGCCGCGCAGGGCGGTTGTGTAGTTCGGCGCAATGATCTCCAGGGAGTAGCCGCCGGGGGGCAGAGAGGCCGTGAAGGCGCCGGAAGCGTTCGTTGTTACCGTGGTAACGAGCGTCTTCAGGGTGTAGATCTTCACGGTGGCGTTGGCGATCGGCGCGCCGACCGCGCCGGAGACCGTGCCGGAAACCGTGCCGGCCGAAGCGGAGACGCCCAGCGGGAAGGCTTCGATATCGGCATTACCCACGCCGTTGGCGGGATCGGTGAGACAGGCGATGAGCTGGTCGCCGGCCGCGAAGGCATAGGTTTCGTCGTAGTCGCCGCCGGTCACCTGGCGGATGTCGGAGCCGTCTGCGTTCATGGAGAGCACATGGCTCTTGCCGTCGTAGGAGAACTTGCCGACGTAGTAGATGCGTCCGCCGGCCGTCGGCTGGCTGGGCTCCGAAGCGGCGACGCCGCCGGAGTTGGTGAGGCGCACGAGGTTGTCGCCCACGGTGTCGTTGTTGGCATCCACCGCGTCCATGCGGAAGACTTCAAACGCGGAGCCCGTGGCGGTGGTCACGCCGCCGAAAATGATCTTGCCGTCGGGGGTGAACCGTGCGAACTTGGTGTTGGTGAAGTTCGTGAGCTGAACCGGGACGTTGGAGACGCCCTCCGGCTCGGCTTTCATCACGAAAACCTGGTAGGCCGACAGGCCGTTCCGCTTGGAGAGGAAGACGACCTTGGTTCCATCCGGGCTGAATGCGGGATAGGCATCCATCGCAGGGTCAGTGGTGAGCTGCTGAGCCTGACCGGATACAGTGTCGACCAGGATGATGTCGGTCTGGCCGCCATTCTTGAGGTCGTCCCAAGCGTGGAAGACGACTTTCGTGCCATCGGCGGAGAGGGCTGGCCATTCACTTGAGAACGTATCGGCGCTGCGCTCAACGTTCGGATCGACGCTGACGTCGTAATAGACGCGCGTCTTGCCGCTGCCGTCGGCATTCATAGTCCAGACGTCGTTCTGGAGCGCGCCGGCCTTGCGCGGGTACGTGTAGGCGACTTTGCCGCCGTTCAGGCTGAGCTGGGCTCGCGAGTTGGCGCGAACCTGATCGTAGGTGATGTCCCGGGCTGGACCTGTACAGACTTGCGCGCGGCCGGCGGCCCCGAGCAAGACGATACCGGCTGCCAGCGGGGTGAGCCATCTGGTTGGTATCACGTCACTGACTCCTTCTTCGCGTGCGCGGCGTCCGAGCCAGGGCCGATCCCAGGGCGGAGCGCGACGCACTCATACTACGCGACTCATGGTGGAGATGCCATCGGTAGATTGTCGCAGACGCCCAACGTGTCTGCTTCGCCAATGGTCGGTTGTATTGGGGGTGGAATATATGAGCGGTGACAGCGGCGGCGCGGATTGCGCCGGCGCAGCTTGCCTCATTGCGGCGGGAGCCGCGGCCGAGGAAGGGACTTCGCCGGCGGCGTTCGCGCAGCCGTCCCGGCGATATCCAGCGCCAGACGGCCAGATTGTGGGAGCCAACTTCCCGCGATCAGGGCGAACAGGGCTGGTCGTTGCCTGCCGGCGCGACGGTGGCGAGGGAGGTATCCCTGAAGCCGCGACGCTGGTGAAACGCCGCTTGTTGTCGCATTGCTCCGGCAGTAACTAAAGGGCGCAGGGATGATCCACGAACCAAAGGCCCGCGATCCTCTCCGCACTCACCTACAATGTTACAATGATCTATAACAATTCTGCAAGGCCGCTTGCAACAGAATTTGCATGAGCGAGGCCGGCTAGCGCTCTGTTCGGGCCAAACAAATCGTCTGGCGTACCGGTGAGGAACCCCTGATCCACCGCGGTTTCGGGGCAGACGCGGCAAGCCGTACCGCAATTCGTGCCGTGTTCGGCGGGATGTGTTCGTGATCCGACCCTGAAATGAGGGCGTGGTTGATGTGAGGCCACCGAGGGCAGGGCAAGCCCAGCCCCTACCAGTTCGGTGTCTCCATCCACCGATCGGTAGACGGCCGGGCCAACCGGATAGGGGCTGGGCTTGCCCTGCCCGCCAGCCTTTCACATACAGCAGATGCTCCCTACGAACGCGACCAGCTCACAGAACCGCCCGAACAGAGCACTAGTGCTTTCTGTGGCGGCGGTTGGTATAATAGAGAAAGCGGAAATGCGAACATTTGTTGCCATCGCGGCGCCGGCGCTCGGGGCGCCGGCCGATTTCCTCGCCGCTTGCCAGCAGGCCCTGCGGCGAGGCGCGCCCAACGTCAAATGGGTGGCCCCCGGGCAATTCCATATCACGCTGCGGTTCCTCGGCGACATCGGCGAGCCAGACCTGCTTGCGGCGCGCGACGCCGTGATGATCGCCGCGGCGGCCGTTGCGCCGTTCGAAGTCGAGCTGGGAGGTTGGGGCGCGTTCCCGAACGCGCGCCAGCCGAAAACGCTTTGGGCCGGCCTCACCGCCGGCGGCGCCGAGGCGGGGGCGGTGGAGCAGGCGCTCTCGCGAGCGCTGGCGGATGCCGGCTTTCCGCCGGAGCTGAAGCCGTTTCACCCGCACGTTACGCT
Organism: Armatimonadota bacterium; assembly: GCA_036504855.1. Taxonomy (GTDB): domain Bacteria; phylum Armatimonadota; class DTGP01; order JAKQQT01; family JAKQQT01; genus DASXUL01. The sequence continues at coordinate 7,648 of DASXUL010000159.1, read as the reverse complement.
GGGGCGCGTTCGCCCGGGCGCATCCGCGGCGCCGCTGGCTGGAACGCCGCCGCCGCCGGCCCGCTTCACGGCCGCGCGGATCACGCTTTACGAGAGCGAGCTCTCCCCCCAGGGGCCTCGCTATACGCCGTTACTGGAGGCCCCGTTCACTGGGCCGATTACCGCGAACCAGCGCTGAGCGCCTGCCCGCGGCGCCCTTTGGGATCGGACGGATCCCTCACCCTACAAGGAGAACCACTTTGGACAAAGCCAAGGCATTGGAGCTGGCGCTGAGCCAGTTGGAGAAATCGTTCGGCAAAGGCAGCGTCATGCGCCTCGGCGAGGCCACCAAGCTCAACATCCAGACCATTTCCACAGGCTGCCTCGCTCTGGACGTGGCGCTTGGCGTCGGCGGAGTGCCCCGCGGACGCATCGTTGAAATCTACGGCACGGAGTCCTCCGGCAAAACCACCGTGGCCCTGCATTGCGCCGCCGAGGCGCAGAAGGCCGGCGGCATCGCCGCCATCGTGGACGCCGAACACGCCGTGGACCCCATCTACGCCAAGGCCATCGGCGTGGACATCGATAACCTCCTGATCTCCCAGCCAGACACCGGCGAGGAGGCCCTCGAAATCGTGGACGCGCTCGTTCGCTCCGGCGCCGTGGACCTGGTGATCATCGACTCGGTGGCGGCGTTGGTGCCGAAGGCCGAGATCGAGGGCGAAATGGGCGATAGCCACATGGGCCTTCAGGCGCGCCTCATGAGCCAGGCCCTCCGGAAACTGGGCGGCAGCATCAGCAAGAGCAACTCCTGCTGCATCTTCATCAACCAGTTGCGTGAGAAGATCGGCGTCATGTTCGGCAACCCCGAGGTCACCCCCGGCGGGCGCGCTCTGAAATTCTGGGCCAGCGTGCGAATGGAAGTGCGCCGCGGCGAGCCGATCAAGGTCGGCACGGATGTAATGGGCAGCCGCACCAAGGTCAAGATCGTGAAGAACAAGGTCGCCCCGCCGTTCCGAGCCTGCGAGTTCGACATCATGTTCGGACACGGCATCAGCCGGGAAGGCAGCCTCCTGGACGTGGGCGTGGAGCAGACGGTCATCTCGAAGGCCGGCGCCTTCTTCAGCTTCAATGATCAGCGCCTTGGCCAGGGTCGGGAGAACGCGAAGAACTTCCTCATCGAGAACCCCACCGTCGCCAAGGCCATCGAAGACCGCATCCGCGCCAGCCTGGATGCCGGCAAGGCGCCACCCATGGACGAGGTTATCGGCGCTCCGGACGGCGACGGCCTCTTCCCGGAGTAACCTGTTGCCCTGCCGCAGAATTGGCGGGCTGCCGTGGCGCCCTTCCCGCGGGGGAGGCGGCGCCACGGCAGCCCGCCATTTGCATGACGGGCCGCGAAAACCCTTCGCGTCGCTATGGCGACACGCAGAGCGAAAGTAGGGTACGATAGCCATGGACGACCAACGCACAATTACCGCGATCGAGCCGCAGCGCCGGAAGGGCCGGATGAACATCTACCTGGACGGCGAGTTCGTCATGGGGGTCAGTGAGGAGGTCGTTGCCGCTCTGTATCTGGGCGTTGGGCAGCGGATCACGGAGGACCGCCTGGCGCTGATCGTTCACGATGAGACGCTGACGAAGGCGAGGGATCGAGCGTACTTGTTGCTCTCGTACCGGGCGCGCAGTGAGCGGGAGATTCGGGATCGACTCTCGCGGGCGGGCTACGAAGAGGGCATTGTACAGGAAGTCGTCGAAAAGCTCTACGCTCTGGGCTTCCTGGATGACAAGGTTTTTGCCGAGAGCTTCATCCGCAATCGGGCGGCGACGCGGCCGGAGGGCCGTCGGGCGCTTACGCATGAGTTGCGGAGCAAGGGCGTGGATGCCCGAACCGTGGCTGAGGCCACGGCCGGGATGGATGCCGAAGCGGAGCGTGAAGCGGCGTTGGCCGCGGCTCGCTCCCGAGTGGAGCGATGGAGGGGGCTGGAGCGCTTGGAGGCGCGCCGCAAGGCGGTCGGTTTCTTGCAAAGGCGAGGGTTCACGTGGGATACTATAATCAGCGTACTGGACGCTATTCTTCCGTCCAGCCACGTAGATGAAGTGTCCGATAACGACATTTCGTGAGCCCTTCGCTCGAACCTCACCCGCCGCACGAAAGTGCGGACTACGGTGGAGGTGAGGTGCAATGCAGCTGGACATAACGACCGCTCTCGTCATTGTGGCCGCCATCCTGGTGGTTGCGCAGTTCATATACCACATACGAGAGAACAAGCGACAATCGGAAGCCCGACGCCGCGAACGTGAAGACCTGGATCGACAGCGTGAGATAGCAGAGAAGGAAATCGAGGCCCAACGCAAGGCCCTCTTGATAGACGCCAGAGAAGAGGCCCTGCGTCTCAAGGCCCTACAGGAAGATGAAGACCGCGAGAAGCGCGCGGAATTACAGAGGTTAGAGCGAAGATTATCCCAACGGGAAGAAACGCTGGACCGCCGGATGGATGGGCTCGAACTCCGAGACGGCGAGTTGGCGGCTAAAGATCGACATCTCAACGAGGCCCTCGAGCAGGCCAATCGCCTCTTTCACGAGAGGGTGGGCGCCCTGGAAAAGGTCGCCGGCCTCTCCGCCGAAGAGGCGAAAGCCCAACTGCTGAAAAGCATCGACGACGACGTGAAGCGCGACGCGGCCCGCCTGATCCGCGATACCGAAGAGCGCACGCGCGCGGAGGCGGACCGGCTGGCCCGCAAGATCGTTACGCTGGCCATCCAACGCTGCGCTGTGGATACTGTCTCGGAAACCACCGTCTCTTCGGTGGCCCTCCCGAGCGACGACATGAAAGGCCGCATCATCGGCCGCGAAGGCCGCAACATCCGAGCCTTCGAGACGATGACCGGCGTTGACCTGATCATCGACGATACGCCGGAGGCCGTGGTTCTTTCGGCCTTCGACCCGGTGCGCCGGGAGATCGCCCGCATCGCACTGACGGCTCTGGTGGCCGACGGACGGATCCACCCGGGCCGCATCGAGGAGACGATTGAGCGCGCCCGCCTCGAGGTAGAGGCTAAGGTGCGCGAGGCTGGAGAGGCCGCCATTATGGAAAGCGGCGTTACCGGCCTGCATCCGGAAATGGTGCGCATCCTGGGCAAATTGCGGTACCGGACCAGTTATGGCCAGAACGTGCTGGATCACAGCGTCGAGATGGCTCACCTGGCCGGCGCCCTCGCCGCGGAGCTCGGCGCAAATGTGTGGCTCACGAAACGAGCCGCGCTGCTGCATGACCTGGGCAAAGCGGTGGACTTCGAGATGGAGGGCGCGCATCACCACATCAGCATGGACCTGGCGAGGCGGTACGGAGAGTCGGAGGAAGTGATCCACGCCATTGGCGCTCACCACGACGACATCGAAGCCGAAACCATCGAAGCCATGCTCGTCAAAATCGCGGACACGCTGAGCGCGGCTCGGCCCGGCGCCCGCAGGGAGAACCTGGAGGCCTACATCAAGAGGCTCACGCAACTGGAGGCGATTGCCGACAGCTTCGAGGGCGTTGAAAAGGCCTACGCGGTGCAGGCAGGCCGCGAAATCCGTATCATGGTGCGACCCGGCATTCTAGACGACGAAAAGTCGCATGCTCTGGCGCGCGATGTGGCAAAACGCATTGAAGAGCAGATGCAGTACCCGGGTCAGATAAAGGTGACGGTGATCCGCGAAACGCGCGCCGTGGAGTACGCAAAGTGACAGGCCGAGGGATACGGTGACAGTGCGCCTTGCCGGCGACTCGCTGGCGAGGCGGCTATCACCCGATGGTTCACATCCCTCGGCGCTTCGAAGAAGGGGGGATGTGTGATGAATGCACGCACTTCGTTCAGTATTGTAACGGCCATGGTTCTGCTGGCTTCGCCGGCCCTTGCCCAGCGAGATCGGGCAGACCGGAGCCGCAGCGACTCTCGCTCGGATACGCGATCGGATTCGCGATCCGATAGCCGTACTCCGCCGCGCGTCGATGCCCCAAGCTCGCGCCCGAGCCCTTCGTCGGACACGCGGCGAGACGCGCCCACCCCGGCGGCGCGGCAGGAGCCGGCCGTCCGCCAGGCGCCGCCTTCGTGGCGCCCCGTGCAGGTCGATCCGCCGCAGGTCCGCCAGCCCAACCTTCAGGAGCCGCGCCAGGCTCGCCCCGTGGATCCGTCTGTGCAGGCGCCGTCATTCCGCGCAAACCCCTCCGTTCCCGTGGGCGCCGGCGATGGCAATGACAGCCGTCGCAGCCGCAACCGGGATGTGGGCGACGGCATGGGCGCACGGCCGGGCGGAGGCAGCTCCGTTCCCGCCTTGCCCCGCCAGGGAGGCGATGTTGTGGGCGCCGACCGCCCCGGCGGCGGCTCCCGCCCCGCCACGCTTCGCGGAAGCGCTGATCCCTCGGTTCCCGCTTTCCGGCCCGGCGGCGGCAGCGGCAATATCGGACGCAATCCGCGTTCCGGCGGCGAGGGCTCCTCTCCCGTCCAGTGGCGCGCGCCTTCGAGAGTAACCGGTCGCGCTAACCTTCCTGGCGCGGGCTCGTCGCCCGGCGTCGGACGCGCTGGCGGTTCTTCCTCCGGAGGCTCCGCCGGATTCCGGCCCACCGGCTCCGGACGCAGGTCCATCCCGGTGGTCTTCACCCCGCGCCACCGGCCTCCGGTGGTGGATCGGAGCCGCTGGCGCAACGGCGACTACCACTACCGCGTTAGCGGCTTCCATCCCATCCCGGTAGGCGTTTGGGACCCGTGCTACTACTACGCTGGTGGGGGTTGGTCCAACTCGTCGTTCTACTACCAGTACTACTACGGCGGGCCGTGGCAGAGCGGGTTCTACTACTCGCCGTTCAGCTTCTACGCTGGCTACTTCCCGGCCTACGTCTACCCAGAGCGCGTGATCTACATCGAGCGCCGCATCTACCTCCGCGACGTTGTATCCGACGACGACTCCTACGATTACTACAGCTCGCAGACAACGTCGCTGCACGACACGATGGACGACATCAAGTCCGCCTGGATGGATGGCGACGGCGGCCTGCTGCTGCAGCACATCAACAGCGACATCCCCGTGCGCATCTACCAGAAGGGCGTCTACAAGTACAGCCTGGAGCCGGAAGACTACCGCGACATCTCCAAGGACGCGCTGAACCGCGTGAACACGCTGGACTTCGAGTGGACCAACATCGACCGCCGTTCCACCGACGAAGTCCGCGTGGAGGCCAAGCACACGTTCAAGGACCCGGATGGCGATAAGCACATCGTGCGCCTCAGCTACACGCTGGAAAAGGCGCAGGGCTCCTGGTGGGTCACGGAAACCGGCACCGAATCCTGGGGCAGCGACCTGTAGCAAGGAAATCGGCCCCTCGGGGAATTCACCACAGAGGCACAAAGGCACAGAGATCGGAGATGATCTCTGTGCCTTTGTGGTGAATTCCCCAAAAGGGAGCGCTCGGTTTCAGCGTAACGCTCGCGCGGCGGATGACCCCCCTTCCCCCCAATTCCGGGGGACCTAAGAGAAAACGCTCGGTTCTGGCGATGGCTAGAACCGAGCGTTCGGCTTGGGTCCCCCAGAATTGGGGGGTAGGGGGGCATCCAGCCACAGAGGCACAAAGATGATCTTTGTGCCTCTGTGCCTCTGTGGTGAATTCCCCGTTCCGGGGCACGCGGCCGAAGGCCCTACTCCTCGCGGTTAGCCCGGTCGGCTTCCATCAGGGCGTTTGTCAGTTCCGGCAGGCGCTGGTATAGGCGCTTCAGCGGGCGCGGCGGGCGGTTGGCGAGGGCGTAGGCGGTGAGCACCGGCGCGGCGATGGTGGTGTCGCAGTAGCACACAACGGCGTCCGGCAGGCGCTGCGGGTCGATCTTGCCCCAGCTTACGGCCTCGCTCGGGGTGGCGCCCGAGAGGCCGCCCGTATCGACCCGGGCGTCCGTGATCTGCAGGAAATAGTCGTGCCCCGCTTCCGAGAGCCCCAGCACTTCCTGGATTTGCGGTTCGGTTTGCAGCGCGAAATTCTTCGGGCTGCCTCCGCCCAGAATCCACACGGCCGATTTCCCCTTGTCGGCTTTCGCGCCGTACACGATGGAGGCCGTTTCGGTGACGTCCAGCGTGGGGTTCAGGCGCAGGCCGTTTCCCCGCATCTCCGCCGCCGCCACATTCATCCCGATGCTGGAATCGCCGGGCGACGACGTATATACCGGCACGTCGCAGCGGTAGGCGGCGGACAGCAGGCTCACGCCGCCGATCCCCAACTGGCGCTCGCGTTCCGCGATGTACTTTCCGCACAGGTGGTGGAACTCCGCCGTGCTCATGGACTTCTGGAACTCCGGACCCTGGATGATCTGCCGGAAGAACGCATCCGTGTCCAGCAGCACGTCGTAGTTGAAGAGGATGTCGTAGATGCGGATCACTTCATCATTGCGGAGCGCGAGGTCATCGTGGTTCGGCCCGCTCTGGAACATGTCGAACCCGAGGGCGAAATGGGTGTCGTGGTAGAGGTTGGCGCCGGTGGAGATGATCCAGTCCACGAAGCCGGCCTCAATCAGCGGTATGAAGCACGAAATGCCCAGCCCGGCGGGCGTGAGAGCGCCCGAGATCGTGAGGCCGATGGTGACGTTCGGCTCCAGCATCTTTTCAGCCAGCAGGCGGCAGCCCTCGTTCAGGCGCGCGCCGTTGTAGGCGGTGAGAGCGTTCACCAGCGTTGTGATGTCCGTGGAGGCGTTCAGGGGCGCCGGCATGATGCGCCGGCCAAGCGTGTTGGGTTGGCTCATGGAGGGTCCAAAATCAAGATCAGCCGCCGGCAATCAGCCGCGCCCATGGGGCTGCCGGCTGACGGCCGATGGCTGATCGTTCGGGATCTAGCCGACTTCCTCGATGGAAGCCAGGATGCCGGGGGCGACGTCCGTGCGTTCGCACCGCACGATCTGTTCCACGCGCTCCATGTCGCGCGGGTATTCCATGCCCCGTCCAAGGACGCGGTGGTCGATCTTTTCCGGGTGGAACCGGTTGCGCATGAACTCCAGAGCGCGGTCCACGTCGAACGGCTTGCAGGAGAAGACATCCACGCTCATATAGCCCTTTTCAGGGAATGTGTGGATAGTGATGTGGCTCTCGGCGATGAGGACAACGCCGGACACGCCCCACTCCTCGGGCACGACGCCCTTGTAGCGGAACACGTAGGGCGGCATGATCTTGGTCATGCCGATCTCGTCGGGGCAGTCCTCAAGGGCGTTATAGACGAGTTCTACGTCGGTAAGACGCTCGTGCGGGCAGCCGTAACAGTCGAGAATCAGGTGAGGTCCGAACATTCCGTGTGATTTTTCCCCCGAAAAATCCGCTCCGCTGGAGCGGACCAAAACGGTGGCCCTTTCGAGCCGGTGCTTGGTGGCCTTGCCGTCCCCTGCGGTGGCCGGTCCACCGTGCATCCATTTGTGGAAAACGGACACACCATATGCAGTATAACGTAACCGCGGGATATTTGCACGGAAATGGCATGCGTTGGGTGCATATCAGAAAAGTGGTAAGAGAGAGGATTCAGGGTGTTGGCTGGGCGGCGTGGGTGTTAAGATGTGGAAAACCGCACGTAGGGAGACCCTGTATATGGAGCAGAAGCGGTTACGGCAGGTGAAGGCAAAGGTAAGCGGACTGCTGGAGGACGCCTTGGCAGACGCG
>DASXUL010000158.1:0-59054 GCA_036504855.1 Armatimonadota bacterium | reverse complement strand
CGCGACCTGTTGGCTGACGGCTGATCGCTGACGGCTGACAGCTCCTCTACGTTCGCCAATACACCTTCTTGCGGGACATCCAGCTTGCGAAGAGGGCTACCAGCAACGTGGCCACGGCGCCGTGGACGAAGGACCAGCCAGGCTGCGCCGATGAGGGCAGCGCGGCGATTACCCTGTTGATCAACGGGTTGATGCCTGTGAGGAACAGGATCGGCTGGACGAGGATCGCCATCCCCACGTAAGCGATCATCGGATTCTGGCCGCTGTCAACGAGGAGGCTCGCCAGGCGACGGCCGCGGAACACGTCGATCAGAATGGTGAACGCCGCCAGCAGGAAGCAGGCGAGGCCCGCTGAGACGAAGTAGTAACTCATCGTCGCCGGGTCCTTGTGAATGCCGCCCTCGTAAGGTTCGAACAGCAGCCCCAGCGCCAGCCAGTAGGTTCCCCACGTGCAGAACGACTTCAGCGCCCGCTCCGTGCCGCTGGAAGGGCGGTCCACCAGCCACCGCAGGAACAGGGCCACGGCCGCGCAGACGATGAAGGTGGTCCGCGGGTGACGCGAGTAGAGGCCCCAGAGGCAGATCGGCGTGAAGCTGAACGCCGTTAGAGCCGTCATGGCGTACCGCTCGCGGGTCCAGCCCGGCTTCTCAGAGCCGCTCCCGCGCATCCACTCCAGCAGCATGTCGCCCACCACCGTGCCGGGGATCGTTACGAACAGCAGCGAGAACATCCCGGCCTCAAAGAGCCACGGAGCCGGGGTCCATGACCACCACTGCTCCACCCAGTTCGAGCCCGCCGAGCTCATCCGGATGGCCATCAACAGGCCCATGAACCCCAGCCGCATCGCGAGGTTCTTGCGGCTAACCAGCCAAACGAGCGAGGCGCCCAGCACCACGTTCGCCAGGATTTTGATGATGATGTCGGACTGACCTGCCAGCGCGCGCCAGCCATTCCAGAAACCGCCGGATCCGGCCAGCTTCGCCGCCATCGGCTCCATCAGCGCGAGGGCGCCCACATACCCGCCAACGCGGATCGCGTACTTCAAGGCGGCGGGCCAGCGGTCAGGCAGCCGCATCAGCATCATGAAGAGCAGCGCGAAAGTGCCCAGGGCCTGGATCCAGTCCTTCCACTGCGGGTCCGCGCTGAGCGAGAACGGGCGGATGTGCTCCACGAACACTGCGAACAGCCCCAGCAGCAGGAAGCGTTGGAAGGCGGTGGCCACGAGGCGCCACATCGGCTCGCCCTTCTCAATGCGCCGCGATAACGCCAGCGGGATCGCCGCGCCCATGGCGAACAGGAAGAACGGGAAGACGAGATCCACCCACGTGATGCCCGGGATGTTGGGGTTGTACACGAAGTCCGGCGGCGGCACCTGAGCGTGGTGCATCCATGCAGGCATGCGCGGAGGCGCCTGGCCGGAGAGGACCATCATCAGGATGGCGAGGCCCCGGAGGGCATCCAGGGCGAAAGCGCGGCGCGGCGCGGCAGCCGCGGCAGCGGGCGCTTGTGAAGCAGGTTTCAGCATGGGCTTTCCCTTCCGAACGCGAAAACGTGAAATGCCCGGCTGATCGCTTGGGTCCGGGCTAGAGGGCGGCGGCGCTGCCGCCCGTATGCCATTATGGCGGATTCGGCCGCCAAGACGACCCGGGGCAGGCGCCAAACCGCGGCAGCCGAGTGCTGCGTCACAAATCGCCAAACGCGCGCGGCGGGACGTGCCCACACGCCTTCGCGCCATGCCGGGAAGGCCCTATGGCGCCTCGGTTGGGTCCGGGGCCCAGGTAACTTTGCCCTCCAGCGGGCGGCGCTTGCCGGCCGGCCATTCGCCTACGGGCCAGCCCAGGAAGAAGAAACCCAGAAGACGCCCGAACGGGGGCAAGCCAACAAACCGCGCTACCGTCGGGTGGCGTAGCGTGGACTTCGAGCTCCACCGGCCGCCCAGGCCAGCCGCGCAGGCGGCGAGGTGCAGATTCTGCACGGCGCAACCCACCGCAATCACCTCTTCCTCCTCGGGCCGCGCCGGCGTTCCGTCGGGCCGCAACGCCGGTGACATGCCGATGGAGATCCACACGGGCGCTTCCATGGGCCGGTTGCGAAATGCGTCCAGCACGGCCGGCTTGAAGCCGGCTTCGGCGGTCTCCAGCCGGTAGGCCTCCGCGAATGCCTCGCCCAGGGCGCGGCGGCTGCCGCCGGCGAACACCGTGAACCGCCAGGGCTCCGTCTCCTTGTGGCTGGGCGCCCAATCGGCCGCTTCCAGCAAACGACGCACCAGGCTCGGGTCAACGGGTCTATCTGGGTCCAACCTCGGCAGCCCAAAACTGCGGCGCCGGGCGATGGCCCGGCACAGCCCTTCGAAGCCGTTCTCGGAAGCATCGAACATCGTCACCCTCCCGTATGGGGGCAGCGCCCCGCGCCGCCCAATGCATTGGCGCATCGGCCGATTGGGGCGCGCGCCAACTGAGTATACACCGGTCCGGCGCGGCCGCTCCCCAAGCGGCCCGCCGCGCTCTGGCCTTGACACGTTTCCGGCGCCCGGCTATCATCCCTACAGATTCACTGCCGCTAGGGGCGCGCCCGGACAACCGGGAGCTGAGAAGATACCCTTGGAACCTGATCCGGGTTATGCCGGCGCAGGGAAGCGGAGACGACCACGTCTAGAAACGCAAGGGCCGCCTCCGGGCGGCCCTTTTTGGCGTGCCGGCCCCGCCCGTCTGTTTCCGCGGAGGCCCGGCCGGCGTCCAGGAGTGAGGTCCGAAAGATGCGAGATTACCTCTCTTCCCGCAAGGGACAGGATAACGTCACCCAGATCCACTACGCCCGGAAGGGCATCGTAACCGAGGAAATGCTCCGCGTGGCCGAACGCGAGCGCATCGCGCCCAACTTCGTGCGCGATGAAGTGGCCCGCGGGCGCATGATCATCCCCGCCAACATCAACCACCCCGAACTCGACCCCATGGCGATCGGCATGAACGCCACCTGCAAGGTCAACGCCAACATCGGCAACTCCGCCGTGCTCTCCAACGTGGCCGGCGAACTCGAAAAGCTCGACTGGTCGCTCCGGTGGGGCGCGGACACCGTGATGGACCTCTCCACCGGCGGAGACATCCCCGGCATCCGAGAGCAGATCCTCCGGCACTCCCCCGTTCCCATCGGCACCGTGCCCCTCTATGAAGCCCTCGCCCGAGTGCCCAACGTCTACGACCTGAACATCGACGTCATGCTGGATGTCATTGAGGACCAGGCCAAGCAGGGCGTGGATTACATGACCATTCACGCCGGCGTCCTGCGCCGCTACGTTCACCTCACCTTGGAGCGCATAACGGGCATCGTCAGCCGCGGCGGCTCCATCATGGCCGAATGGTGCGTTTACCATGAGAAAGAGAACTTCCTCTACACGCACTTCGACGCCATCTGCGAGATCTTCAAGAAGTACGACGTGGCGTTCAGCCTTGGAGACGGCCTGCGCCCCGGCTGCATCGCGGACGCCTCCGACGCCGCGCAGTTCGCCGAGTTGGATACCCTGGGCGAGCTCACCCGCCGCGCCTGGGAACACGACGTTCAGGTGATGGTGGAAGGCCCCGGCCACATCCCGATGCACGAAGTGGCGATGAACGTTCAACGCGAAATGGAAGTTTGCGACGAGGCGCCGTTCTACGTTCTCGGCCCCCTCGTCACCGACATCGCTCCGGGATACGACCACATAACGAGCTGCATCGGCGCGGCCATGGCCGGCCAGGCCGGCGCGGCCATGCTGTGTTACGTTACCCCCAAGGAACACCTGGGCCTGCCGGAGAAGGAAGACGTGAAGGCCGGCCTCATCGCCTACCGCATCGCCGCCCACGCCGCCGATATCGCCCGCCAGCGCCCCGGCGCTCGCGAGCGCGACGACGAACTCAGCAAGGCCCGCTTCAACTTTGACTGGAACCGCCAGTTCGACCTCAGCCTGGACCCGGAGACGGCGCGCAGCATGCACGACGAAACGCTGCCGCAGGACGGCGCGAAGGCCGCCCACTTCTGCAGCATGTGCGGCCCGAAATTCTGCGCCTATGAGATCAGCCAGCGCGGCCGCGAACTCCTCAAGCAAATGACCGTGGTGGAAGAGCCGGCGCAGTCCGGCGTCTAGCCGCCTAGCCGTAACGGGCGGGCACGGTACGCCGTGCCCGCCCCCCCAGCCGGAACAGGCGCCCCACCGCGCGCCGCGCCGCCTGCCCCTCGCCCGCTTCCATCATCGCCAGATGATGCATGAGCGAGCCTCGCAACACGCTCCGCTTGCCGAAAATCAACCAATGATCCGTCCCCCCCATCCTTGGACGAATCATGGAAGAAAGCCGTCAGATAGCCATCTGCACCGGGGGCATGAGAGCGCACGCCGTCCTGGCCCGCGTCGCCGTGTCCCACCACACCAAGAGTTGAGCCATGAGCCTACGCACGCAAACCCTTTGGACGACAGGTGTGACACTGCTGGGGTTGATCGCGGTGTTGTACGTCGCCGCAAGCCGCATCCTGATGGACGGCTTCACGGATCTCGAAGCGAAAACAGCCATCACCGAGACGCAGCGCGTTCAAGCGGCGATCGCCGGAGAACTCGCCAAGCTTGACGATATGAGCGACACTTGGGCCGCCTGGGACGACGCTTACGAGTTCATCCGCGGACGGAATCCTCGGTTTCTGACGCGGAATCTCACCCAGGAAGCGCTCTCAACAACCCACGCGGATCTGGTGGCATTCGTCAACTCCAAAGGCCAACTCGTATACGGGACCGGCCTGGACCCCGTCACCGGACGCAAGATCGCCTTTCCCGCCGAGATCTGCCGGTATGCCCAGCCGCAGGGCCAGTTGTGGCATTCCCCTCACTCGCTGGCGACCCAGAAGGGCATCCTCTCCCTGCCGGACGACCTGATGATGGTCGCCTCGCGTCCGATCCTCACCGCCACGAAGCAGGGGCCCATCCACGGGTCGGTCATCCTGGGCCGGTGGCTCGATTTTGGCGTCATCGAGCGGGTGCGTCGCATTACGGGTCACGATCTCACCGTGCAGAAGTTGGGGTCCGCCGAACTGCCGGTGGTGTTCGCCGATGCGCGCAGCGCCTTGGACCGCGGGAAGAGCGTCTTTACCGAACCGCTGGATAGCGAGACCATGGCCGGCTATGCGTATCTCCGCGACGCACGGAACTGCCCAGTGGCCATCGTTCGCGTGGACCTATCGCGGGAGGTGTATTCGCGGGGCCGTGTGAGCCTCCACTACATCCTCCTTGCGCTCCTGGGCGTCGGCTTTGTCTTCGCCGCGGTCACCCTGGGCGCCAACCACTGGATTGTGGTGCGGCCGCTCGACCACCTGAACGATGATGTCACGGCGATCCAATCCGCGCGCGGCACGTCGGCACGCGTTCGCGTGGAGGGCGCCGACGAGTTCACGCGCCTCGCCGGGAACATCAACGACATGCTGACCGTGGTGGGGAAGGCGCAAGCGAAGCGCCGGGAAAGCGAGGAACTGCATCGGCAGATGGCTCAGATGGCCCTCAACGCCAGCGATGCCCTCTTTGTATCGGATCCCGCCACCGGCGAGTTGATCTGGCATGGCCACGTGGACGAGATGCTGGGTTACCAGCCCGGAGCCTTCCCGCGCGACACGTTCGGCTTCCACTCCCACATTCACCCCGACGATCGGGACGCCGTGAAGGCCGCCTTCGAACGCTCCGCGCTCAACGGAGAGGATTTCCACATCGAGTTCCGGATCCGCCGCATCGGCGGTTACTACGACCATTGGGAGTCCCGCGGCAAACCACTGCGCGACGTCACCGGGAAGATCGACAAGGTGCTGGGCGCCTGCACCGTCATCACCCAGCGAAAACGCGCTGAGGAGAACCTCCGCGCCAGCGAGGAGCGCCTCGCGCGCATCGTCGAGACCAACACGGACGGCATCTTCATCGTTGATCACGAAGGCGGCATTACCTTCGCCAACGGCGCCGCCGAGGCGCTGTTCGGATACACTCGTGAGGATCTGGCCAAGCGCCCCTTCAGCCACGCCGCGTGGGATGTCATCTCCGCGGATGGGCACTCGCTGTCGTTGGATGAGATGCCGTTCATGCGCGTCTTCGCTACGCGTCGCAACGCCGACAACGTGGAGATCGCCATTCGGAATGCGCAGGGTTGCCGCATCGTCCTCACCGTGAACGCGGCGCCCCTGCACGACGCGCAGCAGAATGTCGTCGGCGTGGTAACCACCGTCAGCGACATCACCGAACGCAAGACGCTGGAGGAACGCCTCACCTACCAGGCCTTTCATGATCCGCTTACCGGGCTCGCCAACCGCGCTCTCTTCCTCGAACGCCTTTCCCGGGCGATGACGCGGTCAGACCGCACCCACAAGCCCGTGGGCGTGCTGTTCCTGGACCTCGACAACTTCAAGTTCATCAACGATAGCCTGGGCCACGCAATGGGCGACCAACTGCTGATCTCGGTGGCCCGGCGCCTGGAGAGGTGCCTGCGCAATCACGACACGGCCGCTCGTTTCGGCGGCGATGAGTTCACCGTCGTGGCCGAGGAAATCGGAGACGCCGAAGAGGCGATGCGCCTGGCCCAGCGCATCCTGTCTGAGATGCAGAAGGCGTTCATGCTGGGCGCCCGCGAGGTGTTCATCACGCCCAGTATCGGCGTGGCCGTCAGCGGCATGGAGGAAGTGCGCGCCGAGGAATTGCTGCGCAACGCGGACGCGGCTATGTATGAAGCCAAGACTCACGGCAAGGCCCGCGCCGAGATGTTCCATCCGCGCCTCAATACCCACGCGCTCTCCCGATTGGAGATGGTGAACGACCTGCGCCGGGCGCTGGATCGCGGCGAACTGCAGGTCCATTACCAGCCCAAGGTCTGCATGCTCACCGGCGAAACCGAGGGAGTGGAAGCGCTTGCGCGGTGGAACCACCCGAAGCGCGGCTACATTCCGCCCACCGAGTTCATCCCCATCGCGGAACAGAGCAGCCTCATTATCGGCCTCGGCCGCTGGGTGCTGACCGAAGCGTGCCGCCAGATGAACGCCTGGCATCTGAAGTACGCTAACTCCCGAAAGCTCACCGTAGCGGTTAACCTCTCCGCGCGCCAGTTCCAGGACCCCAACCTCGTGAAGGACGTTGCCCATATCCTGGAGGAGACCGGTCTGGACCCGAACTGCCTCACCCTCGAGATCACCGAGAGCGTGATCATGGAGGAGGCCGAGTCCACCATCCAAACGCTCACCGCCCTGAAGGCGTTGGGTCTGCATCTAGCCATTGACGACTTCGGCACCGGGTACAGCTCACTCAGCTACCTGAAGCGCTTCCCGATGGATTTCGTCAAGATCGACCGATCGTTCGTGGATGGGCTGGGGAGAGACAGCGACGACACGGTGATCGTCAGCGCCACCACCAGCCTCGCCCACGCGCTTGGCCTCACCGTGGTCGCCGAAGGCGCGGAAACCGCGGATCAGGTCCAACGCCTCCGGGACATCGGCTGCGACCTCGCTCAGGGGTATTGGTACAGCCACGCCCTGGACGCCAGTTCCCTCGAAGCCTACCTCCGCCGCGTTGACCATGCCGCAACCGTCCCCCTAACCGCGTAAGGCCGTGGCGCGAAGCGCCTCGCTTGGGGTTGTGGTCGGCAGACCGCAATACCGAGCGAGGCGCTTCGCGCTTGCTGGTCCTGTGTCTCAGGGGAACCTACTGCCTCACCAGCGTGTACCACTTCCATCGTTCCGCCATCGCAACAGAGAGGGAAACGGTACGCTCCTGCGCCCGGTCGCTTCAGCGCGCCCCTCCGGCTAGGCGGATGCGCGTCGAATGCGGTAGTATGAAGATCAGCAACACATCAAAGGACCTCACTCCCCGGGCGGACGCGTTCCAACGCTTCCTGCCGCCTTTTGACGGCATGATCTCTACCGAGCATAACCCCAGGCGCGCCCTGGATCGAATCGCCTACCAGACCATCTCCAGCCACTCGCTTAAGGAGGTGCTGGATACCGTTTCCCGTGGCCTCACCGAGGATATGGGCGCTGCGGTGGCTCGCGTCTGGCTGCTGCAACGCAACGACGCGTGCGCCGTCTGCTCTAACGATGAGGACACGGCGATGGATCGTTACGCCCTCCACACTTACGCCAGTTCCGGCGCTTCCGCTTCCGTGGATGACCTGTTTCACCGGCTGCCCCTCTGCCGCCACACGATCGCCAGCGTAGTCATCAACCGCACGCCGGTCCTCTGGACCGATGTTCCGGAGCGCGCGGACGCCGGCGAGCTGGAGTGGATCCAATGGGACGGCATCCAGAGCATCGCCGCCTACCCGTTGATCTTCCGCGGCAAAGTGCTGGGGCTGCTTGCGATGCTCAGCCGGCGGGTGCTCAGCAGCGAAGAATTCGAGATGCTGGGCCTCTTCGCCGCCCAGGCCACCGTGGCCATCCAGAACGCCCTGCTCTTCGAGGAGGCGGACCGCGCCCGCGAAGACCTCGAGCGCCAGGTCCGTGAGCGCACGGCGGACCTCGCCCGCCAGGCGAAAGAGGCCGAAGAGCGCTCCGAGATGCTGGCCACCGCGATCCAGGAAACCCATCACCGCGTCAAGAACAACCTGCAGGCGATCTCCAGCCTCCTCGAGATGACCGCCATGCAGCCCGGTGACCTCCGCGCCGGCATGCGCCGCGTCAACAACCAGGTGCGCGCCATCGCCCTCGTCCACGATTTCCTGAGCAAGGACTCGGACCTCCGCAGCGTGGCCGTGCGCCCCGTGCTGGAAAACCTGGTCCCCATGGCGATCTCGAGCCACACGCGCACGGCGCAGGATGTGAAGATTGTGATCGACGCCGAAGACATCGCGCTCCCAAGCAAGGAGGCCACCTCGCTGGCGCTGGTCATCAGTGAACTGGTGGCGAACGCCGTGGAGCACGGCCTCGGCGATCGGCCGCACGGCCTCGTTACCGTCCGTCTTGCCCGCGAGTGCGGCGGCACGGTGCTGGAAGTGAAGGACGACGGACGCGGCATCCCGGAGGATTTCAACCCGGCCCGGGATGGGCACCTCGGCACCGAGCTCATTCAGCGCCTGGTTGGCCGCCACCTGCGAGGCAAAGTGGAATACATCCGCGACAACGGCACCACCGTGCGCGTTACCCTTCCCGGACACGGCCAAACATGACGCCATCTCCCACCGCCCTCGTCTGCGAGGACGAGGATATCACCGCCCTGCACCTGAAGAAGGCGCTTACCTCCGCTGGCTACAGGGTTGTGGGTGAGGCCGCGGACGGCGAGGAGGCCGTTCGCCTCGCCGCCGAGATGAAGCCGGACCTCATCTTGATGGACATCAACATGCCGCGCCTCTCCGGCGTGGATGCCGCCCGCGCCATCACCGCGGAGCGGATGGCGCCCATCATCATGGTCACGGCCTACAGCAATGAGGAGACTGTGAACGCGGCCCTGGAGGCCGGCGCGGCCGGGTACCTCGTGAAGCCGGTCACCCGTGAGCAGCTTCTGCCGGCCATCCGCATCGCCCAGGTGCGGTTCAACATGTTGATGGAGGCGCGCGCCGAGGCGGCCAGCCTGCGTGACATGATGGAGAGCCGGAAGCTGATTGAGCGCGCCAAGGGCATCCTCATGCAACGCCTGGATCTGGCGGAGCAGGACGCCTTCGAGCACCTACAGGGCCTCGCCCGCAGCACTCGCAAGCCTCTGAAAGCCACTGCGCAGGACATCATCGCCGCCGACGATCAGTTTCGCGCCGCGGTAGGCATCGGGAAGAAGTGATGCGCCAATGGGCCCGGCCTCCTGCGGCCGGGCCCATTGGCGCGCGCCGTCCATCCGCCATACAATACGGCAGGGCCGCGTGCCCCAACATTCTTCCCAAAGGAACCGAAGCATGAATATCCGCCAGGTGGCTGCCCAGTTGTACACCGTGCGCGATTTCATCCGTACCGCCGATGAATTCGCCGCTTCTATGAAGAAGGTCCGCGCAATCGGCTATCAGGCCGTGCAGATCAGCGGCCAGGGACCGATCCCCGAAGGCGAGATCCGCCGCATCTGCGAAGGAGAGGGGCTGACGATCTGCGCAACGCATGAAGGCCCCGAACTCATCGTCAACGACCCCGTCGAAGTCGTGCGCCGGTTGGACGCCTACGGCTGCCAGTTCACCGCTTTTCCGCACCCTGGCCCGATCCCCGTGAGCACTCTGGACGAGGTGCAGGCCCTCGCCGCCCGCCTCAACTCGGCCGGCAAGATTCTCCACGACGCCGGCAAAACGCTCACATACCACAACCACAGCCTGGAGTTCCGGCGAGTCGGCGGCAGGCTCATCCTGGACATCCTCTACAACGAGACCGACGCGCGCTACCTGCAGGGCGAGATCGACACCTACTGGGTTCAGCACGGCGGCGGAGACCCCTTCGCCTGGTGCGCCCGCATGAAGGACCGACTTCCCCTGCTGCATCTGAAGGACTACGCCGTCAACGATCAGAATGCGCCCGCTTTCGCCGAAATCGGCGCCGGCAACCTGGACTGGCCGCGCATCCTCGCCGCCGCGCAGTCGTCGAACTGCCAGTGGTTCATCGTGGAGCAGGACACCTGCCCCGGCGACCCCTTCGATTCCTTGAAGCAGTCATTTGACTACATTGCGGCCAACCTCGCCGCGTAACCCGGCCGGGCGCCGCCGGGTCGCGGCGCCCGGCCGTTGCTATACTTCGGCGTAAACGTTCGAGAGGAGCCAGCGATTTGAAACCCGTGCGAAAGGCCGTTATCCCCGCTGCGGGGTTCGGCACGCGCTTCCTACCCGCCACCAAGTCCCTCCCCAAGGAAATGCTGCCGGTGGTGGACAAGCCGGTCATCCAGTACATCGTCGAGGAGGTGGTGGCTTCCGGCATCGACCAGATCATCCTCATCACCGGCTGGAACAAGCGCGCCATTGAGGACCACTTCGACTACAACTTCGAGCTCGAAAGCCAGTTGTTGGCCACCGGCAAGGAAGGCGTTTTCCAGCAGCTTCGCACCATCTCGGACATGGCGCACTTCGTCTACGTGCGCCAGAAGATGCAACTCGGAAACGGTCACGCCGTGTTGTGCGCAAAGGACGTGGTGGATGAGGACGAACCGATCGTCGTCCTCTGGGGCGACGACTTCATCGACGCCAACCCGCCCCGCGTGAAGCAACTCGTCGACGTCCACAACCGCTACCAGAGCAGCGTTCTCTCCGTCATACGGACAGACAACCCGGAAGACGCCAATCGATACGGCTTCGTGGATGGCGAGGAAGTGGAACCGGGCCTGGTGCGCGTGCGCCGCATCGTGGAGAAGCCGGGCGCCGGCAACGCGCCCAGCAACCTGGCGATGGTCAGCGGATGCGTTTTGAACCCGGGCATCATGGCGGCGCTCGGCGCCATCGAGCCCGGCAAGAACGGCGAGATCTGGCTGGTGGATGCCATCAACGACATGCTGAAGTCTCAGCAAGTCTATGCGCTGGAAATCCGAAACGGCCGGTATTACGACTGCGGCAATAAACTGGAGTACCTGAAGGCCAACATCGATTTCGCGTTGCGCCGGCCGGACCTGGCAGAGGGGTTGATGGACTACCTGCGCCACATCGTTGCCACGGCGCCGGACAGCGGCGCCATCGACTGGGGTGGCGTTCCGTCTGCCGGCCTCGGCCGGTGAGTGGGGAGGGTCTACCATGAACGAGATGGTGTTGCGAGACGTGCGGAAGCTGGGCATCGCCCTTGACCGTCTGAGCGCGGCCCTGAGCCAGCCTGAGTCCTCAACTCGCGGCGCCGAGGACACCGCGCTCGCCTTCGAGTACGCGATGGACCTCTTCTGGAAAGTCGCCAAGGAAATGCTGGCAACCCGCGGCGTTGAGGCCCACATGCCCCGCGAGGCGGTGCACCACGCGCAACTGCACGGCTGGATCGAGGACCCCGAGATCTGGATCGAGATGCTGAAAGACGAATACCAGATTTCCGGCGGAAATGTTGACCCCAACACCGCCCGGCGCATCCATGCGCACATCAAGGGCTATTATCCGGAGATGTGCCGCGTGCACGTCTTGTTGCAGGCCCGGGCCGATGAGGCCTGAGCCGCCCGCCCACAGAAAAGAGACAACCAGACCGTGACCGAGACCCACATCGAAGACGTAACTGCCGCCGCGCAACGCACTATCACCGAGATAGAGAAGGTCATTGTTGGGAAACGGGAAGTCGTGGAATTGGCGGTCGCGGCTCTGATCTGCGGCGGACACTGTCTGATTGAAGACGTGCCGGGCGTTGGCAAGACCATGCTGGCCCGCGCCCTGGCCGCCTCGGCCGGCTGCTCCTTCAAGCGCATCCAGTTCACGCCGGACCTGTTGCCATCAGACATCACCGGCACCAGCATCTACAACCAGGGCAGCACGGAGTTCGAGTTCCGCAAAGGCCCGGTGTTCGCCAACGTCGTCCTGGCCGATGAGATCAACCGCGCTACCCCAAAGACCCAGAGCGCCCTGCTGGAATGCATGGAGGAGGCGCAGGTTACCGTGGACGGCATCACCCACACGCTGCCGCAACCCTTCTTCGTCATCGCCACCGAGAACTCCGTGGAGATGCAAGGCACCTACGCCCTGCCCGAGGCCCAATTGGACCGGTTCCTGCTGCGCCTGCACATCGGCTACCCCCAACGCAACGAAGAGGTGGCCGTGCTGGAGCGCCAGTTGTTGCACCATCCCATCGCGGACGTGGAGGCCACGCTGAGCCCGCAGACGATCCGGGCGTTTCACGCCGCCGTTCGCCGCGTCTTCCTGGCTCCCGGCGTGAAGGAGTACATCGTCAACATCGTGGCGGCGACGCGCGATCACGACGCCGCGGCGCTGGGCGCCAGCCCGCGCGGCAGCCTCAACCTGATGCACGCGTCGCAGGGTTGGGCCGCCGTCCACGGACGGGATCATGTGATTCCCGATGACGTGAAGGCTCTCGCCATCCCCGTCCTCGCCCACCGCATCCTGCTGCGCCCCGAACAACGCCACCGCGGCCTCACCGCCGCCGCCATCGTCACCGAGATTCTCGGTCGGACCCCGGTCCCAGGCCGAACGTGAGGGCAGCCGTCAGCCATCAGCCGTCAGCTATCAGCCCGAAGGCCCTGTCCATGGAGTGAGCACTCTCGTGAACAGGGCCTTCGGGCTGATAGCTGACGGCTGATGGCTGATGGCTGACCGCTACTCACTGACTGGCGATGGCCAGCATCCGCAACACGTCCAGGGCATCCAGGCGGCCGTCGCCGTAGCCTTTCGGGTTGCCGGAGGGTGAGGGGGCCAGGTCCAGCAGGTCCGGGTTTGCTGTGGGGGTCAGGCCCACCGCCATACCCAGAGCGAGGGCGGCGTCCTGAGTGGTCACCAGGGAGTCCCCATTGGCGTCGCCAGGAACGGGGACCGGCGTCAGCAGGAAACCGTGGTAGCCGCCCTGGAAAACGCCGGTTCCGGCGATCTGCCCGGCGTCATTGATGTCGCGGGCAGCCACCAGCGTCCAGCCGGAGTTGGAGGGAAGCAGCGTCTGTAGGTCGCGCACTTCTCCGTTCTCCCACATGAGTGCGGCGGTTTCCCCGCCCTCGGCCAGCGCGCCCGCATAGCCCACTACGCGGCCGGCGGAATTGATGGCCGTGGCCACGCATGACTCCGCGCTGGAGCGCCCCGGCAGGGGCGCCAGGACGCCGTCCCGATACTGAAAGGCGTGGAGGGTGGATGTGGCGGCGCTGGGCCCATAGGAGGCGCCCACCGCCCAACCAAGCGCGTTCAATCCCAGCGCGCAGCTATTGGAGTCGCCGGAAAGGACGCCGAGGTCCACCGCGGCGCCGTTTCGCCAGATAGCGGCATGGTCCGCGAATGCCGTTGTCGTGGCGCGCCCGGCGACATCGCCGGCATCGTTGATGGCGGATGGCACGAAAGCCGAGCCGGCTGTGAAGCCGGAGAGAACCGTCTTGGAGCCATCCGCCTTCAGCACATAGCTCTGCCCGGCGACGATTGCCACGTCGCCTGCGTTGTTCACTCCCACGGCCGCTTCCGAGGCCGTAGCGGACGCGCTCAGATCCTGGAATGCGCCGGCGGACCACCGGAACGGGCGGCGGACGGCATTCACCAAGTAGAAACCCACAACGGTCCCAGAGTCATTCACATCGCGCGCGGGCGCCGGGGCAAAGACGCTGGCGGGGAGGCTGGGGTTCAGGTCGGTAATGCCTCCACGGGAGAACAGGAACGGGTGTCCCGAATAGCCGGCCACCTGCCCCACGGCATTCACCGCGTAGGCCCTGGAGCCGGAATCCGCCTGCGCCAGGGAGCCCACGTCCGTTACGGTATATGTGACTGCCCGCGCAGCGAAGGAAGCCGCCAGCCCCATGGCCAGGGCGGCAAGCAGGGTGTGCCCAGATTTGCCGTTCAAACGTCGCCCTTCCGTACCCGCCTGGGGCCCCATCGCCCCACTCTTCATTGTACCACGCCGGCGCCGGACGCCGAGAGCGCGAAGTCGCGTGCGGGAACCGCCCGGTCGAGGAGGGGAAATGCGCCAGAAAGGCCTGCTCGGTATGGAACAAACTCTATAGTCGGTAACACGCTGGGCCTAAGAATGAACGATTTGAAAGATGGAAGCCGGATGATGCCCGGCGCATCAACCGGGTCTCTCTCTCCGCGCGGCGAAAGCTGCGCTGAAGGCGGCATCCCCGCATTCGCCTCGCGGATCTCCCTGCTGCGCGCGGCTCCAACCGCCCTCGATGCCCCGCTGTTAGGCCCGTCATGACATTGCGCGCGAAAACGCTCTCTACCCTGACACTCACCCTTGCCGGCCTCATAGCAGTCATGCAGGCGACCTCGCGGCGCGTTGTGCTGGACGGCTTCCAACGGATCGAGCGGGACGGCGTTCGACACAATGCGCAGCGCGTGGTGAGCGCCCTGAACGACGCCATCACCCAACTGGATACGAATGCCAGCGACTGGGCGACTTGGGACGACTCTTACCAGTTCGTGCGAGATCGCAACGCGCGCTACATCCGGACCAGCCTCTCCCTCGACTCGTTCGCCGCCGCGAAACTCAACTTCATCGCGTATTCCCGCCCGGATGGCTCCATCGCGTATGGCGCGGGTTACGATCCGGCCACCCGTCGCATGGCCCCGTTGCCGTCCGGCCTCGCCGAGCAGATGGGAAAGGGGTCGCGCCTGCTGACCGGGCCCCTCCACGGCAACCCCGTGAACGGGATCCTCCGGTTGCACGGCTCTGTCTGGCTGGTCGCTGCTCGCCCTATCCTCACCAGCCAGGGCGGCGGCCCCTGCCGCGGCGTGCTCACCATGGGCCGCCGTCTAGACGCCGCCCAGTTGGCGCGCCTCGTTCGCCTTACGCAACTGGACATCGCCGTCGCGCCGCTCGATACCGTCCCCTTGCCGCCGGATTTCGCCGCCGCGTGGCGCAAGCTCCGCGCGCCGGACGACGTGGTGGTGATCGCCGCCAGTTCCCGGTTGATCTCAGGCTACTGCTCGATGAATGACGTCCTGGGGCGGGCTGCCCTGATGCTGCGCTCAACAACGACCAGGACGGTCTTCCGGCAAGGCGAACACAGCCGCGTGGCGATGCTGCTCTGGCTGCTGGCCGCCGGCGTCTGCTTTTCCACGGCCGTTATGTGGCAGATGGAGAGCATGGTGCTGCGCCGCCTGCTGCGATTAGGCCAGGCCGTTCGCGCCATCCGAGAAAGCGGCGACGCAACGCACCGCATCCCGGTAGACGGCGCCGACGAACTGAGCGACCTGGCCAAAGACATCAACGCCATGCTGAGCGCCATCGACTCATCGAGTCTGGTTCAACAGGCCGAAGAGCTCCGCCGGCAGATCACGCAGGTGGCGCTCAACGCCAGCGACGCCATCTTCCTGTACGATGTCGAAGCGGACCACATCCAATGGCTGGGGCAGGCCGCCGAGATGCTGGGGATCCAGGAACGCCAGCTTCCCGAGCAACTGACGGATTGGCTGGCGTACGTGCACCCGGCGGACGTGTCCGAGAGCGCGCGCGCGTTCAGCCCAAACTCGCAGTCCTCGCTCCCGTTCGTGCTGGAGCTTCGAGTGCGGCGGCGCGACCGCGATTGGCGGTTCTGGAGCGTACGCGCCAAGGCGGCGCTCGATGCCGGAGGCCGGGCCGTCCGATTCGTTGGCGCTTGCACGGACGTTACGGAGCACAGACGTGCGGACGACGAACTGGGCGCCAGCAAGGACCGCCTGGCCCGCGTGGTTGAGAACAACAACGACGGCATTGTGATTCTCAACGCGGACCACCAGATCACCTACTCGAACGCGGCCGCCGCCGACATCCTCGGGATCTCGGGCGAGGAGCTGATGGAGCAGTTCACCAACCCAACCGTGTGGGAGTTCCGCACTCTGGACGGGCGCCCGCTGACGGTGGAGCAACTACCGGTGTACCGTGCGCTCACCGAAAACGCCGCGGTCCACGGGGTGGAGTTGGCCGTGCGTCATTCGTCCGGGCGGTCCATCATCATCCGGGCCAACGCCGCGCCGCTTCCCTCGGCCGAGGGCGCCCCAAACGGCGCCGTCTTCAGCTTCGCGGACATCACGGAACGAAAGACCCTGGAGGAGCGCCTCACCTATCAGGCGTTTCACGATCCGCTGACGAACCTGCCGAATCGGGCGCTCTTCCTGGAGCGCCTCTCGCGCGCCCTGGCTCGCGCGGACCGGACGCGTAAACCCGTGGGCGTGCTGTTCCTGGATCTGGACAACTTCAAGGTCATCAATGACAGCCTTGGTCACGCAGTCGGTGATCAGCTTCTTGTGGCAGTGGCGCGACGAATTGAGGGCTGCCTTCGGGCCGGCGACACGGCCGCTCGCTTCGGCGGAGACGAGTTCACGGTCATCACGGAGGAGATCCACGACGTGAACGACGGCGTCCGCGTGGCGCACCGTATCCTGACGGAAGTTCAGAAGCCGTTCGTCCTCGGCACGCGCGAGGTGTTCATCTCGCCCAGCATCGGCATAGCCCTCACCGGCATGGAGCCGACTCTGCCGGAGGACATGGTGCGCAACGCCGACGCGGCAATGTACGAGGCCAAAACGCGCGGCAAGGCGCGCTGCGAGGTCTTCCACCCGCGCCTCAACATGCACGCCCTCCAGCGTCTGGAACTGGAAAACGACCTGCGCCGGGCCCTGGAACGCGGCGAGATGGAGGTGCACTATCAGCCCACGATCAGCCTGCGCACCGGCCAGATGGTGGGGGTGGAGGCGCTGGCGCGCTGGCGCCATCCCACGCGAGGATTCGTGTCGCCAGCCGAGTTCATCCCCCTCGCGGAACAGACCAGCCTCGTAGTGCCGATCGGGCGGTGGGTATTGCAGGAGGCGTGCGCTCAGATGCGCGCCTGGCACGACCTTCGCCCGGACTCCGCTCGGCTGCATGTGGCCGTCAACCTCTCGGCGCGCCAGTTCCAGGACCACTCGCTGGTGGAGGACGTGGCGCGCGTGCTGCGCAGCACCGGCATCTCGCCTCAAGCCCTGACCCTCGAGATTACGGAGAGCGTAATCATGGAGGAGGCGGAATCCACCATCGCCACCCTCACGGCCCTGAAGCACCTGGGCGTGCGCCTTGCTATCGACGACTTCGGAACCGGCTACAGCTCGCTGAGCTACCTCAAACGTTTCCCCATGGACTTCGTGAAGATCGATCGCTCCTTCATCGACGGCCTCGGCGCCAATGCGGACGATACGGTGATCGTCTCGGCCACTATCAGCCTCTCGCATGCGCTTGGCCTCTCCGTCATCGCGGAGGGAGCGGAAACCGCCGATCAGGTGGACCACCTCACCCGCATCGGTTGCGATCTGGCCCAGGGCTTCTTCTTCGCGCGGCCCCTCGCCCCACGTGATCTGGCCGCTTACCTGGCGGCCCGCCAACCGGGACATAGTATGGTAAGCCCGGCTGATGCGTAGTCCTCGGTCGCCAGTCGTCAGCCCCAAGCTCCAAGCATAAGGAAGCCGGCATGTTGGGCAGGCCTTCCGGCCGGCGTCTGAACACAAACGGAGTCATCCGCTGACGCCGAAACCTCGCGGCGCGCGGCGGCGTTTACCCCTATATGAAGTACCCGATCCCCTTCGTCAAAATGCATGCGCTGGGCAACGACTTTGTGGCCCTGAACGGTTACGCCGACCTCCCGCTCCCCGCTGCTGAATGGCCAGACCTGGCCATCGCGATGTGCGACCGCCACACCGGCGTCGGCGCGGACGGGCTCTTTGTGGCGCTCCCCGGCTCCCCTGGCCGGGCCGGGATGGCGTTCTACAACCCGGATGGCACCGAAGACCGGTGCGGGAATGCCCTGCGATGCCTCGCCCGATTCCTGCACGATGAAGGTCTCTCGGACGAAACATGCCTCACCGTGGACACGTTCGGCGGTCCCGTGGAGCTCTGCATCGAACTAGATGGGCGCCGGGTGGCGGCGGCCACCGTTGACCTCGGGCCTCCGGTGCTGAACCCTGAGGGCATCCCCATCTCCGTGCCGCAAGGTCCGGCGCTGAACGTGCCTGTCTCTGCCGCCGGCCGCGAATGGCGCCTCAATGTCGTGTCCACCGGCACGCCTCACGCGGTGATCGTTGTGGACGAGCTGCCGGACGAGGCGCTGTTCCAGGCCGCAAGCCCGGAAATCGAAACCCACCCGTTGTTCCCGGAGAAGACCAGCGTCTTGTGGACGCGGTATACGGGAACGGGATCCGCCGAGGTGCGCATCTGGGAGCGAGCTGTGGGCGAGACGCTGGGCTGCGGAACGGGCGCCGCCGCCATCGCGGTGGTGGGCACGCTGCTGGGAATCACGCGCGGGCCCGTGGTCGTGCGCTCCCGCGGGGGTGAGGCGATCGCCGCCTGGGATGGCGCCGGCTCCGTGACCCTGACGGGCCCCGCGCACAACGTCTTCCGAGGAGTTTACTTCGGGTAGCCGTCAGGCCCTGACAGCGTTCCCCGGCGGCCAGCCGCGCCATGGTTGGCGGCTGCGAGTCCCTTGGGCTATCTTCTAGCTTGTCAGGTAAATGCCTGTCTTCTATGCAGAAGGGACTCCGCTATGTTGCGCCGCTCGCTCGCTATGCTGGTAGCCTGTTTCGCTGTCGTTCGTCTCTGCACCCCGGCGGCTGGAGCCGTCGATGCGCAGATTGCCCAACTCACCCTCCGCAGCCAGCCCGGCGATTTCATCGGGCTGGGCTCCAACTATGACCTCACCTACGTCAGCCCTGGCGGATTTCCCGTTGACCCTCGGATCCCGCAGACGCTGCCAACCGGCGAACCGAGTGAAGTCTCGTTTTGGCTGCAGGAAACGACCTCTTCCCCCTACTACTCGGCCGCCTCGATCGTGTTCAACACAACCGAGCTAGGTCTGCCCCTTCAGCCTGGCACGTACCGGAATGCGGTGCGGTCCGTTGTGGCTGGGCCGGGACAGCCGGGTCTTGATGTGAGCTTCGCGGGCCGAGGCTGCAACCAGTTGACGGGCCAGTTCACCATTGAGGACGTGTCCTTCTTCCGAGCCCCCTCCGGCGTCCTGAAGCTGGGCAACCTCACGGCGACGTTTGAACAGCACTGCGAAGGGGCATCACCCGCCCTGTTCGGCGCCCTCACGTACCACAACCTCACCGCGCCGGCCTCCGTGCCGGAACCTGGCTCCCTCTGCCTCCTCTCCGCGGGGCTCCTTCCTCTCTGCGGTGTGGCGCGGCGACGCGCGCGTTCGCGATAGGCTCTGGTACACCTCGGGAATCGAAAACGGGGCGGCGCGGGCGCATCGGCCCGCGCCGCCCCGTCGCGTGTTGCGGAACTCCGGCGGGCGGAACCACGGGACCGCGCTATTCGCCGGAGGGTGTGGACGCGGCAACGCGTTGAACGTGGCCCCACACGCGAAGGAAGGCCGTGACGATGGCCGAGTCCCATTGCGAGCCGGCGCCTTTCATCAGCACATCCACAGCCTCCTCCGCCGAGATGGCGCGGCGGTATGGCCGGTGCGTGGTCATGGCGCAGAAACCATCCGCTACCGCGATGATGCGGGCGGCCATGGGGATCATCTCGCCGGCCAGTCCGCGCGGGTAGCCCCGGCCGTCCCAGCGTTCGTGGTGGTAGCGCGCGGCGCTCCACACCAGTTCGTCCGCATCAAGGCCCCGCACCAACGAGTGTCCGATGTCGGTGTGGCGCTGCATGCACGCCGTCTCCTCTTCGGTGAGCCGGCCGGGCTTGCGCAGGATGGCCTCAGGCACGCCGATCTTGCCCACATTGTGCAGCAACCCGGCCATACGGATGGAGCGAAGCTCGCGCTCCGACCAGCCCAGCTCCGTGGCGATGGCCACCGCCAGCGCGGTGACCTCTTCCGAATGGCGCCGGGTGTACCGATCGCGGTGGTCTACGGCGGCCACCATGGCGTCGAGCGTGCTGAAGCCAGGCACATCGTTGAGGCTGGCGCGAAGGGCTTCGCGGTCCACCTGCATACCGCCGCGGCGGCGCTTGGCCTCATACAGCTCCGCGTCGGCGACGTTCATCACGTCGGCGGAGGCGATGCCATCGTCCGGGAATACGGCGATGCCGTAGCTGATGCGGAGGGGAATCTCCTCGTCCGGCCCCTGGAATCCCTGGTCGTACAGGACCGTGCGGATGCGCTCTCCAATGCACTGGGCCGTGTCGCGATCGGCTCCCGGCAGAACGGCCACGAACTCATCGCCTCCATAGCGAGCCACCAGGTCGAAGGAGCGCGTGTTCTCGCGCAGCACCTTGGCAATGTAGCGCAGCACGGCATCGCCCACGGGGTGCCCGAAGGTGTCGTTGAAGATCTTGAAGTCGTCCAGGTCCATCATCATCACGGCCATGGACTGCTCGGTTCGTTGGGCGCGCTTGAGCTCCGCGGGGAGCCGGGCGAGGATGGCCCGGTGGTTCAGGAGTCCGGTGACGGCGTCGCATTGCGCCTCGGCGGCGGCCCGAGCGTGGGTGCGCGCGTTGAACACGGCGGTGGCCAGCTCGAGGCCAATCGAGTCGATGAGCGCATCATCCTCCTCACTGAACGGCTGGCCGCGCCGCCATGTAGCGAGGAAGACCCCTTCCAACTCGGTTGGGTGAGCGTAAATCACATGGAGGCCGGAGGCGGCTCCGAGCGGATCCGGCTCACTGGAGTGAACGCGATACATCATGCGACGGTAGACTTCCGCGGTGCAGTCCTCATCGCCGAGCGCGAGGGCCGGAGTTGGCGAACCATCCAGCCAGACGCCGCAGCCGTCGCTCTCGAGGGCGCGCATGGAACCCTCTGCGCAGACGCGCAGCACGTATTCCTCGTTCAGCGATGACTTCGTCGCCGCCGTGACCGCCTGCAGCGCAGACAGTTGGCGGGTGCGCTCCTGTACGGTTCTCTCCAGTTCCTCGTTGAAGGAGGCCATCTTGCCCGAATAGGCCTGGTTCTCACGCAGGAGCTGGGCATTGCGCCTCAGCACGAGGAGCTGTCGCAGCGCCATCAGGGCGATTAAAACGCCCACAATCCCCAGGCGGCCAACCGCCACCTGGCCGTCCGCGCGCGCATCGTCCGCCACAATCAGGACACTGGCCATCAGGGCGGTCAGCGCCGAAACGGAGTTCCAGACCGGCTCGGCCAAACGCGGAGCGCCGCCGGACGGTTCGTCGGCAGCAGGCAGCCGAGCGGCGATCGCGACGAGGAAGAAACACCAGACCCACGGGAGCTCCGCCCATAGCCCTGGCGCCACGCCACGTTGCGTCTGGTAGTACGCGTAGAAGGCGTCACCCGCCACGATAGCGACGCCGCCCATGGCAAGCAGCACCACGGCCGGCATGGACATCCGGCGTCCCGCGCTCTGCAGCACAAGGGCGCACGTCATGGCGAGCGCCACATCCGCCAAGGGGAATGCCACTTCGACGAAGAGCACCCACGCGTTCTGGGCGCCGGATCTGATGAATGGCGCCATGAAGAGGATCCAGCAGAAGGTGATGCTGGCCACCGCGATGAGGGCTACGTCGACGGCGTACTCCACCGGCGCCGGAGTCTGGCGCCGCCGCGCGATCATCACAAGCCCGCCGATTACGCCCACGTACCCCAGGGCGTTGAAGAAGTCGCCCCACGATCCGCACCCTGGCGGCGCGCCGTCCACAACGGTCTGCGCGGCGAAGAGGATCTGCGCCAGGGCGAACATCATCGAGCCGCCGCAAAGCCATGTCCAGCCGGAGGACCGCCGCTTCGGCGATCGCGCGGCCCGCCAACAGAACCAGGCGCTGCACAGCGCGCCCGGCGCCGGCGTTGCCAGCGTCAGCGCCTGGCGCCAGACGAGCGGCAGGGATGTCTGGAGCGCGACGACGAAGATAGTGACCGAGCATGCCAGCGCGACTAGCGCGCGGGCCCGCAGCCACAACCCAATAATGCCATGGGTGTTCAACGATTCTCTCATCTGGGGTACGGTGGATATCTGCGCGACGAACGCCCGCGCCCGGGAGCGCGAACGGAGCTTCTCGCAATACCTATCGTCCGGACGGCCGCCGGAGTGAACCGGTATTCAGGTGCTAACATGCGGATATCATGCCGAACCCTTTGCGCGAGTACCGGCGCACCCAACGCGCCATCCGGGAGCAGTTTGAGCCCTTCACAGACTCCCACTGCCCCACGTGTCCCGACCCGTGCTGCCGCAAGCCCGCCCGCGTCGACGACCGCGATGTGCTGCTGGCCGAAAGCCTCGGATACGCCCTTCCCCCTGGCGATCCGGCGGCGGACCGCGCCGAGGCCGCCGTGCAGCTCCTTCAGATCGGGACCGTCAGCCCTTTCAACAGCGAACCGTGCGATTACCTTCTCGAGAGAGGGTGCGCCTTTCCGCCGGATCTGCGCCCCCTGGGATGCACCACCTATGTGTGCAAGTTCATGGAACGCGATATGAGCAGCCGCGAACTCCGCGAGATCAAGCGCCTGGGGAAACGCCTTGAGGATCAGCGCGCCGCCCTGCTGAAAGCGGTGGGGGTGAAGTAGCGAGCAGCCGTCAGCCGTCAGTTATCAGCCGTCAGCGAAAAGGCCCTGGATCAAGAGGAAACAGTCCTCTCTTGATCCAGGGCCTTTTCGCTGACGGCTGATAACTGACGGCTGATCGCTGATGGCTGCTCTTTACGGCAGCGGGAGCCAGCCGTCCAGCACCTGCGTCACGCGGATCTCGCCGCGCAACGCTTCGTTGAGGGCGGCCACGAGATAGGGCAGGGCGATTCCGCCAATGAGCTCGCAGCCCCGAACCGAGACGCCTTCCGAGGCGGCGATGTCCGCCACCGCGCGGTAGACCGTGGCCAGAGTGGCGGCCTCCACGTCGGTGATATTCACGCTCACCTGCGCGCAGCGGCATGACGAGAGCCAGAGACCCAGCGCGCGCACGCCGGGGATGCCGCCGTTCGCCTCGCGGATCTGCCGGGCAATGCGCTTCGCCAGATTAACGTCCACCGAGTCCAGATTCACGTTGAAGGCGAGGAGGGGTTTCCGCGCGCCGGCCACGGTGATGCCCGCGGACGGATGCGCCGTGGGCGGGCCGTAGTCGGGCGGAGCAGCGGCCATTCGCTTGCAGAGGCCGGCAATCCCGCCCTTCCGAAGCGCGGGGAGCGCGCGCCGGCTGGGGTCCGCCGCCGATTCCGCGTACAGGTAAACGGGGACCCCCAGTTCCTCGCCGATGCGCCGGGCGGCCTGTTGTGCCAGGGAATCCGCCTGGTCCATGGCGGCGTTCCGGAAGGGCACGAAGGGAAGCACGTCCAGCGCGCCAACGAAGGGGTGCTGACCCGCGTGGAGGCGCAGGTCGATGCGCTCAACGGCGACGGCGGCCATCTGCATGACAGCCCGCTCCAGGCCCTCCGCGTCGCCGAGGAGGGTGGCCACGGCCCGGTTGTGGTCCGGGTCGGCTGTGAAATCGCAGAGCGCCACGCCGGGGGCGGAGGCCGCCCGGCGCAGCGCGTCCAGCGTATCGGGGTTGCGCCCTTCGCTGAAGTTGGGCGCGCATTGGAATAGCGACGTCATGCCCTCATTGTGGCACGCCGGGCCGGCCAGCGGCAGGCGTTCTGGAACTCCGGCGCGGTGCGGCGCCTTATGTTAGGCGTATCGCCAGAGGCGCGGCTGGGCCCGCGAAGCCAGAGAGGAAAGACCATGCTGGATCGGCTGAATGACGGAAGCGGGCGGCCTCCGCGCTTGCGGCCCACGCACGCCATGTGGGGCCTCATCGGCCTGCCCCTGGGCGGCCCGGAGTGGAGCCTGAACGAGAAGTTCCGCCGCGCGGCGGACGCGGGGTTCGAGGCCGTGGAGTGCTGGCCGGACGATACGAACGAGGCGGAGATCCGCGGCGCGTTGACCGCCTCCGGCCTCCGCCTGGGGTACGGCGCGCGCAGCGGCGACATCGACGCGCTGCGCCGCAAGGTCGCCCACGCCAAACAGATGGGCGCCGACTACGTGAACTGCCACGCCGAAAGCCCCTACGACACGGACGATCAGATCGAGGCCCTCGCGCGGGGCATCCTGAAGCTCTCGGACGACGAAGACATCCCCATCTTCATCGAAACGCACCGGGGCACGGCCACCGAGAGCCTGTTCCGGGTTTGGGAGCTGATCCGCCGCGTGCCGGAAGTGCGGTTCTGCGCCGACCTGTCGCACTACGCCCTGGCGTCTGAGTTCACGGCGATGACCGAGGAGCGCCTGGAACCCGTGCTCCAACGCGTGAGCAGCTTTCACGCCCGCGTCTCGAACGGCCAGCAGATCCAGGTGGACGTGGGCGATGGCTCTAGCGGCCCGGCGCGCGTCTTCGTTCAGCTCTGGGCCACCGCCATGCGCTACTGGAAACAGAATGCGCGCCCCGGCGACATCCTGCCGTTCGTGAGCGAGCTCGGCCCCCCCACCTACGGCATCGTGGACGGGGACGGCCAGGAGACCTCGGACCGGTGGGAGCAAGCGATCGTGCTGCAACGGCTGGGCAAGGAGGCATGGGAAGGCTGAGGGATTACTGTGCAACCCTCCGTCTCACATGGCGGTGGCCTGGCGAACCCAGCCCCCCATTGCCGTCCCGGAACGGCGAACTCCTGGCGCGGATCGGCCCGTCAGTAACAGCGAAGTCTCCGCGGCGCCCGCAAACGGACGGGACCTCCGCCCGTCGGCCCAGCCCGCATTACCGTGTTCTGGCTCATCATCGCCATGAGACATCGCGCCATGACTCTGCTGGAATTGCTCGTGGCCATCGCCATCATCGCCATTCTGGCCGCGCTGGTATTCCCGGTGATCGTGAAGAGCCGGGAGCGCGCGCGGCGCGTTTCGTGCGTTGGAAACCTGCGGCAGATCGGAATGGCGATTCAGGCCTACACCGCCGACTATGGGGAGCGATACCCGAGCGCCTATGACGGCGCGAGGGCGTTACTGCTGCACAAGTCGCCGTCCCTGATGGAAACGCTGAACGGATACGTCGGCGATCGCCGGGTGTGGGCCTGCCCGAGCGACACCGGGGAAACCGACCCGCAGGATCCAAGCGGATTCGGTCGGCCGACGGCCCCCTTCGATCGGCTCTTCGGGGCGAGCTACGATTGGCCCGGCTACGGCTGGGAGGAGATGCCGCCTCTGGCCGGCCGCCCGGCCGCCGCCGCCCATCAACCGTCCATCACCCCTCTGCAATGGGAGGCGCGCCCCTGGCATCGCGGCTGCAAACCCAACATCCCCTCCTGGCGGGATGACCACATAAGCACGTACAACTTCCTCTACTGCGACGGCCACACGGCAGTGAGGACCGCCCCCCAGATGCTCCACGATATGGCGGAGGCCTTTCCACGATGAGGCCTCCGCCGGCGGCAACAACGACCGGCCGAGCGGGCGGTGGTTCACCATCGGAGAACATCATCTCCAGGGGCCATCTGGGTTGCCTATCTCAGCATACAGCTTAGCGGCTGGTACTCCATCCAGGTAGGATGGACGAGTGGGGTTGTCATTCCGTGGAACGAGGAACCCCATATAGAACGCTTCCTTGAGGGATCCCTCGCTCCGCTCGGGATGACACCCCCACACAGCCATCCGACCATGACGGAGCGCTAGCTTTCCGCCAGCCACAGGCGAACAGTGGAGGCGTGGAGCAAAAGGACCGTTCCCACGAGGAGCAACCAATCTGTCGAGTTGAAACTCGCCGCCAAGCAGACGCCGCCCGTGAGGGCTTCTACTGCGCGAAATGTGGTCCAAAGAGTGGACGCCGATCGGCTTTCAGATCGGCGCCCGCCCAGGATCGTCCAGGCAGCCAGAAAGCCCAGCGCCACAAACAGAAAGGGAACAATCCTGGAGGCGAATATCACGAGGTATAGGCAGGCGCGTTCCATCAGACATTTCCCTTCCTTACGGCGGGCAGCGGGCTGCGACGCAATCAGCTCATCTAACGGGCAGTATACCGTACGACCATCGTATTGTATCGGAACTCGCCGCCGATGGCCGAATGCGGGGGCGCCCAAGCGGCTTCGGCGAGACCAATCCACAGCATGCCGGCGGGTTCGGAAGTCCGGCGCTTTCTCCTTATATAATTATATAATTGAACGCCTCCCTGCCTTCCCTTCGGATCGGCTTTGGCGGTAGGATGACAGCGCATACCATCCCAGGAGAACCAGATGCGCAGATTCCTGCTTGCCCTCGCTCTTGCCGCCCCCATCGCGGCCATGGCCGACACGGTGACCCTCTCTTCCGGCGACCTTCGCCTGGTGATCGGCGACGGCTCGAACGTTCGACTGTTCGTGAAGGACATCCCCTTCATCACGGAGTCCAGCCTCTACGTGGTTGCGCCGGGGTGGGCCAAAGTCTACCTCAACCACGACAAGCTGTCCCCCAAGGTGACGGTCACGGACGGGCCGGATGGCAAAACGGCCGCGCTCGCTTTCGAGAACGCCGACGCCTACGCGCGATACGCCTACACGCTGGGAACGGATAACCGGTTCACGGTGGCCACGCAGTGGGGCGTGAAGAACGGCAAACCGGCGCTGGTGGAGTATCACACATACCTGAACGCCAACGTCCTCGAGGGCGCGCCCTACACGGTAACGGCCGGCGGCAATGAGTCGGCCGGCGTGGTATCCATGCTCCCGAAGCAGGGAACCCAGATTGAGAAGATGCTCTCGCCGAACCTGAGCCGCGTGGAGTTCCGGACGCGCATCGGGACCATCCGCATCGCCGTGGGCGGCGCAACCCCTGCCGCCGGCGAAACCCGCGCGCTGACGATGTTCGACGCGCGCGCCGAAACCGACGCGTGGGCCAGGAAACAGCCAACCTTCTGGTTCGGCATCGGCGTTGAGGCGAAGGACGTTCCCGCCGAGGGCGGGTCCGTGCAGGTCCGATACGCCTTCGCGCCGGCAATCGCCGCCGCGGCCGGCCCCGCCGCCCAGGCGCGCACCGGCATCCTCACCACCGATGCCGCCCGCCCGGTGGATTCCGGCGAGCGCCCTCTGATTCCGGCCCCGAAGTCGGTGAAATACCCGCGCATCGCGGCGCCGCGCCTCACCGCCTCCACCGTCATCCGCATCTCCGCCAAGCCGACGCCGCAAGAGAAGACAGCCGCCGCCGAACTACGGGCCGAGCTCAAGCAGTGGTGGGGCCTCAGCGTGCCCGTGAAGGCCGGCGGCAAGCCCGGCAAGGGCTTCGAGATCGCGCTGCGCACCGCCGGCGGGCCGCTGAAAGCCGCGGACCATCCGGAGGGCTACACCCTCGCCGTTACCCCCGCCGCCGCCGTCATCACCGGGCGCGACGTGCGCGGCGCGTACAACGGCGCGCAAACGTTGAAACAGCTCTTCCGGCGCGACGAGCGCGGCGTAACCGTGAAGCCCGCCGTCATCGCCGACTGGCCGTCCCTCTCGATGCGCGCCGTTCACTGGTACGGCGGCCCCAACGCGCTCCCGTTCACACAACGCATGGTGGACCGCATCGTGGCGCCGTTGAAGATGAACACCGTCTTCCAGGAGTGCGAATGGACGGTATGGGACAGCCAGCCGA
This sequence comes from Armatimonadota bacterium, assembly GCA_036504855.1. GTDB lineage: Bacteria > Armatimonadota > DTGP01 > JAKQQT01 > JAKQQT01 > DASXUL01. Next base: position 31,099 of record DASXUL010000158.1, on the reverse strand, counting down.
AGATCGCCAACCCCAAGCGAAGCACGCCGAAGGCGGACCTGCGCCGCATCATCGCCGTGGAGAAGGCCCATTTCCTGGAGGTCGTTCCCATCCTCTCCACGCTGGGCCACGCGGAATGGCTTTTCAGCAACGGCCAGAACCGCGATTTCGCCGCCGATCCCGCCAAGCCCTACGCCTACAACCCGGACAACCCGCGCAGCTACGCGGTCCTCTTGCCGATCATGGAGGAGGCGCTGGAGCTCTTCCACCCGCGCATCTTCCACATTGGGCACGACGAGGTCACGCTCACCGGCGAGTTCCCGCCCCCCGGCGGCCCGAAAACGCATACCCAGCTCTACATCGAAGACACCATCCGCCTGAACGACTGGCTGAAGAAGCGCGGCGTGAAGACGATGATGTGGGGCGACTGCATGATCCACAGCTCCGAGATCGGCACCTCCGCCTGGGCCGACAGCAAGGAAGACGCCGTGGCCCGCCGCAAGGCCATCCCGAAGGACATCATCGTGGCGGACTGGCACTACCGGAACGCCCAGCCGGACTTCCCCAGCGTGGCCCTCTTCCAGAAGGAGGGGTTCCAGGTGCTACCCACCGGCTGGAGCGAGCCAAAGGCCCAGCGCAACCTCATCAAGGTCGCCGCCGAGCGGAAGACGATGGGCTACATGCAGTCCACCTGGGCCGGCTACGCCATGAGCGAGGAGATCGTTACCGGGCCGGACTTCGGGCAGTTCGCGGCCTATCTGGCCGCCGCCGAACACGAATGGAACGGCGGCGCCGCGGCGCCGGAGGACCTGCCTTACAGCGTGGACGCCGCGTTCCTGGCCCTCTGGAACCGCCGCCCCGCCACCGGACGCGCCACGCCCGGCTGGGAGGTCTCCATCCAGCCCCCCGCGGCGCCGTTCGATGTGCCGGCCCGCATCGGGAAGGACGGCAAGCCGGAAACGCCGGTCTGCCTGGCCGGCCGCCTGAACCCGCCCGGAGACTGGCCGATCAGCGTTTTGCTGCCGATTGGAGACCGCCGCGCCACGGAACTGGAGTTCACCTGGGCGCTGACCCACAGCGTTCCGCTGACCACCAAGGTGGCCCGCCTCGCCGTCTCCTGGGCCAGCGGAGCCCGAGAGGAGTACCCGATCACGTACGGCGATCAGATCTTCGCCTTCGCCGATGACGGCGCCTCGCTGAAGGCCCCCTTCGCCTGGCGCGGGAAAGATGCGGAACGCCGCCCCGTATCGCTCCGCGCCTACACGTGGGCGAACCCCCACCCCGCCGACCCCATCCGCTCCGTGGAGCTGATCTCGGAGAACACGGAAACCGCCCCCGTCCTCTACGCCCTGAAGGGCATTCAGGCGAGCTAACAGCAAGCCCAGAGGGGCCGGCTCGGGGATGCCACGGCGCGAAGGCGCCGTTGGTCTCCCGAGCCGGCCCCCTCGGGGCCAGGCGATCAGCTACGGCGCCCTCGCTTGGACGGAAGCGTGAACCGGTAGAGCCGCCGCCTCGTAAAACGGGGCGCAACAGAGTCGTTCCGCCGACACGCCTGTCTCCCCCATCGCCATTCGCCTGGGGTCTGCCCGTCACAGCGCGGTTGCCGAGACTATTATCTACATATGCAACCATCCACCATCACCAAAGACCGCCTGGTATCGGACCTGCGCGCGCTGGGCATCCGGGAGGGGGATAGCGTGCTCACGCATTCCTCGCTCTCGCGCATCGGACACGTGGAGGGCGGCGCGGAGACCGTTGTGGCCGCGCTCGTGGAGGCCGTGGGGCCATCGGGCACGGCGCTCTTCCCGGCCCACACCGGACACCCGGATATCTCACCCGCGAACCCGCCCGTCTTCGACGTCCGAACCTCCCCCGTGTTGGGCCTCGGCATCATCCCCGAGACGGCGCGGCGATTCCCCGGCGCGGTGCGCAGCCTCCAGCCCACCCACAGCGTCACCGCCATCGGCGCGCGCGCCGTCTGGTTCACAGAGGGCCACGAGCGGTGCTTCACCTCCTGCGGCGAGGGCAGCCCCTACGCCCGCCTCTGCGAGGCCAACGGCAAAATCCTGCTCCTGGGGTGCGACCACGAGTCCAACACCAGCATCCACATGGTCGAGGAGCTGGCGGATGTGCCCTACCACATGCTGCCTGGCGAGGGGATCATGCGCATAACGGATGCCGACGGCATCGAGCATCGCATCCCCGGCCGCTTCCACCGCTGGGGCATCCCGCGCGACTTCATGCGCCTCGACCCCGAGATGACGAGCGCCGGAATCCAGACGATCGGACACATCGGGCAGGCGGAGAGCCGCCTCGTGGACGCGCGGCGCATGCGCGATTTCCTGTTGGACTGGCTGGCGAAGGATCCCAATGTTCTGTTGGGAGTCGTCAGTCATCAGTAATCAGTTGTCAGTCCGGAGCTTGGTTCGTGGAAGTAGGCTTCCTCACCGGCCGAGTTTCTGACTGACGACTGACAACTGATGACTGACGACTAGATTGCGAGACGAGCAATGGCAAGCGAAGGACGGCGGGGCATCGCCGCGGGCGGCAACTGGATCATCGACCACGTGAAGCTCATCGACGCGTGGCCCGCGCAGGAGACCCTCGCCAACATCGTGGGCCAATGCTCCGGCACGGGCGGCGCCCCCTACAATGTGCTGGTGGACCTGCACCGCATGCTCGCCCCCTTCCCCCTCACCGCCATCGGCGTGCTCGGCCGCGACCCCGACGGCGACGCCATCGCCGAGGACATGCGCGCCCGCGGAATCGCCTCCCGCTTCCGCCGCAGCGATACGCGCGCCACGTCCTTCACCGACGTGATGACGGTGCAGTCCACCGGCCGGCGCACCTTCTTCCACAACCGGGGCGCCAACGCGGAGCTTTCGCCGGCCGACGTGCCGCTGGACGAACTGAACGCGCGCATCCTCCACATTGGCTACCTCCTGCTTCTGGAGGGGATGGACGCCGACGACCCGGATTACGGCACCGCCGCCGCCCGCGTGCTGGCCGGCGCTAGAGAGCGCGGCATCCGGACCTCGGTAGACGTGGTCAGCGAGGCCAGCAACCGCTTCCAGGGCGTGGTCACCCCCGCGCTGCCGCACGTGGACTACCTGATCTGCAACGAGATCGAGGCTGGGCGCATCGTGGGCATCGACATCCGCGTGGATGATCGGCTGGATCGCGGCGCGCTGCCCCGGGCCGCCCGCGCCCTGCTGGATCTGGGCGTGAACGAGGCGGTGGTGATCCACGTTCCGGAGGGCGGATTCGCCATGACCGCCGCGGGCGAGGAGGCGTTCCGCCCGTCGTTGACCCTGCCGCCGGGCTACATCCAAGGCGCGGCCGGCGCCGGCGACGCGTTTTGCGCCGGCTTCCTGTTGGGCGCCCACGAAGGCTGGCCGCTGGAGCGCCGCCTCACCCTCGCCGTCTGCGCCGCCGCCGCCAGCCTCAGCGACCCCACCTGCTGCGCCGGCATGCTGCCCGTGGAGGAACTGCTAGCGCTGGGAGAACGGTACGGGTAAGGGAAACCCTATGGAGTGCGGCGGCTTGCCGCCGCGAACCAATTTGCTGCAGTCCGTCGACTACCGGTGAGTCGTGCGCCACATGTCGCGCTCCCTCCCACGTCACGTCGAGCGAAGCGAGAGGTCTCGGCCTGACCATTCTGATCAGGGAACGCGACAGGCGCCCGAGCTAAGGCTGGGCCGGGTGCTTGTCACCTTGTGCCCTCTGGGACGCCAGGCCGAGATCCCTCGCTTCGCTCGGGATGACGTGGGAGATTCGTACCGCTCAGCGCTTGCCGCCGCATGCCTTGGCCTCCCTCACCTCGGCGTGGCGCGCAGGTTGTCCAGTTGCGTGAACGGCTCCGCCACGGCGGGCATCGGGGGGGCGGCAAGGGGCGACGCGTCGGTTCCCGGGTCAGGGCCTTCCGGCTTCGCGTCCTTCCAGTAGTTGCCGGCCCACGCCGCCGGGGCGTCCGCCCAAACCGGGTTCCCCACGAACGCGTTCCCCGTGGCGGCAACGGCGCGGCCGCCTTCCAGGCGGATGGCCGCCGTGGAGTTGTTCTGGAACAGGTTGCCCGACAGCGTCTCGGTTGCCGCGCCGATGAGCAGGGCGCCGATTTGGTTCCCCACGAACGTGTTGCCCGTTATGGAATCGTCGTGGGGCGAGGCGGTCGGCGCCTCGCCGTCGCGCCGTATCAGCAGGCCCGCCCCGTTGGCCGTGAACGTGTTCTCCGTCACGCTGTTGGAGGCCGAGGCCGCCTGGTCCTTGAACGCCTCCAGGAAGCCGGCGTCGGCGCGCGACCACAGCGCCGTCCCGCGCGTGTTGGCGATGAAGCGGTTCTTGCTGATCACGTTGCGCAGGCCATGCTCGATGGCCACGCCCGCCACACGGTTGCGCCGCATCTCGTTCGCGGTTACCGTGGTATCCGTGCTGTAGCCCAGCCAGAACCCGTAGTTGGACGTGTTCGCCCGGTTGTTGCGGAACGTGTTGCGATGGCAGAAGGTGCACTCGAACGCGTTATTCGGAGAGAGTGAGCCGTCGTTGTCCTCGAACAGGTTATCGTCGCACGGAACCTTCCCCAGCGTCGGGTGGAATCCCGCCACGAACACGCCGTCGCCGCCGCCCCGGAAGTAGTTGCGCCGGATCGTGTTGCGGTTGCAGTTGGCCACCATCAAGAGGCCGGCGGCGTCCGCGCCGGGGTAATACTCGCGAGGCCCGCGCTTGTGGATGCGGTTACACCAGTCCGCCAGGTTGCCCTCGATCAGGCAATCACTGCTGCCGTTCAGGTGGATGCCCCAACCGCTCTGGAACGAAGCGTTGTTGCCCTCAACGTTCACGCGCCGGCAGTTATACAGGCTCACGCCGTTCTGCTGGTGCTGGATATCGTTGTTTTGGACAACGCCGCCCGTGGCGTTCAGGAGGATCACGGCGGCGCCGTAGGCGTCCTTCGGGCCCGCCCAGATGTCCAACCACACGTCGTCCGGGCGTTCCTCCGCTGTGTCGCGCACGCGGCAGCCTTCGATGACCGGGTTCACGGCCCCGTCCATCCGGATGCCCCACCGGTAGCTCTGGATGCGCAGGTTCCGAACCGTTACCCCGGTCCGCTTCACGGCCAGCACCGCCTGCCCCTTCCCTGCGCCAACCAGCGTCGCGCCATTGCCATCCAGGGTTACCGCGTTCGCCCCAATCACGAGGCCGTGGGGCAAGGCGTACACGCCCGGTTTCAGCGTAACGGACCTTCGGATCACCATCCCGTCCTTCGGTACGATCGGAGCGGCGTGCGCGGCGACGGCCAACAGCAGGCAAGCGGTCAGGGCTTTCAAGGGTTTGCAACGCCTTTCGCTGCCGTCAACCGGCAGAGGTGGCCCAACAGGGCCGGGTTATCCAGCGGCGTGCGCGCCAGGTCGAACGCGGCCAGGCGCGCCAAGAGGAGGCGCGTGCGGGGCGCGTCGCCGGCGCCGCGAGCGGCTAGCGCCCACCACGCGAGGCGGTCCACGTCGTCCGCCGTGCGCGCGGCGGCCGGAATCTCGGCGCCAAACTGCGTCCAGAGCCGGGCGAAGAGGGCGCGGTTGCGTTCCGAGGCCGGCCCCCACCCAATCGCCATGAGGTTCGCCATCACGTCGGGGTACCACTTCGAAAGGCCATCCATCCGCCCGCCATCCGGCTGCAGGCCAACAAGGTAGCACTTCCGGTTGACGTCCCACAGCTTCTCCCGCACGGCCGTTTCCATCCTCGCCGCCATGGCATTCCATTCGCGGGCGGAAGCAGCGTCACCGGCGCGTTTCGCCAGCCGAGCCGCGGCCCGCAACCCGCGCGCCGTCTCCGTGTTGTCCATCGTGTACATCACCGGCCAGTCCGGCTTGGCCAGCGTGAGCCCAACCGGCTGCAGCGTGAGGCGGATGGCGGCAACGGCGAGGCGCACGTTCACATAGCGCGCGCGCAGCCACGCGTCGGATCTACCGGACGCCAGCGCGTCCATCAGCTCCAACCAGGTGGCGGCGTACGAATCCGTGGAGTCCCGTTTTTTGGCGGACTTCCACGCTCCGGATCGCCCCGTGTAATCGTCCACAACGCCGTTCGGCTGCATGCGGGCGCGGTACCAGTCCGCCCAGCGGGCGGCGTTCGGCGCATCCCCGGCCGCAACGAGGCCGAGGGCGGCGAGATTGGCGAAATACGGGATGACCGTATCGGAGCCCGGCTCCATGGCGATGGCGCCATCCGGCGCCTGGCATTTGCGGATGGCGCGCGCCAACTCGTTCGGCGTAGCGGCGATGGCAGGCAGGGAAAGGGCGAGCAGCAGGGCGAGGACGGGCCGAACGGTTGCGGTGAGCAATGCGGTGGTCTCCAACGGGGCGCCGATCTGGCGGCGCGCCCATGCGTAGTGTGGCGCACGAACCGGACGGAAGGCCACGGGGGAGGCTGGTTTGCCCCAGCGAGTGAACTCGCGGGCAACGACCCTCACGAAGTCCGCCTACGCGGACTGGTCCGCAGTCGCCGCAGGGCGACTTGGCGCAGTTCGTTGCCCGCGAGTTCACTCGCTGGGGCATAGGCGCCCTTCACGGCCCCGCGGGGCCAGGCTCCGTCACGCCGGCGGGCGGCAGAGCGGGCAGCGCCGCGTCCAGCCGCTTCATGCCGCCCCAGGCCTTGAACAGACGACCCGACTGGCGGCGAATGTCCTTCGCGCTGCGCGGCTTGCCGTTGCCGGAGCCGGAGAATACCACGTACACGATGCCGTCGTCCGCGCCGCCGCGACGGGCGTCGGCATCAACGTCCAGGGCCGTGGCCAGCGCGATGGAGCCCTCGCCCAGCTTCGTGGGCGGGCCGGTGTCCGCCACGATGGCCGCGGACATGCGGCCGTTCTTCCGGTTGATGACCATCGCGAAATCCCCCAGGCGCCCGCGCCCCTCGCTCTGGAGAATGGGCGGCAGCACGATGAAGGGGACCTTGGTGGAGTCTACCCACCGGCGCGTATCGGTGAACGGATACCGATCGTCCGCCAGCGAGGTCATGGACACGTAGTAGCCAGGGAACGGGTCTTTCGGCCCCTGGATAATCGGCGTGCCGGCTGCATCGGTCACCAGCGCCCACCAGTCGCCGGGCCGGCCTCCGTTGCTCAGCTCATCCAGTCCGGTATCCTCCGGGTGATATGCGTTCGGCGCCCCGTCGGCGTCGATGGCGATCTTCGCCTCATAGAGCAACGCCGCCGGCCGCGCCGTGGAATACACCACGCGCCCCTCAATCCGCTCCACCTCAACGGGAGCATCCGGCGCAGGCCGCGCCACCCCAGAAGCCGCGAGACCGGCCAAACAGATCGCCCAGTGAACCCTCTTCATGGAAACCCCTCCCGCACCCATGATACCCCGTTCGGCCGGAACCACGCCAGAACCGAGATCCACGAGGCGCATGCATGCTGTTGGCCCCGGATGAGTTCGCTCATCCGGGGCCAACAGCGGGGTTCCCGCTACTCCGTCATCCGCTCCCTCACAGCCCGGCGATCGCGCGGATGTGGGCGGCGGAGAGCGCCTGGTTGTAGATGCGAACGTCCGCCAGCAGGCCGATGAAGTGGTCTCCGGAGGGCGCGGAGGTGTTCTTCGTGCCGATGTTCAGAGAGTCCGACGTCGTGGCGATGGAACCGGATGCCGCGGCCGAAGCCGCCACGGCGCCGTCCACGTACAGGCGCATCATCGCGCCATCGTAAGTGCCGGCCACGTAGTGCCAGGCCCCAGTGCTCGGGAGCGTGCACGTCACCGTTCCCACTCCCGTGAGGTCGAACTTGAACGAGCCGTTCTCGGCCAGCAGGCGGTACTGCGTGTCCGAGTTCCCCTTCTGCAGGATGCGGCGGTTGCCGTTCCAGTTGGTGGCCCTGATCCATGCGCCCATCGAGATGGCCGCCGTGGGGTTCAGGGTTGATCTGCTGTCTACCGTAATCGCGTCGCTGGTCCCGTTGAAGCTCAGCGCCGTGCCGTGCTGGCTGGCCGTCGGGGCGGGAGCGCCGGTCACCGTCACCGTGAAGCCCGTGGGCGCCACGCTGGGACTGGCCGCCGTGGAGCCGCCCGCTACAGTGATGACCGCCGCGGCCGGCGTGAAGGACATGCCGCTCGACATGTTCAACGTGTTCCCGTTGGTTGACCGGTCCTTCACCCCCGTCACCGTCAGAGCGTAAGTCTGCGCCGCCGCGGGGGCCGGCGTTACGGTGAGGTCCACGCTGTAGCCATCCGCCTCCAGCGCCGCCGCGGCAACGGTGAGACCAGGGATCTTGTAGTTAGATGCAACCGCGGCGGTGGACGCCAGCAGCGGCTCTGAGAATGTGGCGACCACCAGCGTGGAACCGGCCACGGATTGCACCGAAAGCAGCGCCGGCGCCGTGGTGTCCACCACGTTGTATACGCCCGAAGCGATGGCCCCGGCCGTGCCGTCCGCGTGGAAGCCGCGCGCCTTGATGGTGGTGAGCCCGCCGACGGTGATCGGCGAAGTATAGGCGGGCGAGGCCGCCGTGGGGTCTGAGCCGTCCGTGGTGTAGCGAACCGTGGCGCCCGGGTCATACAGCGACGCGCTCAGGCTTACCTGAATGGTGTTGGCGTAGGCGCCCGGAGCGGGCGACATGCTGGGCGTGCCGTCCGCCGTATCGAAGGCGTCGTAGAGGTACCTGGCGGGCTGGGCGTCGTCGTTCGTTCCGGCGGCGGCGGTCAACGCGTAGAGGTTCACCGTCGGCGCGTTCGGCAGAGTCAGCGTATGCGCTCCCGCCGGGGCGTCGATCTCATACTCGAACATGTAGGCGTAGGCGTAGTAGTCGTTGGCGCCGGAGGCGGTGTGCCGGTGGGTGGCCGCAAACGCGATGGGCGCCCGCTTGATGTACGCCGGCTTCAGCCCGTAGATGCCGCCATCCAGCCTGGGAGCGTTGGGCGCGCTGGCCGGAGCCGACCAGTAGCGGTTATCCCACTGCCCAACGAAGGCGCCCCAATCCTGAACGGTCAGCGTAACCGGCTTGCCGTCCACGAGGAAAGTCGCCGGCTTGTCGCCATTCGAGGCGGAGGCCAGCAGATAGAGCTTGCGGTACGGGCCGGTGGGCAGCGGGATCGTCTGCCCCTGGCAGGAGAGGGCCGTCTTCGCCCCGGCCGTGGCCTTCGCCAGGCGGAACGCAACGCCGCCCATGTCAATCGTGGACGGGAACATCTCGGCCGGGAAGGAGTACCCGAGGCCGTCCGCCCCCTTCGCTTCGGAGACGCCGTCGGATGTGACTGCCGTGATGTCGTACGGCAGCGTGATCTGGCGGCAGGCGGGCGCGGTCTGCGGCGCCGTTGGGGCGGCGAGGCGCAACGCAAAGGTCTTGGGGCTGTAGGCGGTGAAGTTGGCCTGCAATGCGCCGCCGACCACGCTTGCCGCGCCCAGCGTATCTTCCTGACCCGTCACTTCGCGGGCCGAAACAATCGGCGCGGCCATCGCAACGGAAACAGAAGCCGGCGCGCCGGAAAGCTCTTGGAGGCGAATGATAACCTCGTCTGTATCCTGCGCCTTCTTGAGGGCGACCACGCCCACCTGCGACGAACTGACGGCGAGTAGCGTGAAATTGCGGCCCAACGTTCCGGTATGCGCCGGAGCCTGGAACGCCGTCAGGGGCTGGTTCAGGCGGTCCGCCTCCCAGGGCGTTTTGCCGCGCCAATCGCCGGCATGGCCTTCCAGCGCGTAGAGCACGCGGTGCTGCCCAACGTCCTGCGTCGCCTGGTCGACATAGGAGTTCGCGCCGGGAGTGCGGAGGAGGGTGAGGCGCAGCGTATGGTCGTCCGGTTTGTCCGATCCGAACTTGCAGTCTTCCAGAACAGAAACGCCGTAATCGCCGGCCGACGCGGTCAGATCGAACCACTGATGCGACGGGTTCTCGTAACGGCCGGGCTCATTCGTGGCGCGCTGAATCGTGCCGAGCCCCATGTTGTAGGTCGCCTTGCTGTTTGCCACGGCCAGCGAGAACTCGGTTTTCAGCGTGGTTTTGCGTTCGTTCCAGTTGATGGCGTTGTCGAATTCCACACGGTTGGCCGCGCCGCTCGGCGAGAGCCGGATCACCTGCACGAATTTGGAGCCGCGGCTGTAGCGGGTTACCTCCAGGGCCACGCGGGCGGGACCGTTCTCCACAATGCGAACGGCGGCCGGGCCCGTTACGTAACCGGTGGGCGGTGCGCTCTGGTCCGCCCAGTCGATGTTCCAGGCCGGCCATTCGCTGGGCTGCTCGTACTTGAAGGCGAGCCGGGCCGGCCCCGATAACATCTGCCTCGCGTTGGCCTTGTCGTAGATCGCGGACACGTCCCCGTTCCCATCCAGCGTCACGCGGTAGCGCTGGTTTTCCAGCCCGCTCGTCGTTACGCTGAGGCCGCTATCGATATCGCACGGCGTCGTCGACGGGCGAACGTCGTACGTGGCGAACCCGACCGACGGGACCTGCGCGAGAAAGACCACCTTCACCGCGCTGCCGGACGTTCCCGTGATCTGCGACGGCACTTCGTTCCCGTTCGGCCCGTACACGCGCACGGCCGACGGAACGGTCTCATACCGCACCGTGGCCTCAACGGCGTCCTCGCGCCAAACAGAGAGCGGGTTATACACCACAACGGGCACTCCGACGGCGGTGGTGTCCATGGCCCGGATCACCGCGCCGGCGCCGTTCGCCAGCACGCTGGCCGAACGGTTCATCGCCACCACCTCGTCGTTCCACGAGAACTCGTAGGCCTTCGGCAGGCTGGTTCCGGGCAGGATGTCATGGAACTGCGCGCCCAGGATCAGCCGCCAGGTCTCGTCCATGAAGTCAACCGGGTACTTCATGCCGCCCAGCCAATCGGCCCCCACAGCTGCACGCTCGGCCGCATCGGCCAGCAGTTCGTTCTTGCGGTTCCACCGCTTCATGTAGGCCTCAGAAGTGATGGAGCCGGCCGAATGCTGGGTGAGCTCCAGGTCGCCCGTGTAGCTGGGCAGCTTCGCCGTCTGCGCCGGAGTGAGGTCCTTGAAGATCTGGTCCGCCGGGGCGGAGACCACGGTAATCGGCCCTGTTCCGCGCACGGAAGAGGAGACGGCCTGAACCGACCCTTCCGTGGGGGACCCGCCGACGTCACCGGTGCCGTAGTAGCGATAGTCCACGAAGATGCCGGACGTGGCGCCCAGGTTGTTGATGCGGCTGAGCAGGGTTGAGTCGTTGCTGAGGTCCGAGGAAACGGTGGCCCCGTAACTGCCGGGGTCCAGAGCGGCGGTAACGTAGCGGCCGTCCGGGCCGTACCACCGGCCCACGGTGAAGGGAATGCCGATGGGGCTGCCCCAGGTGAGCTTCTGCGTGGAAAACCCCTTGAGGCCGCAGTGGGCGATGATGGAGGGAAGCGAGGCCGGGAAGCCGAAGCAGTCCGGGATCATCACGTCAACGCTCTCGGCGCCGAACTCTTTGCGGAAGTAGTGGTTGCCGTATAGCACGTGGCGGAGGATGGACTCGGCGGAGGAGACGTTCACGTCTTCTTCCTCAACCGAGGAGCCGGCCACGCGCCAGCGCCCGGCATTGATGTACTGCTTCAGTTTCTCGTAGTTCGCCGGGTAGTACTCCTTCATCATCTTGTAGCGGTTGGAGCCGGTGAAGGAGAAAACGTAGTCCGGGTACTTGTCCAGCAGCGCGAAGTTGCGGGTCATCGTGTTGGGAATGTAGTCCCGAATGGTGTCCAGATAGGTCCACTGCCATTGAGTGTCCAGGTGGGCGTAGCCGACCTCGTAGAGGACCTTGTCCTTGGTCACGTCGTAATCCTTGCGGGCCGGCGGCTTCCAGTCGGCGGGAGGGCCGGCGTGGGCGAGCGGCGCCAGCGCCAAGCAGAAAACGGCAGCGACAAGAAGCTTCTTCATGGGACCCGAACCTCCTACGAGACCGAGCGCCGGGGGCCTCTGGGGAGACCGAGGCGCGGCGGGGACGGAATGTGTCCGAAATAGTGTAGTGGCGCGGGAACCCCTGCGTACAAACGGTGTTAGTGTCTGACTGGGTTCGTTTGGTCTTTGCCTTTCGGTGGGGCTCGGGGATAGGGTTTATTGGGTGGCCATCCGGCTGCCACAGCCGTACTACTCCGCGTTTTCGGGAGCCCCAGCGTATGCGCACCACGTGTCTCCATGCCGCCATCGGCGCGGTAGGTCTCTGTTTGCTGACCCCTTGCGGCCGTTCCGCGCCGGTAACCAGCCGCGTCTCCGCGGCCGGCGCCGCCCAGGCAGCCGGTCACTCCGGCAGCCCCGCCATCAGCGCCAACGGGGCCGCCGTCGCCTTCGTCTCGGACGCCGCGGACCTCGTTTCCGGCGACACGAACGGCGCGAACGACGTCTTCGTGCGCAACGTGCAGACCGGCGCCGTGGTCCGTGCATCGGTCGCCCAGGGCGGCGCCCAGCAGGATCTCGGCGATCCCGGCTGGGACACCCCCGCCATCAGCGCCAGCGGCCGGTACGTGGCCTTCACATCCTCCGCAACGAACCTGGTTCCCGGCGACTCCAACGCCGCCGCCGACGTGTTTGTGCGCGACCTTCAGGACGGCAAGACCGTGTGCATTTCGCTCGCCCCCGGCCCCGCGCCCGCTAACGGCGATAGTTTCGCCCCCGCCATCAGCGCGGACGGCCAGCGCGTCGCCTTCATCTCCCGGGCATCGAACCTGGTGGCCGCGGACGACAACGGCGCCGCCGACGCGTTCGTGTACGACTTCCAGACCGGCGCCATAACCCGCGTCTCCGTGGCGTCGGACGGCGCGCAAGCCAACGGCGACACCGGCGCCGTGTCTATCAGCGCGGACGGCCGAACCGTGGCCTTCGCCTCCTACGCCGACAACCTCGCTCCCGCCGACGCCAACCACGCAGCCGACATCCTCGCGCGAAACCTCGCCACGGGCGAGACGTTCCTGGTTTCCGCCACGCCAAACGGAGAAGCCGGCGATAGCTGGTCCGATGGCGCGCCATCCCTCAGCGCGGACGGCCGCCTGGTAGCCTTCGTGTCCGCCGCCGACGACCTCGCGCCCGGCGACGCCAACGGACAGCCGGACGTATTCGTTCGCGACACCCTCACCGGCGGCACGGCGCGCGCATCGCTGGCTCCAGACGGCGCGGAGGCGAACGATGCCTCCTTCACGCCGGCTATCAGCGCCAATGGCCGCTATGTGACCTTCGCCTCCAACGCTTCGAACCTGACCGTCTCCGACGCGAACGGCACGGCGGACGTGTTTGTTCGGGACCTCTGGACCGGGCAAACGGTTCTGGCCTCCGTCGCCACCGCCGGCACGCAGGGGGATAGCTGGTCCGGCCCCTTCCGCGCCCCCACGGTGACCGCTGACGGCCTCACCGTCGCCTTCGAGAGCTGGGCCGCATCCCTCGTCTCGGGCGACACCAACGCCCTCGGGGATGTGTTCGCGCGCGGCCCGCTCTTCGCCGCCCCGGCGTTCACCGCCGCCGACGTGCGCGCCGCGCTCCGCGCCGCAGCCGGCGTGGAAACCCTCACCGCCGACCAGATGGCCCGCCTCAACCTCGAAACCGCCGCCCCCTCCACCTCCGTGGTGGACCTGGCCGACGCCATCCGCCTCGCCCGAGAAGCCATCGCGCAGTAGCTATCAGCATTCAGCACGCAGCATTCAGCATTCAGCCGGAAGGCGCCATCCAGGAGGAAACCATGCTCGGGGATGGGGTGTTCGCCTGAATGCTGAATGCGGAATGCTGAATGCTGCGTGCTGATAGCTGATAGCTATACGGGAGCGGTCAGGCATGAGAAAGTCGGTTCGGTCGCACGTGTTGGCGGGGGCGATCTACATCGCGCTGTTCGCGCTGGCGCCGCGAGCGATGGCGGCGCTGCTGGTCTGCGGGGCGTATGACGTCTCGCGCAACCGGCCCCTCACGCTCTTCGTGGTGGACCGCTATTTCTTCGGGAACGGCATCCTCACGTGGGCGCTCTCGCCCTTCAACACCCTCACTGATATCCTCGCCCTCCCCTATCGCAACAAGGGAGTCTACCAGTTGGAGGATCTGCCCGCCGGGCATCAGGCGGAGATCCAGCGCCTCCTCGACGCCGCCCATCACGAAGACCTGGTGGCAAAACTGGAAGCCCGAACCAGCGAGGCCCGGCGCAGCATGGTCTTCTTCAAGTGGTACGGCCGCAACATCGACCACTCGGTGGAAGCCCCCTCCTTCCATGAGCCCTACCGTTATGTGAAGACGATCGGCGTTTCTGTCTTCAACAAGCGGCAGTCCACATCGAAGCATTTCGGGCCGTTCCGCGCGACCATCCGGGTGCTCTACAACATCAACCAGATGACGGACGATTCCGCCTACATCGTGGTGGGAGGCGTTACCAACTACTGGCGCCGGCAGCCGCTCTTCATCTTCGACGATACGCTCCAGCACCAATCCTTCAACGAGACCGACCAGGCCCGCTACTGCCTGTTTGTCGACATCCTCCGCCCCGCCCTCATCCCGCAGCCTCTCTCCGGCATCGTGAACTCCGTCCGCTTCTTCCTGCGCGGCGTCAACTACATCTTCTACCGCAACTGGGAAGTGGTAAAGGGATAGTCATCAGTCGTCAGCCGTCAGTCGTCAGTCGTCAGCCCCGAGGCTTTGGACCATTAGGTTGGTTCTCTCGTGGTCAGAGGCCTTCGGCCTGAATGCTGGATGCTGAATCCTGGATGCTGATAGCCCCCAGCCGATAGCGGCGCTGGCCGTCGGAGTTCGGGAGCGGGAGGGCGATGGCGGGGGCGCCGTCGCGGCGGCCCACCGAGATGTAGACGTCGTACGTGCCAGGGCGGGTGACGGGGGCGAAGAGGCCGGCCGTGAAGCGGCTTGTATGCGCGGTCTCCGGCGCATGGCCGGGCGCGCCTGGCGACAGCGACCGTACGTTGAAGGTCTCATCCGTGAGGGCGGATGCGATGCCGCCCTTCGCGTCCTTCAGGGTGATCGCCACGAAGCCGCCGGGGTAGCACGGGGCCACTCCCGCGTTGGCCCATCGGGCGGAGACGGTGAATGGCTCGCCGATGCGGATCGTCTTCGGCCACGATACCTCGCGAAGCTGCAGGCGGTATCCCAGCCGGCGGTTGATGCTGTCGATGACCGCGCGGTTCTCGGCGAGCAGCGTTCGCGGCCACCAGTGGATGGAGAGGTAGCTGGCGTGGTACGCTTCCACGGCCTTCAGCAACAGTGAGCCATCGCCCCATGCGCCGCGGTCCTTGGAACCGCCATAGTGCTCGTGTTCCAGAATCACCGGCAGTTTCGGCCAGAACGCCTGCGCCATCTCCGCGTGGAACCAGGATTTCGGCGGCGGCTGCACCATGATGCTGTCGTCGCGGAGCGTAACTCCCTGGGAAAGCGCATAGTCCGTCAGAGGGAAACGGCGGCCCGGCTTCTCGGGGCCGGCCACATCGTCGCTGATGCAGAGCAGCGTTCGCGGGAAATGCTTGCGGTAGAGATCGATGTGGCGGCGAATGATCGGGTCTGCCTTCGCCTCCGAAACCTGGCTGCTCATCAGCGTGTGCCCCTCGCCCCAGAGGCCATAGCTGCCGACGTCGATGAAGGCCACATCCGGGTTCCCATCGTAGCGCGCGGCCATGGCGGATAGGAACGCATCCAGCTTCTTCAGGAACACGGGGTCGCCGAAATCCGGATCCCAACACGAGCCGTTCGGGTCCGGCCCCTTCCCAAACACGTAGAACGCGCCCTTGGCGCCCGCGTCTTTCACCCATTCCGGCGTGGCGAACCGCATCCAGTTTTCCGAACATGTGATGCGGAAGGCCACCTGCTTGCCGCGGGATATCCACCTCTGCGCCGGGGTGTCCAGAATGGCCCAGTTGTACTCCCCCTCGCGCGGCTCCACCATCGCCCACGGGATGCGAAGATACACGGTGGATAGCCCCGGGAAATCGTCCACCGTATCGGACGGCTCCAGTTTGGACCCATAGTTCTCCGGGATATTGGAGTAGAAGTGCATCGTCCACCCCATCCCCGGGTTCACCAACGCCTCGCCCGTATCCGAGGGACGAACGATCTCGCGTTCCGCCTCCCCGGCTCCCGGCGCCGGCAGAGCCGCCGTCAGGAGACATATCGATATCGCCATGGTTCTCATCCCCATCTGAAACTCCCCGCCGCCTTCAGCGCCGCCCGCAACGGGCGCATTCGCATGGTCAGAATCGCCGCCAGGGCCGGCGGGAACTCGCAATTCGCTGATCCCGGCGCGGCGTTTGCGTCACCGTTCAACAGGGTACCATAAAGAGGTTCATCGGCGACTCGTTGCCGTTGAACAGGACAATTTGATCCCCGGCCCGCCGTCGTTTGCGCTATCAGCGTCCTTGGCGTCGCTCGGATTTTCCTTGCCCTCGGATGACCAGGGGCGCTTCTCGTTCGGAGCCTCCCTGCACTTCCACGAACGAAGGAAAAGATCCATGAAACAGATGCCTCCGTCTCGGCTGATGACAGCCGGCCTAACCGCCCTCCTCGTCGCCGCCAGCGTGCCCCTCGCCAGCGCGAAGACGCGCGTGGCGCAGAGCAACAGCGTGGTGCTGACCTCCGGCTCCGTGATCCCCGTGAAGCTCACCACCAAGCTCTCCTCCAACAATTCGCACAAGGGCGATGCCTTCACCGCTACGGTGGATGACAGCATGCCCGCCTATAAGGCCATCATGCGCGGCGGGAAGGTGGATGGAGTTGTGCGTAAGGCCACTCCGCGATCCGGCAGCAACCCTGGCCTGCTGGACATCGCCTTCACCCGCTTGCGCCTGCCCGATGGCCGTTCATTCGCCATCTCGGGCGTGCCCACCAGCCTGGACACCAAGTACCTCAAGACGCGCAGCAATGGCGTTCTGGAGGCAAAGAACACCTCGAAGAACCAGCGGCTAACGTACGCCGGGATCGGGGCCGGGTCCGTGGCGCTGGTCAAGATTCTGGGCGGCAAGAAGATTCGAATTCAGGACGTGCTCGTGGGCGGCGCCCTCGGCTATGGAGCGGGCTCGATCCTCAAGAGCCCGAAACAGGTCAATGACGTGAACCTCGGCGCCGGAACAAAGGTAGGCGTTCTCCTGGGCAGCAGCGTTCGATACACCCAGCGACCGCGCTCATCCGCAACCAAGCGCTACTAACCAGCCGGGTTGGGAAGATGCCGCCCGCGGCCCTGACATCAGGGCCGCGGGCGGCATTTCCTCGTCCGGCCCATGCCGAAGGCCGCTAGCCCTTCAACCCCGTCATCGTGATGCCCTGGACGAAGGTCCGTTGGGTGAAGAAGAAGAGGATGATGAGGGGGACCGTGACCACGGTGGAGACGGCCATCATCTGGCCCCATTCGGCGCTGTACTGGTTGCGGAACATAGCCAGGCCCAGGCTCAGCGTGTATTTGCGATCGTCGAACAGGTAGATCAGCGGGCCGAGGTAGTCGTTCCAGCTTCCGATGAAGGCGAACAGGCCAATGGTCCAGAGGGCCGGTTTCGCCAGCGGCAGCACAATGCGCCGGTAGTTGTCCCATTCGGTGGCGCCGTCCATGCGGGCCGCCTCGGTGAGCTCGTTCGGCACCGTTCTGAAGAACTGGCGCAACAGGAACACGTTGAAGGCGCCGCCCAGGAACGACGGGAAGATCAGGGGCAGGTACGTGTCCAGCCAGCCCAGGTTCTTGAAGATGGTGAACACCGGCACCATCGTTACCTGCGGCGGCAACAGCATCGTGCCAATCAGCGCATAGAACAGAGGCTCGCGCCCCTTCCACGGGATCCGTGAGAGGCCGTACGCCACCATCGAGCAGGAGATCACCGTGCCGGCCACGCAGCCGGCGCAGATGATGAGCGTGTTCATCAGGTAGTGCAGAAACGGAATCGCCCGCAGCCCCTCGGAGTAGTTGCTCCACTGGATCGGGTGGGGAACCCAAACGGGCGGGTAGCGCAGTATCTGGCCGTCCGGCTTCAGCGACGTGCTCACCAGCCACAGGAACGGCGCCAGGAAAACGATGCTGAGGGCGATGATAACAGCGTAGGCCAGCGCCTTCCGAAGCGGTTCACCTGCGGCGCGCCGGCGGCGCGGAACGTTGGTATGTGCGGCGCGCTGCATCAATCGCCTCCGTAGTAGACGTACTTCGAGGAGCCCCGGAAGAACAGGGCGGTGAGGATCATCAGCACGATGCCCAACGCCCACGCCATGGCGCAGGCGTAGCCCATCTTGAAGAACTGGAACGCGTTCTGAAACAGGTACTGCGCGAAGAACAGCGTGCTGTCCGCCGGGCCGCCGCCAGTCATCACCATCGGCTGCGCGAAGAAGGAACTCACTCCAATGAGCCCCATCACGGAGGCGAAGAAGAGGTGCGGCGTCATGAACGGCACCGTTACAAGCCGCCATGCCTGAAACGGAGAGGCGCCATCCAGACGGGCCGCCTCGTGCAGCTCAACGGGCACATCCTGGAGCCCGGCCAGGAAGATGATCATCCACCCGCCCACGCCCCACATCCCCATGATGGCCAGCGCCTTCCGCGCCCACTCCGGGTCCGCCAGCCAGCCGGGCGGGTTCGCCACTCCCAGCCGCATCAGCCCCACGTTCAGCAGGCCGAACTGCGGGTTCAGGATCCACAGCCACAGCACCGCGCCGGCCACGGCCGGAACCACGCTGGGCAGGTAGAAGATGGTGCGGAACAGCGGCATGGCGCGAACCTTCTGGTTCAGCAGGTTCGCCAGCACGAACGCCGTGAGGATGCCCAGCGGCACCGACATCGCCCCGAACTGCACCGTGTTCCACAGCGCCGTGCGCAGCTTTCCATCCAGCATCAGCAACCGGTAGTTGTTGAGCCCGGTCCAGTGCGCCGGGGTGAGCGCGCTGTAGTTGCAGAACGAGTAATACAGCGACGCCGCCACCGGATACACGGTGAACATCAGCAGCCCGATGATGCCGGGCGCCGTGAACAACAGCCCATTCCTGAAGTGCCTCCGCTCCGTCTTGGTCATGTGCTATCTCCACGCCTAAGCAGGCGGCCACGAGTGTCCGCCCTTCGGGCGGATGCCGGCGGGCCGCCGGCGCTGCCGTGGCGAAAACCAACTATCGACTCCGAACGCCAGACAAGCCGTGAACGGCCGTCCTGGCAGGCCGATCGCGCCTTCGCCGTCTGCTCGATAACTGACAACTGACGACTGACGACTCCCCCTCATCTCACCCGTTTGCCGAGGATGGCATCCAGTTCGCGCTGGGTCTCCTGGGTGGCCTGTTTCAGGGCGGCTTCCGGCGTCTGTTTGTGGTAGAGGGCGTTATCCACGGCGCGGTCCAACGCGCCCATGAAGTAGGCCTGGGCGGGCATCGTGGGGCGCTGGTGGCGGGCGTCCTCCAGGATCTTCACGAACATCCCGAGCTTCGGGTCCGATCGGACCTCCTGGATGACGCGCGCCTTCCGGTATCCGGGCAGGAGGCCCGTGTCGCGAAACACGGCTGAGGCGCCGGCATCGGTGGCGCAGACCCAACGGATGAAATCCCAGGCGGCGTCCGGGTGTTTGCAGCCGCGCGGCAGGGCCAGGCTCCAACCGCCGATCCAGGACGAGCCGATCTCGCCGTTTGGCATCCCGGGCAGCGGGGCGATTCCGAAATCCATGTTCGGGGCGTAGCGGCGGTATTCCTTCAGTGTTGAGATGTGCACGCACGTCATCGCCAGTTGACCGGTAATGAAGGGGCTCTGGGCGGCGCTGCCCCAGCCCGCCGTGGCGCCGTTGATGCGCGTGATGCCCAGCCGGTTGCCGTAATCCACCATCCACTGAAGCGCCGCCAGCACGCGCGGATCGTCCGCCGTCACGCGCTCCGTCTTCTCGTCGTAGAAATGGCCGCCGAAGGCCCAGCCCCAGGTGAAGAGGCTATTGGCGGAGCCGTACTGCGCCCACGGAACGATGCCCAGCGCGTCGATGCGCTTGCCGTGCATGACTTCCAGTTTGCGCGACATGGCGTCCAGCTCCGCGATGGTCCTCGGCGGGCGCTCCGGGTCCAGCCCGGCGCGGCGAAAAGCGTCCTTGTTCCAGGCGAAGGCGAAATTGGGGTCCGCGCAGTAGGCGAGCGACCAGATATGCCCCTTGTAGAGCGCCTGCTTCCAACACGGCGGGTAGAAGTCGGTCGGCTTTACCCCGCCCTTGGCGATGAAGGAGTCCAGCGGCATCAGCGCGCCCCACTCCGCCCATTGTCCGTCCTGGGTGCCGTCCACGAAGGTGGCGTCCGGCGGCTTGTTGGCGGCGATGGCGGTGAAGAATTTTTGGTTGGTGGAGAGGTCGGTTGGGGTGTATACGAGGCGCACGCGCACGCGGTTCTGCGAGCGGTGGTACTCGTCCACGATCCGCTGAAGGCCCTTCGCCTGGTCCCCACCCCACGGGTGCCACACGGTAATCTCAACGGGCCCGCCGCGCGCCTCGGGCGTCCGGCGACACCCCGCAACGATGAGGGCTAACAGGGCGAGCAACACAGCGAAAGCGAAGGACTTGCGCATCGGCCACCTCATGGGGAGAGCAATCAGCCATCAGCATTCAGCAGTCAGCCAGATGGCGTGGCCGTGCGGACGGCCTTCGCCTGGGCGGGCCTTCCGGCCTGAATGCCGGATGCTGAATCCTGAATGCTGCTGTGAGTATCGCACGAATGACAGCTCGCGCGCAAACGAGGCGGGCGGCCGATCGCGCGTCAGTCGATGTGCATTCCGCTCTTGGTGACCTTGATGGAGCCGGATACGCGGTTAGTGGGTTTCACGGCGCCGCCGGTGGTATCGAACGGCGCTTCAACCATCACCTCGGCGCCGGCGTAGTAGCGCGTGCTGTTCGGGCCGGAGAGGCCGCCGTCCCGCTGCGGGAACACTTTCTCGAGGTCGGCGCGCGTGGTTCCGGGCCGGATGGCGGCGGCCATTCGTTCGGCCCAGCGCATCCGCTCTTCATGGGTCATCGCATCGGTTCGAACGCGGGATTGGGCGCTCCGGAGCCACACCTCCAACATGCGGGAGGCCTGGCCGGGGCGATTGCCCTCCTTCGCGGCGGCCCGCACGAGGCGGGCGATGGCCTCCCGGCTCGGCGCCTCGCCGCCCTTGAGGCGCCCCGGCAGCGTCCCCACGATATGGCCGTTCGCGTCCGGCGCGTACTCCACCGGGATCGCCGCCAACACGGGCCAGTGCCCTTTCGCGTCGCGCCGGTCCAGGAACACGAGGTATACGGCGAGCCCCAGCGACGCCATCGTTGGGCATCCCCCTGCCTTCACCGACAGCCAAACGTCCTTCCCCTCCGCCTGGCGCGCCCGGAACTCCCCCTTCAACGTCTCGCCGCGATAGACGCCGAAGCCCCGCCAACCGGTCGTCAGGTCCACCACATCCAGCCGCGCCCGCACGAAGGCGATCGAATCGGCCGAACGCGCCAGCGGGATCTCTTTGGGCTTCGCGCAACGCGCCGGCGCCAGCATTCGGGCCAGCATATACAGCGCCAACAAGCGGACGCCAAATGCCATGACAGCCTCCTCACGCGTGGAGATTGGCTTGCTCGAACCATCTGACCCCTACCGATGCGCGCGCCTTCAAACAGCGCGGCGCAACGGGTCGCGTTCGTCGGCGATGGCGAATTCGGCGCGCGGTGGGGCAGCCTCCACGGAGCCGTGGAGCCCCGTTCCTCCAACAACGCAAGCTACCGATGGCAATCGGTGCGCCACTTGCGTCAACGATAGACGTCCTTGCGGTCACCGACATTCACGACCAGGATCACGAGAACGTCATCGTGGATCGAATACACGATACGGTAGCTGCCAACCCGCAGCCGCCACAGCGCTTCCTTCGCCGTGAGGCGCTTTGCGCCCGGCGTTGGCGATCGTGGGGCATCCTCAAGGGCGGAAACGGCGTCCAGGATGCGTCGCTGCACATCCTCGGACAGTGAGGCCAGCTTGCGCCAGGCGGAGGCAGAGAACTGAACCGTATAGCGCTTCACGGAGCGGGTTCGTGCGACCTTAGGCGGACATAAGCCTCCGCTAGGCTGACGCGGCCGGCGCCGCCGGTCGCCTCGTCCTCCGCGATTGCAGCCCGCGCATCGGCGATGTCCCGCGCATCTTCCAGAGCCTCCAGGAATCGGAGGTCCTCAATCGGCACGATGCCGAGCACATCGGTCGTCCCATCGCTAACGACGATGCGCTCCCCGGCGCTGAGGATGTCGCGCGCCTCCTGCGTAACGGCGCTGGTTGTCATGCGGGTGGCCATGAGGGGCCTCCTTTCCGCCCTGGCGCAACGATCTTCGCTGCTCTCTCGATTATACCTCCGAGGAGGGCGCCATGCGAGCCTTCGGGCATCGCCGTTCCCGCGACTACACCGCCGCGCGGCGCAGGGGGTCGCTCTCGTCGGCGATGGAGAATTCGGCGTTGGGGAGGGCCGATCCCAGGGCGGATTTCAGGCGGGCGAGGACCGGGCGCTCCGTGGCGAAATGGCCGGCGTCGATGAGGCACAGGCCCAGAGCGGCGGCGTCCATGGCGTCGTGGTGGCCCACTTCGCCGGTAACGTAAGCGTGGGCGGCGCGGGCGCCGTTGAAGTACTTGCCGCCGGAACCGCCCATCACGGCCACGGTATGAACGTCCTTCGCGGGGCCGGACACGCTGATGCGGGCCGTGCCCAAACGCCGGGACACGTGGGCGGCGAAATCATCCAGCGGCATCGGCTCCGGCAGCGCCCCGATGCGGCCCATGCCCACCCGCGGATCCAGGTTGGAGAGCGGGATCACGTCGAAGGCCATCTCCTCGTACGGGTGGGCGGCCTTCGCCGCAGCGACTATCGCCTCTTGAAGGTGGGCCGGCGCGATCATCTCCAGCCGCGCCTCCTCGGCCCGCTCCAGGTCGCCGACGGGTGTCTGCGTGAAGGGATCGGAGCCGGGCAGCGGCCGAAACGTTCCGGCGCCGGGGGAGGCGAAGGAGCACTCGTTGTAGTTACCGATGGCGCCGGCCCCCGCGGCGGCGCAGGCCATCCGAACGCTCTCCAGATGGTCCGGCGGCACAAACGTGACGAACTTCACGAGGCGCGCCTGGGGGGATGGGACCATGGGGCGCGCATCCTCAAGGCCCAACGCCTCGACCAGCGCATCGTTCACGCCGCCGGGGGCGACGTCCAGGTTGGTGTGCGCGGCGATGAAGTTCAGGCCGGCCGCCCAGGCGCGCGCCGCCCAGGTGGACTCATCCAGGCCGCGCAACGGGCGAAACGGGGTGGGGTGATGCGCCACGTTCACGTGAAAGCCCGCTCCCCGCGCCCACTCCGGATCGACCGGGTCCAGCGACAGGATCACGCGCAGCGGCCCGTCCGGGACGATGTCGCGCCGGACCAGCCACCCAACGTTGTCCCACTCCTCCGCCCACGCCGCGGGCGCCAGCCGCTCCACGGCGGCGGCCACATCGGCGGGCGTATGGGGGTTGCTGCTCATCGGCGGAACTCCTCCGTATCCGGGCAAGGTTCGATTGAGTGCGGCGGCTCGCCGCCGCCTCAATACACACAGCTACACTTCCGCGTCACCCTGAGCGCAGCGAAGGGTCTCGTCCTGACCCGTCGCATGGGGCAACGTTTCAAGCACCCGTGCAAGCGTCATCCCGGGTGCTTGTGACGCTGCTTGGCTAGATCACTCAGGCCGAGACCCTTCGCTCCGCTCAGGGTGACGTGGGAGGCGATCGGTATTCACTACGCGTGCGTGGGCTCGATCATCCGCAGGCGCAGGAGGCCAGCAGGTCGGCCTTCGCGAGCAGGGTCTCCTCGCAGCCGGGGACAGACAGGATGTCGCACTCCGAGCCCAGGATGAAGGGGTGGTTGGCCTCGCGCATTTTGGCGATCAGCGTGCACGCCCGCGCCTCCACCTCCGCCCTACTGATCAGGTCGTCCGAATAGAAGCTCTTGGACGGCAGATTGCCGTACAGCACGATGTCCTTCGGCACGATGGCGGCGTCCTCCCATAGAACGCGGCTGCTTCCGAGGCTGATCATCACGGGGCGCAATGTTGTGAAGGCGGTCAGCATGGAGTCGGTCAGCTCGCCGCAACAATGGAAGATCAGGTCCACGTCATGGGCATCGAGCAGGGCCTTCACGCGCCGCATGGCCGCTATCGGCAGGCGCTCGAACACGTTGGAGCCGGCCGCCATCTGCTTCGGAGAGATGAAGACCTTGTTCGCGGCGGGGTCCGCGATGAGAACCGCCTTCGCCCCGGCCTCAATCTGTTGCTCCAGCGACTTCAGCACGAAACGCGTGGCGATTTCCAGCACGCGTTCCAGCATCGCCACGTCCGGGTCCTCAGCGGCGGTGATCCCCATGCCGGCGCTGTAGATGGGCATAATCGGGTCCGCCAGCAGCTTGGTCATCAGGCTGAAGGGGCCGATGCTCATCCCCACCGGAAGGAGGTCCGAGTTGGCGGCGATCCAGGCGATGGAATCGATATGAGCGCGCAGCCGGGGGTCCAGATCCGGGTCGAACCGCTCGTCCACGGCGGCAAGTTCCTCATCGGAGGGCGCAGACGGGAAATGGAACTTGTCAACCTCGGCCGCCGGAACGCCCAGCATCTGGAGCAGAACGGATTTTTCCAGTTCCAGATTCATGCGCGATACGCCGAGCGGCGTTCGGAATCGTTCCGCCGTCTCCTTCAGCACCGCGCCCAACCGGGCGCCGTCCCGCACAATGTCATTCGGGTCATCGTGCGCGTGAAGCAGCAGGTCGGAGCCTATTGGCATCCGCAGGCCGTCCGCGGACAAATCGAGGAAGAACTGTCTCATGTTGGGGTCCAGGGGGCGCCAACTGCGTCGGGGCGTGGGAGCGGGAAACCCGGTTGGCCCCTGTCCCGCGCCCCGCTTGGCTTGCTTACTGTCCGCCCGTGGCGAGGTGCATCACGGCTTCGGAGGTGGCATTCGCGCGGGGGAGTTCGCCGGCGATATGCCCTTCATGCATCACCACAATGCGGTCGCTCATGCCGAGAACTTCCGGAAGCTCTGATGAGATCATCAGGATTCCATTGCCCTGCTCGGCCAGTTTGTGCATCAGGAGGTAGATTTCGTACTTCGCTCCCACGTCGATGCCGCGGGTAGGCTCATCGAAGATGAGGACCTTGCTCTCGGTGAACAGCCACTTGGCGAGGACCACTTTCTGCTGGTTCCCGCCGGAGAGGTTGCGAACAGTCTGCTCTCCGGAAGGCGTCTTGATGGCCAGGTCGGTGATGTACTTGTTCGAGATGGCGCGTTCCTTGGCGGCCTGCACGAATCCCAATTGCGTTAGGGAGCCCAGGTTGGCGAGGGTGGTGTTTTCGCGCACCGCCATGCCCAACACGAGGCCCTGCTGCTTGCGGTCCTCGGTAACGAGGCCAATCCCCTGCTCGATCGCGTCTTTCGGGGAGCGCACCCGGATGGCTTGGCCATCCAACAGGATCTCGCCCTCATCGTAGCGGTCCGCCCCGAAGATGCAGCGGGCTAACTCGGTCCGCCCGGCGCCCACCAGGCCCGCAAGCCCCACGATCTCGCCTTTGCGGACCATGATGCTCACGTCTTCCAGCGTGCCCTTGCGCGACATGTGGCGCACTTCCAGAAGCGGGTCGCCGATGGTTGGCGTATGAGTGGGAAACGTCTCCGTCATGTCGCGGCCCACCATGTCGCGGATCAGGCTGTCCCGCGTCACGTCAGAGGTGAGCTTCGTGGAGACTTCGTCGCCGTCGCGCATCACGGTAACGCGATCCGAGATGACGAACACCTCTTCCAACCGGTGGGAGATGTAAACAATCGAGCGGCCTTCGTCGCGGAGGGTGTGGATCAGCTCGAACAGGGCCTCCAACTCGTGCTCCGTGAGGGCGGCGGACGGCTCGTCCATCACCAGGATGCGCGCTTCCTGGCTCAGCGCCTTGGCGATCTCCACCATCTGCTGGTCCGCAACGGCCAGGGTAGCCACTTCGCGGCGGGGGTCCAGATCCACCTTCAGGCGGCGCAACAGCGCTTCGGCCGCTCTGTTCAACTCCTTGTAGTTCACGAAACCGGGGAGTGCGGCCTTCGGCTCGCGCCCCAGGAAGATGTTCTCAGCAATGGAGAGGTAGGGGACGAGGTTGAACTCCTGATAAATGATGGCGATGCCCAGCTCCTGCGCGCGGGCGGGGGTAACCCCGTCCACCGAGACGCCGTTCACGATCAACTCGCCGCCGTCGCGCTGCTCCGCTCCGGCCAGCACCTTCATCAGGGTCGATTTGCCGGCGCCGTTCTCGCCCACCAGGGCGTGCACCTCACCCGGCAGTAAGTCGAAGTTGACGCCTTTCAGCGCCTTCACGCCGGGGTAGTTCTTCGTGATGTTGCGCATCACGAGCACGGGGGCAGTTTGCGGGGAAACGGTGGCATCCATACCTCATTGATACACCGGAACGAGGACGCGATTCAATAGGGCAGTCATCCGTCGTCAGTTGTCAGTTTTCGAGATGACGCTCCGCCCATTGGCGCTGGATACACGATGGCGCATCTTTCACGGATGCCTGACGACTGACGACCGACGACTCCCACACCTACCGCCACGCGGCGGAGATAATGCCGGCGGCGTCCTCGCATGTGAGGCGGACGGGGTCCACGTCGAACAAGCCGCCCATCGTTCCGAAGGCCTTTTGGGCCAGGGCGGAGGCGTCTTCGCGCTGGATGCCGTAGTCGGACATCTTGAGGTCTCCAATGCCGCAGGCGTCCTGGAGGCACAAGAGCGCGTCCACAAAGGCATGGGCGCCGTCGACGGGCGAGAGGCCGTGGAGGTCAACGCCCATGGACTGCGCCATGCGGGCCATGCGGTCGGCCGCGGCGTCCGCGAAGAACGGGAAATAGGCGCGCGAGATCATCACCAGGCCGGCCCCGTGCGGCAGGTCCGGGTGGTCCGCGCTCAGGGCGTGTTCCAGTGAGTGTTCCGAGGTGCAGCCGGAAGTGGATTCCACCATGCCGGACAGCGTGTTCGCCAGGGCCACCTGGGTTCGCGCCTCGAGGTTGCCTCCGTCCTTCACGGCGACCGGCAGCCATTTGGTCAACAACTCTATGCTGGTCAGCGCGAAGCCGTCGCTCACCGGGGTGGCGATGTTGGCGATATAGCCCTCGGCGGCGTGGAAGAAGGCGTCGAAGCCCTGAATGGCGGTTAGGAAGGGCGGCACCGTTAGCATTAGCTCCGGATCCACGATGGAGAGTGTGGGGAACGTATCGGGGACAAGGCCGAAGCCAATCTTCTCCGCGCGCTCTTCGTGGGTGATCACGGTCCACGGGTCGGCTTCCGTGCCGGTTCCCGCTGTGGTGGTGATGGCCACGATGGGGAGCGCTCCGTGCTGTACGGGCATCCCCTTGCCGGAGCCGCCGCCGATGTAGTCCCAGTAGTCGCCGGGGTTCACGGCCATCACCGCGATGGACTTGGCGCTGTCGATGGTGCTGCCGCCGCCGAGGCCGATGACGAAATCGCAACCGGTTTCGCTGGCCAGCGCCGCGCCCTCCATGACGTGCTGATGGATGGGATTCGGCAGGATCTTCTCAAAGGTCACGCATTCAACGCCATTGGACTTGAGCAGCTCCAGCGCTCGGTCCACATAGCCGTATTTGCGCATGGATGGCCCGGCGGAGAGGGCGAGCAGGGCTTTCCTGCCAGGCATCTGCTCCGTGGCCAGCGCCTGAAGTGTCCCGGGCCCGAAGACGATCTTGGTCGGGATGTGATAGGTGAAATTCATGGCGTGCCTCCTTGATGTAGTGTAAGTCCCGCTCCATCAATCCGGCGAGTGTAATGCCCTCCGCTTATGCCCTCCGGCGCCTGGGGGAACGGTTTTCAGCCCTTCAGTCCCGCCATGGTAATCATGGCCACGAATAAGCGCTGGGTGAAGAGGAAGATGATGAGGCAGGGGAAGAGGAGCTAGGTCGGCTCAGTCTCTGACAATCCGGTACCCAAGGAGGAGGATGAGCCGCAGGGTCTCCATCGCGACGTTCCGGTCGTGTTCCTTTTCATCTTCGGGCAGCTCCTCGTACGAGATCAGGTCGGGGTGCTCTTTGGCGCTGTCGTCACGCTGCGGCCCGTGGGACCAACCTTGATCCACACGTCCCTTTGCCCATACCTCGTGCGCATTCCGTGCCAGCTCCTCGGTCAGTGCTCGTAGGTCGTCTGGCAACTCCACGCTGCCGGTGTCTCTGGGATTCGGTTGGTAGACGCTCATTCGGGTAGCTGATCTCCTGTTGTATGTCAGGCGGCAGATATGGACCTGGCGGCGGCGAAGAGACGCCAGTCGGCCACCTCGTCGAGCAGCAAGACGCGGCAATCCGAAGCAAGCTCACGAATACGGTCGTACGGGATGTCCCGACCTGCATCGAGATCGGTTACGATGCGGTCCACCTGCCCCGCAATCGCGGCCAGTTGCCTCGCCATGCCTGTCGATCGGTCTCGCAGCTTCTCATACCCAAGCTGCGAGAGCGTCGCAAAGACGGCTGCGCCCGCTGCGGGCAGGAGAAGGGCCAGCATGTTGCACACGTACCCGGCCTGCTCTAGCAGCCTGCCACCCATCTGCACTTGGCAGTAGTGGACGCCCACCCGGACGAGGGTGGCGGCAATGCCGGATCCGAAGAACAGGAGCCAAGCCTTTTCCAGCCGATGGTGTGCCGCCCCGGCGCGGCCACGCGTTGCCTCATGGTAATCGACCTGTCCCCTAAGCCCGTCAGACAACTCCACAAGAGCGTGACGCATCTGATCCCTTGTCATCGCGACATTCGGAATGCCCAAGCTGCGCGCGACGGCCCGGAACGGCCAGGTGACCCAGGATAACCGGCCACCTGAGTAGGCCGGCATGCGCAGGCTACTGAAAGCGATGCCGAGCGGGTGGAGGTAACGGAGTACTCGCAACATCTCCGCCAGCAGTCTGTAGTCGTTGTATCGCTGCTGCCATCTCCGAACGCGGTTCAGTCGAGCCAGCAAGATAACGCCCCAAAGCGCGGCGGCCTGAATTAGAAAGCCCAGATCTCGTGCCATGCTCGGATGCAGACCTTTCCAGAATCCCCAGTAGAAGCCAACAGCCAAGCCCAATGTAGCCACGAGGACCATCATGTGGCGCAGCACCGCCGCGCTTCGGTACACCTCTCCGTGGTATATGGAGAGGTTGTCCGCCCAACCAAATGGCGAGATGATAGTGCTACGCCAATCGGGACAGTTTTCGGCCGACGGGCAGTCGACCTGTTCCAGCCCAAGCGCCTTCGCCGCCGCTACATAGTAGTCAGGCACTCGCGGATCAAGGGAGGGCCGAAGTCCCTTCGGCTTATGAGGCAGGATGAGACGGAGGAATGCTCTGTGCAATAGCCAGAGGTTTGCGCCGTGGTGCCGCTCGCGGCAATAGACCTGGAGAGCGGCAAGCTGTGCGCCAGTAGGACACGTTAAGATGGAACCAACCACCTTGTGAAGCGATACGGGGGAGTAGGGACAACTATAGTCGCCGAGCATGACACGTATGTCGTGCGGCGCACTGGAATCCAACCAGATGACTGGCACTCCGCTCCGCCGGGCGCGCGCCACGATGTCTCCGGTCCCACCAGAACCGGCCGGAGGACAACCGTCCCAGACCGCCATCAGCACATCACTATGCTCCAGCATCACCTGGCCGACGTGCGCATATGCCGTTGGCATCCGCAAATGATCAATGTTGACCTCGAAGACGGCGCTGGCTGACTGCAGGAGGTCATGGTATTCCTGAACGGACTCCACATTCGCGAAGTCGTCTGCATAACTATCGCGATCAAAGGGGAGACAGCACAGCAGCTCGCAACCTTCGCCGAGGCCGGCGCGTGCGGCGAGCCGATCGGCGCCCTCTGCCAGGCAGGAGAGAATGCGGAGTTTCGCTGGAGCCGGCGAATATAGTGGTGTTCGGTCGACCTGATCAACTGCGTAGCGGATCTCGCGTATTACTCCGCGAAGCCGCTCCATGAGGAGATCCTGGTCAACTGCTCGAACCTCACGGTGACCAGTGAACCCGATGTGGAAGATCAGTTCCGACGCCGGCGGATGTCCAGTATCTTCGCTCATTTCACGACCTTCCCCGCACAGATCGCCATCGCGGAAATCCCGACACGATTCCTCCCAAAACCCCGCTATAACACGATGGCGGCCAGCTTGCGCGAGCGTGCACGCATCGAACGGAGCGTATCCTTTTCGGTTACGGTTCGATGGAAACAGCAACGGCGTTGCGAAACTGCAAGAGCGCACCTCGCAGGCGATCCTTGGCGTTTCTCGTGCGGGCCAGGTCGCCGGATCTTACCGGCGCATCTGGCGCCCCCCGCAGCTGAACAGATCGCCGCGGGGGGCAGACGGCAGCCAAGCCTCGGTAATCCGCTCCTTGGCGCCGCGCCCCGCCCGAGGCCGGAGGCGGACTAGCTCGACCGTGCTTCGCGCCAGAACAGAATCGGTAGAAGCGGAGAACGGGTCTGACGCCTCAAGAAGAGGCAACTAGCGATCCCCCGGTGCGGAACCCCGTTACCCCGTTCTTGCGACACCATATCATAGAAGCGTCGTCTGGAACCGGAAGGTGCAGCACCGGCTAGTGTCGCCCAAGACACTGCAGCGCTCCTCGCATCGGGCGCCAGCCCCGAACGGGTGCTCAGGAGTTGCCCACCTGGCAGCGCTTGAAGCCGCCCGTCATACAGGCGACGCCTAGCACTTGGGCCATAAGGCCTGCCAGCGTGGTGGAGATGCTGGATTCACAGCGGGGTGTTCCACGCGCTGCGGCGACCGGATCCGGCGACAGTCTCACTATAGCGGCAGGCAAGTAGGCGTTAGAAACCATCGGAAGCGAACGACCATCTTTTGTCCCAGCAGCCTCGCTCCGCTAGAATAGTTATGCTAAGAGTCTGCCTGCTGACCGCTGAAGCCGTAGTGGTTGGCCACCAGGCACAATGAGATTCGGGAGTGTTTCATGCCTCACGATGTCTTCATCTCCTATTCGCACCTGGACCAGACCATCGCGGACAGCGTGTGCGCCTGCCTGGAGCGGGCGGGGATGGCATGCTGGATCGCCCATCGCGATATCAGGCCCGGCGATGACTGGCCCAAAGCTATTCCGCCCGCCATTGAGGCGGCCCGCATTGTAGTCCTCATCTTCTCGATGCGCGCCAACGAGTCGGACTATGTTGTCCGCGAGGTGACTCTAGCCGCTGACGCGAAGAAGCCGCT
>DASXUL010000157.1:0-2274 GCA_036504855.1 Armatimonadota bacterium | reverse complement strand
GCCGGTCCCGTGTCGCCGGGGCAACACCTCGGGCTCGGGTACGCTCCTGCAACGCCAACCGCTGTTCCTCCGACAAGTTCACCAGGTACATACACCCGGTTTACCACTTTTCCCGCAACTTACACCGACGGGCTACTTAGACAGGCGACGGACCGACTCCCGGCCCGCTCAATTCACTATCGCGGCTTGGTCGCTATGTGACCCGCCCGGCGGCGGATGGGGCCGCCGTGGAGGTCTGTTTCGAGCGGAATCTGTCATACTAAGGGATGACACTTCCAGATCTCCGAAAGGCTCAAGAGCGTGGGCGCGAGGAAGACGGATGGCGTCGGACGGATCGACGCCACTTGGAATCCGATCACCGGCTGCACCAAGGTTAGCCCTGGCTGCAAGCACTGCTATGCGGAAACGCTGGCGCTGCGCCTGCAGGGCATCGGCGCGCCAAAGTACAAGAACGGTTTTGCCCTCACCCTTCAGTCGGAACACCTGGACCTGCCCCGCACCTGGAAGCGCCCCCGCTTCGTGTTCGTGAACTCCATGTCAGACGTCTTCCACGAGGGCGTGCCCGAGGAGTATGTCCACGCCATCTTCCGCGTGATGCGCGAAACGCCGCGCCACCTCTATATGATGCTCACCAAGCGTTCCGAGCGGCTGCTGGAGCTGGCCCCGCGCCTGGACTGGGCCGAGAACGTGTGGATGGGGGTCACGGTGGAAAACGCGGACTACACGTTCCGCATCGACCACCTGCGTGAGGTCCCGGCCCGCTTGCGCTTCCTGTCGCTGGAGCCGCTGCTGGGGCCGCTGCCCGGGCTGAACCTCTCCGGCATCGAATGGGTTCTGGTGGGCGGCGAGTCTGGCCGAGGCGCGCGCCCGCTGCGCGCGGAGTGGGTGACGCTGGCGCGCGACCAGTGCGCGGCCGCCGGCGTTCCCTTCACCTTCCACCACTGGGGCGGCGAGAACAGCCGCCTCACCGGCCGCACGCTGGAAGGCCGCATCTACGACGAAGTGCCCGCCAGATATCATCGAACGGCCCAGCTGTCGCTATTCTGAACCGCCGCGGCGATATCCGCCCCGGAAGCCAACTTACGAAGGAGCTTACGCCGATGAACTGCGCTGACGACTTTCCGGAGGCCGGCTGCGAGCACTTCTCCCCCTCCGCCGACAAGGAGCCCTTCACCGCGCGGATGCGTTTCCACCAGTCGTGGTATCGCCGCCGCGTGCTGGGTCTGGAACCGGGGCCAAACCCCCATGCGCGCGGCGTGGCCTACGGCAACATGCTGCGCGGAAGCGACGGGCGATGCGGCCGAAACTTCCTGTCAGCAGAAACGTTCGCCCGTGCGCTGGAACGATTCCCGCTCACCTCGCGCGGCGCGGGGAGCAATCGCCTCTACTGCAACATGCTCGGCAGCCAGACGATGTGCTTCAACCTGTTTGGGCCTCTGAGAAGCGACCGCGGCATGTCGCTGGCGACCCGCCTGCTGGCGCTTCTGCCCAACGCGCCGCAAGACGCCTCGGTAACCGGCGTCTCCTTCGAGCACGCGCCCAACAAGGCGCTCCACCTCCAGGACGCCACGTCCTTCGACGCCTTCATCACGTACGCTCGGCCGGGCGGCGCGAGGGGGTTCATCGGCATCGAAACGAAACTTACGGAGCCGTTCTCCCGCTGCAAGTACGCCTTTGCGCCCCGATACGCGCGGTGGCTGGAGCTGCACCGGTCCACATGGTGGTGGAGGAGTGAAGCCGAGGCCCTGTTCTCTGACACCGCCTGCAACCAGCTCTGGCGGAACCATCTGCTGGCGTTCTCGATGCTCCACCAGGACGCGCCGGACTTCACTGAAGGGTACTGCGCCGTGGTCTACCCGCGCCAGGACAACGCGTGCGCAAGCGCAATACTGGACTACCGAGAGCGCCTGCTCCCGAGCGGCGAGGCCACGCTGCTCGACTGGCCGCTCGATACCGTGTGCTACTGCTGGGAGCCGGCGTTGGAAACCGATGCCGAGCGCCAGTGGCTGCACGACTTCCGTGTCCGATACCTGGACCTGGATGCCTCGGAGCCGGCGTGGACGGCCTACCAGGCGCGCTCGCAGCCTCTGCAAGGCGCCGGTGATTCACGGTAGGAAGCTGGCGGGCAGGGCATGCCCATTCGTTCCAACTAAGTCCGCAACCGACCATTCGCGTAGGAGCCTTCTCGGGAGAGTCTCACGCTGAACGCCAGCTCTGACTCAGGCTGCTGAGACGACGCGATCGATGGTAGGCAAGCGGCCCTATCACGCTGGA
>DASXUL010000156.1:0-85110 GCA_036504855.1 Armatimonadota bacterium | reverse complement strand
GCCGGTCCGCCCGGCGCCACAAGCAGCAGGTTTCCGGCGCTCAACACGCGAGCGTTCGTGAAGGCGGGGCTGGGGTGGGCGGCGCGGATTGCGTCCTGAAGGGCGTCCCGGGCGGCGGCCAAGGAAGCGGGCACGAAAGCCAGCGTCGCCCGATGCGGCCCTTCCGAGCCGATGCTCACATCCAGCGCCGGGAACGGAAACGAGAGCTCCGGGAACGGGCTCAGGTTTCCGGACACCAGCGCCTGTACAGGCGTGCCCGGCCCGTCCGGCTGGGCCGAGCCCACGATGCTGTCGCGGACGGTGAGGCCGAGCGCGTCCGGCGGGAGCCGCAGGGCGCCGGTGATGGACCGGTCGATCTCGACGCGGAGGGCGACGTTTGGCGCGTCCCCCGCCAGGCTTGGCGCCTCCGGCCGGGCCGGCTCCCCACCTTCGTTCAGCCCCAGTCCGGGAACGAGCGTGCAGTGGACGACGCGCAGGAGCGAGAGCGCGCCCGTCTCCACGCGGACGGCGCCGGCAAGCGCCAGTCCATTCAGCACGACCACTGAGTCCAGCTCCGCGGCGGTGATGGCGAGGTCTCCCGTGAGACGGATGACCGGCCGCGCGCCGTCGGCTGCCTGGATGACGAGTGTACGGCCCGCAGCGGGGGCGATGCTCAATGTCTCGTCGTACGTGGCGTTATCGGCCACCGTGATGATGGCGTCGCGGCGGTTGCCGGTGTTTGGATCCGCCCACGCGGCGAGAGCGCCTGACACGGTGGTGAAGTCGGCGCCCTGGCGGCCGACAGTGGCGGTCCAGGTATCCGCGGCCGGAACGGCCAGGGTGTCTGACCGGCGGTAGGGACCGCCGCCGATGTCTGCGCTGAAGCCGTAGGCATATGAGGCGACGACGCGTGCGGGCGCCTCTCCCGCCGGGAAGGCGAAGCGCCCCAGGCGCACGTCCACAGCCACCATGCCGGAGGGCGGCGGCGCCCACGCGGAGAGGTCCTTGCACATGATCCGCGCCAGATCGATGAGGCTGCCGGGCGATATGGAGTTCTCGTACAGCGCGAATGCGGCGTCCGGGCCGTAGTAGTCACTCCGATGGAAATGGAAGGCGGCGGGACGGATGGGCCCCTCCGCGTTTGCCTCGCCGAGCAGCGCCGTATCCGATTCCTCCGCTTGGGGGCGGTTGAACACGGGTGAGGGGCTTCCGAGCGGGCTGAAGTGAAAGCCGTCCACGCCCGGCGCGGCGGAGCGCGCCGGGTCCACGCCTTCCAGAGGGTAGCTCTGGAGGCGCCATAGAAAGAGGCCGACGTTCGGCAGGTTGTAGCGCCCGCCGTCCGGCGCGATGCGCCGCACGTCCGCGGCGTGCGCCGCCGTCTCGAAGGGCCCGCCGATGAGACCGAGGCGCTCTGTGTCCCGCAGGTCCGGCGTGCGGACGTTGAGCAGGCGAACGTGGTTCAGGTTCTGAGTGGCGCCAAGGATCTGCCAGAATTCCACGGCGCGGGCGGGCCAGCCGGAGATATCGCGCGCCAGGCGCTCCAGCACGGCGGCCGTGCCCTTGCGGCGCCGGTAGTCCAACGTGTTCGCAACGTAGGCCCGCTGAGTGAATACCCCATCGCCCGTGCCAAGCAACCCCCGCACGCCCAGGAGATCGCCGATGTACGGCGCAACCCACTCGTCGCACGTCTCGATGAATGCGTTGCGGTACATGTCGCCAATGTTGTCCTCAACGGCGTGAAGCTCCCGCTCGATGACGGCGAACAGGGCGCGCAGGGGCTCTCCCTCCTCCGCGTCCCTCAGGCGGTCGAAGGCGGGCAGCAGGGCGTACAGGCGCTCGCGGATGCCGCTGGTCATGGGGACATCTCCTTCAGGGTGACGCCGAACGGGTCCAGCATCAGGAGCTCAGCGGGCCGCACGGCGCCGCCCGCAGCGCGCCGGGCCATCGCCGCGAACAGCACGCCGCCCGCCGCCGCGACGCCGTCGTCGCGGACCAACGCCTCCAACCTTACGGCCACGACTCCTTCGACGGCCTGGATCGCCGCGACCACGTCCGCCTCCGTCACCGGCTGACCGAAACCCCTTGCCTCGAAGTCGAACCGGACCTCCAACGCGCTCTGGATGGCGGCGTAGACGTTCGCCCTTATGTACCGGGGATCTATCAGGACGGAGGCCGTGAGGCCGAAGGCGTGCGGCTGGAAGTCGGCAACATCCAGGGCTGGGCCGGGGTCGCGCGCGGCGTTCATCGCCTTGACGAGGTTCCGATACAGGTCCGACGCGCGAGGGATGGGGTCGCCGTCGTCGGAGGCGACGGTAACGTGGACGAGGCTGTTCTCGCCGTCCCAGAGAGAGACGGCCAGGGCCTTGCCGACCCCGGCGAACGCGCGGGCGAAGTCCTCATAGTCTCGCAGGGACACGATGCGGTCCAGCGTGAGGACGGTGAGCGGGGCGTTCTGGCGGGCGCGGTCCAGCGTTTCCGGCGCGGCGGCGTTGGCGGTGGGGAGCGGGTTGGTCACGCCCCGGATGCCGAGCGGCCGGGAGAGCAGCATCGTCAGCGTCCCCGCGGCCACCTCTCCCGCCGGGCCGATGCCGCTGCGATAGACGCCCCGCACGTTTTCCACTCCCGTCGGCAGCCGCGCCCCATGCGTCCCGTCGCCGAAGACGACTGTCGCGGAGGCGTCGTCGTTGATCCGCACGGTGTACGCCTGGTCGCGCGGGCCGAGGGCAAGTAACGACGGCGCCTCCGTCCACTGCGCCTCGTCAACGCGGATGTCCAGCGTGCTCTTCGCGCCGCTGGCGGTGGAGGCCGAAACGTAGGTCAGGGGGGGCTTCTTCAGCGTGAACGCCTGGTTCGCCCTCGCGCCGTCGCCGCTGCCCAGGGTTTCCTTCACCGTCTCGCCGTGGGTGGCGCGGACGACGTTGGCGGACAGCGACACCGTCTCCCGAGCGTAGGCGTGCGTCAATGGCCCGGTGAGGGTCAGCGTGGTGATCCCGCCGGCGTGCTCGATCTTCTTCAGAATGGCCGCCTCGGCGGCGGTTACGCCCGGCGCGTCGGATCGCTCGCCCGAGACCAGGATGCTCTGCCCGACCCGCAGGCCTAACGTCATCCCGTCCAGCGCGACCCGGTCTCCGGCCACGTCCTCGGCGATCGGCAGGCCGGCCAGCGGCAGCGCCTCGCTCTGGACGTAGACGGCGGTGGTGCGGACATGCGCGGCGCCTGGCTTGGAGATCGCGGCGCCCGCAGGCGTGCTGAGGGAGAGGCCCGTCACCTTGGCGCTTACGGCGAACCCGGTGCGCGACATCTCGACGACGCCCGTCACAGCATATACGTCGCGTACCCCGCCCTGCTCGAACGCGGCCCAGCCGCCGGGCGTAACGCTGGGGATGGCGCGGTCCAGGAAGACGTCGGCCCCGGTCCAGGCGGCGTCGGTGAGCGGGTCCTTCCACACTGGCCAGATCGGGTTGCCGTTCGGGTCGTCCCACGGATACGGGAAGGCCTCGTCCCCGGTGGCGCGCGTCACAATGACATTGATGCGCTCGCGGGCGATATCGATCGCTTCCGCCTCCGGACGGGCGCTTCGGAGGGAGACCGTGGGGCCGCTGGGAGACGGGGTTTGCGGCTGCAACACGCTGAAGAAGTAGGGCGCGTTGTGGCCGAAGAAGGAGGCTCGTTCGCGCAGGGCGAAGACAGACTGATCCACCGCCTCGTCCGGCTTCCGCATCGCCGCCGCCGCGTCCAGCAGGCGGTCCGCCTCCCAACGGTTGTAGGCGAGGAACCGCTGTAGCCCCTCCTCGGTCCATGTCTTCTCCAGCACGGAGGCGCGCACGCTGGCTTCGGTGAATGGCAGCGGATCGTCCGGCATCGTCCCGTCCGGCAGCGTGAGCGGGAAGTACGGGGGGACGCCGGGCTCGCCGGTAGCGAGGTCCACCCGCGTGCTGTTGTCTGCCGCATTCGGAGCCACGGCGAGAACGCTGACGGCCACCGCCTGCCGGGCGGGCCCGGAGCCGGCGCTCGCCACGAGGCGGTCGCCAGCCTTAAGGCCGGTCTGCGTGCCGCGGAAATAGAGCCGCCGCGCCTCATACATGGCGCCGGACGAGTCCAGCGCAAAGAGGGCTCCGTCCGAGATGGCGAGGCGGGCCGGCTGAGTGCGGCGGGGGCGCAGCGCGTTCCATTCGGCGCGCGCGTCGATCTCCTCCACGGTCTCAAAGCTCTGGGGCAGCTCTCCCGGGCCGGGAACGCTCTGGACCCTCGTTCCCACCGGGACGGCGGCGCTCCCCGGCGCGCCGGGGGCGTCCTCCACGGTGAACGCCAGCAGCGCCTCCGCGGCGAGGCCGGGGCTCAGCTCGTAGCCGATGGCGCGGGCCAGCTCGAGCACGGATCGGCGCTCCGTGGCCGTTCGCAGGTAGTTCTCGTTCAGGATGCGCTCGTTGTAGAACGCCAGCACGTCCGCCGCTACGGCCCAAGCGTCCAGGAGGGCGATGGCCGGGTCCTCCGTGGAGCGGGCGGTGAGGGCATCCAGCGGACGCGTGCCCGCGTTGGGGCCGTCCGGGACCGGCTCCAGCGGCAGGCGGTCCAGCATCCGGCGCAGGAAGGCGCCGTGCGTGCCGATGCGGTAGGCCAGGGCGGTGAGCCCGGGCCGGTTCGCGAGGTCGGCCTCAGCCGCGCCGGCTTCGCAGCACCCGCAGTCTCCGAATGGCGTCTCGTCCACGGCGCTCATGTGATGCCTTTCATCTCAATCTCGAGCCGGCCATTCTCCGGCAGGCTGGGGTCGTTCGCCATCTGGGCGATCTCCAGGCGGCCCAGTGTGAGGCGTCCGGCCTGTCGTTCCCCGCGCGCTGTCCGTCCCCATCGCTGGAACCGTGTGACATCCACCCAGGCCACGCCCGGCGCCCGCATCGCTGCGGCGACCAGTTGGCTGAGGTAGACGGTCTGGCCGAAGGTGAAGTTGTCTGGGTGAAAGAAGCCGCGGCGCCCGTCCGGCAGGTCCCGTCCGCCCAGGGCGTCGAGCAACGCGCGTTTTACGTCCGCCGGGAAATGTCCCGGCGCGGCGCAGACGTCCAGCGCCACGTCCAGCGGCACGAAGAGCGGCGCCTCCACCTCCACGTCGTGCCCGGCGAGGCGGAACGGCTCGAGGAACGCCCGCATCTCCTCGCGGAACCGGCCGTCCACGGCGCGCCCGCCCTTCCGGTCCACGGTAACGAAGAACGTGTGCCAGGAGCCGGTCCAGCGGCGGGTGGCGACGGCGCGCTGCACGTCCGGGTGGCGCTGCGCCATAGCGCCGTAGTCCGCCTCGGTAACGGCGCGCTCCTGGGTGCGGAACGCCCGCGGCGCGTACAGGCGCACCTGCTCCACCGGCTCCGGATCCGCGCCGCCGCGCGCCGGCAGCGGGTTGCGGATGGCCCCGATGCGCCCGTCACCCGAGACGGCGTGCGCGATAGCTTCCGCCCCCACGTTGCCGGCCCGCCCGGCGCCGGTTCGGTAGCGGGCCGTCCGCGCGGCGCCGGGTAGAGGGACCTGCCCGAGCACGCCATCGCCGAACCGCAGCGCGGCGCGCCCTTCGTCATCCACCTCAACGACGAAATGCCGGTCGAACCGGCCGCTAGCCAACAGGTCCGACCGCGCCGTCCATGTCTCCACTCCATCCACGAGGGTCACGGAGGGCAGGGCGGCCCGCGGGTCCTGCTCAAGCGCGGCGGCGGCGGGCTGTTTCCGGGCGGCGCCGGCCTCGAAGGGAACCGCGTGCGTTACGCCGGTCTCCGCTAACGTTGGGGCGTAAGGACCTCCGTCAACCGGCGCGGGAGGCAGCGGCTCGGCCACGGGTAGCCCCTCGTCCGCGAGGACCAGGTTGCCGCGCGCCACGCTGATTCCTGCGACGCGACGGCTTCCGACAACAGTGGACAGGCAGAGAGCGAACGGCATCGCGTCCGCTTCGTGCCACGTCACGTCTACCACGTGCAGGCGCTCCACGCCGGGGTTCTCCTCGTCCTCCGGGAAGAGCGGATCGTCGCGGAAGGCGACCTGCGTGAGGCGGACGGTGTGGCGGTGGGCGGGGTCGGCATCCTCAAGCCGTCCCGTGCCGGCGCCCCGCGCCTCCTCGAAGAGCAGCACGTCGCCAGGCGCCAGGTCCGCCAGGGTCCCGTTGCGGTTCCGCAGCGTGGCTCGCGTTGCGCCGCGGGGAAGGCAGCACTCCTCCTCGCCCCATGTGTACATGGCGATCTCGTTGCGGGCGGAGCGCAAGTCCGCGTCGTGCATCGTGGTGAAGGTAAGCGCGCCCAGCGCGCGGCCCGCCTTCGCCGCCTCCACATCGACCGTGCCGCGCGAGGGCTGGAAGCGGGTCATCAGCAGGGCGCCGGCGGGAAGCGTGAAGTCCGCCGCCACCGGAAGGTGGACCCATGCGCGGGCGTTGCAGCCCTCGTGCATCCGATAGCCCAGCAGACGCGCGTGCCGCCGCATGGAGACGCGCCGGCGCGCCGTGCCCAGGTACGCCTCCGTGGCCACCGCGTCCTGGTAGTAGCTCAGGTGGTCCGCCGCATACGCGAGGATCTCGACCAGGGTCACCCCGATGTCCGCCGGGTGGCGCTCGCTCCAACCCGGCGCCAATGTGGAGATCCGGTCCAGCATCAGGCGGCGGAACGCGGCGTAGTCCTTGGCCATGTAGTTGATGAGCGGTTCGTCCGGCGACTCCGGAGGGCAAACGCGCTCCGGCGCGCAGTCGAAATCGCTCCGGCACTCGACCTTGAAGGTGAAATCGACCTCTGAGGACGGCGGGTCGAAGCCGGCCGGCGGCTCCTCGCTGACCTGCGAGGCAACCAGTCGCAGCCGGTAGTCGGAGTAGTCGCCCGTGGAAGATGTGTGGACGACGAGCGCGCCTCCCGCGTCCGGTCGGTCCTCAAGGTCCTGCCGCTGCGCGTCCGTGATCCAGCCCCTGGAGACGATTTCATCCGGGATGGCGTCCGCCATGGCCGCCCAGAGGACGCGCACCGGGTTCACGCTCCGGTCCGGTCGCACGCCTCCGGTGACGAGGACGTTCAGCGCGGAGAGGCCGGCCGCGGGCTTGTAGAGATGGACGAGCAGCAGTCGCTGGCGCAGGGCATCGCCGGGGGCGCCATGGTCCAGCACCTCCAGGAAGTCGATGCCGTTCAGCGCGCTATCGCGCACTGCCGGCCGCCGCATGTCCGTCTTGCATTGGAACTGCGAGCTCATATGTCCTTCCCTGCTTGCGGATAGTCGCGGGCTCCGAAGCCACGGATCGTGCGGCGCCTGCGCTGCAAATCGCCACGAGCAATCGATCAGCTGTCCCTCATCCCGTCTCCCGCGCGAAGCGCTCCACTCGGCGCTCGCTGCTACGTCGGACAACGTACTGCACGGCTACGTGCAGCGTGGACTCGACCGCCTCCACCGCCACCGCCTCCACCTGGATCAGGTCGCCGAGCCACTGCTGCAAGGCGCCCTGCACGAGCATCTGCGTGGCAGCGGCCAACTCGTCGCTGTTCGGCGTGAACACCAGTTGCAGGATGCCGCTGCCGAAATCCGGGCGGTTCACGCGCTCGCCCGGCGCGGTGAACAGCACCTGCTCGATCATCTGGCGGATGTGGGCCTCCGCGTCCGCCTCGGCGGTGCGGCCCCGGCCATCCAAGTGGAACGGAAAGGCGATTTGCATCACGTCCCCACCACGCGCGGCTGTGTTGAGACCACCATCGGCGGCCCCTGCGGGATCTGCTCCGCGCTTTGGCAGATTCCTATGCTTGTCTGGAGGATAACGGGCTGTCCGTTGACGAACACGCGCATCGCCGGCACGAGCCAACGCACTGCAACGCACGGCTGAGGCTTCGGCCCCGGCGCCGTGAACACGCACCCGGTCACCAGGTAGGTGTCCGCGACAGTGGCGACCGGCATCCCGCCCACCAGCACGCGCGCGTTGGAGGAGATCGTCGTAATCGGCCCTCCGTGCGGGCACATCGCCACTGCTCCCACGTGGAATAAGGGTCCCGGCATTTGTTACTGCTCCTTCGGATCGATGCTGTGCGGTTCGACGCCCCCGCGCCTCCGCATCGCTCCCTACGTGACCACCAGCGCGCCTCCGTTGATCGTAACGGTTGGGCCGGCCAGTACGATACTCGCGCCCTGCCCGTTGGAAATCGTGATGCCCAGCGCGCTGATGGAGATCATCGCGCCGGCGCTGGTCTTCAACAGCAGTCCCCCCGTGGGTCCGGGCAGGTCGCTGATCATGATCGTGTTCTGCCCCGCGGTCTGCAGCACGATGTTCGGCGAGGCGGGCAGGCCGACCAGGGCAAGCGCCGGCGTCTCCGCCGCGCTCCCCCAGAAGCCGCCCGCCCAGATCGGGTAGTCCGGATCGCCCTGCTCGAACTCCACCCACACGCCCGCGCCGATGGGCGGCGCCACATACACGCCCGCCTGGATACCGGCGAACGGTACGCATGGCATCGCCCACGAAGAGGGAAGGACGGCGGACACGTCCGGCGCCACCACCTGGATGCGCCCCATCTGCAGCGGATCCAAGTTGTTCAGCACCGTGGCGCGGTATTTCCCGAAGAACCGTTTGGTTTCGCTCATGCGGGCGCCCCCGGCACGGTGGAGATGAGACCGTTGCGGGTCAGGGTGAAGCTCTGCGTGTACTTCCCGCGCTCGATGTTATGCGTCACGCTCTTCACGTAGTAGAGCCCGTCGAACGCCAGCCCCGCTCCGCGCACGCCAACCAGCCCGCGCGCCTTCAGCGGGCGCCCATAGCGCAGCACGTCCAGGCTACCGGCGCCGGTAACGACGTCCGACGACCTCGAAGCTTTTGCCAACCCCAGCAGCGCCGCCCGCGCGGGCGACAGTTTCGCGGTGCCGGAAATCGGCTCGATGCGCTTCGGGATCGGCGGCATCAACCCGAGCAGCGGGTTCAAGGGCGAGATGTCCGGGATCGGGATCGGGATGGGGATCTTCGTCTGCTGATTCTGGATGAACAGCACCGGCAGCGTCTTCCCCTCGCTGTCGAACCGGAAACTGATCGCATCGACATTGGTGTGCATGTCCATGTTCACGTTCAGG
Organism: Armatimonadota bacterium; assembly: GCA_036504855.1. Lineage (GTDB taxonomy): Bacteria > Armatimonadota > DTGP01 > JAKQQT01 > JAKQQT01 > DASXUL01. Next base: position 76,077 of record DASXUL010000156.1, on the reverse strand, counting down.
GTGGGTTGCGGCGGGCCTACCTTTATCTCGGGCCCCCAGTAGGCGATGTTCGTCCCCGGCGATGGTCCGGGCGTGATGTAAAACACGTAGCCGGCCTCATCCGCGAGCTGCTGGAGATAGTGCAGATCGGTGCCCTGGTGCGTCGGGATGCGTTCAACCGGGATGGGGACATCGATGAATACGCTGGGAATGACCATCGGGATCATGCCGAACAGAGCGTATTTGGCGACGATGAGGGCGACCCGCGCCTCGGCGGGCATGGCTGGGTACGGGAGGCCGCTGAAATCGATCAGGTCCATCGCGGCGCTCAGGTCCTCGCCCGTGACGGTGAGCGTGGACTTGCCCGGCTCCGCGCTGGGCGAGGCCTCGTGGTGCGTCATCACGCCGTCGATCAGGACTTCCGGAGTCCCGTTCAGAGTGGCCACGAGGATCACGCGCAGGATGGGCGGGATGGCCCCGCCGGAGACAAGGAACAGCGTCTGAAGGGGCGAGTTCCTGTCCGGCATGAACGTGAGCTGGAAGCCGCTGCGCTGCCCCGCACTCACCGTGACCTGCACGCTCTGTAGCGCGTCCACCACGAACGCGGGAGTGGGCGCCGGAACCGCCGGACCAACGAGCAATGTCAGATGTAGACTGCTGGCCATAGGTAACGCTCATGTTCAGGGTCCTTGGTCCTGGCGGGCGCATCCCGCCCGTTGGACCTTGGACCGCCTACCCGCCTGTAGGACCCGGGATGCCCTCCGGAAGAGTGATGCGAATCACACGGCCAACGAGCTCAAGCTCCTCCGGCTTCATCACGTTGTTGGCATCGCACACCCGCCAGAACGCTTCAGGGTCGCCAAGGAAGCGGGCGGCGATGTGGTCCACCCGCTCGCCTTCCGCCATGGCGTGCTCCTCAAGGGTGGCGAAGCGCTCCGGCGATGGCGCAAAGCGCCGCCGCAGGTACGCCACGCTCCGCCCGTCCGCCATCTCCCGCGTGGAAACCTCCAGGCCGTAGTACCGGCTCGTTATCGGATATGGATTCTGCATGATCGGATATGAAACTCGATAGATGGTACCTGGAATCCTTACGGTATCCCAGTGATCCCGAGGGCATTCAGCGCGCCGGCAGGCGCCTGGTCCGCGAGGCGCTCTTTCTGCTGCTGATAGGCCAGGTAGATGCTTGCGCCTTTGTGGGCGAACGGCAGGTCGTTGACGCTCAGCACCCGGAGGCTGAGGCTCACCTTGGCGCGGATCGGGTTAAGCGACGCGTCGAACGCCTCTTCCGTGATGCTGAAGTCCGTTATGCGCACCGGCGACACCCGGTTCTTGCTCCACACGAACAGAGACAGAGGCGCCTCGATCGGCGCGATCTCCAGCGTGCCCGCCTGCAACAGGGTGTTGGCGCTCTGCAACAGCGCGCTGTTGGGCGTGATAATGGCCTCCAGCGCCGCGAGTTGCGGCGCCACGCCAGTCTGCACCGCCGCCTGGTTCTGGTCCGGCGATTCGAGCTGGTCGGTGGCGTCGAATTCCGCGTCCACCTTGATGGTCTCGATCGGAGGCCCCTTGAGCCGCAGCGCTTCGGACCGGCGCCCCGTATCGCCCACGCTCTGCGGCTGCAACGTGCGCGTGAGCGTGTCTGGGTTGTACTGCAGCGTGATGACGCGGCTAACCGCGCCGGAACCCGGGTCCAGCAGGACGATCCCGCCCTTGACGAGGCGGGGCGAATTGGGAAAGGTGCTCATAGGTTCGGCTTTCTGCTCAGTGCTTCCGTTGTGAATACGCGCGGGCTGTTCCGGCGGCGGCGCCTCAGGCCCCGACCTTGACCTCCACCACGTCGCCGGTGGTCTCGTCGATTTTCACCTGCGCGTCGTAGTCGGCCCCGAGCGTGCCGGGCGGGACGGTATTCACAAACGTGACCGTGTAGCGGCCATCGGCGCGCGTTACGTCGATGGGCGCGCCCGCCTGGCGCTTCACGTGGCCCCGAATCGCCTCCTCGGCGATACGGATCGCTTCGCTCTCTGGAATGGTCCCCGTCATGGTCAAAGATCACCTTCCGTGGTATATCAGCAGATCCAATGGTCTGTTCAGGTTCGCTGGGTGGGGCCGGAGGAATACACCTTGGCGGCCGAGTTGAGCGGGTGGCCCGCCGGGATGCTCCCCGACCCCGCGGGCGACGCTTCGTAGTCATAGACGCATCCCACCACGTTGTTGGTCGTGTGGAAACGGTTGTCAGCGTCGCTCGGCCCTACGTCGCGCGTGCCGCCGGTGCGGTAGGTCATCGGCGTGTGCGTATGGAACAGCCCGACGGTATATGTCGGCGCCGAGTCGGCAGGTTTGGAACCCGGGTCGGCGGCTCCGGTCTGGCCGGGTCCGACGGTCGGGCCGGTAAAGGTCGGAGCGCAAGTGTAGGTTGCGGCGGTGGTATCGTATTTGATCCAGAAGCCCTGCTCGCGGCGGGCGGTACGGGTGGTTGCCGTCTTGGTGGCGGACCATGCCGCGTCGAAGGCCGCGGAGACAGTTGAATCCGCCGTGATCTGCGCGAAGGTGGGAAACGTCGGCGTCGCGGGGGTCCCGGCATCCGCGGCGGTTCCCGCATCGGCGCCCCCAGCGTCGGCGACATTGTCGTCGCGCAGAGCGTAAGTCATCTCCGAATCCTCCAGCGCGTATCCCGGGCTCTCCGCCGGCAGGATGCGGAATCGGCTGAAATCGTGCAGAGCCCCCGCCATCGCGCCCATCGTGTGGGCGGTCCCCCGGTCCTGGACCGGCCGCCGCGCCGGCGCCGCGAAAGCGTGAGCGGGCGCTCGGTCCGCACTCCGTCTCGGCGCTATTCCCACCAGTGTCTGGCTCATTTCGCCATCCCTCCATACACGCCCCTCGCGGCGAGGGCCCCAATCGCTTCCGGCGAGGCGGGTTCGGCCAGGGCGGAGGACCCGGCGTCCACGGATTCCGCATCGCCGTCCAGCATCGCCCCGCCCGCCAGGAGTCGTTCCAGCTCCGCCAGAAAGGCCTCTCCCACACGGCGCCCATCTACTGCCGGGAAGCCGTGCAGCACGATCTCCTCGACGTACACCTCCACCGATGGTTCCCCAACGCCCGGCTTCATGCCCAGCCGCCGATCTCGGCTTCGGAAGGCGCCTTTTCGATCTTGGCGCACTCACTCCGCGCCGCGCGCAGGAGGTGGGGCATGCGCACCGGCTCCTCCGCGTCCGCCGCCAGGAACGCCGCGTTCAGGGCGATGTTGCGGATATTGCCGCCCGCAACGTTGAGGCGCGCCAGGCGGTCGGCCTCCAGCCCCTCCGTGGGCGTCTCGGCCGGGAAGGCTCGCCGCCAGATGGCTGCGCGCTGCGCGGCGTCCGGGAATGGGAAGGTCACCACGAAGCGGATGCGGCGCAGGAACGCCGTGTCCAGCGCCTCCTTCCGGTTGGTCGTCAGGATCGCCAGCCCCCGATACGCCTCCATGCGCTGGAGCAGATAGCTCACTTCGATGTTCGCATACCGGTCGTGGCTGTCCTTCACCTCGCTGCGTTTGCCGAACAGCGCATCCGCCTCGTCGAACAGGAGGATGGCGGCGCCCTGGTCCGCAGCGTCGAATACCTTCCGCAGGTTCTTTTCCGTTTCGCCGATGTACTTGCTGACCACGGCGGACAGATCAATGCGGTATAGGTCCAGCCGCAGGGCGTTCGCGATCACTTCGGAGGCCATCGTCTTCCCGGTTCCGCTGGGGCCGGCGAACAGGGCGCTGATGCCCAGGCCCCGCCCGCCCCGCGCGGCGAATCCCCATTCGTCATACACGCGGCGCCGGTTCCGCACGTGGGCCGCGATCTCCCGCAGCACGGCCGTTTGGCCCTCCGGCAGCACGAGATCGTCCCAGCCGGCGGCGGATTCAACGCGCTCGGCCAGTCCCTCAAGGCGGGGCCGTGTCCGCGCACGACACGCATCCCACACCGTATCCAGCGACAGGCGTGAGGCGCTGATGGCGCGGATGGTGACCGGGTCGAGGCGGAACTGAGACGCAAGGGCGTCCACCTGCCCGTTCATCGCAGCCGCGCCATCGCCCAGCGCCTCCCGCCACAGGTTGCGCGCTTCCGCCGCGGTCGGAACCGGAACGTCGAACCGCGTCGATGGGCGTCGGGTGGGGAGCGGCGCCAGGCCGGCCGTCATCAGGACTCCGCCGGTCCGGTCCACGAACGCCGAGGCGCTCGCCTCGAACCCATCCCCGGCATCCAGCAGCAGAGCGGCGCCGGAGAGGATCGATTCCCGCACCCACAGCCGCGTCAGCGCCTCCTGATCGGAGGCGTCCGCCGGCACGTCCTCAGCCCGCAGCACATACAGTCGAAGCCCCAGGCGCGCCGCCGCGGCCGCCGCAACCGCCTCCGAGGCGTTCGGCGTGGGCGAGGAGAGGTGCGCCACTGGCCACGGACCACGTCCGTTCCACAGCGCGGCGACCCGCTCGGCGATCTCCACATGGGACGGCGGCAGGGCCTCCGGCGCCGCCGCCGGACGCAGCAGGGCACACAGTCGCGCGTCCATGGTCGGCGCCCCCGCCAGGGCGTGCAGCACGCGCTCGTCGATCCGAAGGGGGCTGGACACCAGCGTCTCGCCATCGCCAACTTCGAGAAGCCGGAACCGCCGCAGCGGCGCGTCCGGCGCGAGGGCGCTCCAGTGCGCCTCGGGCAGGACGGCGAGAGCGAGGCTGAACGTGGGCGGCGCCGGACGGTCAAGGCCCTGCGCCCTGCCGCATGCAACCGCCAGGGCCCCGTCCAGCTCCACTCCCGCGCACAGCAGCAGCAGGTTCGCCTCAAACGGTGACAGGCCAAAGGCGGCGGCCAGACTGCCGAGAGCGGGTGGGCGCTCCATCCTGGCGGACTCCGCCTCGATCAGCCTATCCGCTTCCTCCCCAACCGGCTCCTCGCCCGCGCGCCGCTCCAGGCGTGCGCGCAGGGCTGCCAGCGCTGCTTCCATGCAACGGTGGTTTGCCCCGGTCCACTCGCCTGAGAACGTTCGCGTCATGGCGCCGTCACCTTCTGGCTCCCGTCGAAGACCGGCGGGTTCTTGGTCCGGTCAATCAGGATGCTGTCCACTCCATCCACGCGCAGGCGGAGGGGATAATCGCCCGGCGCGATGCCCGTCGATACGAACGTCAGCGCGTTAGTCTGGGCCGCGTGCTCTTCGGCGGGGATTTCCTGGGCGCCGAGCAACAGAGAGACGCGCTGATCCGGGCGGACCTCCGGCCGGCAATGGAGCTTTACCGTCACGGTGGCCCCGGCGCGCGTGGCGCTCACGGGCGGCGCCGTTCGGATGGCCGGCGCCAGGGCGAAGGGGAGGCTGTTCGTTGCCCGCTCCGCGCCGCCGGGCGGCTGGACCAGCGCGGTGGCCGTCCAGATCCCGGCGGGCCACCCGTCCGGCTGGTCTGGAATCGACACGCGGATGCTCCCGGCCCCCCGGTCGCTCTGCGGGATGGAGATGTCGTTGGGCGCATTGAGAAGCGGGTGCATGAAGCGGAGCGTCAGGCGATCTGCATCGAGGTGGTTTCCCTGTAGAGTGAGGGACTCGCCCAGGCGCACGGCCTCCTGGCGGTTCGGGGGGACCGCGTCCGTGAGCGTGGGAAACGGCGGCGTGAGGCCCGGTTCCACCACCACGCCCGCGTCCCCCGGTCCGCGCGTGAGCACCGGCAGCGGCGCGCGCGCCGGCCGCTTGCTTTCGATGAGTACGACCGAGACCTGGAACGCCGCCGTGGGCCGGTAGTGCGTCTGAAACGCCGTCCAGATCTTGGAGATCTCATCCACGTTCAGCGTTTCGGGGCACAACTTGATGGACTCGACCTGATCGGTCAGGTCCTCGGCGGAGAGACTCTGGAGCGCCTGAGGAAGGTTGCCGCCAGCATTGAGCGATGGGTCCAGCGCCGCCCGGATGGCGTCTCGCGTGAGGATCGGCGTCTCGTGGAACAGCTGCATCCCCCACCCGAGAAGCAGTTCGGCATGCAGGTCCGCCGCGCCATAGGCGGTGAGCAAGTAGTGCAGGTCCAGCGCCAGCGGAGGGTTTGCGACGCGGTCGCCCCGGGCGTCGAAGGCGGGAAGCCCCACGTTCCGCCATCCCGGGTTCGGAGAGACGTAGTAGAGGAACAGGTTCAGGCGGGCGGTTTGCCCGGCGCCGTTCATCGCCACCACATCTGGCGGGAGCGCGGAAACCGTCACGTCGCTGCCCAGCACGGCGGCGGCGACGTGGTTGATGAGGCCGTCATTCAGGAGGTCCTTCAGTACCGCGGTGACGGCGGCCATGGCGAGAGCGCTGCTCATCGCTGCCCCTCGCCGCGCGTTTTCAGATACTCGTCGAGCGAGAGCCTCGTATCGACGGAAGCGGGCGCCGCCGGCGGCGCGGGCGGCGCGGGCGGCAGCACGGCGCGTACCTCCACCCGCCCGATCGTGACGCGCACGGCGGGAGAGGAAGAGGGAGCGGGGATTTCGACCCTGGGAGTTAGGTCCGGGCGGTGCGGCGTTACGGCGAGGGCTCCCCGCGGCGATGGCGCGGCCGGCGCGGTGAGCGCCGGAGCGCTGGCGCGCGATGGGCGGATCGGATCCGGCGCCGGCGCGTCCTTCCGCGAAGGGCTGTCCGGCGCGGCCGCCGGTACGGGAACGGGCCGCTCCACCGCTCGGGAGAGCGGGGCCACGGTGGGAGCCTCCGGCCGAACAGGGGGCGGAATCGGACCGGTAGCCGCCGGACTCTCCACGCTCCGGCGCACGGGCTCCGCCGCCGCCCGTGGACCCTCGCCCAGGCCCACCGGCGCGTTCTCGCGCGCGGCGGCAACTACGGGCGAGGAAGGAGCAGGCACGGGCTCTGGCCACGAAGGGGCAGGCTTGAGGTTGGGGTCGTCTGCGCGGCGCGATACCGGGCCGAGGGTCTCCATCTCCTCGATGCCCTGTACGAAGCCCTCATCCGGCGCCGGCTCGAACAGGGACGGCAGGACGGGCTGGACGGCGGGGGGCCGCCCAACGCTTCGTTCCGCCAGGCGTGTGAGGACATCGCTCATGTGGCGGCCAACTCCAGGTACTGGCGGCGGCGCCATGGGCTCATGGAGAGGATGTCCCGCTCGCTCCAGCCGTAGGCGCGAGCCAGGGCCGCCACATCACGAAGCAGAGCGCGCGCACGCGCCCCAACCTCCGCCCACAAGAACGGCACTATGTCGAATACCGGCCGCCAGCCGTGGCCGCACTGCGGGCAATGCAGGTCGAGCACTGCCTCGGACCCGGCGGCGCGCTGCGCCAGAGCCGCAAGCACCGGCTCCGGCAGGTCATCCGGTTCTCCCTCCAACCCGGTCACGCATCGCGCGGCAAGGCGCATCCGCGCCGTGTCCACGTCCCGGCAACCCGCGACGGCGCACAGGTCTCCGCTGTCCGGCAGGCGGACGGTCCAACGGGCGCCCTCCGCCGTCACCTCCAACGGACCGGCCTCGGCGGTGTGCAGCATCGCTCGCAGGTCCGCCGCGCGGGCGGAGAACTCCAGGGATTGCCCGCACGCCGGGCACTCCACGCGCGCCTCCAGGGCGGGCCCGAACGTCGCCTCGCGGAGGGTCAACAGCCGAATGTCCCTTTCGGCAATGGATAGGGAGAACAACGCGGGAGTGTCCATTTCGGGGCACGTCCGGGCCAGTAACGTCAGGGCGCGCTGGGGGAGCGTCTGCCGCTGCCCCGCCTCCCAGGTCTCCAGCAATTCGCTGTCGGTCAAAGGGTGCATGGCCGATGCTGCCTCAAGAGGAAGTCGAAAATCGCCGATGATGCGCCGCCGGGTAATCGCCGTCAGATTAGAGGCTTGGCTCGGTGGGCTCGGGGACCTCCGGATCGCGCACCCAGCCCTCGTTCTCCAGCTTGATGTGCTGGATGGCGACGGCGTTGGCGTTCGCGTCCAGATCCGGCATGGCCTGATACTCGGAGACCCAGCACCGGAAGATCTGATAGGAGATCGCCAACTGGCCGGCCTCGTTGTAGAACTCCAGGATAATGTCCTTGCGGAAATTCTTGAGGGACGCCTCGGCGCCGAGTCCCGCGCCGAAGTTCCAAACCTTGCTCGCCCACTGCTCGAACTCCAGGTCGTGGGTCACTCCGCGCTCCAGAGTGATGGCGTCGAACTCCGTGCGGCCGGGCGATTTGCGGCTGCTGCTGGGGTCTCCGCCCTCGCGGTGTTTCACCACCTCGGTGGTGCGCTTGAGGGCGCCGACCTTGCTGATGCCGGCCACGTACCGGCCGTCCCACTTCACGCGGAATTTGAAGTTCTTGTACGGGTCGAACCGTTGCGCGTTAACGCTGAACTGCGCCATGGATGCCTCCTATCGCGTCGCCGAGAGGTCTCGGAGACCGCCGTCTCAGACCTCCACCTGTCCGGCCATCTGCTGGATCTGGATGACGACGAACTCCGCCGGCTTCAGCGGGGCGAAGCCGACCATGATGTTCACGATGCCCAGGTTGATGTCGTTCTGGGTTGTGGTGGTGGCGTCGCATCGAACGTAATACGCCTGCTGGGGCGTGGCGCCCGCGAAGGCGCCCTGACGGAACAGGTTGTGCATGAACGCCCCAACGTTCAGGCGGATCTGGGACCACAGCGGCTCGTCGTTTGGCTCGAACACCACCCATTGCGTGCCCCGGAACAGGCTCTCCTCCAGGAACAGGGCAAGGCGGCGCACCGGGATGTATTTCCACTCGCTGGCGGCCTGATCCGATCCCTCCAGCGTGCGCGCTCCCCATACCACGCGCCCATACACCGGGAACTGGCGCAGGCAGTTGACGCCCAGCGGGTTCAACACGCCGTTCTCCCGGTCGCTGAGCGGAGTGGCCAGGCCCTGTACGCCAGTGAGGGTGGCATCTGTGCCGGCGGGCGCCTTCCACACGCCGCGCGCGCTGTCTGTGCGGGCCATGACCCCGGCCATGGCGCCGGACGGCGGGAAGGCCCTCAGGCGCGAACCGTCCAGCGGGTCCGCCGCCAAGATGAATGGGAAGTACAGCGCGGCGTTCGGGCTGGGAGTGAGATGGTTCGTGATCCAGTCCGCGATCTCGTCCACTGCATCGCGGCGGCTGGGCGGGTCCATGAGGAGAAAGGCGCGGCGCTGCTCGCAGTAGGCGGACGCCTCACCGAGGACCGCCAGGGCCGGCGTGTCGTCCATTGCGGCGGTGAGGGGGATGCAGAGCAGGTTGAAGAGGTCCACATCCTCCAGCGCGTACATGCCGGACTTGGCGCTCTGGCTGCCCGTGACGCCTAGCGGCGTGGTGGGCGGGACGCCGTCCACGCCGCCGACGGCTCCGGTCTGCGCGTGGCGATCGGCGCCGGTCCCGAGGCTGTAACGCTGGACGTTGGTGCGCACTGCCCCGCCGGTGAGCCCGAGATCGGCGGCCAGCGTCCCGCCGGCGTCCGCGAACGCGATGTCCGCGTCCGGCACGTCACCGCCGGCCCGGACGCGCAGGCGCGTGCCGACTAGGTCCACCGTTGCCATGCTAAACGCCCGGTTCGCCGCATTGACGGCCCGGATGCGCGTTTGGAGTTGCGACGCCAACTGGTTGAGGGAGGCGACGGCGGCGCCGAGGGAGATGGCGCCGGTCCCGATGCTTGTGGCCCCGTTGGCAATGGTGACGGTTACCTGGTCGTTCGGGCCCAGGGCGGCCAAATCCACGCCGGATAGGTCCGCGCTGATTGTACCGGTCTGGGCCGGACGCAGGTCGGCGGCGGCCTCCTGCTCTCGCCCGCCGTTGGCCAGCCCCAGGCGCAGCGTTCGCGCGGCGCTGTTGTTTGAGGCGTTCATGACGCGCACGGAGGACTGCTCCCCGTCCTCTCCGGAGGTGAGCAAGAGATGGGCGCCGGCGGCATTCACCGTGCCCGCGGCGTCGGCCCGCTGGGCGGTGAACTGGGCGAATCGGGGAAGGCCCGGGTTGATGCCGCGAACCGCCGCCTGAATCGCCGCGGCCAGCGCGTCCAGATCGTTGGGCGGGGCCGCGCCCTCCGCGAACAGGGCTACTTCGTGGGGCCCGTCGCCGTTTACCGCCACGCTCAGGAACCGGCGGGCATCGCTCAGGTCTCCCGGAAGGGCCAAGCCGGAAAGGTCGCCGCTGAGGCTCCACCCGGCCGGCAGCGCATCCAGCACGCCCTGCGTTACGTCCGCGTGACGCTCGAGGCGGACGAGGTTCGATCCGCCGTTCACCACGCTTACGGCGTACTGCGGCGAGCGCTGGTCCATGCTGAGGTTGCGGTGAATTTCGACACGCCCTACCGTCAGGGCGGCGCCTCGCGGCACTAGTTCGGTGACCGTGAGGTTGAAACCGCTATCCGGGGCCGTGGCGGCGTCATCCACGTCCAGGCGGAGGAGGTTGCCCCAGGCGCCCTCACTGCTGGCGGAGGCGACTAGGGTGCGGAGGGCGCCCGAGTCATTGCGCAGGGTGATAGCCGCGGCGGCCGCGCCCTCCGCCACACGGACCACCCACGCCTCGGTCCCGCCGTTCAGAAAGAACTGCTGGACGGCATAGCTCACCTCGCTGTCGCGGGCCAGGCCGCCAAACTCGCGCTCGAAGGCGCCGTAGTCCAGTATGTGTTGGGCACGGTTCACCGGGCCGCGGGCGGTATACCCGACAAAGGCGGCCACGGACGTGCCGACGCCGGTGATGGTGCGGACGCCGCTGGGGATCTCCTCGATGTACACACCGGGGTGTGCGAGGGTGACAGCCATGCTTACCTCCCTTGACCCGCGGCGGATGCCGGCCATCCGGAGCGGCGATATGGATCTCGCCTGCCAGGCGGGCGCGCGATCTGACAACCGGGAGGGCGTGCCCCGTAGCGCTCCATCCGAGGCTGTCTCGAAGATTGAGTCAAGTGTATCCCGCCCGGATGTAATCGTCAAGCGGACAGTCGGAAGCAAATGCAGGGGCTGAACGCTGGAGGTAGGGTACGGCGACATCCACTGGTGCGATCCCCTGCCGGCGGTGGCGGAGGTTGAAGAGGCGTTTCGGCGCGCCATGGGATCGAAAGCGAAGGACCGGGTTACCCGGTGTGCACGGGAGCTCGGTTGGCTCTATAGTGACTACAGGCCAGACCCTTTGCTGTAGGAGACGGCTGGCTTCTGGACCCCGCCAGCCTCCCTCGCGCGCCCGGCGGCCCCGGACGCTGGCTCGCGCTCACTCGCAAGATTCTGCAAGAGTGGGTACAATATGCCCTAGGATGGGGCTTCTCCGCGTGACGGCCGCCATCCCGCCCGTCGTTACCGACGATAACAGGAACGGATCGCCCTCTCGCGGCGCCGCCGGCCGAAGGAGGCTGCCACGATCGAGGCCAGCCTGGGGGCATCTGCCGCGGCATGCGGCAGCCGTGTCCTGCCCGGTTCCCCGGTGCATCCGCGCACGCGGCGTTAGGACGTGCCGACAAACTAAGGCGTTCGAGTGTGAATCGGTTGCCGTGCAGCGAAACGGCGCCCTGAACAAGCGTCCGCATGCTCGTAACGGTTCGCGTGGTCCGCTATGAAGCAGACCCCCGATTGACGGGCATCGTCATCGCCCGCCGCGCATGCGATGGCCGCGCGCAGACTCCTCCGTAGAGTTAGGGGCCGTACGAAGCCGGCATCCGGTCCTCTGGGCAGCCCGAGTGTCCGAGTTCGAGACGTCACGAATATGGAGGAGGCGTCTCATGGAGATCTCAAGCGTCACCCTTGCGGAATCCCTCTCACCAGAGGATCTGCGCGGGATGCTCGCGGAGCACCCTCTCGTGGAGAACATGGATCCACGGCACCTGCAGATGATGGCCGACATCGTTCAGCGGGCGCACTTCGACGCCGGCCACTACCTCTTTCGGGAGGGTGAACCGGCTGAGCGTTTCTACCTGATCACGAAGGGCTCCGTGATGTTGGAAGTCTACAACGCAGACTACGGCCCCATTTCCATCCAGAACCTGGGCTCCGGCGACGTGATGGGCTGGTCCGGTTTCATCCCCCCCCACCACTGGCGGTTCGATGCCAAGGTTTGCCAGCCGACGGATGCCCTCGTGTTCGACACGCAACTGCTCCAGCGCATGTGTGAGGTGCACACCGATTTCGGCTACGATTTCATGAAACGCGTGGCCGGGCTCGTTGAGCAGCGTCTCAACGCCACCAAGGAGCATCTCCAGGATGCTTACAGCCGGCCCCGTTGACTGATCGGGCGCCGGACATCCCGGCTCCCCAGGCGCCTTCGGGCCTGTTGAGATGAAGGTCTCAGCAGGCCCGAAGCATTTGCGCCAGCCGCGCGGGCAACTCGCGGGCGAGGTCTTCCGCCGCCTTCGCCACCTTCGGGGTCATCGGGGCGCCCGCCTTGAACGTTCGCCCTTCGATGCCGAAGACCAGCACGCGCGCGGGCAGCCGGCCCAGCACCCGCGCCAGCCCAATCGCTTCCGCTATCCCGAAAAGGTGGGTTGAGTGCGCGAACCAGCGGCGAGGAACCTCACCGGCGTCGCTCAGGCGATGAATCGTCCCGGGCGGCGCTCCGGAGACAACGGCATCGACGAGGATGACGGTTTCCGCGTCACCCCACGCCTCGATGAGTCCAACCCCATCGCCCGTGTGGCGAAGCGCCCGAAGGCCGGATGAGCCGGCGTCCAGGCGCTCGACCACAAGAAGGCCGGCGGCATCGTCGCCGCGGCAGGGGTTCCCAACGCCGATGACGACGGGAGCCATCCTATCGCCTCTCCGCCTCCAGCCGCAGGAAATGGGTGGCGCATGAGATGCACGGGTCATAGTTGCGGACGGCTTGTTCGCACTGCCAGGTGAGGTCAGGAATCGGAAGTTCGACCCGCGGCGCTACGTAGCGGCGCAGATCGTCTTCGATGGTCCTCTGGTTCTGCGCCGTCGGGGGGACGATCCTGGCATCGGCGATCAGGCCGGCGGCGTCGATCCGATACCGGTGGTACAGGATTCCGCGCGGCGCCTCGGTGCATGCGCAGCCGGAACCTGCCAGCGGAATCACCTCCACCGCCGGCTCGGCCGGCGGCTCGTACTCGGCGATGATCCGGAGGGCTTCCTCACACGCGCAGACTGTTTCCACGGCTCGGGCGAGGATGCTCTTGAACGGATTGCGGCAGCCAGGCGTGAGGTTGGCCGCGCGGGCAGCCTGCAAGGCCGCCGCCGGAAGCCGGTCCGAGTTCAGGTTGAACCGGGCCAGCGGACCAACGCAGTAGCTCCCTTTGCCCTTGCGCACGGAGTGGAGAGCGTTTGAGTGGGCGACTTGTTCCTCCACGAAGCACGCCTCATAGTCGGATACCGGGATGTCCAGCCCGCGGCTGGAGACTATGCGGCCTTCGTTCATGGGGTACTCGTCTGGGTGGCGGAGCGCAACGAACTCGTAATCGCCCTCGAAATCCGGGAACGGCAGGGAGGCCAGGATGGGGACGGTTTCCAGGGCGGCATCTTGTGCCCACTTCAACCGGTCGACCAGGGTATCCAGGTCCTGCCTTCGCGGCGTCTTGTAGAAGCCGCCAACGCGCACGTTGATGGGGTGGATCTCGCGGCCTCCGAGCAGCGCGACGATGTCGTTTCCGACCTTCTTCAAACGGAGGGCCTTCTCAACGAGCGGGCCGTGATCCTTCGCCATCGCGATGGCATCCTGATAGCCCAGGAAGTCCGGCGCGTGGAGGAGGAAGACGTGCAGCACATGGCTCTCAATCCACTCGCCGCAGTAGAGGAGGCGGCGCAGGGCCCGCAACTGCCCGCCCACCGTGATGCCGAACGCCGCCTCCACAGCATGTACCGCGCTCATCTGGTAGGCGATGGGGCAGATGCCGCAGATCCGGGCCGTGATATCGGGCGCTTCCGCGTATGATCGGCCCCGGAGGAATGCCTCGAAGAAGCGCGGCGGCTCGTAGATCTTCAGTTTGGCGTCCACGCCGCCGTCATCGCCGATCTTGATGATGACGGATCCCTCGCCCTCAACGCGGGCGAGCGTGTCCACCTTAATGATTCTGCCTTTCATGGGCTTCGCTCTCCCGTCGAAAAGCCTCGGCATAGGCGTTGAAGCTGCGGAAGGCCCGCACGATCTCCGGATCGCCGGCGCCAAGCGCCGTCCAGGCCGCCGCCAGCGCAGGGGTGTTGGGCGTCTCCTTCGGTCCGAAGCAGCCGTAGCATCCGCGAGCATAAGAGGGACAAAGCGCGCCGCAGCCGGCCTGAGTTACCGGTCCCAGGCACGGAATGCCATGGGCTACCATCACGCACAAGGTGCCCGCGGCCTTGCACTCCGCGCAGACGCTATGGGTTGGCGTGTTTGGATTGCGTCCGTTCAGGAACGCGCTGAGAACCTCCACGAGCTGCATCTTGTTGATGGGACACCCGCGCAACTCGAAGTCCACAAATACGTGATCGCGAATCGGAGTAGACTTGCTGAGCGTCTCGATATACTGCGGAGATGCGTACACGAAGCGCGTGTAGTCCTTCACGTCGGCGAAATTGCGAAGGGCCTGGATGCCGCCGGCGGTGGCGCAGGCGCCGATGGTGATGAGGTAGCGGGTGGCGCGGCGGATGTGGTGAATTCGCTCCGCGTCGTGCTCCGTGGTGACGGACCCCTCCACCAGGGAGATATCGTAAGGCCCCTTCACCGTCGCTCGGCTGGCCTCGGGGAAGCTGGCGATCTCCACGGCTCCGGCCACGGCCAAAAGTTCCTCTTCGCAATCCAGCAGGCTCAGTTGGCAGCCGTCACAGGAGGCCAGCTTCCAGACGGCGAGCTTGGGCTTTCCGGTGCGCGCCATTTCACACCTCCCATGTTCCGAAGAGGGGCTCAACGCGATCGAAGCGGAAGACCGGGCCATCGCGGCAGACCAGGTCGGGCCCGAACTGGCAATGGCCGCAGCAGCCGATTCCGCACTTCATATTGCGCTCCATCGATAGGTGGATGTTCGTCGCATGGACCCCTCGCCTCAGCAGCTCCGGCACAGTGAAGCGCATCATCACCTCCGGACCGCAGACGAACGCCGAGGTGCTGAGCGGATCGAAGGGAGCCTTCGAGATCAGGGTCGTCACCACGCCCACGTTCCCGCGCCAGGCGCCAATGGCTCGATCAACGGTGACGAAGATCTCAAGGTCGAAATGAGCGCGCCACCTCTGGAGCTCACGCTTGTAGAGGATGTCGTTCGGGCTGCGCGTGCCGTAGAGTAGGACGACCTTTCCGAACTTCTCGCGGCGGGCAAGGATCTGGTAAAGGGCTGGGCGAAGCGGCGCCAGGCCAATGCCGCCGCAAACGATGACGACATCGTTTCCCTCCGCCTCGGAAACCGGCCAGTGCGTGCCGAATGGACCGCGCACTCCCAGTTCATCGCCGCGCTTCAGCGAGCGCATCGCCCGCGTGACGGCGCCCACCTCCCGCGTCGTATGCATCAGGGCGTCTGGATCGCCGGGATCGCTGCTGATGGAGATCGGCGCCTCCCCGATCCCGAACAGGTAGAGCATGTTGAACTGGCCGGGCGCGAACGACGGGGGACGACCGTCCTCCGGTTCCAGGTCCAGGGTGAACGTGTCATGCGTTTCGCGATGCACCTGGCGGACGCGGTAGGGCCGCGGTATCATCGTGTCGGACAACGCCGCATCAGGCGCCTCGGCGCCGGCCCCGCGGGCGGTATCAGCCGTCGCGGGTCCTTCCGAAGTTGAACGCTGTGCCATGGCGGACCCCTTTCATCCTCCGCCCTCGCTGATGTCAACGAGCTGCAGGTGGGTCGCTTTCAGACGCTGAACAATGACGTTCGCAAAGCGCTTCATGATCTCGTATCCCAGATCGTGGTCGTCTTCGCACTTGGACCGTAGGCACGTTGTGTCCAGCGCGATCGCGCGCGTGAGGACCAGTGCCCGGGCGTCGAACTGCCATTTGTAGGGGGGGATCAGCCACGACCATCCCAGCACTTCGCCCTCACCCAACGTTTGGATGATGATGGAGCCGCGCCCCGGCGAATACGTTTCTATGGTGACGCGACCCGATCGAAGCACATAGAAGTGGTTCGCATCTTTGCCCTCATGGAAAAAGTACTCGCCGGGCTCGAAGCGCACGTTGGAGGCGCAGCCGACAAGCAGATCGAGATAGGGGGGCTCCAGGCCCTGCAGGAAGGCCTGCTGCTCCAAGATGGGCCTAAGCGTTTCCATGCGCTTGCTCCTTTCCGTCGGGCTCGCCCGCCCGGATAGCGCGGGCCTCCTCGGTGATATCGATGCCGACCGGGCACCATGTGATGCAGCGTCCGCAGCCCACGCAACCCGGCGTGCCGAACTGATCGCGCCATGTGGCGAGCTTGTGGAGCATCCACTGCCGGTAGCGGGCGGGGGCCGAGGGGCGAACGCTGCCGCCAAAGATGTATGAGAAGTCCACGTTGAAACAGGAGTCCCACCGCAGCCGGCGCTCCGCGCTATCGCCCATGAGATCGGTGGAATCCTCGACGGTTGTGCAGAAGCAAGTGGGGCAGACGGCGGTGCAGTTGCCGCAGGTGAGGCAGCGCCCCGCCACGGCTTCCCAGCGCGGGTGGTCGTAACTCTGCTGTAACGCTTCCTTGAGGCCCTCCGTCGGCAGGGTTCGCCCCATCTTGTCCGCGGCCCGCGCCAGCGCGCGTTCCGCCGCCTGAATGTGTTCGTCTTCGACGGGCAGGCGCGGGATCTGCGCCGCCATGGCGCCTCCCGCCTCCGACCCGACGTCCACCAGGAAGAAGTGGCGCTTACGCTCTGTCACCTCGGTAAGGGCCAGGTCGAACCCGCCGGCGGCCTTCGGGCCGGTCCCCATCGACTGGCAGAAGCAGACGCCGCCCGGTTCACCGCAGTTCACCGCCACGAGGAAGGCGCCGGAGCGCCGCGCCTGGTAGGAAGCGTTGGCGTAGCGCCCGCCGAGGAGCACACGGTCCTGGATGGCGATAGCGGCGAGATCGCAGGGGCGCACGCCCATGAAGGCGAACCGCGGAGCGTTGGATTCATCAGGGCGGATCAGAAGCCTGCCATCCGAGCGCCGCGCGCGGAAGAGGGTGAGGAGAGGGGGATGCAGAAACTGCTTCCACGAGTGGGAACCCACCGAAAAGCTGAAGAACGCCCCATCCCGGCGCTTTGTGAGGCGGTAGGAGCCCGGAGCCTGATCGACCGTCCACCCGACGGGCAAGTCTTCTGTTGAGGCGATTTCGTCGTAGACGATCGCCCCGTCGCGGACCGTGGGCCCAACCACGCGGTACCCTGAACGCGCAAGGAGGTGGATCAGGGCTTGCAGGCCCTGGGGCTCGAGGATGGCCTGATCTCCGACGCGCAGACCGGATGCTCCCATCTCGCTACCTCCCGTTCATCTGAGACTGACGATGTCGTCTCCGCGGCGAAAGGTTCGCCGGTGAACCGGGCCCATCCGTTACAGATGGTGGAAGGAGCGCTCTGTCGCCTCCAGCAGGACGATCCATGAAAGCTATCTTCGCGGACGTGCCCTGGCCTCCATCTTATCAAAGGCGCCGGATGAATCGCCAGCCCATATCACTCCATCGATTTGGCGCAGGCCGGCCCCGGGGGCTTGACTCGTCCACCGGTCAAGGGCCATACTTTACTTACCGATAGGTAAACGGACGATCATATGGCGGTAGTACTCTCAGACAACCCAATTGCACAGCGCATCCTCAACGCGGGGATGCAGCTCTTCGCCGCCAAAGGCTATGCGGCCACCACCACCCGTGAGATCGTTGAGGCGGCCGGCGTCACCAAGCCCATGCTCTACTACTACTTCCAGAGCAAGGAGGGGCTATGCCGCAGCGCGATCCAGCTCTACCTCGCCGAAGTAAAAAAGCGCGTGGAAGGGATCTTCGCCCAGCCGATGGAACCGGTTGACCGCGTCGTCGAAATCCTGTGGTTCCATCTCTCCCTGTTCGCGGAAGAGCCCGCTGTCTGCCGTTTGGGTTCGTCTCTGATGTATGACCCCTCCGCCGAGATCCCGGCCAGAGAGATCCGGACTGCGGCGGCCACCGTCAGGGCGTACCTCTTGAGATCCGCCACGGAACTGCGTCAGGCTGGGCAACTGCGCCCCGGCTCGGAAGCGACGCTTGCCCGCGTGCTCGGCGGCCTCCTGCGCATATGGTCGGATGATGTCCTTCAGGGGAATGGCGAAGAGCCGACTCACCAGTTGGTTGAGCTGGCGGTCCATGAAGTGCTGGATGGCTTCCGCGTACGCCCCATGGAGGCAGCCTGATTCCCCTCGGTCAAAGCTAACCCGAATGGGGCCTGAAGGCGCGCCATTTCCATTTGCCCGGTCGATTTACCGACCGGTAAGTTGAACACTAACTCAGTTACCGAAAGAGGTTCAAGTTGGCATCTGCTGTATCTCGCGGCGCCCAGCGGCGTCGCCTGCCCCTTCTTGCGGGCGCCGGCGCCGCGGCGGCGCTTCTGAGCATGTCGCTTTCCGGATGCGGAGGCTCCAAGAGCGTGTCCGCCGTCGCCAAAGCTCCCTCCGCGGCTCCCGTTGAAACCCGGGCCGCCATCCGCGGCGTTGCCGTGCGCGCCATCACGGCCACCGGATCACTGGTGTCGTTGCAGGATGTAACGCTCTCGTCTCGGATCGCCGGCCGCCTGGCGGTGGTTTCGGTGCGCGAAGGCGATTCGGTTGCGGCGGGACAGGTGGTTGCCCTGCTGGACACGTCGGACCAGGAGTCGCAGGTGCAGGCCGCCGAGGGCGCCGTGGCCGCCGCGAAGGCCCGCGTGGCGCAGGCGGAGGCCGCTTACCGCCAGCAAAAGACCAGTTCCCGCAGCGTTGTCCACGCCGCCGAGGCCGCCTATGGCCAGCAGCGCGTCTCAACGCAGGCGGGCATCGAATCCGCCGCGTCCGCGTTGGCGGCCGCCCGCGCCCAGCTCTCACAGGTGCGTGAGGGGGCTCGGGGACAAGACATCCGGCGGGCGGAGAGCCAGGTTGCCGTTGCCCGCGCGAGCTCCAATAATGCCCAGGCGGATCTCAGGCGCTACCAGCAGCTTGCGAAAGACGGCGCCGTCTCTCAGTCCAGCCTCGACAAGTTCGTAACGGCCGGAGAAGTGGCCCGCGAGCAACTCCGCGCCGCCGAGGAAGGCCTTTCCCTCGTGAAAGAGGGCGCCCGCTCACAAGAGGTCACCCAGGCGGAGCAGGTTGTCCGACAGGCCGAAGAGCGCTTGCGTCAGGCCCGCGCCGCCGCGGCGATGGACCAGGTGCGCCAGGCCGACGTGGAGACGGCGCGGGCCGCCCTCGCGCAGAATGACGTGCGTCGCGCCGAGATCCTGGCCGCCCGGGCGGCCCTCCAGCAGGCGCTGGGCAGTCTCGCCATCGCCCGCAAGGCCCTGGCGGACTCCGCCATCCGCACGCCGATCGCCGGGCAGGTTGCCGCCCGCCACGCGGAGCCGGGCCAGACCGTTAGCCCCGGCGCGCCGCTCCTCCAGGTGGTGGCGCTGGACTCGGTGTTCTTCGAGCCGTCGGTTCCCGATCGCGAATTGGAGTTTGTGCGCATTGGCCAGCCCGTCCAGGTGACGGCGAACGGCGTGCCCGGCCGGACCTTCGTGGGCCGCGTAACAAAGATCTACCCGTCGGGCTCGTCCCAGAGCCGGTCGGTGCCGATCCGCATCACCCTCGCGAATCCCGACCAGGCGCTACGCCCGCAGATGTTCGCTCAGGGCCGCATCGAGACGGCGCGCCACGCCCGGGCGGTTCTGGTTCCGAAGGACTCCCTCGTGCGCAATGACGGCGGCTCGTCGTCCGAGGCGAAGGTCTTCATCGAAACAGGCGGCGTGGCGCGGGAGCGCGCAGTCTCCGTGGGCCTGCCGTCCGCGGACGGGTCGCTGGTGGAGGTGACGGGCATTCCGGATGGGGCCCGAGTGATCGCGGCCGGGCAGGGGAACCTGTCGGACGGAGATCGGGTTACCGCCGCTCCGTCCACCCGGTAGACCGGACCGCACCCGTCGATTTGAGGGCATTCCCCCTCACGGAAGCTATCCCGCGCCCCAGGCGGCGCGGCAGAAGGCAGGCTGATGCAAGCACTCGCAAGACTCTCTGTGAACCGCCCGGTTGTGGCAACGGTGCTGATCCTCGTCCTCGTGGTTGTTGGACTCTACTCGTTGCCGCAACTCGGCGTCGATCGGTTCCCGAACTTCGATATCCCGTACGTAACGATCACCACCACCCTGCCGGGCGCAACCCCGGAGGAGATGGAGACGCAGGTTACCGAGGAGATCGAAAAGCAGGTCAACACGGTTTCCGGGATTGATACGCTCTCGTCCACGTCTTCAGAAGGCGCCTCCGTCGTCGTCGTGAGCTTCAATCTCGAGAAGAACGGCGACGTGGCCGCTAACGAGGTCCGATCCAAGGTGGACCTGGCGCTGCCGAACCTTCCCGATGACGCCAACAAGCCCGTGGTCCAGAAGCTGGATGCGGCCGCCGGGGCGATTATGCAGGTCACCCTCTCGGCCAAGAACGCTCCCATCCGCGAGCTGACGGAATTCGCGGATAAGAAGCTTCGCCCGCAACTGGAGAACATCAGCGGCGTCGGCGAAGTTGAGATCATCGGCGGCCAGTCTCGCCAGATCAACGTGATGCTGGATCCGTACGCACTGCGCTCTTACAACCTCACGGCTCTGGACGTGAAAGGCGCTTTGCAGACCCAGAACCTCCAGGTGCCGGGCGGCGCCATGGACGAAGGCGATCGCCGCGTCTCGGTTCGCACCCAGGGCCGCGTTCGAAACGTGGCCGAGATGGAGGACCTCATCGTCCGCGTCGTCGGCGGGCGCCCGATCCGCATCCGCGACATCGCCACCGTGGAAGACAGCCAGAAGGAAGCGGAGAGCATCGCCAACGTTAACGGCGACCGGGCCGTGCTGCTGAACATCCGCAAACAGAGCGGGTCCAACGCAGTTGCCGTAACCGACACCGTGAAGGAGCGCCTCAAGGGCCTCCAGGCCACCCTGCCGAGGGGCTATGAGATCCGCGTGATCACGGACCAGTCCAGCTACATCAAGGCATCGCTGGACGCAGTGAAAGAGCACCTGATCCTGGGCGCCATCCTGGCCTCCATCATCGTGCTCGTCTTCCTCTGGAACTGGCGCTCCGCGCTCATCGCCTCCCTCGCCATCCCGGCCTCGCTTGTATCCACCTTCGCCCTCGTGAAGGCGATGGGCTTCACGATGAACACCGTTACGATGCTGGCGCTCACCCTGGCGGTGGGTATCGTCATCGACGACGCGGTGATCGTCATCGAGAACATATACCGCTTCCTGGAGGAGAGGCAGCTTACGCCAAGGGAAGCCGCCATTGAGGCGACCAGCGAGATTGGCCTGGCCGTAATGGCCACCACGTTCTCCTTGATGGCCGTCTTCATCCCCATCGCGTTCATGTCCGGCATCGTCGGCCGCGTGTTGAACTCCTTTGGCCTCACGATGGCGTTCGCTATTGGGGTCTCCCTGTTGGTGGCGTTCACGCTGGCGCCGATGCTCTCGGCCCGCTGGCTGAAAGCGCCGAAGGATACCCTGCGCCGGGTGGCGAAAGGCGAAGGGCTGCGCGGCCCCGTTGCCCCCGCGGCGCATCGCGCCGCCCACGCGGCGCAGCCGGCGAACGGAGCCGGCCAGCCTTCGTCCGAGGATGAACGGCGCGTCTCCCCCGGGCTGTTCGGATCCATCGAGAAGACCTACCTGTTTACCCTGAACTGGGCGCTTGGACATCGTTGGGTTATCGTGGCGGTGTGCGTGGGCGTGCTTTTCCTCCTCGGCCCGCTCGGCAAGAGCATGAAGTTCAACTTCCTGCCCGAGGATGACGAAAGCCAGTTCATCGTCAGCGTACGGGCGCCCGAAGGGACATCGCTCGCAGGCACGGAGAAAACCCTCAACAGCATCGCCAAGGACCTCCGGCAACTGCCTGAGGTGCGCTATACCATGGTGACCGTGGCGGACGACCGTCAGCGATCACAGAACGTCGGCAGCGTCACCGTGCAGATGAACGCCGTGGAAGACCGGCACAGCGCCGCCACGCAGCACGAACTCATGGAGCGCACGCGAAGCGAAATCCTGCCCCGCTATCCGCGCGACCTGCGCTGCCTGGTGGCGACGCCGAGCGTTATCGGGGGCTCCGCCACCGCGGATGTGCAGTACGTCATCGTGGGCCCGGACCTCGAAAAGCTGCGTACGGCCTCAAGCCACATCATTGCCGGGCTCAAGCAGTTCCCTGGCGCAGTGGACGTGGACTCGAGCCTGCAGAGCGGAAAGCCCGAAGTGGGCATGGCCGTGGACCGGAATGCGGCGGCCGATCTTGGCGTCTCCGTGGCCGGGATCGCCACCAGTTTGCGCGTCATTGTGGCGGGCGAGAGGGTATCGGACTTCGCCGAGGGCGGCTACCAGTACGACATCAACCTGCGCGCGCTGCCCCAGTACAGGGATCGCGAAGACAGCCTGTCTTTGTTCCTCGTGCCCAGCTCCAACCCGGCCCTGGGCGCCGTTCCGCTGAACCAGGTCGTCACATCCAAACTGGGCAGCGGACCCGCCGAGGTGAAGCGCTACGGCCGAACGCGGCAGGTGACCATCAGCGCGAACCCGGCGACCGGCGCCTCCGAGAAGGCGATTCAAGACAAGATCGCGGAACTCTACCAGAAGGAGAACCTCGGACCGCTGTACCGCAGCGATCTCGTGGGACGCTCCCGGGAGTTGGGACGCACTATGACCGCCTTCATGACGGCCATGCTGCTGGCCGTGATCTTCATGTACCTGATCCTCGCCGCCCAGTTCGAGAGCTGGATCTACCCGCTGGTGATCCTGTCTGTACTGCCGCTCACGCTGCCTTTCGCCCTCGCCTCGGTGTGGGCGCTGGGAGGGTCGCTCAACATCTTCTCCATGCTCGGCATCCTCGTGCTCTTCGGCGTGGTGATGAAGAACGCCATCCTCCAGGTTGACCACACCAATGGGCTGCGCGAGAACGGAAAGCCCCGCAGGGAAGCCATCCTGGAAGCCTGCCGCGACCGGCTGCGCCCCATCCTCATGACCACGATCGCCTTCGTGGCGGGCATGATCCCGCTGGTCGTCTCGCGGGGCACGGGCGCCGGCACGAACCACGCAATGAGCAGCGTCATCATCGGCGGGCAGGTGCTCTCGTTGCTCCTCACGCTCATTGCCACGCCGGTTATCTACTCGCTTTCCGACGACGTGATCCAGTATTCGGATCGCCGCCGGAACCGCCGGCGCCCCTCGTCCGAGCCCCAGGCTGAGGAGCCGCAGTTGGTTTCGTAAGCTGCCCCCCAACCGAGATGATGATCAAAGAAGAGAGCCAAATGAACAAACCCACACCCTGGAACCCGGCGCCGCGCCCGCGGCGGAAGCGCGCCGCATGGGCCATCCTTGCCCTGGCGCTGCCCGCCGCCGCCGCGCCTGTTACCGCGTCGCCATCTTCGGCGGAGATAACCGTAACCGCGCCAGGCGTTGACGCGCCGGAAACCCTCACCCTGGACTCCGCCGTGCTCTTCGCGCTGGAGCACAACGAACTGGTGCGCGAGTCCGAGGCGGGAGCGCGGAAAGCGCGCGCTGGCGTTCGCGAAGTCTCTGCGAACAACCTGCCGCAGGTTTCCGTTTCCGCGCAGGCCGTGCGTCAGAAAGAGTCTACCGCGACGCTTCCCGGCGCGACGGGCCCCATCTCGTTGACCCTCGCCGCGCCCCATGCCGAGGTCGCGTCGGCCAACCTGACCCAGGCGCTGGACATCTTCGGCCAGGTCCGGCGCGCGCGGAACATCGCCAGCCTCGCCGCGCGCATCGAAGCGCTGAACGTGGCGCGCAGCCGCTCCGAAGTGACCTTCGAAACGCGCGCCGCGTATTACGATGTGCTGCGCGCGGCGGGCGCCGTTGAGGTTGCTCAGGCCGCCGTGGAAGACGCCACGGAGCAACTGCGGCTTGCCCACTCGTTCGTGAATGCCGGTTCCGCCGCGCCATTTGACGTGACCCGGGCCGACGTTGCCCTCGCCGACCGGCGCCAGACCCTCCTGGGCGCGCGGAACAGCCTCGCGCTGGCGGGGGCCGCCTTCAACAACGTTCTGGGCAGGCCGGTGTCCACCCCGGTTCGCGTCACCGCCCTCTCGACCGCGCCAAACCGGGACGTGGACATCGATGGGCAGACGGAGAAGGCTCTCGTCGCGCGCCCGGAAGTGTTGCAGGCCGATCTTGCGGTAGAGGCTCAGCGCGAGACTGTGCGCCTGCACCGGCTGGATACGGCGCCCATGATCGCGCTCACTGGCTCGGCCACGCACCTCTTCAACCCGACGGGTCTCAGCTCACAGGCGGATACCTGGACCGCCGGAGTGGGGGCATCCTGGCCACTCTGGGACTCCGGCGCGGCGCGCGCCCGCGTGGACGCGGCCAAGGCCAACGTGGAGGTCGCCGGGCTTCAGCGCGAGCAGCTTCGGCGCGGCGTGGCCCTGGAGGTGCGCCAGGCGGGCTTGAACGTGCAGGATACGTCGGATCGGTTCGATGTCGCCGACAAGACCGTGGGACAGGCCGAAGAGGCGCTACGCCTGGCGCGCACCCGCTACCAGAACGGCGTGTCGGCTCAGATCGAGGTTCTCGATGCGGAAACCGCCCTGGTGCAGGCCCGCTTCAATCGCAACAACGCGCTCTACGACCATCTCGCCGCGCGCGCCGCGTTCGACCGCGCCCTGATGGGACGCCTGTCAGCGGGAGGGTGAGGAAACGATGGGGCCGGGCGCAACGTCGCCCGGCCCGCCGACGCTGTGCCCGGCAGCTCTGCCTGGGCCACTCTGGAGAGGTATACCTGTATGCCAGAGAGATCAGATAGCTTCGCCGGCACTGTGACATTGGGCGAACGGGGGCAGGTGGTCATTCCCGCCCACGTCCGCCACGCGCTGCGGATGTCGCCCGGTCAACGCCTTGTGGTCCTGAAGCCGCCGGGCGCGCCGATGCTGTGCCTGGTGGGAATCGAGAACGTCGAAGCGGCCCTGGCGGCTCTCGCCCTCGTCTGCCCGACGGCGAATGCTGCATCGGAGTCCTGCGGCGATCCCACATCCGCCGCCGAAACGGCGGAGAAGTAGGCGCTCGCCTCGGCGACGAGACTGAAACCTGACCTGGCTCAGCGGCAGAGCCCAAGCGGTGGTGAGGCCCTGTCGCCTCTACTCAGTCGCCTCTTCGGGATGAATCCCGTTTCCCGCGCTCACTCCTTCGCGGAGTGGTCCAGCGCAGCCATGAGGACGAGGGCAACTCGCTCAAACAGGTCCGCTTCCTCCAACCTCGGCGAGCTGCCGGCGGCGGGGCAGTTCTCGTCCATGCAGTCGCGGAGCGCGATAGAGATCGGAACGTCGCCGAGGAATCGAACGCCCAGCCGCTGCGCCACACGGGCAACGGCTCCGGAAGCCTGGGCAGCATCGCGCCGGGAACACTGGCGGCATTGGTAGTAGCTCAGGTTCTCGATTAGGCCGAGCAGCGGAACGCCGAGGTTGCCGTAGAAAGCCAGGGCGGCCTCCGTAGCGCCTTCCTCCGCCCCCTGGGGCGTGGCGACGATCACCACCCCATCGAAGCCGAGCCGCTCGACCAGCGATCGGGCGGCGTCTTCGGAAGAGGGAAGCTCGATGAACAGGACGTCAAGATCGCTCCATGCGACGTCGGCCTGGAATCTTGCGGCGAGGTCATCCATCGACGGCGGCCGCGCCTGAGCGCGTTCGTGCTCGTGGAGAAGGAACGCGAACGACATGAGCTGTACGCCGTATCGTTCCGCGGGAACCAACCGGCCGTCGCGCCGATTCGGCGCCGCCGCCCCAAGGGTCTCCGGCGTGATGGCCCCGAGCGTTTCCGTGTCCGTGATGCCCACGCGGCGGCCCGTGGCGGCCAGGGCTGCCGCCAGGTTGGCGCCGATCATGCTGCGTCCGGCCCCTGCGCGCCCGCTGGCGATGGCGATCGTTACTCGGGATTTCGCTGTCAATGCGCCGTCTCCTGGGCGTTGGCCGGGCTGCCGCCAACTTGTTGGCGAAGCGGATCGTCCGTTGCGGCCGCTGGCTCCTCCGCGCTCCAGTACAAGTGTATAACTATCACACAGTGGTGGAGTTCCCTGGCGTGGCGGGCGCGGCTGAACGGCGCGGCGCCTGGCGGCCCTGGCGTGAAGATGGCCGCCGCGCCAATGGCGCCGTTGCTCCTGGCGCTCCGGTCAGCGCCGGCCTGCTCGGCATCGGGTCGAAACAGGCCGGCGGTTACCGCTCAGCGGGCCGGGTTGATCTGGAGCGCCCGCCGGAGCAGGCCAACGGCGTCAACCACGTCCACGCTGCGAGAGGCGTCGGCGCCGTTCAAACGCGCCGTATCCTCGCCCGTGGCCGCGTCCAACCCTCCCGCCAATCGGAGGGCGCGGGTGACGTCGCCGATGCCGGGGCTGTACCGGAACTCGTAGGCTCCCATATCGGCGTGCGGCCCGAAGACTCGCGGCAGCCCATCGCGATCGAGCGTCAGACCGCCCCCGCCGAGATCGGCGGCGGCGTTGATGGCGGGCGACCCAGCCGTGAGGTGGTAGTCCCCATCCGTTGACGCGAACATCGGGTTGACAGACAGGTTTCCGGCCGCGCCGCGGGGGTCCGGGGTGTTTTGAACGTCGTACCTGGCATTCCCGTACACGTCGGATCCGGTGATCACCATTCCAGCGGCTGGGGAGAAGAGGCCAGGGGAGTTGAAGGCGACGATGCAGTTGGACAGGCCAACCTGTGCGCCATGGACCGCGCCGCCGTCCGCGGCCGCGTTGCCCGCGATCGTCCAGTGGATGAGGTTGGGCGGATAGGTTGCGTACACGCCGCCGCCGTTTCCGGTGGCCGTGTTGTTGGCGACCACGTTCGCCGTCCAACTGGGGCCGTACGTCCCAACGCCGAAGGGATTCCTCCCCGATCCGTCCGTGTAGACCCCGGCGCCCTGTGCGGCGGTGTTCCAGGCGATCGTGTTCCGGTCCAGCGCCGGTATTTCGGCGGAGACGCACACGCCCCCGCCCGATGGCGCGTGGTTGTGCGCTATCGTGTTTCCGGTCACCCTGCCGGCCGACTGCGTGTTCACGCCGCCGCCGCGGGTCGTCGCCGTATTCCCGGTGATGACGTTGTTCTGAACCGCTGCCCCGCTTTCCAACTCCACGCCCGCTCCGTAGTCCGCCGTATTGCCGGTGATCACATTGTTGCTGATCGTTCCGTCAGACAGGCAAAGGACCCCGCTTCCGCGTAAGGCGGCCGGCGTTCCACTGAGCGTTCCCATCGTCCCGGCTCCGTTGCGGACCGTGCAGCCGTCCAGCAGCGTGTACCAGTTGCCGTTCGCGAGAGTAACCACGGTCCCTGCGCCCTGCCCATCGAGCACGCTGACATTGGCTTGCGGCTGCCGTCCCGAGGCATACGCCTCAACGCCTGAGAATCCGCCGAGGACGCGGACCCAGGCTGCCAGCGAGATTCGCTCGTGGTAGACTCCGGCGGCAACCCACACGTCACCGCCGCCGGCCTTCACCGCCTCAATCGCGGCCTGAACAGAGCGCTTCGCCCGGTCCCAGGCCGATCCATCGTTGGCGTCGCTTCCGGTTGGGCTTACGCGGACGATGGGCGCGAGGGCTGGGATGCTGCCGTCGGATTCGTCCGCGCCGATGTCTGGGCCCGCTCCCTGAATGCGCGACTGACCGTCGATATCGGTTTCCCCAGACAGCGCCGCCAACGCGTCTCCGGCGTCGCGACACGGTGACTCGGGCCGGATGTGCGCGTTCGCCGCTGGAACGTTCCCGAGCAGGGGATCTACGGATATGTTGCCTCTGGCGCCGGTGAGGTCGATGTCCGCGTAGTTGGAAATGGCGTTACCGAACACGCAGTTCGAGCGGCACTCGAAGGAGCCGTAAAGGCGGAACCCCGTCCCGCCGTTGAAAGCGACAATGTTGTTGACCGCCGTTACCGGCGCAGCCTTGCTGGGATCGAGGTACGCGCTGACCACCCCGCCGGTTGCGTTCCCGGCCACCGTGTTGCCGAAGAGGTCCGCGCGATAGGCGCTCCCGAGGTTCACCCCCGCGCCCGCATTGCCCATGGACACGTTGCCGCGCAGGACGGCAGTCCCGCACGTAACGGAGAAGCCGTCGCCCGCGTTCCTGCTGACGATGTTCCGGACGAAAACCGCGCAGCCATCGCCGGCGAGGCCGTGGGCCCCGTTGCTCCGGACCACGTTCTCAACCACAACGGCGGCGCCTCCCGCCCAGATCCCCACGCCAGCGTTGCCCTCGACGACGTTCCCGGTGGCGGTTGCGTTATCCCTGAGGTCGATGCCGCCGCCGTTGCCGCTGATCCGGCAACCGGAGACAACGGATACGCCGCCGCACTTGACTCCGGAGAGGGCATTCCCAACGATGGTGCAGCGAGCGACGGTTACGCTGGCCAGGCTGCCGGCGTTAACGCCACAGCCTCCGACGGCCGGATTGCCGCGCGAGACGGCATTCCGCAGAGTGAGCCCGTCTACGCGCGCCATGGTCGTCCCGGGCGGAACGGTGACCGCGTCGCCAGCGGCGCTGGCATCGATCACGGAGATGTGGGCAACCGGATCTCGATCGTCGCGGTTGGTCTCCGTGCCGGCGAAGCCGCCATAGATCTCAGTGAACGACGGGAGGCTTACGGCGCCGGAGTACGTGCCCGCCGCCACCCACACTTCTCCGCCGACCGCCGCCGCGACGGCTGCATTCAGGCTCCGCTTTGCGCTGGTCCAGGAGGCGCCGTCTCCGGCGTCATCGCCGGTCGGCGACACGCGCACAACCACGCGCGGCAGAACGTAGGGCGTCCCATCGCTTTCATCGGCGCCCATGTCCACCGCCGGCCCCTGGAGGCGCGGCTGCCCGTCCATGTCCAGGTCGCCCGCCGATACGGCGGCGCTGTAGCCCGCATCGCGGCAAGGCGAGGCCGCCTGGATGTGGAAGTTCCCCTGGCCCATAGCGGCAAATCGCGGCTCCGCGCCGATGTTGCCGTTGGCGCCGGCGATGGCGCTATCGGACACGGCGGACGCGGCATTGCCGTACAGGCAGTTGTTCCGCAGCGCCGGGGCGCCGTTCATCGTGAACAGGCTGGAGGAGTTGTACGCGATGATGTTGTTGACGACCGTTGGGCTGGAACCGACAACTCCGATGCCGCCCGCATCTTGGCCCGCGTTCGCGACGATCGTGTTGTTTGCGACGGTGGGAGAGCCGCCGCCGCAGAGGATGCCGCCTATGAGGCGGATCGAATCGGAGCCTGTGTTCGCCGAAACGGCGGCATTGGCATACACAAGGTTGTTTGCAATCACCGCGGTCCCAGTGCATGAAATCCCGCCGGTGTAGGCGCCGGAGTTGTTGTGAACCGAGTTCCCCAGCACCTGAGCGCCGGCGCCGACGGCGATTCCTCCCGCGTCAACAGAGCCATTTCCGTAGACCGCGTTGTTGCGCACGATGGCTGGTCCGGTAACGCTGATGGCCGACTGTGTGGAGCCGGTTACGGCGTTCGCCTCAATCAGCGCGATGCCGCCCGACCCGTGCAGCGCCCGCGCGTTGCCGAGAAACGTGCTGTTGCGGATGGTGACGTTGCCATACGTGTACTGGACGCCGTAAAGGCTGTTCCGGATGGTAAACCCGTCGACGGCGGCGTTCCCGGAGGTTGCGTCAGCGCTCAGGTCGAAGGCGGCGCCGGAGAGGCCGGCCTCCACGATGGTCGGGTTGGCCGGGATGTTCCGCTGGGAACGCTCCGTCTCCGCGCCGGAGAACCCGCCGAAGAGCTGAACGCTGCTGGACGCGCGAATCGCTTCCAGGTACGTGCCGCCCGCCACCCAGATCTCGGTCTCCGGCAGACGCAGCGGCGATTCAACGGCTGCCTGGATGGCGCCGAATGCCTGGTTCCAGGAGGACCCGCTGTTGGCATCGGAGCCGCCCGGGCGGACGTATACATGTTGGAACCCGACCGGGAAGGGCGCGCTGTCTGACGATGCCAGACTGGCCGTGCTGGCGGTGAGAACGTACCCGATGCCGGCGCGGTCGACGGAGAGGCCGCCGAAGCTCGCCACACCATGGACCGCGGTCACAACGGCAGCGCCTTTGAGGATCGCGCCCGCCGCGCCGGAGCCGGCCTTGATCGCCACGGACACCGGTCCGTTGAACCCGTCGTTCACAGCGCCGTTTGAGGCGCGCACCTGGACGACAACGTGAGGGGAGAGCGGAACTCCAGCGAGGCCTGCGGCCGGGGACTGGATGAACGCGAGGTGCGGCGTTGCGCTGGGGTCCAGACGAACGCCGCGCGTGTCGGAAGCTCCAGAGGCGACGGCGGCGATCTGGCCGGAGGCGTTAATGGCGTGGGCCGCGGTGAAGATCCGACCGGGGCCGGCCGACGCCAGGGCATTCAGGTCCTCCATCAGGCCGGCCGTGTAGACGAAAGCGCGGTCGGCCTCCGAATAGGCGCCCGACGCGGAGTCATAGACGGTGTGCCATGAGACTCCCACGATCTGGCCAGCGTCGTTGACGGCGTACGCCGCCGATGCCTCATCGCCAGGCAGGACGCCAAGGTCAACCATCTTGCCGGCGATCCATGCAACCGCGTGGGACGACCACCCGACCGACGCGGAGCCCACGATCTGCCCGTCGGCGTTGACGCCGTAGGCATAACTTTCGCCGCCGGCCTGCGCGCCGAGGTCCGTCATGACGTTGTTTTGCCAGGAAAAGGCGTGGTACTCGCCAGTGCCGACCTGAGCGTAACCCACGACGGTTCCGGCATCGTTCACGCTGGTGGCATAGCTCTGCTCACCGCCGAACGTGCCGATATCCCGGATGACTCCATCTTGCCAAACGACGGCGTGCCGCAGGAAGCGGGATGCCGTGTTCGAGGCATACCCAACGATGAGCCCGCCGCCGTTGATCGCTGTTGCGGCGCTGACAGTTCCGCTCGGGAGCGTGCCGAGGTCCTTCAGCGTGCCGGCATCCCAGAGGAAGGCATGGTAGGTGTTGTAGCCAACGGGAATGCGTCCAACAATCTGCCCCTTCGCATTGATGTCGGTAGCCGTGGATACGCCGGCCGGCGCCG
Organism: Armatimonadota bacterium; assembly: GCA_036504855.1. GTDB lineage: Bacteria > Armatimonadota > DTGP01 > JAKQQT01 > JAKQQT01 > DASXUL01. The sequence continues at coordinate 45,105 of DASXUL010000156.1, read as the reverse complement.
CTGGGGTCAGGTCCTGCCCGGCGCCGTTCGGCTGCCACAGAAAGGCGTGTTCTGTGGAGGAGTCGATATACGCGGCTCCCACGACCCGTCCGGCTGGGTCAATGCCATTGAGATAGCTGGTTGTCCCCGCAGGCGCCGGCATTTCGACCGGGGAGTAGGGGAATTGCGCACGCGCCGAGACGGTTGAGAGATAGGCGAAGGTGAGAAGGGCCGAGGCGAGATGAAAGCGGGTACCGCGGAAGAGTCTGCGCACGACGCGTGTCCTTTTGTTGACGGGGGAGCTTGTGGAACGCCGCGGGCGTCCGCTGGCAGTGATGCCTGGCGGGCTATCCTCACGGGCCGCGAACAGCCGCCCGCCTGTCAGGTTCAGTATCGCATATCATCGCGGAAACGTCCATCGGGATGGCTTGCCGCGGGGGATGGAAACACGGCGGACGGCGGCGCCCCGCCGAATACAACAGGCTCGGTCGAAACTGGGTATGAAGCCGATAGCGAGGCGGGTCATCGTCGATCCGCCCTCTCAGGCTTGCAGGCGGCGAGCGGCGCCGGGCGCCGGCTACCGGATCTGGTCAACAAGAGCCCCGGGGCGAATCGGCGGCGCCGGCGCCGCGGGGTTGTTCAGTGGGAAAGAGGGAGTGCAGATGTCACAGCGAACGAACGTGAGAGTGAATGCGAAGCAGCGCATGGAGGGGCCGCTTCACCGTTTTCGGATCGACGAGGAGATCGAGGCGTTGCGCGGAGAGCCGGATTACGGCGGGGGAGAGGCCGCGCAGATCACCCTGATTCACGAGGGCCCCCTGCGCGTGGCGGCGTTTGCGTTCCATCCTGGCGTCGCGCTGCGCGACCACCGCGTATCCGGGCCAATCACGGTGCAGCTCCTGTCGGGACGGATCATCTTCTCGATCGAAGATGGCCGCTCGATTGAGATGGAACCGGGGAGTCTGCTCTCCCTGGCGGGCGGCCTGACGCACAGCGTTGAGGCGCTGGAGGAGAGCGCGATGCTGCTGACCGTTGTGCAGGTGGGCGAGCCCGCCAAGCAGGGCGAAGACAGCTAGCCGACGCATGAGGGAAGGCCCAGTCAACGCCGGAATCGGCCGTTGACTGGGCCTTCCCGCGCCTCTGCCACGCGGCCCAATTTGCATTCGGCGCTTCCCGCCATGAAAGATGAGTTGTGTCCGATACGCGGCCCTGAGCGTTGCCGCCAGACCGCCCCGCGAGTTGCCGTGGCGCTGCCAGTCGGCGCTGCCTCGGAGACCGTCATCGCCCGGCGAAGCGGTTTGCCGGCCAATCGGAGTACGCCGTCTGGCAGGCTGGCGTACGAAAATACATCTAAAGTCTTACCAGCGGTGGGTCCGACAGGTTACATGGAACGAAGCAGTGACGCTGAACCCGGCCCGTCAGATGCGCAAATAGCGCCTGTCCCGGGGGGCCTCAGCGCCTACAGATTACGAGAAGGGGAGTTCGCACAACCTGGACGCCTTGTTGAGCGTGAAATGGCGCTCTTGCGCCACGAAAACGGCGTCTCAGGCCTTCTGGTTTGGCTCCCCACCGCTGCAGATTATAACGGAAAGACACGACTGAATGAAGCGAGCCCTTATTACCGGCGTGACAGGACAGGATGGTTCCTACCTGGCGGAGTTGCTGCTGAGCAAGGGATACGAGGTTCACGGTCTGGTCCGTCGCAGCAGCTCATTCAATACCTCCCGCGTTGAGCACCTTTACCAAGATCCCCACACCCCTGAAGGCACGTTCTACCTCCATTACGGTGATCTCTCCGATTCGTCGGGGCTCCGCTTCGTGTTGCAGAAGGCCCAGCCCGATGAGGTGTACAATCTCGGCGCACAATCTCACGTCCGCGTGTCCTTCGACCAACCTGAGTACACCGCTGATGTGGTCGGCACCGGCGCATTGCGGTTGCTGGATTCGCTTCGAGAGTACCAGGACGTTTCAGGCAAGCAGGTTAGGTACTACCAGGCCGGTTCCTCGGAGATGTTCGGTTCCGCCAAGCCGCCGCAGAGCGAAACGACCCCCTTCCACCCGCGCAGCCCGTACGCCGTCGCCAAGGTGGCGGCCCACTGGTACGGTGTGAACTACCGCGAATCGTACGGTATGTTCATCTGCAACGGCATCTTGTTCAACCACGAATCACCCCGCCGGGGTGAGACGTTCGTGACGCGTAAAATCACGCGCGCGCTCGGTCGGATCAAACTGGGGTTGCAGAACAAGCTCTTCCTCGGCAACCTGGATTCAAAGCGCGACTGGGGCTTTGCCGGCGACTACGTAGAAGCGATGTGGCGGATGCTCCAACAGGATGCGCCGGATGACTACGTCGTTGCGACGGGTGAGTCCTATTCGGTTAAGGAGTTCCTTGAGAAAGCCTTTGGTATTCTGTCGCTGGATTGGCGTGAGTTTGTCGCGACGGATCCGCGCTACTTCCGCCCCGCGGAAGTCGATTACCTTCTCGGCGATTCGTCCAAAGCCCGTGTGGCGCTTGGTTGGCAGCCGCTTGTGTCTTTCGATGCTCTTGTGGAAATGATGGTCGAGAGCGACATGGAGCTGGCGCGACGAGAGCTTACTCTGCGTGATGCAGGGTATCTACAGACGGCGATGAAGAATGGCTGAAGGAAACACGCAGATGCGTTCTGCTTACCAGCCAGAGGCAGGTACCGGTGAGTGAGCCCGTCGAGTTTGTGATCTCCCCGCCAAAGCGATTTCTGAGCATCAACTGGGGCGAACTCTGGCGCTACCGGGACCTCTTTCTGGTCCTGGCGTGGCGCGATATCTCCGTCCGCTACAAGCAGACTGTTCTAGGCGTGCTGTGGGCTCTCTTCCAGCCCTTCATCAGCATGGTGATCTTCACGTTCATTTTCAACAGGGTCGCGAAGATTGACAGCGGTGATGGAACGCCTTATCCCATCTTTTTGTACGTGGGGCAGTTGTTCTGGCTCTACTATTCCGGGACGTTGACGAACGCCAGCCAGTCGATGGTCTCCAACGCCGCAATCATCCAGAAGGTGTACTTCCCGCGTCTTATTGTGCCGGCTACGGCGGCCACAACCGGCTTGGTGGATATGGCGATCGCGAGCCTCATTCTCGGCGGCATGATGGTCTACTACGGCATCAGGCCGCATCTGCTGGGAATCGCGCTCCTGCCGGTGCTTCTCGCTTGCGCGGTGCTGTCTTCCATGGGGCTGGGGCTGTTCTTTGCGTCACTGAACATAAAGTACCGCGACATCCGTTACGCGCTGCCGTTCGTCATCAACATACTGATGTACGTCACTCCAGTCATATACCCTGTTAGCATGTTGGACCGGCATCCCGCCGCCAAAACCGCCATGCTGTGGCTGAACCCGATCTCCGGCGTCATCACGACTGCGCGGGCGGCGATCCTCGGACACGGCGCTGTGGAATGGCACGTTCTTGCGGTTTCCTTGCTGATGAGCATAGTCTTCTTTACGTTCGGGCTGTACTATTTCCGAAGCACTGAGCGTTACTTTGCGGATATCGTGTAAGCATGTCAAAGCCCATCATCGAGATTGAGGGAGTCGGCAAGCGATACCGCATCGGAGCCAACAAGGAACCGTATCTTTCGATACGCGACGAGATGGCGAAATGGGTCTCTCCGATAGCGCGCCGAGAGCGTGAGGCGAAGAGCGAGTTCTGGGCCCTGAAGGACGTCAGTTTCAGTGTTCAGCCGGGCGAAGCGATCGGGATCATCGGCCGCAACGGCGCCGGCAAGAGCACGCTGCTGAAGATTCTCTCGCAGATCACTCCACCGACGGAGGGCAAGATCACGATGCGCGGCCGGGTCGCCAGTCTCCTCGAGGTTGGCACCGGCTTCCATCCGGAGCTAACTGGCCGCGAGAACATCTATCTGAACGGCGCGATCCTCGGGATGACCCGCGGGGAAATCAAGCGCAAATTCGATGAGATTGTGGACTTCGCCGAAATCGAGAAGTTCCTAGACACTCCAGTCAAACGCTACTCCAGCGGTATGTACGTGCGCTTGGCCTTCGCGGTGGCCGCCCACCTGGAGCCGGAAATCCTCGTCATCGACGAAGTTCTGGCCGTTGGCGATGCGCAGTTTCAGAAGAAGTGCCTCGGCAAGATGGGCGAAGTGGCGAAGGGCGGCCGAACTGTGCTGTTCGTGAGCCATAACATGCAAGCTGTAAAGCAGTTGTGCCCTCGGACGGTGGTACTAGCCGCGGGGAGAGTGCTGTTAGATACCTTGTCCGATAAGGCTGTATCTCGCTATATGGAGCTGGAAGTTAGGCCGTCCTCTTCAGGGGTATGGGAAGCTGATGCGCCGAAGCAAGTGGATGATATTCTGGAATTGCTGGCACTCAAAGTACTCGACGCAAGAGGAGAGTCACGAACGGAATTTGGCAGTTCTGAGTACATCACGATTCAAATTGAGTGTCTGATTAGGCACCTACACCCCTCCCTAACCATTGGTTTTGATCTTGTGCGAGCTGATGGTGTTACTGTGTTGCGCTCATACCAGAACGATGAAGCTGAGCCCCAGTGGCCCGCAATGCACGAAGGAGTGAACCATCTTCGGTGTTTACTCCCACGCAATATGCTCAACGCCGGGGAATACGGCGTTGTGCCTCGGATAAGCCTACACTGCAGTAGATGGATCTCATCGTCCGAGGAGCCTGTCGTTCAGTTCTCTATCTCCCTATCGCACGGTGAATCGCCGTTCTGGAGTATTCTTGGTAGTGTGAAACGTCCCGGCGTTATCGCACCTATCCTAGGCTGGAATACGTCAACGGTTACGAGGTCGGAACCTCTAGTGGAGACTAGCGAGCAACTGTGACGGTAGACGGATGTCAGCACATGAATGCGACGATGCCGCCAGAATGGCTTACCGCAAAGGACGCTAGATGAATATCGCAAGGGTTGCGAACAGAGCTATACATCCACGTCGATTTCAACGGGAGACTGCTCTTCTTCGACAGGGAATTGTGCCTCGGGACTATTACGAATGGAACATTCCTTGGCTTACGAAACAGGAGTTCGACCTTATTCTTGACATCGGAGCTGCGCGTGGTTCTCTAGCGAAGACATTCCATGCATTGTTCCCGGACGCGATCATACACGCCTTCGAACCCATCCCGCAAAGCTACAGGACTTTGTCTTCTGTAACGCAACGTATACCGAGTATTGTGTTGCACAACGTTGCGCTTGCGGACAAAGAGGGCATCATGAAGTTTCACCTTGGGGGGCAAGGTTTTCTCGATTCGTCATCTCTTCTCCCTATGGCTGCACATGCGCGCCTGTGGCCGGGTAGTGACGGAGGTGGTAGCGTTGAAGTACCGGTCGTTCGACTGGATTCAAAGATCCAACTAGACGGGTCTGAGCGCATCTTGGTCAAGATGGATGTACAAGGGGCAGAGGCAATGGTCGTAGCCGGTGGCAGGGATATATTCGCTGCCGCCCAAGTTGTTGTGGCCGAAGTGTCTTTCATCCCACTTTATGAGGGGGGGCCCTTGTTCAGTGACATTTTCGACCTGATGCGGTCTCTGGGGTTCGAGTTCCGGGGATTGCTTGACCAGCTTCGGTGTGGGAATGGGACAGGTATGGTAGTTCAGGGCGATGCCGTGTTCTGTAAGCCCGTGATCTCGTCGTAGGCCGTGACCGTGCTAACGGCTAGTGACGTGGCGGCAAATGATTCGGTGGAGCGGTGGTTTCGACCCACCTAGGCAGTTCGTGACGCCAAACAAGTGTTTGAGAGGTTAGCGGTTTGAGCAAGACCCAAGCGAGAGTCTCGAACGTGAGCGGTTCTGAAGGGATCGGACGCGCAACCACGCGATCTGGCGGCGCCTGGGTTGTTGTGTGGGTCCTTACCTTCGGTGGGCTGCTAGGAGCTACGGCACTCTCTGCTACCCCCAACGCTTCAATTGTTGTGGGGCGGCTCTCCCAGGTGTTGAGCGTATTAGGCAGTTCGGCAGCTATACTCGTGGTCTTAGGAACTCCCTCTGCCAGACGCCGCCTAATCACAGTGCCCGGAATCCGTGTCGTGGCGGTGGTAGCCTTGTATGGGCTGGTATGGGGTTATGTTACTTCCGCAGACATGGTTCAGTGGTCGGCGGACTGCACTGTATTCCGCTCTCTCCTGACAGGCGTGTGCATGGCTATGCTATGTCCAAGGCGCGAATCCTTGCTTGCCACGCTCCTCTTTGCGGTACTAGCGGCGTCGGTTAGCCTGAGTTGGTTTCTCACGAAGGTCGGTGATGTCGGTGCTGTGCTGTCCGCAGGCATTCGGGAAACGGATCCCAATGCGTTTCTGCTATCCTATTTGGTCATAGTGCTCTTAGGACCCGTAATGGGGATTTCGGCTGTTGCGAAGAGGCGGATTCAGTTCGTTTTATCAGTAGGAGTCGGGATTGTATACTTGTTTCTAGGCGTAGGAATAATGCAGACGCGATCGTTATTTATAGCTGTTAGCGTTGCGATGGTCCTAGGGCTTATTAGCGCTGCCGCCATCTCCTGGTCGAATCGAACTCGTCATCGCATTACGCCAGTGGTCGTGGCCCGCACGTTCATAGTGGTCGCTCTGGTCGTTACGGCGAGCGCGTTCGGAGTAGTGCCAACTCGTCTGCCAACGCCGACAGGGTTCACGGTATTTCAGACGAGGCTAATGAACGTTGGCCATGATGCTCAATCGAACGACAGAATTGCCGAGGCCACAGACGCTCTGGAATCGCTCCCGGTGACCGGGCATATCGCCGGAATGGGTTTCGGGGGCGGCGGCACGGTCGTAGGCCGAATGTACGGTACAAATCTCCATATCGCGATCCTGAACGTGTGGACACGCTTTGGCCTACCGTGCTTCGTTTTCGTCGCTCTCCTGAGCCTTATCCTAGTCCGCGACTACATAAGGGCGATCGCGAGGTTGTGTCTGCTGCGAAACCGCGCCCCGGCTCTTGTACTCCGCGACCAGTGGACGGCCACTTTGGCGCCGGGTGCACTCAGCTCGGTGTGCATTGCGTGCATTTCGGGGGGCTGGACGCCTTACGGCTTTGTTGGATTGGGCTTGTTGTGGGGGCTATGGCATGTGATGAGATCACCGTGGCGTCCCGGGAGTGCGGCAGTTCACAGCATCGAAGCTGCCTGTGACCTGACTCGGACAATATAGAGGGATACCCTGCATTTCAATGGCAACGCATTCACCTCACAAAACGGTTCTCATCTTTTCCCCTAAGGTGGACGGACACCGGCAGAACTACGTCAGTGTGTTAGGGGATTGGTTTCTCCACAACGGTCGCCAAGTCGTGGCAGCCCTTGGTGATTATGCTGATGGAACGCCAGCACATCGTAGCGGTATATGTGGAGCCTTCGCCAAGCTTCCAGGCGTTGTGATAGTGAAGCTTGAGCGTGTCGGGGGGGGCGGGAAGGGTTCTGGGCAGTGGGTGGAGACACTGCGTAGTTTGGAGCACGATCATAGTCCGGAGTGGGTCGTGCTCCCGACGGCCGACGAGTTGCGGACATCACTTAGCGGCCTTGGGCAATGTGGGCGAACTCGTGGAACTCGGCGGGCAGGCCTGTTTATTGCGCCCAACCACTTCTATCGCCGTGACCACGCCGGGCTCTCAGCCTATCGAAGGCTCCGGGCGTGCGCTGCTTGGATGAGACACCGAAGTGTGGAGACCAGATACTTTGGTGATCAGGCGTGGAAGGATCTCGGCCTTGATCGAATACTTAGCACGAATCCGGACTTCGTGGGTCGTACACGGGATCCTCGCATTGCGTACGTTCCCGAGATATACCGCGCGTGGGGATTCGATGTTCGGAACGAAGACGTCCTAACGGATTCGTTGTGTCGGGACTTGCGGACGTTTCTGTCAGATCATCCGCAGAGTGAAGTGATTCTGTACTACGGCGCGTGGCAGGCGCGCCGCGGGTACGATGAGATTCTACGCTTGGTTTGCGAAGATGACAGCCTTGTATTCGTGGGGTGCGGTCGTCCACTGAACGACCCTGCTTACTTAAGCGATGTGTTCCGGTGGGATGTTGAGTCTATGCGTCGGACGTTGGCCCAACAGGGGCGCATCTTTGAAGTGGAGTTGCCTTTTGTCGCGGAGAGCCGCTTTGTCGATGAGCTTTTTGAGTCGAGCAACTTCGTCCTGTTACCCTATCAGAACTTCTATGGGATGAGCGGGAGCTTGGTCCAGGCATGCGCGTATGGAAAGCCTGTGTTGGTACCGGACATCGGGTACATGGCGGCACGCGTGAGGGCGGATGGCGTTGGTTTGACTTTCAGGCACGGAAATGGGGTTGATATGCGGAGGAAGCTTACGCTGATGCGTGAATCTTACGCGGATTTCCAACCTCGCGTTCGCTCATTTGCCCGTGGATTCAGTGAGGATGAACTGGTGGCCCATTTCGCCTCGGCTTTTGGATTGCCTGCGGCGGTAGAGCGCCAGTGAATATCCTTCAAATATCTACGCTGGACCAAGGAGGCGGCGCGGAAAGGATCGCTGCGACCCTACAAGAGGCGTACATTGCGCTTGGGCACCAGGCGACTCTCGCCGTGGGAATCAAGCGGACTGATGTCCCCGGCGTGGTGTCTGTTAGCAATCACAGCACAGGCGCCCGCTGTGCAAAGTTGAGGTGGGCTATGTACGATAGTCTGCGTCAGCGCCGAACGCCCTTCCACGGCATCACGCGACTCACCGATCTAACGCACACCCTCGCGTCCCCGAGCAGTTGGTGGAATCGGAGATCCGGCTTCGAGGATTTCAATTACCCCGGAACGTGGGATCTGCTGGCCAAGACTGAACCGCTTCCGGACATCATTCACGGTCATAACCTCCATGGTCAGTATTTCGATTTGCGGGCACTTCCGTTGCTTTCGGCTCGCATTCCGGTCGTCCTTACTCTTCACGATGAATGGACATATACAGGACACTGCGCATGCGCGTTGGGCTGCGATCGATGGATGACTGGATGCGGAACGTGCCCGAACTTGAGCACACCGCCGGCCATTGTCCGTGATGGGACGGCTTCCAACTGGCTGCGCAAGCAGGATATCTACGCTCGGAGTCGACTCCATGTTGTTGCGCCCTCTAAGTGGCTGTTGGACCGAGCGGAATCGTCCATTCTGGCGCGTGGAATCGTTAAGGGTCGCGTGATCCCTAACGGCGTGGACACGCGCGTGTTTCACCCAGGGGATCGCGATGCGGCGCGGCGGAAGCTGGGGCTGCCGGCTGAGGCCCACATATTGCTTTTCTGTGCAAACGGAGGCAGAGCGAATCCCTACAAGGACTACGGCACGATGTGGGCCGCCGTAAGGTCGCTTACGGTAGAGCGTTCATCGAATCCACTATTGTTCGTAGTGGTGGGTGATGAGGCACCAGCCGAACGCGTGGGAGATGCAGGCGTCCGGTTTGTCGGACTCGAGCGCAGTGCATCGCGCATGGCGCTTTACTATCAGGCCGCCGATTCATACATACACGCAGCCCGAAGCGAGGTGTGGGGCTTGACTGTCACCGAGGCTCTCGCGTGCGGCACGCCGGTCGTCGCCACGGCAGTCGGCGGCATACCGGAGCAAATTCGGGACACCGAGACGGGCTTCCTCACCCCACCTGGCGACGCTGGCTCGATGGCTGAAGCGATACAGACGCTTCTGGATGATGATGAGCGTCGGTCCGCTATGGGGGCTGCGGCTGGTCGCGACGCAGCGGATCGGTTCTCGCTGGAACAGATGGCGTCGAATTACTTACAGCTATATCGGGAAGTGGTTCAACAGGGAAGTGGTCATAGTGAGCACTGATATGGACTACCCGCGAACGCTGATTGTCAACGCGCAGTTTTCCGAGCAATCAGGTAGTGGCACGTTTTTGGGAAGGCTCTTCTCGGCTTGGCCAACTGATCGGTTGGCCACTGTCAACGGCGGGTGCTTGCCACCGGATTGGCGCCGGTGTTCCCGTCACTATCGCACAGGAGATATGGAGTGTCGCTTGCCGGCACCCATGCGGTGGCTAGTCCCCTCCAGGGTCTCGGGCCCGATCTACCCGTCGGTCGCAGTCGTGCCGCCGCCAGTTGGCAAAACCCAGGCGCTGTCTCTAGGTCGACGCCTAGGGCAGTATCCATGGCGCGCAATGCTCCGGCTCCTCGGCGGTGGCGAGGTCCTTTACCGCATCAGCCCATCGACACAGCTGCTGACGTGGGTACGCATATTTGATCCAGAAGTGATATACGGTCATTGCTCTGATCTCCAAAGCGTTCGGTTCTTGCGCGGAATCCAGCGAGTATTGGGAATTCCGCTGGTTCTTCACCTAATGGACGACTGGCCCGAATCCCTGTATCGCAAGGGGTGGCCTGAAAACTCGATGCGGTCGCGGTATTTGGCCGAGTTTGCCGATATGATCCGGTCGGCGGCTGTAACCATTGCGATTTGTCAAGAGATGGCTGAGGAATACGAACGACGCTTTCACCGTCAGGTTCTGTGGCTGCCAATGCCGGTTGAACTGGAAGCCTATCGCGCTGCAGCGCGTACCCAGTGGACAGCCAACCATCCGTTTCGCCTTCGCTATGGAGGTCGCGTCGGTTGGGCAATCCATGATAGTTTGGCGGACATTGCACGAGCTGTTCAGATGCTACGGCGGGAGGGACGGGATGTGGCCTTTGATCTTGTGACATTTCAGACTGAGCAGGTGCCATTGTCCTGTCGCGCCTCGGCTGGAGTGAACGTGCATATCCCAGCGCCGCTGGTTGACTTACCTCGGCTTCAGACCGCGGCCGATGTGCTCATCGTGTGTTATGATTTCGACTCAGAATCGGTTCAACATGCCCGATATAGCATGCCCAGTAAACTTGCAGATTGCATGGCCTCGGGAACGCCTATTATCGTCTATGGGCCGCCCGGTTTGCCCGTTGTTGAATACGCGCGGAAGTGCGGCTGGGGCATGGTCGTGGACCGTTGTGACGCGAGAGTACTGGGCGCTGCGATCAGTGAGCTGATGGATTCAGCTACGTTGCGAGAGGATCTGGGCCGCACTGCTATGCGTTTCGCCCACGAACAACACGACGCCGCAGCGGTTTCCGGGAGGTTGCGAACGATCCTGCAGAACGTAGCCGAGAGCAGTGTTTCCGGATGCGGCGCGTAGCAGCTGCCGCACGAAGGTTGCCGAGAGAAGTTGCGCGGAGACGTGCATGGCCGATAAGTATCTGAGGATAGGCTTCCGATTCCCGTGCTTCCTTTGTTCCGCGACAGCCGTGCTGATCGATTGGTTCCGCTGTACATTGTGCGGGGTGGGTTGGCGCTGGGGGTGGCGGCTTATGGGCTTTCCGCGATCCCGCGCCCGGGGCGGGGGGGCGAATTCGGATAGGTGACCGGTTTGCTGCCCACAGCCGCAGCAAAGGCAACTCGATCGGCGTGTTTCAGCCCGTCATCATAACAGCGTGGGGACCAACTGCCGAAGTGATCATTGGTGATGACGTGGGCCTGAGCGGGTGCAGCATTACGGCGGAGAGTCGTATATCAATAGGCAATCGCGTCCTTATCGGAGCCGGAGCACTCATCATTGACACCGATGCGCATTCGCTATCGCCGGAGGGCCGAGCTGCCAAGGAACCGGCATACACGGCCCCCATCGAGGTTGGGGACGACGTGTTCATCGGAGCGCGCGCCATCATTCTGAAGGGTGTTAAGATCGGGCAGGGGGCAGTGAGCGGAGCCGGCGCCGTGGTAGCTAGAGATGCTCATGCTCGATCGATTGCCGGAGGTAACCCGGCTCGGATTGTGCGTAAGGTCTATGTATAGATATGGCTAAGAGTGAACAGATGACCATTCCCAGAGTCTCCGTCATAATGGCAACGTATAACCGAGCAGGTACACTTCCGAGGGCCATTGAGAGCGTGCTTCGCCAGGATATGCCCGACTGGGAGCTCATCATTGTGGATGACGGTTCCACGGACGACAGCCGTGCTGTGATAGAGAGTTACCTGGCGAAGGACGCTAGGATCCGGGCTGCTTTCCATGAGCGCAATCTGCACGTTCATGCTGCCAAGAACACGGGGTTTGACCTCATGCGGGGTGAGTGGTTCACCACCTTGGATAGTGACGACGAGATGGTGCCCTCGGCCCTGGGTGCGATGCTGAACTTGGTGGGCGCAGTTGATCCGTCAATTGATGCGATAACTTGCAACTGTCTGGATGCTACCACGGGCGAGTTCTCCGGCCATGGTTTGGACCACAGCCAGTGGCTTGACTTTGAGACGCTGGTGACGAGATGCTCTGGCGAACACTGGGGGCTAACAAGGCGTTCGTTACTCGGAAACCAGAGGTTCAACAGCAGGATGAGAGGCGGCGCCGAAGGGATCCTATGGTGGAAACTCAGCCTGACGGCCAAACGCTATTACTTGCACCAGGCTCTGCGGATATACCACACCGAGGGTGCGGATCGGCTATGCGGCAAACGCCGCATAGTCAATCTGGATGACCGGCTTGGCTATTACATCGCGATGGTGCAGGAGACCGAGTATCTGGAGCTACTGAAGCAGTACCGACCGGCAGATTACGCGACCGTGCAGCGCAATATCGCCTTGGCCATGGCTATGACGGGCCAACGTGTGGAAGCCCAGAGGGCCTACAGTGAGGCCAAGCCAGGCCTCGCGGGGACCCAACGACTTGTGGTAATCCTGGCTCTCCTTGGCGGGCGGTATGCCGCGAAGGCGGTTGTGACGTTAGCGTTACGGGTGAGGTAACACGTGGAACTCGATGTAGAGCGATGGTAATGCAGACCCCAAGGCGATTGTGCGGAGAACCAACTTGCCTAACCGACTTCATATAGGCGTACTGAGCGGTAGACAGCCCTATCCGAACGGTATGGCCGGCACACAGCGAATTCACCTGATGGCTCGTGCGATGGCCGAGGCAGGCTCAGCGGTTAATGTGTGGGTGGACGGATTGGACCGATGGACTGAGCCTCGAAACTCTGTTCCCGTTGGAGTCAAGGATGGTATCCCTTTCGAGTACCTCCTTGGGAAAACCCAAGCAAGTCCCCACAGATGGCGACGCGTCATGGACAGAGTCGCCCTCGCATTGGCAACCAAGCGAAAGCTAACATTGGCGGCCAGCAATGGGTCATTGGATGGGCTATACTGCTACACTTCAGTCTCAGAACCGGCACTGGAGCGGCTAGTCATACGGAATGTGGCCAGGCTGAAGGGATTCCCAGTCGTACTAGACATCCGCGAAGCGCCCTGGACTTTTAAGTCGAACCAATCGATTGTTGAAAAGGTCGCTTCTCCCCTTTGGGGCGCCGACGGAGCGATATGCATTTCGGGGTATTTGGAGGACTGGGTTCATCACGAGAACTCTAGAACAGGTCGTAATGTGCAAACCATCTATGTACCAATTCTGACTGACACCGATGAAATAGCCGTAGCTACCAGTCCACCAACGGCCAAGAGCGTCCTATTCGCGGGTTCACCTGCGTATGACGATACGCTGAACTTCTTGTTGGCCGCAATGGAGCTGGTTTGGACCGTGCATTCAGACTGCCAACTGGTTGTAACTGGCGGAACCACGGAAGCGGCCCTCGGGCTGCCATCGAACGGCAGATGTGCACAGATCCGATGCGCAGGCTTTGTGGAGCGGAGCGAACTGCTCCGGGAATACAGAGCGGCTTCGGTGTTAGCCATCCCCCTGTTTGACGATGTGCGGTCTCATGCGCGGTTTCCAACGAAACTAGGGGAGTATCTTGCTTCTGGTCGGCCGGTGGTGACTAACCGAGTCGGAGAGATTCCTAGGTTCCTAGAGAATGGCCTGAACGCGTGTGTAACAGAGCCTGGAGACACGGCGGCCTATGCAGGTGAAATCTGCCGGCTCTTGGAGCACCCAGATACCGGGCATACAATGGGTCGGAATGGCCGTCAGGTCGCCGAACGGCATTTCCACTACGCCAACTATGGCGCGAGACTGTGTGAGTTCTTCGCTTCGCTGTCAATTAGTGCTTGCGCATGATGTGTTTCGTCGGCGACGGCCTCTATGTGTCTTTGGCATCTAGTGGTGACACTGGAGTCTAGCCTGGCTGTGCTCGGTCCGTTAGGTTTCTAATGAGAGTCCTCTGTTTTATCGATAGCCTGGGTAGCGGTGGAGCTCAGGGGCAGCTGTGTACACTCGCTGTTCTCTTGCGCCAGCGTGGGTGTGAGGTGAGCGTCGCTACGTACAGCACCGGCGACTTCTTTCTGCCCCGCCTAGAGCGGGGTGGTGTTCGCCATCTCCGCCTGGCCGCCAGCACGCCAGGACGCCGTATCGCTGCTTTTCGGCGAGAGATCGGCCGCTTCCGGCCTGATGTTGTGCTCGCGTTCTTAGAGGGGCCGAGCTTGTATGCGGAAATTGCTTCGCTAGGACCGCGGTCATGGGGCCTCGTGGTCTCAGAGCGGTCAGCGATTCCTGGGAGCCATCGGTCATGGAGGAGGTGGCTCCGGGCATGTCATCTCGCGGCGGACTATGTTACGACTAACTCACATACAAATCGGCTAATGATCGAGGGTTCCGTTCCTAGTCTTCGTGGGCGGGTTGTTACGATCTACAACGCAGTGGACCTAGATCGGTTTCGTCCCCAGCCTTACGACGAATCGCGCGACACGCGGGGACTGTGCATCGGGGTTGCTGCAAGCGTCGGGGTGACAAAGAACCCTGCTCGGTTTGTGCGAGCGGTCGGCGAGGCGAGAACGTTGCGACCGCATGCTAATCTGTCTGTGCTCTGGTGTGGCCACCAGCCAAGCAGGACTGATGCTGACGGGAACACCCATGAATGGGAATCGGTTCGACAGATCATCTCTGAAGCAGACCTGTCACGATCAGTACGGTTTGAGCCCGCCCGCGAGGACGTGGTCTCACTCTATCGCTGGGCTGATGTCGTCGCGCTGCCATCTCTGTATGAGGGGTTGCCGAACACTGTCTCAGAGGCAATGGCGTGTTCCCGCCCGATCCTTGCGAGCAACGTAGCGGATGCAGGGAATCTCGTTATCGATTCCTATAATGGATACACGTTTGACCCATTGATCGAGGAGAGTATTACGGCCGCGCTCGTAAGAATGGCCGACTCGAGTTGTGACGTGAGAGCCGAGTATGGCCGGCGCTCTCGCGCGATGGCCGAGACGATGTTTTGTCCGAAGGCGGTTACAGATCGGTACTTCGCTGTGCTTGAAGCTGCTTCGACGCGGCGCCGTGTTCACATTGAGCACTGGGTATCACAGGTTCCTAGCTCATCGTTACGCGGACTCAGGTGATGACTTTCGGCTGAATCGGCTGAGTAGGATATGCATTGTGTTAGCCGGGACACCACAAGCAGTACTGTCGGGACCTTAGCTCGTACGCCTGTTTTTCAGTCATGAAGATACTCCTCACCAACGCTCCGTATCTTGCTTCAGTATTTGGGTCGGCAGGGTGCGAAGTTCATTTGCTTTCGTCGCCGTCGCGCGATCGAATGGTTTCGGAAACCGTAAAGCTGGTGTCAGCCGACCGGTTGGGCATCTTCGCCAGAGCGCAATACATGGCAGCCTACATTCGCGAGAATCAAATCGACGTCGTTTTCGCTCAGGGCGTTTGGGACCTGGCGTTCTTCGGTGTGGTTAGGCGCCTCACGACCTCCAGATACAAGATAATCGTAACGTCCCATAACTCGTATATGTGGCGGTCTAAATGGAAGCCTATTGCCTTTGCGCTCAGCGCAAGGTTGCTTTCGGACGGGCTGGTGATCCTCTGCGCTGGGGCCTGTGGCAGGATTGGATCACTCTCTCGTGTGATGAGGCTACGATGCTGGCAAGTCGCCAATCCAGTCGAGCTCAGCCACTATGCTGCCGCCCGTAGCATTCCCCAACCTGGTCCCCTGAGGGTGGGATATATCGCGGTCCTTCGGCCTTTGAAGGGGCAAGAGGTGTTGGTCCGCGCTGCGGGAATTCTAAAGCGCGCGGGCTGCCCCGTTGAAATTCACCTTGTCGGAGACTTTGTAGACTGTGAGTATAAGAGTCGCATCAATCGGATCGTTGCCGAGGAGAGCCTTGACGGCTGTGTGTTTCTGCATGGACGAGTTGATCATGAGGCTGTTCCTGCCCTTCTTGCGTCATGGGATATATATGCTTGCCCTTCCTTTAGCGAGATGATGCCGATCAATGTGCTGGAGGCAATGGCTGCCGGCCTGCCGGTTGTTGGTAGCCGGATATGGGGCGTGGAGGATGCCGTCGAACATGGAGTGAACGGATACCTAGTCGAGCCAGGATCTGCAAGCGAATTCGCCGATCGCTTGGCGCAATTTGGACATGATGTCGAGCTGGGCAAGGCATTTGGATCCAAAGCCATGGAAATCGTTCGATCTCGGTTTTCGGCAGCTGCGGTGTGGCAGCAGTATGAGGCAGCGTTCCAGGAGTTGGGCGTCATCTCACGCCGATGCGGCATTCATTAGGAGTATGCGAGGATCGACAGGCGGCTTGCGAAGGGTCGCTTGCGCAATTCCTCGCGTCCATGTGGGAATCACAAGTGAAGTGACTACTGCTCACTTCGACGCGGGAGCGCGGCGTAGATCCTCGGATCGGGCTGCTCAGAGAAGCAGAGCCGCTTTCCGCCCTCAAACTTGGAGCCAGTAGCGATACAGCGTCTCGAAGGAGTTCAGTAAAGGGTGTCGTCCAATCTGGGTTGAAGCAGTGCACGAGCACTATGAAGTGCCCTCCAAGCGACGTTAGCAATGCGGAGTGGGCTGCTCCACCCCCCGGAAGGTGGTCCGTCTGAGACACTGGAATGAGTTCAGAGACTGAAGCAGCCATCCATCGTGAACGTGAAGTGATATAGAGAGGAGCAGTGTTACCGGGTTCCGGAGGAGAATGAGTGCGGCAAGACTGTGGCATCGGTTACCAGGAGCGCAACGTCTCGGAACAGACGGTATGCCGCTGGAAGAGGATGTGCAGTGGACTGCTGCAGAAGGACATCCATCGGCTCAAGGAGTTGGCGGACGAGAACCAGCGCCTGATGCGGCCGGTGGTGCCATCCCTTGACAACCAGGCGCTGAAAGAGCTGGGCCTAGAAAGTCGCAGTCCCGCATTCCAGCGGACACCTTTGGGGCATCTGGTGCGTCGTGGATCGTCGTTGCGACAGAAGTGTCGCATGGCATTGCTCTCCGGCTTGGTGCTGCGCTACAAAGTGGACTTCCGCGCTGCGCGCGCCAATGAAGCGGTCGATCGTATGAAGGCAGTGAAGAAGAAGCACCAGGCAAGGAGGCGCGGCTACGGCGCGTCTTCGGAGCGATTGAAAGGAACCGAGTAGCAGAACAACGTCTGGACGTATGACTTCGTTGAGGACCGAACAGCGAACAGGAACCGGTTAAGGTCATCGAAACGCTGGCGTCTCTGTTCCTGCTGAGGGGCGGGCCCATCTATCGGCGCAGCGACAACGGGCAAGCGCTCGTCGCCAACGGCTTGATGCGGTGGCTCACCACGCAAGCGGTGAAGCCGGTGCACATCGAGCCAGGCAGCCCCTGGGACAACGGGTTCGTGGAAAGCTTACAAAACAGGCTCGGCGACGAGCGCCTAGATCGGGCGGTCCTCCGAAACGGTAAAGAGGCCAGAAGTCTGATCGAGGCCTGGCGGGGCTACTACAACGACGAGCGGTTCCACTCCGGATTGGGCTACAGGACGCCTGCCGAGATCTCTACTACATTCACCAAGCCAATCGAGCCGGTCATATCATTGCATAGTGGACGACCGTTCTGGCGTAAGCTAATGTCGCCTGCGCCAAATTCCTAACCATCTATTCATGAAGCAATCGAATTGCATATAAGCAGTCTGTTCAGGAGGAATCGACGATGGGTGGGATGAGCGTCCTTAACATTGTGCCGTCTATATCACGTTTGTCTGGTGGCGTGGGACCCGCAGTAATGGAATCGGTCGCTGAACAACGCAACGCCGGTGTCGATGCTCGTATAGTCACCTTGATGGATGCATATACTGAATCTGATGCAGTCCAGTATGGTCTACCCTATGTGGCGGTACCAGCGTCATCGCCGATCGCGTATTCGGCTCGCTTGATGCCTACAGTGCTGGCGGGGTCCAAACCACAGGTCATCCACTCTCATGGGATGTGGCTACATCCAGATTACATCGCCTTACGTTTGTCAGAAGTGCTAAAGGTGCCGCTGATTGTGTCGCCTCACGGAATGCTAGAACCTTGGGCCTTGAGCAATAATTGGTGGAAGAAGGCACCTATTTGGTGGCTTTGGGAGAGGCGGAGACTAGCGCGCGCAGATGTCATCATAGCCACCTCAGAACTGGAAGCCCAACACATCAGAGACTTGGGTATGTGTCGGGCGATCGCTGTCATACCTTTGGGTGTGAAACTGCCCCCTGTGGTAGACACGGGAAATGGTTCAGATGAAAAGTTGGGGCTTTTTCTGTCTCGAATACACCCCAAGAAGGGGCTGCCGCTTCTTGTTGAGGCGGTTCGCCGGATTAGGCCTCTTGGATGGAAATTCATAATCGCCGGACCAGACAGTAATGGTCACGAAGAAGAGATAAGAGCATTAGTGAATAATGCTGGCATGCAGGACACCTTCGAATTCCGAGGACCCGTTTACGGCGAAGCAAAGTGGCGGCTGCTCCAGTCCGCGGATCTCTTCATCCTGCCATCGCATAGTGAGAATTTCGGACTCGTCGTCGTTGAATCCCTGGCAAGTCAAACACCAGTGATAACAACAACCACAACGCCGTGGCAATCGATAGAGAAGACTGGCTGTGGTTGGTATGTCGACCCAACGCCTGAGGCGATTACGAAAGCGCTGAAAGAGGCTACCCTCTTGCCGAAATCCACATTATTGGAAATGGGCGCTCGTGGTCGTGCCCTGGTAGAAGCAAGGTTCTCATGGGATCAGTCCGTGGACAGTTTGATCTCCGTACATTCATGGCTCTTAGGCCAAGCGAGTAGACCTGCTTGTGTCGTATTCCCCTAAGGCCGCCTAACAGGACGTGAACGGGATAGTGTTGCCCATCGACTCCAAACTTACGGCGCTAGAACCTGTTGCCGATGAGCTGTGGAATGGGATCCGCCCGCCGATCCCGCCGGAGCCTCCACAGTCGAAGCGGGGTCAACTACGCCTTCTGCTGGGAGGCGCTCAAGGGCAGTGGCATCATGCCCCTGACCACCATGGAGGGCATCGAATTCAACGTGCTCGTGGGCCGCTCCCGATGGAATGTTGCGCCAACGAACGCTTGGCTCAACCGGTACCGAGGGCTGTGAATCCGTACTGAGCAATCGGACGCTTGTCATCAACGCTGTGTCGACTTTGCCTTCCGCCTGATCTGCGGGAAAGACTGTCTCCGATTTCCGCCGGAGTACGCGTTGTGTTAGGCTGTCTCGACTGTTTGTAACCGAGATAGGCCTGGATGTGTAGGTTGGCCTTCGAACGATCATCATGGCCGGTGTTTCATCCAGTCGCGGCTACATAGACGCTACAGGTTCTGTCGTAACAATCGACGTTGAGCCATACGCGATCTGTGGAGGAGTTCTGGCAGAGCGAATCGGTGGGCAATCAGAAGATTCGTCATACTCAGCAATTCGCGATGGGTATCTTGAGTCTCCTCCGACACTTGACGTCTATGCATCCTCATGGGGAGCGTGTTGTGGAAACAGCGGAAGCAGTGGGTCCTGGATAGAATAATGCTAAGAACCATGAGTCAGTCAGGTCGGAACGCATCGCCATGGCCGGTTTCGACAAGGATTCTGATGCTATTATGGCGACTCGCTTGGATATGCATGTTCCGCCCGTCGCCGAAGCCATGCTATGGCTGGAGAGTGCTACTATTGAGGTGCTTTGGTTGCCGAGTGACGGGGAGACCAATCGTTCTCTCTACAGTTGTGATCAAGATGCCGTGGCAACTGGATCTTGAGGATGGCTCGTGCTTGGGCGACCAGTGTGAAGTCTACAATCTGGGAAGAGTCACTCTTAAGGCTCATTCCACGGTCGCGCAGCAGGCGTATCTCTGCGGCGGCACCCATGATCTTTCTGCCTTCGAGTCTCCGCTGATGGTTGGTGACATTGTGATCGGCAGACACGCATTTGTTGGGGCCCGTGCTTTCGTGCTCCCGGGTGTGACGATTGGGGATGGCGCTGTGGTCGGAGCCGCTTCTGTCGTCACGAAGGACGTGCCCCCATGGATGGTATGTGCCGGAAACCCCTGCCGTCCTATAAGGACCCGGGTTCTGAACAATATACCTAACTGAGAGAGGTTGGTTCATGGGTGTATCCATACTTATACTTACTTTGAATGAAGAGATCTCATTACCCAATTGCCTCAAGAGCAGTGCTTGGTCGGATGACATTGTGGTGTTTGACAGCTTCAGCTCCGACTGCACTGTAGACATCGCGCGCGATTTCGGTGCCAGAGTATATCAGCGTACATTCGACAATTACTCAGCTCATCGCGAAGCGGCCCACAAGATGGTATCCTTCAAGTATCCTTGGGTGTTCAGCGTGGACGCAGATGAGCGGTTCACGCCTGAACTCGCCACTGAAGTGAATGAGACCATTGCGACGTGTTCTGACGAGACATCGTTGTTTCTAGTGAATAGAAGAGACTATTTGCTGGGGCGGTGGATTCGGCATAGTAGCTGTTATCCAATTTGGTTTGAGCGGCTGTTCCGTCCAGAAAGAGTATCAATGACGGACCGAATAGTCAATGAGCATATGGTGGCCGAGGGCAGGATCGCTCGCTTGAAGAACCCTTTGATACATTACCCGTTCGATAAAGGCGTGTCTCACTGGATCGCGCGGCACAACAGATACTCTAGTATGGAGGCTCATGAGTACCTGAAACAGATGGATATTGGCTCTCTGGAATGGCGAGCCCTGTTCTGTGCGGATCCGATCAGCCGCAGATTGGCGATCAAGAACATTTCATGTCGATTACCATTTCGTCCAGGTCTGAAGTTCCTATACCTTTACCTGTACCGGCGTGGGATCATGGATGGTGCCTCTGGCTTCGCATACTGTATGTTGCAGGCGATATACGAGTACATGATCGAGCTCAAGGTCAGGGAATTGCAGAGAATTCAAAAGGGTTTGTCTCTGTAATTGAGTGTTCGGCTCTCTGCGTGCGCTACCAATCATTGTGAGACTCTGCATACTTACTGAATACTTCAATCCTGGCGGTCCAGGTGGAACACCGTCTATGATTCCGGACCTAGCCCGAGAACTGCGTGAGAGGTTCGGTGACGTCCAGATAGATGTTGTGACGAGTCGGAATGTATACCGTGGCGCCTGCGATGTACTCCCGAGGTCCGAAGTGTGGAAGGGGATTCGGATTATCCGTCTCTGGACACCTAAGTCCAATCAGGGTTCCATGGCGAGACGGCTTCTGGCAGGCACCGCATTTGCGGTGGTTGCCAGCGCGCGAATGTTGACGCTACCTTGGTACGACGTGGTGTTTGTTGGCACAAATCCACCGGCAGCTCCCATTGCCGCGAGCGTTGTCGCCAGAGCTAGGAAGGCGCGATACGTCTACCTAATCCATGATCTCTTTCCTGACGTTGCGGTTGCTGTGGGTGCTCTGCCTTCGAATGGCTGGATGACTACAGCTTGCCGGAGAGCACAACGGCGATGGTTGAATGGCGCCACCCGCGTCGTAGCGATCGGTCGCTGTATGCGGGACTACCTAACCAATGTCTATGGTCTCCCGCAGGAACGGGTCGCCGTAATTCCCAACTGGTCAGATCCCTGTTCGGTTCCGTACCTACCCCGAGATACTCAGTTCCGTGCGAAGCACGGCTTCACCGGATTCCTGGTTCTGTATGCGGGGAACTTCGGGCAGCATCAGGATTTCGACACACTGCTTGATGCTGCACTACTATTACGCGATGACGATTCTAGGATATCGTTTGCCTTTGTCGGTGATGGGACCAAGCGAGAGGAGCTCGAACGGCGAATAGTTTCGGATGGCTTGACGAATGTGTATCTCTTTCCATTTGTCTCCTTGGGCGAGTTCGCCGACCTACTGGCTTCGGCGGATGCTTCGCTCGTGACGTTGGAACCAGGCGCTGAAGGATTGGGCGTACCCAGCAAGTTCTACAACATCCTGGCGTCCGGGCGCCCAACGATCGCCGTCGTACCGCCTACTTCCGAAGTTGCTCGCGTCATCGAAGAGGAGGGTTGCGGTATTCGTGTGGATCAACGGGATGCAGCGGCCCTGGCTTCTGCGATACGCAGCTTGGCTTCCGCGCCAGAGGAGGCACAGGCGATGGGAAAACGTGCCCGTTCTGCTCTGGAGCGGCGGTTCACGCTTGCTCAGGTTGCGGAGCAGTTCCACCAAGTGTTTCTGGAGGCGGCCGAAGCTGGAAGGAAAGGTCGGCGATGAGGTATGTGTTTGCAGGCGCGACATCAGGGACCGGGAACGCCGTGGTGCAACGCCTCGTAGCACGTGTTGGCGAACAAGCGATTACGTGCATCGTTCGGGAGACGTCGAATGTGGATCTGCTCAAGCACGCCGGTGTCAGAATACATCGTGGCGATATCGCTGTTCCTTCATCGTATGAGACGCTGCTTGCTGATGATGTGTGTTTCCTCGATATGACACACCCTCGGTACTATCCCCGAACGGTGCCGCTGCTGCGAGCATCTGGTGTTTCGCGCGCCTACTTCGTTACCACGACGGGGATATACTCGCGCTTCCATCGGTGCTCCGACATCTACAAGATCGGTGAAAACCTCATCAAGGGGAGCGGGCTATCGTGGACGATCCTGAGGCCGAGCATGATTTATGGGACTGTGCGCGACAAGAACATGCATCGCCTAATAGCGTTTCTTAATCGG
This sequence comes from Armatimonadota bacterium, assembly GCA_036504855.1. Taxonomy (GTDB): domain Bacteria; phylum Armatimonadota; class DTGP01; order JAKQQT01; family JAKQQT01; genus DASXUL01. Next base: position 22,297 of record DASXUL010000156.1, on the reverse strand, counting down.
TCACCGGTGTTCCCGCTGTTTGGAGATGGTCGGAGCCTTATGCAGCCGGTGTATGTGGAGGATCTGGCCGATGGCATTACTGCCGCCATGACGAATCCCAATTCCGAGCAGAAGGCTTACGATCTTGCCGGCCCCCATCCTATAATGTACAAGGACATCATTGCGGTGATTCTGGGTGTGCTTGAGCGACGGGTAACTCGCGTGAGGGTCCCGATGGCTCCGGCCATTGCAGCTGTCAGAGCGCTTCAATGGCTCCCTGGGTTCCCGATCAATGATGAGCAGGTGCTGCGCCTTCAGGAGGACAAGGCATTCGACATCTCTCCGGCCAGGGAGGATCTCGGGTTCTCCCCCCGAAGCTTCGATAAGGGCATCCGCCTCGAGATTGCGGAGATGTGCCAAGGCGGCGCCGTGTGAGTCAGTCCCTCGCACAGGTACTGTGAAGGGCTGCCGATCGCCGCTCCGTTTCTGTCCCGTGAGGGCGAATGAACGCTGACTTCCATGCGTCGTCGAAGTTGTGAAGGACTGCCACGTCTTCGATCAGGGCTGCGAGATGCTCGGCCAACCCGAGCAGCGGGCATTCGCACGGCTCATTCCATCGGTTCTTTGCCTCCGCCGCAACGCATCGGTCCGGCCGTTGGTTGTGAGTATGCAGCACGCAAGTCCCCGTGAGGTAGACCGGAGTTTGGCCGTTCGCTTTGGCATCGCGCCGTCGCGCCCGATATGGTTATGCAAATGGAGAGTCCTTCCGGAGCCGATGCATGCGTAGGGACGCTCGGCAGTTTTCCTCGGTTTCGCAATTGGCGATACCTTTCCAACGATATCTCGACTGGAGCGGAAGTAATGGTGCATTCGGACAAGATCTACGTAGCAGGCCATCGCGGCCTTGTCGGTTCAGCAATCGTTAGAAACCTCAGGACCAGAGGCTTCGATAACCTCATCCTCCGAACGCGCCAAGAGTGTGATCTCCTTGATCCGCGTGCGGTGAAAGCGTTCTTCGAGGCGGAACGGCCAAAGCATGTTTACTTGGCTGCCGCCAAGGTCGGCGGCATCCACGCGAATTCAACGTACCCGGGCGATTTCATCCGCGAGAATCTGCTGATCGCGACGAATGTCATTGATGCAGCGTACAGGAACGGAGTCGAGAAGCTCGTGTTCCTGGGCTCGTCGTGCATCTATCCGAAGCTCGCGCCTCAGCCGATCAGCGAGAATGCTCTTCTTACCGGGGCGCTGGAGCCAACCAATGACGCCTACGCGATCGCCAAGATCGCCGGCATCAAGATGTGCGATGCCTACCGCCGGCAATTCGGCTTCAACGCGATTTCCGTGATGCCAACCAATCTATATGGCCCCGGCGACAACTACGATCTCAACAGCTCACATGTGCTGCCGGCTCTTATCCGCAAATTCCACGAAGCAAAGGTCGGCCGGAAGCCTGAAGTTGTGGTTTGGGGCAGCGGAACGCCGCGGCGCGAGTTTATGCATGTGGACGATATGGCCGATGCCACCGTGCACCTCATGCAGACCTATGACAGGGGCGACATAGTGAATATCGGCACCGGGGTGGACGTGACCATCCGCGAGGTGGCTGAGCGCGTTGCCGATGCCGCCGGCTACAGCGGCAAGATCGTGTTCGATACCACAAAACCAGATGGTACCCCTCGCAAGCTGTTGGACGTGAGCCGACTGCGCGACCTCGGCTGGACTGCCCGCATCAGCCTTGAAGAAGGCATCCGCCAGACTTACGCTGCTTATGCATGGGTGTCAGCGCCGGAGCGATAGTGGGTCTGCCCCGCCCCCGGCTCGCGACCACGACCGAGGTCTGGGACCTCAAATCGCTGGTCGAGTCGGCGCTTCGAAGGGCGCTGACCTCCGCGAGTGATATCAACGATGCCGGCCAGCTGGCCGCGGTGGGGGTAGTGCACGGTGAGCGGCACGCATACCGCCTCTCGCCGGTGAACCCGATCCCCGAGTTGGGTAACCTCATCTTCCTGCTCGGCGGGGCGGTACGGGTGCTGACGCGAAGGCGACGGGCTAGGCTCTCCTGACGAGGTCCCATTGGACAGCCGCCATTAATGCGTGAAGCGCCTTCCCCTCGCCGAGGGGAAGGCGCTTCACGCATTTCAGGTCTCGTGAGCGAGCCGCTACCGTGGGAACCCAGGCTCCAACCCGCTGATGTAACGCAGGAGGCGCGAGGCATCGGTCAGGTCGAGGCGGCTGTCTCCGAAGCCCTGTGCGCCGAAGGATGGGGCCACGTCTGACATCTGCAGCACTGTTGTTCCGCCCATTCCACCGAGGATTGAGAGGAGCGCGGAGGCGTCGTCAACGTTTACGAACCCGTCACCGTTCACGTCGCCGTACTGAAGCGGTAGCGTGGTTGAGCATCGGTAGCCCAGCACGCGATGGTTGCCGTAATCCGCGACGTAAAGGGAGTCAACGCCGCGTGAGAATTCGCCGGGTGTAAAATGGGTCTGTGTCACGTTTGGTGATGGCTGGTCGTCCGGTTACCGCGACTCGATCACGCTTGCGAGCCGCTTTCCGCCTGAGGCACCGAGCACACCGGGTATCCCTTCAGCACCGGTCAACTCAGGTCTTGTGGGATGTGCTGGTAATGAACCACGTTGCCGTCTCGGGATGGCTGTCACTACCGCCGCCCTTGTGCGTGATCGCCGTGGAAGATAGCGTCCAACCAGATCAGGCGCCTGTCTGCGTCACTGTCGCATCCTGCCAACGGTCCGCGGCCTGCCCGGGTTGTGGGCGCAAAGCCCGGCGTGTCCACAGCCGTTACACCCGAACGATCACCGACCTGGCCATCGGTCATCATCCGGTCATGCTTCACCTCCGGGTTTGCCGCTTCGTGTGTCGCAACCACCACTGCCCCCGCCGGATCTTCTACGAGCGGCTCCCCGATCTGGCGGCGCCCTACGCGAAGCGGACCAACCGCCTCCGGCATCGCCTGCAACGCGTAGGCCCTGTGGTGGGTGGCCGACCCGGCGCGCGCCTCGCCGAAAGCGAAGGACACGCGGTGAGTTTCAAGACGCTGCAGCGTTACGTCCGCGACATGCTTTGCCCCGGGGTTTCCACACCCAGGTGTCTGGGTGTGGATGATTGGCCGCTGAGGAAGGGACAGCGTTACGGCGCCATCCTGTACGACCTGGAAGCTCACTAACCGGTCGATCTGCTGCCGGACCGGACCGCGGAAAGCCTGGCCGAGTGGCTGAAGTGTCACCCCGGTGTGGAAGTCATCAGCCGGGACCGTGCCACCGCCTACGCGGAAGGACCACGCATCGGCGCTACCGCAGCCATCCAGGTGGCGGACCGCTTTCACCTGGCCAAGAACCTTGGCGACGCGTTGGAACGAATCTTGAACCGGCATCGAGCGCTGTTACAACAGGCTCAGGAAGCCGTCCAAGCGAACACAACCGAGCGAGATGCTGTGAGCCCGGACGCCGTGTCCGTGAACGTCGCGACGCCCGCGAGCCCGCCGTCAACGACCAACGTTAACACTGGCCGAGCGAGGCGGCAGGATGAAGACACGCGACGGCCCCGGGCCTGGCGGTATGGGCGGTACGAACAGGTGAAGGCCCAATTCAAGGCGGGGATGAACATCGCCCAGCTCGCCCGGGCGATGCATCTCGATCGCGTGACGGTTCGCAAGTTCCTTGAGGCCGACATCTTCCCGGAACGCAGCCGGCGCCCGCCGCGGGCCTGCGTTCTCGACGGTTACAAGGCGGATATCCAGGAGCGATGCGCCGCTGGCTGCCACAATGCTGTGGAGATTCTGGACGAGCTGCGAAACAGGGGGTTCACCGGACACTACACGGTGGTAAAGGACTATCTCCAGTCCTTCCGCTGGACGGAGTCTCTATCCCCCATGTGCGCGCCATCGAACGGATCACAGACCGAGCCCGATCGATGTTCACCTCGGAGGGTGGCGGCCATTGTGCTCAAGAAGCCGGGAGAGCGTACGGCCAGCGAAGAGAGATTGCTGGCGGAAGTGGACCGGCTCTGTGAGCCGTTCCGCAGCTTCCACGCTGTGGCGCAAGGCTTCCTAGCCCTGATGCGGGCGTCGAAAGACAAGGGAAATGCCGTCGGGTTCGCGGAGTAGATGGCGAATGCCGCGGCTTGTGGGGTGGCCGAGATGCGGCGGTTCGCGAAGGGGCTCGAGCAGGATCGAGCAGCGGTCGAGGCGGCGATGGCGCTGCCGTGGAGCAACGGCCCCGTGGAGGGAGCGGTCCAGCGGCTGAAGACGATCAAGCGGCAAATGTACGGTCGCGCCAACTTCGACCTGTTGCGCCGAAGGGTTCTGGAGCCGACGTAACCGGGCGACCAGCGATCATCAAACGTGACACAGACCCATTTTACACTCGGCGTTGACAGACGGTACAGGATCTCAGTGATCTGTGGCACGATAAGTCGCTCCATGGGCTCCTCCTGCCAGCAGTGTGACAGGAAGAGCGGTCGGGGCAACCGCCGTAGGCCATCGCGGTCGTAGCCACCCGGGCATGGGTGGTATGGTCCGTAACGCGAATCGGGCGGTACGGACCACAACGCGATTCACTGGTATGGATCACAACGCGAACCGGTGGTACGCACCGTAACGCGATTGGGTGGCTGGTATCGAACGCGATCCCCTGGTACCATGTGGCGCGCGTACTGACACGCGGCTCGCAAGCGTGACCCAGTCGCTGCAACCGGGCTACCAGCCATCACCAAACGTGACACAGACCCGTATTTCACGCGGCGCTGACAACGCCACCCCGTAGTGTCACCTAGGTATAAGGGTCCCGTACCTATTACCCATTGCGGCAAAGGGGGAAGGAGCATTATCATATCGCCAACAAGATTCTGACTGATAGCCGTGCCCGGTCTGTGGGCCAGACGACGCGGAAGACCCGGCTGTTGGTACCTCACCTGCACACCCGGTTTCGTGCTTATTGGACCGAAGTCGGGGAGCAGATTCGCAGCAATCAGGCGAGAGGGTGTGCTACGCCACCGAGTACATGCAGGTACAAGGCCTTTCCCGGCACAAGAGCGCCTATGGGAGATGCCGCCCCAAGAGATGGGTGGTGGCTCTGGCAGGATCTCTTGGCGAAGGCTTCGAAAATGACAGCGCTACAGTGTGTCGCGCACGCAGCAGGTGATGCCTACAAAGAGGCACCGGGCTAGCGGAATCGACTGGTGGCGGCTGGCGGTGGAAGCGCAGACTGCCTCGGCTCGCCACGCGAGGAAAGGGGCGTTCAGTCGGGCCAGACCCGACGGGTCGGGGCATATAGGGGTGCGAAGTGCGCCGCGGTCGACAACAAGCCCAGCCTTCCCTTTTTCATGATCTCGGCGGGCGGCAATGTGCCGGTCGGCAAATACTTCGGGCGACCGACGGCAGCCCGGCCCTGCAGGGAAGCGCGGCTGGCCAAGCAGCAGTCGTGCAAGGCAGATGCGAACACGGGCTACTACTTCGCCTTCTGGGGGGGCTCACGGCCCGCGGCATCACGTCGGCTGGCCGAAACGACCTTCACAAGTTCAGTGTGACGCTCGCGGGGCCGAAGTCGTAATGGTAAGAAGTGCATAACACGCTCCTAGGCACGCAGCCGTCGCGAATCGCGGTATGGAAAGGCAAACACCTGCCGGTGTGTCGACCATCGTGTGGTATGATTGGCGCGCCGAGGTGGATGTTCGGCCCGGACTCAACCTAGTAAATGACGCGGAACTAGAAGGGCATCGGCGGGGTATGCCCGATCAGTTGTGCGACACTATCGGCGTACCAAGGGGCCAGGGATCTCGACATATCTGCGGGACAGCCATCTCTCATTCCCCATTCTGCAGGCCCATGACCGTTTGCCTTCTTTTCGCCTGTCGGACAAGGATCCTCGATGCGCACCTTATTCATAATCACTCGCGCGGACGATATAGGTGGAGCACAGGTCTACGTTGCGAACCTCGCGGCTCGGATGCAGGCAGATGGCCATACCGTCCTTGTGGTAACCGGTCGACAGGGAGTCTACGGAGAGATCCTGGCGGGATACGACATACCCACATCAACATGCCCTTCCCTACGTCACCCTCCGCGTCCCATACAAGATCTGCGCGCAACCCGCGAGATACTGCGGATCATGAGTCAGTTCCGCCCGGACCTGGTATCGCTTCATTCATCAAAAGCGGGCATACTAGGCCGCGTGGCGTCTCAGATGGTCGGCATCCCATGTGTCTTCACGGCCCATGGGTGGGCTTTCACGGACGGCGTTCCGCAACCGCAGAAAGCGCTCTACCGTCAGATCGAGACATGGGCGGCTCCCTGGGCGGACCAGATCATCTGCGTCTCTGACTACGATCGACGGTTGGCGATCTCCGCAGGGATACCGTCACAGAAGCTGGTCACCATCCACAACGGCATTCCGGACACCGCGTCGAGGAGCATCCATCGGTGCAAATCGCGCAGCGTTTGCATCACTATGGTAGGCCGCATGGCGGACCCCAAGGACCCGGGGATCCTGCTGCATGCGGTGAAGGCCATCCCGGGCGTCACCGTCAACTTCGTAGGGGATGGCCCGAAGCTCGGCGCTTACGTTGACATGTCGAAGCAGTTGGGGTTGTCCGATCGCGTGCAGTTCCTGGGGCACCGATCGGATGTCTCACCGATCTTGCGCGAATCTGACGTTTTCGTTCTCTCAAGCCGCTACGAGGGCTTTCCGCTCTCGACGCTTGAGGCCATGCGCGAAGGCCTGCCCACTGTGGTTTCCGATGTTGGGGGAGCAGGCGAAGCAGTCATAGATGGCGTTACGGGCTACCTGGTGCCTCGCGGGAATGTGGGCGCCTTCCGCAACCGACTTGAGGAACTCGTGGCGAATCCAGATGTTCGACTGGCGATGGGCCGGGCGGCGCGGCTCTTCTACGAACAGGAATTCACATTCAGTATGATGTTTGAGCGGACAATCGCGGTATACCAGCGGATCGTCGAGCGGCGCACGGCGTTCACCCTCGGATACGAGCGGCCCTGCGAGATATGATTCCGCGCTAAGCAAGGTGAAGCTAATGACATACGGTTGGATGCCGGAAAGCGGGCTAAAGTCGATCGTCATGTCGAGCCATTCAGCTCGGCGGGGCACGACGCAGCGGCGCATCATCGTGATCGGAGCCGGGATCGCTGGGCAGTCTCTCGCCTTTCAGTTGCAGCGCTCACATGGCTGTGAGGTTCTCGGATTCCTGGACGACGATGGCGTGCAGCCGAGCGGACAGGTCCCCGTTCTTGGGAGGCCGTCGGACCTGCTTCGCATCATTGAGGAGTATGCCGCCACCGAAGTCGTTGTGGCGTATTCGCCCTCATGGAAGCAGAGCCTGGCGGAGTGCCTCGTTAGTGGCTACGACTTAACGATCACTGTCGTTCCCACGATCTATGAGGCGATGATCGCCAAGCCGCGGCTGGGAACCGTGAACGACGTTCCCCTGATCACCTTACCGACACAACGCCGCAGACGCCTGGACAGCCGCGTGGCGAAGCGCGCGTTGGATACCGCTGTCGCTATCATTGCACTGATCGTCACCGCGCCATTTGCGCTCTTGGTGACGTTGGCGATTCTCCTGACGTCACCAGGACCGGTGCTCTTCGGGCAGGATCGCATCGGAAGGAATGGCCGGGTCTTCCGATGCCTCAAGTTCCGCTCGATGGTTACCGATGCCGAGGTTGTTACGGGCGCAGTGCTCTCGTGCGGGAAGTCCGACCCCCGAGTCACACCAGTCGGGCGCATTCTGAGAGCCACCCGCCTTGACGAGATACCGCAGTTTCTCAACGTGCTTTGGGGGGACATGAGCGTTGTCGGACCTCGACCGGAGCGTCCGGAATTCGTGTCCCAGTACCGTCGAACAGTGCTAGGCTATGAAGCCCGTCACCGGGTGCGGCCCGGAATCACCGGGTTAGCCCAGGTGTACGGGGGCTACCAGACGGATGTACACACCAAGCTCAAATACGACTTGATGTACGTGTATAACCAATCCCTGTGGATGGATCTCCGGATCCTGATCCGGACCATCGGCGAGATGGTCTCTGGAGCAGGATCGTGATCCAGTGTGGCGCCGCGGCAATGGGGGCCGCGCTCGACCCATTCTGCCCGAGGGTAGTGGTGGGGCTTCGCAAGGTCTAGCAACGAGGGTTCGGCATCTTCGGCCCGCCGCCGCATGCCTCGTGACGAACCAGGAGAGTGATATGTTCCCAGACGCTTGGCGGAATCTCCGCCCGCTCGACGGCAAGCCTCGCGACGTTGAACTGACACAAGTCTGGCAGGCCATCACGCGCCGGAGACGGGTCGTGGGCATTTCGGTGCTGGCTTGCCTGCTGCTGTCCCTTGCCATCACCATGGGCAAGCGACCGCGGTACGACTCGGAGGTGCAGTTACTGATCAGGTCGAAAGACGCCAATGCGCCTGGGGGGCTGGGCGGCGGGTCGAGTAGCCCTGACTCAGACTCTTGGGCCATTCAGACCCAAGCCTGCATCATCAGATCGTGGCCAGTGCTTAAGGAAGGGGCCCGGCGCGCGCAACTTGTGGCTGCCTCGGAGGCCGATGTACCCTTGGTGGTGTCTGGCGGAAAGGACTCGAGCATCATCACCATCACGGCCTCGGGGGCCAACGCTCGCCAGGCTCAACGTCTCGCTGCTGCCGTAACCGAGGTGTATCTGGAGCGCGACAGCGAACAGAATCGGGCAACTGCTCGTGCCGCCCGGCTGTTCCTCGCGTCGCAGAAGGTGCGCTACGCCGGGGAGCTGGTCCGCGCGTCGAAGGCGTTGAGGGATTACCAGTCGGCCGTCGGCTCCATCGATCTTGCCACGACCGACCAGACCAAGGTAAAGGCGCTGTCGGACCTGGAAGCGTCCAGCGCCGCGGCAGAGGCAGAGAGTTCTGCGGCACGAGCGCGAGGAGGGGTCCTGCGACTCCGGCTCCGGGGCACGCCGGCAAATGTCGTATCCTCGATGAGCATCGCGCGAAACCCTCTGGTTGACCGTCTTCAGGCCCAGATCGCCGATCTGAACGTACAGCGAGCATCCTTGCTTCAGGACTACAAGCCAACCAACGATAAGGTCCGCCTGGTGGAGGCGCAACTCCAGTCGGCGCGTGATGAAGAGCGGAGGGCCATTGCGACGATTGTGACTAGCAGGCAGGTGACAGCTAGCCCGACCCATGAAACCCTTCTGCGCGACCTAGTGGATTCGGAAGCGCAATCCCTGGCGGCATCGGCCCGCGCGAAGGGATACGCTCGGTCCATGCGGTCCATTCAGGCACAACTGGCGACCCTGCCGGAGAGGCAGTTCCGGCTGGCCGGGCTAACTCGCGCGGTCCAGACTGCGGAAAAGACTTACCTGGCGCTCGAAGATCGCTACCAGGCGATGCGGGTCGCGGAGGCAAGCGCGTTTTCGAGTCCAACCGTTGTCGAACCCGCTAGTCTCCCCCTGGCTCCGGCGGTGCCCAATGCCAAGGTCAACGTCGCTGTGGGACTATTGCTGGGGCTGGTTGTTGGGGCTGCGGCAGCTTTGCTTCTCGAGTCGCAGGATCACAGGATCGTATCTCGGCGGGATGTCGCTCTTGCCACGAACCTCCCAGTCATCGGCGTTGTACACGAGATCGCCAATCTCGTTGGCGGCAATCTGGTGACTGGGAACACACTCGGCGGACCCGCGGAATCATACCGGTGCATCCGGTCTGGAGTGCTGACCGCCGCGAAGCGCCGTCCGATACGCACGCTGATGGTGACGAGCGCGGTAAGAGGGGAAGGAAAGACGACAACGGCAGTCAACCTGGCCGTTGCCTTCGCGGCCCTGGGCAGAACGGTCTTGCTGGTTGACGCCGATTTGCGCAGCCCCAGCGCCCATGGCCTGTTCGGCCTTCCCAATCTTCTCGGGCTAACCAATGTTCTGCGCGGCGAGGTTTCGGCTCGGCGGGCGATACAGAACGTGCCATTGGGCCGCCTGAGTGTCATCGCCGGAGGTGCAGCGCCGGTCAACCCGACTGAGTTGATTGGTTCGAGTCGGTTCTCCGAGCTGCTCCTGGAGCTTGTGGAGGAGAATGACATCACCATCGTGGATTCGCCTCCCGTCATGGGCCTAACGGATGCCAGTGATCTATCTACCCAGGTTGATGCCGTGATCTTGGTCGTCGAGTCACGCGCGATCGATGCCGACGCGGTCCAAACTGCACTCTCCACGCTGCAACAGGCGGGCGCGGATGTCGTGGGTGTCGTCCTGAACAAGGCCGATGGCAGCCTAGATCCCTATGGAGCCTATCCATACCCCGTGGCGGCGCGAACCCCGGCCGGCCGGGGTGAATCCCCAACCTACAGGCAATCCGTGCAGGAAGAGATGGAGTCACAGTGAAAATGAGAGCCTTCCTTCCATCGCTGCTGGCGGTGCTTCTCGTCTCGACGGGGCATGCGAGCACATATGGGATCCGGCAAGACGACGTTTTGACGATATCGGTGTACGGCCACGACGAGCTGACGCGGGATGTCGCCGTGCTCGATGACGGAGCGTTCACGTTCCCGATTGCAGGCAATATCTCCGCCGTGGGAAAAACGACGGATGACGTTGCGGCCGAGGTTGCCCGTCGCCTGGAAACCGATATGAACTCCCCTCGCGTCACCGTGAGCGTCAAGCAGTCGACCAGGCAACGGGTCTACATCAGTGGATCGGTCGCGAAGTCCGGCTCGTACGAGCTGAAGCCCGGCTGGCGCGTCAGCAACGTCATCGCGGAGGCGGGCGGGCTGACGACCCGACCAGACTTGGCGCGGACGACTGTCGTGCGGGGCCAGAACACCCTGGACGTCAACCTCAACGCCGTTTTCGTTAACAACATCCGAGACTCAGACGAGGTACTCCAGCCAGACGATCTGGTCCAGATCGCGCCGGACACGAACGTCGTCCATATCATCGGCCAGGCACGCAATCCTGGGGATTACCAGTTGAAGAACCACTTCGGCGTTCTTGAGGCCCTGGCGGTCTGCGGCGGCGTAACCGAGCGCGCTGCGTTGAGCCGGGCCCAGATCATGCGCGGTTCCGTGGCAATCCCCGTGGACATCAAGCGCGCGATGGCCGACGCGTCGGCCAAGGAAAACGTCGAGCTGAAGTCCGGGGATACGCTCATCATCCCCGCGAACGAGTCGCGCATCGCCGTGCTCGGGGCAGTCGCGCGCTCAGGGTACTTCGACCTGCCGGATGCGTCGACGGTTCGACTGGCCGACGCACTGGGGTTGGCTGAGGGAACCAACCGGCAGGCGAAACTCCGCGAGGTCGTTGTCGTGCGAACGGTCAATGGCCAGCAGGTTCTGACGAAGCTGGACTTCCAGCGATTCCTGAAGAACGGCGACAAGACACAGAACCCCGAGATCCAGCCAGGTGACGTTATCTATGTTCGAGGTAATGAGCGGATCGAGAAGGGAAACATCATTAGTGCCATCGCCACGCTTGCGAGCCCGCTTATGTATGGGCTCGTCAGGTGAGCCAGCGTGCTCGACTCGCCTGCGCGAGGCAGGGGTCTCAGTAGTTGGCGGACAGCCGCCGTCGGCGTTTCGGCCTCCGGAAGGAATGAAATGGCATCGATGTGGAAGCGGGCTTCGGGGAATGGTCAGCGTTCGTTGGTGTACTTAACAACGAGCCTGGAGACTGGTGGGGCTGAAACGCAACTGGTCAATGTGGCGGGCGAACTGAAGACGCGGGGTTGGGATGTTTCCGTGATCTCGCTTCGCGAGCCGATGTCGTATCAAGAGGAGCTGGCCCAGAGCGGCGTTCCGGTCCACTATCTCAGCCTGAGCCCCGGTAAGCCACAGCTTCGGGCGTGGACGGAGACGGCGTCCCTGCTGCGAAAGCTTCGGCCCAGCGTCCTGATGGCGTTCATGTTCCACGCCAACGTCGTCGCTCGAACGGCGGGCAGACTGGCGGGCGTTCCCGTGACAGTGTCTTCGATCAGAAGCGTGACCTTCGGCGGCGCCCGACGCGATGCGCTGCTCCGGAGCACCGACTGGCTCGGCGATATCACAACCACCAACTCGCAGTTGGCCGCGAAGGAGCTTGTACGCCGCCGGGTTGTGCCCGCTAATCGCCTCCGGGTCATCCCGAACGGGCTGGTGCCCTCCAGATACCAGCAGCCGGATTCGGTAAGGTGGGAAATGCGGCGCAGGCTGGGGTTAGGGGAGTCTGACTTCCTGTTCCTGGCCGTCGGGCGGGTCACGGAGGCGAAGGACTACCCGTCCTTGCTGAAGGCATTCTCCCGGTTTCGGGACGCCCATCGAGTTCACCTTGCCATCGCCGGAACGGGGGAAGGCCTCCCGGAGCTCCGCGATGTTGCGAACAGGCTGAGAGCGGCAGACCGCGTGCAGTTCCTGGGCCACTGTGCGGACGTCCCGCAGCTCCTCCAAGCTGCGGACGCCTTTGTGATGTCCTCCGCGTGGGAAGGGCTACCAAACGCCATGATGGAGGCCCTGGCCGCCGGGGTGCCCGTCGTTTCCACGCGCGTGGGGGGAGTTGCCGAACTGGTGCACCCGGAGGTGAGCGGACTGCTCGTGCCCCCGGGTGATCCAGACGCCCTCGGCATTGCCATGGAGCAGTTAGTAGGAGTGCCGTACGACCGTCGCCGCGCGATGGGCGCGGCGGGGCGACTGCACATCGAGGCAAACTACGGCCTTCCGCGTGTGGTTGACCAGTGGGAGGCGCTGTATGAGGAATTCCTCGCCTTCAAGTGCGGCTTCGCCGGGCGGGCAACCGTGAGCCAGGAAGCATAGTCCCAGTCATGCCCACCGAAACGTCATTCCAGGCCAAGGGGAATCACTCCCTCCGAAGGAACTTCTCATGGACGCTCTTTGGCAGCGGGTTCTACAGCGCCTGCCAGTGGGGTGTTGTCGTGGTCCTCGCCAAGCTGGGCCGCCCGGAAGCGGTGGGGCAGTTCGCGCTGGCGCTAGGCATCGTCACGCCGGTCATGATGCTCTGCAGCCTCCAGATGCGTCAGGTACTGCAGACGGACGTCAAGCGGGAGTTCAGCTTTGCGGACTATCTGACGCTCCGACTGATCACAACCCTGGCTGCATTCGCACTCGCCATCGGGATCGCACACTTGTCCGGGTTGAACCTCACCACCATCCGCGTGGTCACCTTGGTTGCTTTGATGAAGTCCACTGACGGCGTGGCAGATATCTTCTACGGTTCGTGGCAGAGGCGCGAGCGCATGGACATGATCGCGCGGAGCCTAATCCTCAACGGCACGGTCTCCACCACGCTGTTGGCCATCGCCATTTGGAGGACGGAGAGCCTCGTTCTGGCGGTTGCCGCATCGGCCGTTGGCTCGGCGGCGGCGTTGGTGTACACTCTCGCTTCGCCTTCAACTCCCACGCCCTCTCGCCTCCGGCCGATGCGGAGCCTGCGAACGCTCTGGCCCCTTGTTCGGGTGTCCGCTCCGCTCGGAGTCGTGTCGATGCTCATTTCGCTGAACCAGAGCATGCCGAGGTATTTCATTGAGCGGTCTCTGGGATCGCGGCAACTCAGCGTCTTTGCGGCCATCTCGTATTTCGTGCTCGTGGGCTCGATGATCGTCGGGGCCCTCAGTCAGTCAGCCAGTGCGCGGTTGGCTAGGTACTATGCAGCGGGACAGCGTCAGGACTTTGTCACCCTGTGCGGCCGGATGGTGGGCATCGGAGCGTTGCTCGGGGTAGCCGGCATCGGCGTTGCGTACTTCTTCGGCGGGTGGATTCTCAGGGTGATGTACAGGCCCGAATACGCCCAGTCGAAGGATGTGTTCACCTGGACAATGGTTGCGGCGGCGATTGGTTACTGCGCCTGGATGTTGGGTTGCGCGATCACCGCCGCTCGCGTCTTCCGGGAGCAGCTGCCGCTATTCGCCCTGACGGCAATCGTCTCGGCCGTGGGCTGCATGATCCTGGCGCCGTCCCATGGGCTCCTGGGTGCCGCGTGGGCGACGGTGATTGCGGCGGCCTTCCAGTTGGCGGGCTCCCTTGTGATCGGCCACAGGACGCTACGTCGAATGCCTGCCAGCATGTCCCCATCCGAAGTGGGGCGTCTCCATCCGGAGGAGGTTCCGTGACCCGTCGCCCCATAGCGATCTTCATAAGCTCCCTTCTAGGGGGCGGCGCTGAGCGCGTGATGGTACACATCGCGAACGGCATAGCCGCCCGCGGCATCGCGTGCGACCTAGTACTGGCACAGGCGAAGGGTCCCTTCCTCGCTGATGTGGCGGATGGAGTCCGCGTCGTCGACCTGCGGAGTTGGAGCACGTTCACGGCGTTATTGCCTCTCGTCAAGTACCTCCGAAGGGAAAGGCCAAGCGCAGTCCTGTCGGGCCTGGAAAATGCGAACGTCATCTGCGTTTTGGCGCGGTGGCTATCCAGAGCCAAATCCAGAGCCGTCGTTACCGTTCACAACAACTACCTGGCAATATCCAAGGAGCGTCAGTCCCCCGTAGAGCGGGCCACAGTCTCAATCTCAGCACGCCTCTACCGGTGGGCAGACGCCGTTGTCGCTGTTTCGGAAGGCGTTGCGGACGACGCGGCGCGAAGAAGTGGGTTGCCCCGCGACTCGATCCGCACCATCCTGAACCCGGTTGTAACGGACAGGCTCTTCACGCTCGCCAATGAGCCTCTGCATCATGACTGGTTGCGGCCAGGGATGCCACCCGTCCTGATCACCGTCGGCCGCCTCGCCGATGCCAAGGACCACTCCACTCTTGTTCGGGCATTCGCAAGCGTGCGGAAGCGAACCCCGTGCCGTCTCGTCATCTTGGGAGACGGACCCAAGCGGGCGGAGCTCCAATCACTGTGTGCGGAGCTTGGCGTGCAGGATGATGTCCTCCTGCCAGGGTTTGTTGACAACCCGTACGCATGGATCAGGCGCTCGGGTGTTTTCGTTCTGTCATCCGTACGTGAAGGCCTTCCCACGGTCTTGATCGAGGCCCTCGCCCTGGAGGTTCCGATTGTTTCGACTGACTGCGAGAGCGGTCCTCGGGAGATACTCGGAGGTGGGCTACATGGAACGCTCGTTCCGGTGCGCTCCCCGGACCTTCTTGCGGCGGCGATCGAGGCAGCCCTGAGGTCGGCGCGCCGCCCCGTCCCTCGAGACGCGTGGGCGCCGTATACGCGGGAGTCCGCCGTATGCCAATACTTGGATGTATTGGAGGACGTGGACATTGCGTAAGCTCACATTCTGGGCGCTCTGCGCCCTGTGCTTCACGATACCGTGGGAAAACGTCCTGATGATCGCCGGGATCGGCACGATCAGCCGCACCATTGGACTGTGCGCCATCGTACTTGCCTGCCTGACCGTATGCTCCCGCCCCGCGGTGCGCCCTCCCAGTCCAATCGTGTTGTGCTTTGCGGCGTTCGTGCTCTGGTCTGCCGCCACGGTGCTCTGGACGATTTCCATCCCGCTCAGCCTGGAACTACTCATCACGTATGTCCAGCTTGCGACGCTGGTGTGGATGATCTGGGAGTTCGCCCGCGAGCGTAGCCAGCAGCACGCGCTGATGCAGATGTATGTGTTGGGCTGTTACGTGGCCGCCGTGCAGACGGTATTGGCGTACGAGTCGGGCCAACAAGCGTCATACCTGCGTTACGCCGCCCCGGGTACGGACTCGAACGAGCTTGGCCTTATCCTGACCATTGGGACGCTGTTAGCCTGGTATCTTGCGGGTGTTACGCGCGGCAGGTTAGGCAGGGCGATCAACTACGCCTACCCTCTCATGGCGTTCATCGCCATACCGCTAACGGGGTCCAGAGGAGCGGCTGCGGCGGCCGTTGTCGCCTATGGGTACATCGTGTTCACTTCGGTCAGACGTCGCAGGTCGATAGGCATCGCCGTCCTGATGGCGTTGACGGCAGCCGCGTTCGCCTTGATGCCATTGGTTCCTTCTTCGTCGATTGAGCGCATTGCGTCTACGATGAACGCTTCCAGCCGTGGGGACTGGAGCGGCCGCCTCCCGATCTGGCAGGCAGGGGCTACCGTTTTTTGCGAACACCCGCTCCTTGGCGTTGGCGTTGGGGCGTTCCGGGAGTCGATCGTCCGCAAGATCGGCATTCGGATCGCCGCGCACAACACATTTCTGTCGGTTGCCGTGGATGGCGGGCTGCCTTCCGCCACGCTGTGGCTGCTGTTGCTCGTGGCTTCGGCGAGGTCTGCGCTGAGGATGGACGCACCACAAAGACAACTGTGGGCATTCCTGATGGTGACGTGGGTCATCGGTGCGTCCACGATCAGCTGGGACTACTCTAAGTCGACATGGCTGCTGTTTGCGCTGATTGCGGCGCAAGCCGGCGACAGCGATGAGACCGAGGCCGATCCGGCCATTAGGGGATCTGGTACGATCGAGGTTGTGCCCGCTCGCGGGGGCGCAGCCTAAGGAGGCCCGATGAACCACGCCTTCGTCGACCACTCGGGTCGCGCAAGATGCGGGTTCCGGGATGTCGACAAGGGGAGGCACGCATGATGGATGGCGGTCACATTGACACGCGGGGAGAGGGTACCGGTCCTGAGCGCGGGCTTCCGGGCGCCTTCGTGGTTTCGCTCGATTTCGAGCTCCGCTGGGGAGTGAGGGAGCTCTGCCATGGTCCGGACTCGTATCTCCGCAACGTCTTGGGAGCCAGGGAGGCGATTCCGCGCATACTGGATCTCTTCGAGCGCTATGGCATTCGAGCCACCTGGGCCACCGTCGGGTTTCTCTTCGCGTCCACGAAGGAGGAGATGAGGCGGTTCTGGCCGTCGACCCAGCCGCGCTACGCGGACGAGCGCCTGAATCCATATGCCGATCCAACTGGGGACGACGAGGCTTCCGACCCAGCGAATTTCGCGGCGAGCCTGGTTGATCGCATCCGGGAGACACCCGGCCAAGACATAGGGTCGCATACGTTCTCACACTATTACTGCCTCGAAGAGGGGAATTCCAGGGAGTCATTTGCCGCCGATCTGGAATGCGCTGTAGCGATCGCCAGGAACAGGGGGATCGAGCTCCGGTCCCTCGTCTTCCCGAGGCATCAGTTCAATGCCGATTACACGGACACCATCCGCGACTTCGGATTTTCCAGCTTTCGCGGGGTGGATCCATCATGGGTCTACCGCCCTTGCCCGGAGAGCGCTCGCACGCATCCCGCGAAACGCGGGATCAGAATGCTTGACCGGTACGTTCATGTCGCGGGCAGCAGAACGCTAGACTTCGCGTCCATTCAACGGGCCGACGGGCTGTGCAACGTCGCAGCAACCCACTTTCTGAGTCCATTCCAGCCGAAGCTTGCACGGTTTGGCGAGTTGTTCAGGCGGAGGATCACGGATGACATGGATCGGGCCGCCCGAAACGGTCGGATGGTTCACCTCTGGTGGCATCCCCACAACTTTGGAACTCACCTGGAAGCGAACCTCGCAATGCTGGAAGGCCTCTTGACCCACTACGAACGCCTGAATGGGCGATACGGTTTCCAGTCGATGTCGATGGATGATGTCGCCTGTCGGGTGAAGCTATAGCACCACTCCGGGATTGCGGGTGCGTAGCCGGCACAGACGGGTATCTTTGATCGGAGCAGCAGACACTATGCAACTGGGACAAACGGATTGCGCCGCGCCTGCGGCAACCTCACGAACCTGGAACTCACCGACATCGCTGTATCTGGCAAGACGCCTGCACGATATCGCTGGTGGCAGGCCGATCAGTGTCATGGACATGGGGTGCGGTGACGGCGCGGCCATCGAGTTGCTGTTGTCCTACGGGTACGACATGCATGGGTACGACTTTCCAGACCGGGAGGCCAAACTGCGCGCGCGCCTGGAAGGACACTACGGTGGGGATTTCGCCTCGCATATCAAGGTCACGTCGGACGAGCGACGCATCCCGTTCCCGGACGCCTCGTTTGATGTCGTCTATGCGAACCAGGTGTTCGAGCACGTTCGGTTCCTTGATCAGATGGTCTCCGAATGTGCACGGGTTCTCAAACCATCAGGCGTCCTGCTTGTGAACTTCCCGATGGCAAGCCATCCCATTGAATGTCATCTCAAGATCCCATTTGCTCACTGGGTACCGCCGGGAAGGGTGCGGATCGGCTATCTCCGCATGTTCTACGCCCTGAGGCTCCGCCCAAGGCTGTGTGGGGAGTCGGCGCTGGAGGCCGCTCTTAGGTGGGATGACTACCTCACGGAAAAGACATACTATCGATTCATGAACGAAATCAGGAGCGTATTCCAGGGGCGATTTGCCAGTGTCGAGCTGGAAACGAGTGACTTCATCGCTGCGAAGCTCGACATGCTGTCCGAGTCGGGGAATCCGCGACACAGGGTGCTGGCTCGGATTCTGCGGCCACTGTGCGGCAAAGTCGCGGGGTCTCTCGTCACCTACCTTATGAACGCCTGTTTCTGCGCACGCCAGCCGCTGAATGGTGAGAGCACGGCCGGATGAGGGATCGCGACTGCAGATCGGAGGCCGGGCGGATGGAGGAGGCCAGGGTGCCCTGGCGGGCGATCGTTCGAAGGGTTCAGGCGGATGCCGAAGGGCTATGACCGCCATCCGAATGCCGCGCGCAGGATTACCAGCACGTCCAGGAGAGTGATCCGGCCGATCGTATCTGCGCTATCAAGAACGTTCAGACGGCGCATATCGTCCGGAGATACCGGCTGGATGCCAGCCGAGAGGCGCAGGGCCGCCGCCGCATCGGAGACCGTCCATGGCGACACGGTCTGTATGGCGAAGTCCACTGAATCCGGCGAAGACCACTGCCGGTTCTGCAAGTCAACCGCGGTGACACGCAGGCGTCCCTCACTCGGATCGACGATTGGCACCAGCCAATCCCACTGGCGTATTGAGGCGTCAAGGTCTCCCGACACGGCTTCCCAGAGTAGTCCACCGTCACGCGACAGCTCCACGCGCTGGGCCTGCACGTAGGCTGAGGGCTCCACGGACCAGCGAACCTCGATATGCGATCCGCCAAACAGGGTCAGTGAGGTGCCCGGATCGATCAAGCCGAGTGTGAGCGGCGGATCTGCCGGCGCCGTTCCCTCCGTTACGTGAATGGTGTTTGACAGCGCGGTCCCATCGAGGATCGCGCCGTCCAGTCGTCGCACTGCGACGGCGGACAGCTCCGTGCCTATGTCCAGCGGTGGCAGATCCAGGGCAAAACTCGAGGATGCACCAACGGGCACTTCAGCGACGAACTTGTAGTCGTCGGCGTCGCTGATATCGCTCCCAGGGGGTCTGCTGAAGAACTCAAGCGAGAGCCCGTCGTGGCCATGGTCTATCGATCCCGTCACCTGGGTCCGATCGGCCAGGCGAGACGCCGACGCCAGAGATGGCGGGGCGAGGGTGGTGGGCGGCTCCTCCGCAACCGGTGCCCGAGGACCGATCAACTCAAAGGCAGAGCCATGCGCGGCGAACTCGTGGGTAGGGCGCGCCGCGCCCGTGTCGTAGAATACGGTAAAGGCCCTGTTTGATGCCGGCGCATCTGTCACATAGGTGTTGTCCTGTATCTGCGACGCTTCGGCAAAGTACACCGCCTGGGTCTCTTCCGAATCCGCGAGCGTGGCTTTTGGCAGGAAGAGGGTGTTATTCGTGAAATGTGCGCTACTAGAATGGACTTCGCAGAGTAGGTTGCATCCTGGCTCGGAGCGAGTGCAGACAAGCAGGTTCCCCTGCACCACCACATCCCCCGTGGACTCAGGATGCACATACACGCCCACTCCGGAGGTAAGGAACGTGTTCCCGATAGCCGTGGCCGACGTGTTTGATACGCTGTTGCCAGTCAGAAGCAGCCGCCCGCCAACGAACCGGCTGCCTTCCACCGTCGTGTTGGGCACAGCCAGTCGGGCTGCCGATGAACCGTCGTGGGCTTCCCGATAGAAGTTGCAGTTGCGGATCAAGATGGTATCGGTGCGGGCAAACTGCGTCGATGAAAACTCTTCGCCGACGCTGCCGGCAAAGGTGCAGTTCTCGAATGTCTGCTGGCCTGCCTGCACGTCCATATAGGTCGTGCCAGCATCCGCCAACGTCAGGCTGCCTACGGGGAACGTGGCTCCTTTTGTGGACCACTGGGTGGATGGCGAGCTGTCGAGGGACCCACCGCTCCGAACCCGGTAGATGTGTCCGTTCGACGTTGGAGGGGCTACGTATTCCCCCTCGCCATATGTAACTCCCGTCTGGATCGGCGTGGGAAGGGCCGGATAGTCCGGCTCGATGTCAACGCCATTCGTCGGGGGATCGACGCCATAGGGGCCGATTGCCGAGCCACTCGCATCGTTGAGGCCGCTGTTGACAAACACGCTGTCAGTAGCGATCAGGCCACGCGCATGGATGACGGACAGCCCTTGCCGCGTGTTGTTGGCACTCACCACCCGGAGGATGCTGACGTTTCGGTCGGCTTTCGCCGCCTCGCCGATCGCCGGCTTTCGCGCCAAGCCACCAATGTAGATTCCATCCTCGCTCATGTGGTGGACGTAGAGGTCTTCAAGCGCGTAGTCCGCACATCCGTAGGTGGCGACACCCTCGCCGGGCCCCTGGTAGACGTTGAGATCCCGCGTCATTTTGTCTACGTTTCCATTCACGGTAAAGCCCTGGAGTTCGAAGCGTTGGCAGTTGCGAAACACGAACGGCGTTATCGCCCGACGAAGGGATTTGTATCGAGGCACGCCGTCGCCCTCGATATCGCCCAACGGCACGTCCGCCGTCTTGTGGAAATCCCCCTTCACCTCTATCGTCGCGCCGAATCCTTGGACGGCGAAGTCATGGCAGTTCTGGAACTCAATGGCGGTGGTGGCAGGCGTGCGTGCGTCGCCGATATATCGGTCGATCCTGTAGACCCCTGGTGGGAAGACGAGCGTTCCCGACCCGATGGAGTTCATGTAGGCGACGGCCGCGGATATGGCCTCATAGTCATCGGTGAGACCATCCCCCAACGCACCGAACTGCCTCACGTCGAGGAGGGGGAGGTGAGCGAGGCGATCACTTGGATGGACCGGGGTCGCGCGAGCGTGCTCCAGCCGGACTGAGCCGATGGCCGGGAGACCTACGTGCGGCACCGCACCAGCGCAGGCCATCACGGCTCCGGACGCAAGGAAGATTGACAGCGCGAACTGGATCGACAGGATTCGCATGATGAAGGGGTTTCTCCTTAACTGAAGCAACAAATGGGGACAACGAGACCTGTTGCTCCGCGTGCCTGAATGAAGCTCCGCGGTGGATCGTTGCGACGGGGTTTGTAGTGGGGCCAAGCAGTGCCGAAGGCTACGTCTGTCTCATGCCATGTATTGTCCAAATCCTGACCCAACATTCTCTCGGGGGGCTTCGTGCGTATTTCGGCGGATGTCAGTAGCCGCCTGCTACCCTACCAGTGACCGCCGGATGGATGCCTACCAGCAATGGTCGGATGGGCGCCTACCACGGATCTGTTCGTTGTCCTTGTCAACGCCGCGTGAAAAGGATGCCCTATCGCCGTGTGAAAAGTGTCCATCTGTAGCCCTGAGCGCCACCCTTTCCTCGGAGGGAGGAGCTGGCGGGATTGCTACGAGGTGAGAACGTGACGGAGATAGAGGAGATGCGCCGGTCGGGGCTTTCGCTCAGCGAGATCAGCCGCCTGAGCGGGTTCGACCCCAAGTGTCAGCGCCGCGTGTAAAATGGGTCTGGCCCACAGATGGTGAAGGTCGATTGCCGATCGATGAGCGTGACGCCCCGCATGGCTGAGCGTCGCAGGAGTGTTTACCCGGGTGGCGAAATGTGTTATCTCTTCCACGTATCGAAATCGTGGAGGTGAAGCAAGTGTCCACTACCGCTATTGCCAACTGGATTTCCCTGCCCAAGTCACTCCGAATCACAGCTGTGGAAGTTCTTCGAGACCCCGTTCGGTCCAGCGGCCAACTCTGGTTAGTGCTCGCCGAATCACGATGTCGCGGAGCGCCGTGTTCTCATTGCGGACGTCGGGCGCGAAGAGTGCATATCTGGCGCTGGCGGTTGCTCCAGGACATGTCACTTCTCGGTCATCCCGTTGTGTTGGAGGACCATGTCCGCCGCTTCTTCTGCGACAACCGCCGCTGTTGTGGTCGGACGTTCACAGAAGGGCTACCAGACCTTGTTGTCGCCAAGGCGCGCAGGACCGACCGCTTGAGGAAACACCTGGAACAGATCGGCCTGGTTCTCGGTGGCCGACCTGGAGTACGGTTCGCGAGGAGCGAAGGCGAGTGCGTGAGCCGCCAGACGCTGCTCCGGTATGTCCGGGCGGCGGCATGTCCCGAAATGCCGACGCCCCGCGCCTTGGGTGTGGATGACTGGGCGATCCGGAAAGGTCAGCGGTACGGCAC
>DASXUL010000155.1:0-28648 GCA_036504855.1 Armatimonadota bacterium | reverse complement strand
CCGCATACTCGCTCCCAACATACCGCCAGACCATATCTCTCCCTTGCCCGACGATCTCCTCCTCCTCCGACCGCCCCGCTACGCATTCCGCAATTGTGGCCCACGCGCAAAACACACTTAGTTGGAACGATTGGGCAAGCCTTGCCCGCTGATTCGGACGGCGGATCGAACGGCGGGGCGAGCCACACAGCCCCCCGAACTAGCGACGAACACGCGCATTTCAATAGGAGCGAAGGGTCTCGGCCGTGCATTGCGCCTCAGACAGCGTACCAACCGCCCGGGCCAACCTTTGCCCCGGTGCTTGTCTCGTTTCGCCGTGCGGCCGGTCAGGCCGAGACACTTCGCTTCGCTCAGCGTGACGTAGGAGGGAGCTAGAACGGCGCCATGGAAGCGCTGCCTTCTCGCTGACCAGCGGATCCCAGCGGTCTCGCGCGTCATATTCCATTTCGCATATCCTATAGGCACGGGGCGAACGCGCCGATGGATTCGGGAGGGGTGGAGCGATATGAAAATCCTCGTGGTGGAAGACGAGCCCGCCATCCAGCGGGTCATTCGGCGAGGGCTCGAAGCGGCCGGCTTTCGGGTGGACTGCGCCGACGACGGCCGGCGCGGCCTGGACCTGGCCCTGCTCAACGCCTACTCCGCCGTTGTTCTGGACGTCATGTTGCCCGTGATGGATGGGTGGAGCGTCTGTAAGGAACTGCGGCGCCGCAAGAACCAGGTTCCCATCCTCATGCTCACGGCCCGCGGCGATGTGGAGGACCGCGTGCGCGGCCTCGATCTGGGCGCGGACGACTACCTGTCCAAGCCGTTCGACTTCGCCGAGCTCCTCGCCCGCCTGCGCGCCCTCACCCGACGCGAATCAGTGAACCGATCGCGCATCATCCGCGTGGCGGACCTCGAGGTCGATACCGCCAGCCGCCGCGTGTGCCGCGCGGGCGTGGAGATCGTCCTCAGCCGCCGCGAGTATGACCTCCTCGAGGCGCTCGCCGCCAATGAGGGCCAGGTCCTCACCCGAGAGCTGATCCTGGACAATGTCTGGGCCGACGACGACACGTTCTCGAACACGGTGGATGTGTACATCGGTTTCCTGCGCAAGAAGATTGACGCGGGACACGCGGAACGGCTTATCCACACGGTGCGAGGGTTTGGATACACCCTGCGCCGCCCGGCCGAAGAGGGGAGCCCCGGATGACCATCGGCAAGACGGGACCGCGTTGGGGATCACTGCGCGCGCAGTTGATGCTGTGGAACATCCTGGCGCTCACGGTGATGCTTGTCATCATGGGCGTGGTGGTCCGCTACACCGTGCGCGCCTGGCTGATGGCCTCGGTAGACCGCGAACTCGCCGAACGAGCCCGGCGAATCGCCGGCCAAACTCTCCGAAACGGCCAGCCTGGCCGCCCGCCGGAGCCCGGATTGCCTCCGCGGCCGCCTGTGCCGCCCGGGGGCGAAGGCCTGCCCGATGGGCCGCCGCCGGACCCGGCCGGCCCAAACGGCCTGTTCGCCGATGCCTACCGCCCGCGCCTCGCTAACGCCCAGGGACGCGTCATCGTGCCCCGGGACGGCGGCGACCTCTGGGACCGCGATTCGCTCCGCAGCGCCCTGTCCGGCCGGCCCGCGTACTCCACAACCCAGTCCGACGGAGAGCCGATCCGCGTGATCACGTGGCCGCTGCCGCCGGATATGGCTCCGGCCCGCGTTGTGCAGATCCCATACCCGCTGGCGGAGGTGAACCGCGTGCTGGACGGGCTCAACGGCGCCCTGCTGCTTCTGGCGCCGCTGGCCCTTCTCTTCGCCGGCGCGGTGGGAACTCTGGTCACCGGACGCGCCCTGGGACCGGTGCGCCGCATCACCCGCACGGCCGGCGCTATCAGCGCTCAAGACCTCTCGCAGCGTCTCCCCGTGACGGGACACGATGAGTTCGCCGATCTGGCCGTTACGATCAATGGCATGCTCGGACGGTTGGAGCTCTCTTTCTCCGAACAGGACCGCCTCGTGGAGCGCCTCCGCCGCCTTGTGGAACAGCAGCGCCGCTTCACCGCGGACGCGTCGCATGAGCTTCGCACGCCGCTCACCGTCATCCAGGCGAACGCCAGCCTGGCCCTGGGCTCGCCGGCCTCCGCCGAAGAGTGGCGGCAGAGCGCCGAAGAGATCGATCGCGCCGCCCACGCCGCCGGCCGCCTCGTGGAAGACCTGCTGCTGCTCGCCCGCGCCGATGCCGACCAGCTTGCGCGAAGCCGCTCGGATCTCCCCGTCCGCGAGCTGGTGAAACAGGCGGCGGATATGGCGGCGGGCGCCGGCGGGCCCTCCATCTGTATGGATGGCGTAGACCCCGGCCTCTGCGTCTACGGGAACGAGTATGAACTCGTTCGGCTCTTCGCCAACCTGTTGCGGAACGCCGTCCGCTACACCCCGAAGGATGGCGCGGTTACCGTCTCCGCAATCGCCGACGGCCCCAACGTGGCCATCTCGGTGGCGGACACCGGCCCGGGCATCGCTGCAGAACACCTGCCGCATCTCGGGGAGCGCTTCTACCGGGTAGACCCGGCGCGCTCGCGCCGCGACGGCGGCGTGGGGCTGGGACTTTCCATTGCGAAGGGCATCGCCGAAGCCCATGGCGGCGCGCTGGCCTTCGCCAGTTCCCTGGGCCACGGCACGACGGTGACGGTGAAACTGCCGGCCGAAGGGAAGCAACCCTGAACGGGCATGAACGAAGCTGCGCCGCCCATCATGTATCATCGCTCCGCTATCCTTGTTTCGCCGGATGCGACGGCTGTACCATGAGTGTACCCATGAGCACTACACCCCTCGGCATCGCCGTGCTCGGCTCTACCGGCTCCATCGGCCGCCAGACCCTCGACGTTGCAGACCGCTTCCCGGACCGGCTGCGCGTAGTGGCCCTGGCCGCGGACCGCAGCGCCGATGACGTCGCCCGTCAGGCCGCCCGCTATAACCCCGCCTTGCTGACGATGATGAACGCGCGGGCCGCGCGCGAGCTCGGGCGTCTGTGCCCGAACTCCGATGTGCGGTGCGGAATGGACGGCCTCATCGCCGCCGCAACGCATCCAGACGTTCATACCGTCGTGGTCAGCGTGAAAGGCGCCATCGGGCTCTTGCCCACTCTCGCGGCGCTGGAAGCCGGCAAGAACGTGGCGCTTGCTAGCAAGGAAGTGCTGGTGGCCGCCGGCGAACTGGTGATGGAAACCGCCCGCCGCCATGGCGCCGTGGTGCTGCCCATCGACTCGGAACACAGCGCGCTATTCCAATGTTTGAACGGGGAGAAGCCCGCCAGCGTTGAGGCCTTGATCCTGACCGCCAGTGGCGGCCCGTTCCGGACCTGGGACGCCGAACGCATCGCCGCCGTAACGCCGGAACAGGCGCTGGCCCACCCCACGTGGAATATGGGCCCCAAGATTACCGTTGACTGCGCCACCCTGATGAACAAGGGCCTCGAGGTGATTGAGGCGCACTGGTTGTTCAATGTTCCGGCCGACCGAATTGAGGTGGTGGTCCACCCGCAGAGCATCGTGCACAGCATGGTGCGTTTCGCCGATGGGTCGGTGATGGCGCAGATGGGCCTGCCGGATATGCGCCTTCCCATCCAGTACGCGCTGTTCTATCCGGAACGCGCGCAGAATGACCTGCCGCGCCTCAACCTGGCTCGCGTTGGGCAGCTTGCCTTCGAAGAGGCGGACCTGGAACGTTTCCCGGCCTTGCGCCTCGCGTTCGAGGCGGCCGCCGTGGGCCGTTCCATGCCCGCCGTTCTTTCCGCGGCCAACGAGGAAGCTGTGGCTCTCTTCCTGGACGGGGGGCTTTCGTTCATGGGTATACCGAAGCTAGTCCGTCACGCGATGGAAGCGCACTCGGTGCATGATCTGCGAAGCGTCGATGACGTTCTGAGCGCCGACCGTTGGGCGCGGGAGTTTGTGAAGGAGAACCAATGATCAACCTGATCCAGGCGACAATCCCGGAGTTTGCGGTTTCCGTGGTGGCGTTCGTCTTTCTCATCGGCGTGCTGGTGATCATCCACGAATACGGTCACTACATCATGGCCAAGCGCGGAGGCGTTCGCGTGGATGAGTTCTCCATCGGGTTTGGCCCGCTGCTCTGGCATATGTGCGATCGCGAGGAGACGGCCTTCAACCTGCGTGCCCTCCCCATTGGCGGCTACGTGCGCATGGCCGGCATGGAGCCGGGCGAGGGGGAAGTCGAAGGGGAGGAACCGCTTTCCGCGGCGGAGGCCGGACGCCTCTACAACTCCAAATCGGTGGGCGTGCGGGCCAGCATCATCTCGGCCGGCGCCATCATCAACCTGATCTTTGGTTTCCTGCTGATCGTGGCGTTGGGGCTCACGTATGGCCTCCCGGATGACAGCCGAACGCTGGTGAGCGTATCGTCAGTCAAACCAGGGACGGCCGCCGCGCGGGCCGGCATCCTGAAGGGCGATCGCATCCTGGAAGTCAACGGCAAGCCCGTCAATGGCCCCGATGCCCTGCACGATGCCATTTCGAGCAGCGTCGGCAAGCCCGTGGAACTGGGAATCGAAAGAAGCGCGGCGAAAGTGCGCGTTTCCGTGGTGCCCGATACGATCAAGGTGGGCAGCGAGAGCCGCGGACAGCTAGGCATCCTGATGGGCCCGGATTACGTTTGGGTGCGGCAGGGCCTGGGTTCGTCCATCAAGACGGGGGCGGAACGCAGCTATTCCCTCGCGGCCGGCATCCTGAAGACATTGGTGCGCCGTGAGACCTGGGCGAAGCGCGAGCTGGGCGGGCCCGTGGCGATTGCGCAGGAGGCCGGCGGAACGGCCCGCAAGGGGCTGAACTACTACCTGCTGTTCATGGCCGTGTTCAGCATCAACCTCGGCGTGCTCAACCTGTTGCCGTTGCCGGTGCTCGACGGCGGGCACCTCGTGCTGCTGGCCGTTGAGGGCGTTCGCCGCAAGAAGCTCCCGGCCAATCTCGTTATCGCTTACCAGAGCGTTGGCGTGGCGATCTTGGCGGTCTTCTTCATCTTCATCATGTACAGCGACCTGCAGCGTATGTTTGGGAAAGGGTAGGACAGATGGCGGAAGCCAGAATCATCCAGGACCGGGCGATCCGGGGCGGCAAACCGGTCGTCCGCGGCACCACGATCACCGCTACCAGCCTCCTTGGCGAGTGGGAGAAGGGGCTGAGCATGGCGGAGATCCTCGCAACGCATCCCGGCCTCACCGAGGAGGATGTGCGGGCGGCGATCGAGTTCTCCCTGCGGTATCTCACCCAGAAACGTCAGGCGGAGCACTATGTGGGCGACTGATTGCTCATAGAACTGAAAACCGGACGGGCTTTTTCTTGATTGGTGCGCTATAATCGCGGTCAGCACCACCGGGCAGCCGCCCGGCGGCGCATGATAAACACTCCCTGGATTGCCTGGGCATGTTACTAATCCGGCTGTAGACTCCGCCGATCCGTTTAAGCGGCTACTCGGCGGGGTAACGTCTAGACGTCGGTTGATTGCTTTGGGCAGTGAGGTACCTATAGGAGGTTGTTATGGCCACCAAACGATCGCCCGGGCCGAAACCCGGCTCCGAAGGCGCTCGGCGCATCAGTGAAGCCCACAAGGGTTCGAAGAACCACGATCAGCGAGGCGGATTCGCGGCGAACCCCGAACTGGCGCGCGAGGCGGGCCGCAAGGGGGGAGAGACCGTTCGCTCTCGCTACGGCCCCGACTTCTACCAGGAGATCGGAAAGAAGGGCGGGGAAACCGTTCGCCGCGAACGCGGCAGCGAGTTCTTCGCGGAAATCGGCCGCAAAGGCGGCCAGAACAAGGGCGCGGCCCGGCGCGCCGCCGCCGCTGCTAGCGGCGAACCGGCTGCCACTCCCCGCCGCACTCGCAAGACGAGCGCCGAGTAAGGCGCTCCAAATAGGTGTTTCGCCCCGGCCTGATTCAGGCCGGGGCGATTTTGTGTGTTGTCTTGCCGCCGAAGGCGGCCCCGCGCATCGGGATGGCGCCGCGAGGGCGTCGTCCGGCCCCGCGCCCTCCCGCGCGACTGCGCTTTGCGGCGCCGTTCATATGCCGGCTCCGCACAGGTAACTCGAGCAAGCCCGTTCCGCGCTCGTCTGAAGGGTCCGCGGGTGCACGGTCTCCGGCGCGGCGCCTTGGGCCAGCAGCGCCGTCTGGATGCGCAGCAGACCCTCGCGCACGATCCGGATCAGCGCCCTGTCTGCACTTTCCGGCGCCAGAAGCTCTGTGTGCAGCGCCGTGGCCGCACGAGCCAGCCAATCCTCGATGGCGCGGATATCGCCCGCGGCTGGGCCGAGGGGGCGCGGGAACGGGTGGGGAGTGGCCAGGCTTCCGCAGAGATGGCGGCGCAGGCTGGCGTCGGTCCTCGCTCCAAGCGCCAGCGCGATCTCGCAGCAGCGACGCTCCTGCCATCGCGCGGCGCCGGGCGCATTCAACCTCGCCACGTGATCCGGAACCGAAGGCAGATCGTCCACGGCGCGGGTGATGTGCCGGGGGAGGTAGGCGGCAGCGTAGATGCGGTCTGTCCCCTCCGGCGTCTCAACGTACCGCAGCACGCGCACGGCGGCCCAGCCTTGAACCAGGCTCCACGCCTCCTGCGGCAGAGACTGCCAGGCGGCCCAGAAGCGCGCTTCGTCCCAGATGCCGTCCAGCCGTGGCGTGCTTTCCACCAGCGCAACGCCGGGCGCGATCTCCGAAAGCGCCTTCAGCCGGGGAGTGGCCTCAAGCAGATGCATGCCCAGCTTCTCGGAGAACTGCCGGCACGTTCCAACGAGGTGAAGCAGCATGGCGGGCGCGCCATATGGCGCGCACGTCCCCTGGCGCGCCACGGTGATGCCGCGTTGCGGGAAACGCGAAATGCGCCCGTTGTGCCGCAACGTATGGAACGCGTCGGCCAGGACGCGGGCCGAGCCGGCGGATCCGGCCAGCGCCTGCGACCACTCCTCGCCGTCCGGCTCGCGCGGGGTGAAGCCCAGGTCGTTCGCCACCTTCGACGCCAGAGGGCGGTAGCGGGCCTCGCGCTCCCAGTCGTGTTGGTAACCGGCCGCGTCATCCGCTCCAGCGGCCCCAGACGCGCGTTCGATCTCTGTTACCGCGCACCCCGACTCATGGCGCCACTGCTCAACGGCCTCGCAAAAGAGGGGGTCACGCGACGGGTCGAAGCGCCCTCGAAGCGCGAAACCGTCCGCATCGGGCCCAGGCTCCGCGGCGACGGGAAGCCCGCGCCGGGCAAAGAACCTCACGCAGGTGTCCTGAACATCGGGGTCTGCCGCGCCGGATGGCCGCACGGTGGCGGTGATCTCGCCATAGCGCAACGCCAGGCGAGGCAAGAGAGGGGTTTCCCCGATCTGATCGCTCACACTCATGTCAATTCTCCTTGGGTGGATCAGGATGACAGAGCGGGGCCGCCGGGGCCGGAAAGGCCAAAACGCGAGATGCCACCGTCGCATCAGCGAGCGGTGGCGAAATGGCCTTACCGTGGAGACTTGTGTTCGAATGGGGTTTTCCCCCTCGCGCATCGAGATACGTTTCCGCTCTCAAGGCACCGTGGCGTCTCCAGCCCGGTTGCCGGACCCGTTAGGGTCGCTCCTGATGTTAACGCTATTCTAGCACAAGCTCGTGCGCTTGTCTATAGCTTGTTTTTCGCCCCCGCCAAATGCCGGGGAGCCGTCCCTGGAGCCAGGGCGCCTAGGGCCTCGCGCGGCGCTACCCCGGCTACGCGTTGGCGCCTTGACATGGCGCCGGACCCCGAAGACAACCTGACTCCAGGACGGCGGTCGGGAGGCTTTGTCTTGATCGCGAAGGGAAACCCATGACAGGCGGTCTGGACGTTCAAACCCACGTATCCGATCACTCGCTCTTCGTCACGCTGGTCGGCGAGTACGATCTCACCATGGAAGGCGCCCTGCACACGCAGGCAGAGCCTTTGCTCACGGGCGGCATCCACTCCGTCATCCTGGACCTAACCCGTTTGACCTACTGCGACAGCACCGGCCTCCGCGACGTGGTGCTGCTGCGCCGCGCGTCAGAGCGCGCCGGCATGGCCCTCTCCATCTACGTCGCCAAGGGCTCCGTGATCGCCCGCGTGATCCACTGGATGGGATTCGACACGATGGTCCGCGTGGTGGAAGTGCCGGAGGATGTGGGACTCATCGGATGACGAAACCCTCGGAGCCAATCCGCGTGTTCGATGAGGTGGCGCTTCTGGAGGAGCTGGTTGCCCACGATTCCGAGGGCTACTCCTTCCGCCTTCGGCCCGGCGATGAGGGCGTCTGCGTATTCGTCCATAGCGACGGCATGGTGGACGTTGAATTCGTGGACGGCTCCGGCGATCCTCTCTGCGTGAAAACCATCCTCACCTCGAAGGTCCGCCGCATCAGCTAACCGAGGGCTGGCGCTGTCGGCTTCAGTCTCCCCCCGTCGTGCAGACGTCGTTCAGCAGCTCGCGCAGAACGGCGAAGTCAACGGGCTTTACGAGGTGGAAGTCACACCCGGCCTCGCTCGATCGCCGGCGGTCGTCCTCCTGTCCGAACCCCGTTAACGCCGCGAGTCGCGCCTTGATGCCGCCCGGCCGATCCCGCAGTCGCCGGGCCACCTCGTGTCCATCAATGTCGGGCAGTCCGATGTCCAGAAGGATGAGGTCGTAAGCGGTCCGGGCGGATGCGTTCAGCGCGTCACTTCCGGTGTAACAGGCGTCTGCGGCGTGACCCCATTCGCTGAGGATATCCACCAGCGCGCCGGCGGCGTCGATGTTGTCATCAACGACCAACACCCGGCACGGGCCCCTGGTCGCCGCGCCTTCAAGGTCGGCGGACGCCATGGTCTGCTCGGGCGGCCCCGCCAACGGCAACGTCACCACGAATTCGCTCCCCATGCCGGGCCCGTCGCTGAACGCGGCAACAGAGCCTCCGTGCATCTCAACGATCTGGCGCACGAGAGTCAGCCCGATGCCCAGTCCTCCCCGCGCCGAGCCCGTGTGGCGGCGGACCTGTACAAACGGCTCGAAAATGGGAGCCAGATCCTCCGCCGCAATGCCGATCCCCATATCCTTCACGCGCATCACCGCCGTCCCGGCTTCCTCGCGGAGCGTCACCGACACCTTCCCCGCCGCATTGGAATACTTGGCAGCGTTGTACAACAGGTTCGTCAGAACCTGGTCTATGCGCGTGGAGTCCACATCCGCCCACACCGGATTGCTGGGAAGGCTCAGCTCGAATTGCTGTCGGTGTTCCTCCATGATGGGGCGAACCGCTGCAACGGCCTCCTCAACGACCTTGCACAGGTCCAGCCGTTGCTGGCGCAGCTCCATCTTGCCCCGGCTGATGCGCGATACGTCGAGGAGGTCGTTGACCATCCGGGACATGTTGTCCACCTGCCGGCTCAGGATCTGCCGGGCTCGCGCGGTGGCCGCCGCGTCATCTTGATGAAGCTGCGTAACTTGAAGCGCGTTGCTGATGGCCCCCAGCGGGTTGCGGAGCTCATGCCCAAGCACCGCCAGGAACTCGTCTTTGGCCCGATCCGCGGCAGCCATGGCCGCTTCCGAGCGCTTCTGTTCATCAATGTCTTGAACGGTCCCGATGAACCGCTGGGGAGCGGCGCCGGAGCCGGTGAAACGACGCCCTCTGGCCATCACCCACCTCACGGAGCCGTCCGGCCAGATGCAACGGTACTCGATGGCGAGATCTCCGTGGCCGTGAAGGGACTGCCGGATGGCCTCCACCGTGCGCTCCCGGTCGTCGGGATGCAGCAGGCCGAGGAAGGTCTCGTAGGACATCGGCGCGTTCGGCATCAGGCCGAAGATGGACCTGCAGCGCGTGTCCCACTCGAGGCGATCGGTCGACAGGTCCCACTCCCACACGCCGAGGTCGGCGGCATCCACGGCGAGGCGCAAGCGCTCTTCTTGTTCGCGGACGGCGGCCTCGGCGGACTTCAGAGCGGAGAGGTCCGTCACGAATACCGCCACAACAGCCCCGCCGTCCTCCAGTCGCTCCAGCACGGATGCCCCCACCATAACCGGCAGGAGCCGGTGGTCGCGCGTTACGAAAGCTTTCTCGTAGGGGGCGCATCTGTCGGTCTCCCGGAGTTCGTCGAGCGCCCTCAGGTCCCTCGCGCGGAATTCCGGCGGAGTGATGCCCTCCCACCAGAGCCGTCCGGATTCCACATCGTTGTGCGTATACCCCAGCAGCCGAAGGATCGTCCTGTTGGCGAATGTGATGGCTCCCTTCGCGTCTCCAATGAGAAGCCCGAAGGCGCTGGTTTCCGCAAGGCGGCGGAATCGCTCGGTGCTGTGGCGGAGCGCCGCTTCGTGCTGTCGCCGTTCCGTGATGTCAACGGCGGCGCAGGTAATCCCGGCCACCTCGCCCTGGGCGTCCCTCAGCGGCTCAACTGTGAGGTCGTAGTAGAAAGGGGCGCCGTTCACATGGATACAGACCTCGTGGCGCTCGCCGACCCCGGTGCTCAGTACGCGGGTTTTGATGGCCTCGGTGGCCTCGGCATCGGCGGGGCTCTCGAAGATGTCCCGGTCGCGCCGGCCGAGCATGTCCTCCTCGGCAATCCTGAGTGCAGGGTGGTGGATCCAGGTATACGCCAGCGACCGGTCCTGGTTGGATACCGCCACGGGCGAGTTTTGGAGGGCCACCCGGAAGCGCTCCTCGCTTTCTCGAAGCGCCTCCTCAACGCGCTTGCGCTCGGAGATGTCGTGAAAGTAGACGGAAAGCCCGTCTTCGGTTGGGTATACGTGGACCTCGGCGAGCATGTTGAGCGGCGTGCCGTTGACCTCGAAGACGCTGTGCCGTTGCCAGATCATGGCGCGCTGGCATTCGTCGTGGAAACGCGTGTCTTTGGCGTGCGGCGCAGC
Source organism: Armatimonadota bacterium (assembly GCA_036504855.1). Classification (GTDB taxonomy): domain Bacteria; phylum Armatimonadota; class DTGP01; order JAKQQT01; family JAKQQT01; genus DASXUL01. The sequence continues at coordinate 17,787 of DASXUL010000155.1, read as the reverse complement.
TTCCCAGATCACGCGTCCGGTCGGGTCCTCGCGGTCCATTCCGAAACTTCGCTGGGCGGAGGCGTTCACGTAGGTGAAGCGCCACTCGCGGTCGAGCGTGAAGAACGCGTCTGATATGCTCTCCAGGATGCTGGTTAGGCGGCGTTCCGCCTGCACAGCTTCCCGGCGCAGATCGCGCTCCACACTAAGCCGGCGGGCGGTCTGCGCCAGCGGCATGCGCTCAGTGACGTCCTCCAGCACAATGCAGAACCGTCGCCGCGCGGTTCCCTGGTTCGACAGGGGAAACACGATGGCCGAAACCCACAGCGGCCCCGTTTGCAGGGGGAGTTCCGACGTGAATCGTACCCTGTGGCCGGTCGATTCGCTTTCGAGGAACCGGGCGATCCATTCGCGGCGCACCTCCAGGGGGATCCCGATCTCTCCGGCCAGAACGCCCTTCAGGCTGCCGGACGGGACGCCGAGGAATCGAGCCGCCTCGGGGTCTTCCGATATGAACCGTACGTCGTCGTCGAGGAGTTCCACTATCCCCGCCAGCGGCGCCGGCGAATCGAAGTAACTGCGCGGTATCGCCGCGGTATTATGCTGGGATTCGGGTACGGATTGGCCTGGTGTCCCCCGCTCATCCGCCATGCCTGTTCGCCTTTCTTTCGTCACAGGGTAGCGACTGCGCGGCCGGAGCTTCGCTCTGCTCCTCCCAGGCGGCCGACGCGCAAGCTATATACCCAGTCGACGGAAGCGCCCAACCATCCAGGTTTATCGAATTCGGCTTCGGGGAATCGGTGGCTCGCTGTGCTATCCATATGGGTGGAGGTTACCTATGGACACCGTCAGAGCCATTCTCACCCGGCGATCCGTTCGCCAGTATCGCCAACCGCCAGTGCCCGACTCCGTTGTGGAGGACCTGGTGCGCGCGGCGATGCAGGCCCCAAGCGCCTGTAATCAGCAACCATGGGAGTTTGTGGTCATTACCGATCGCGAAACCCTGGGTCGAATCGCCCTCGCCAACGAGAACGCCGCGATGTGCGCCCGCGCGCCGGTGGCCATCCTCGTCTGCGGAAATACCGCCGACCTCAAGTGCGGCGCCTACTGGCAGCAGGACTGCTCGGCCGCTACACAGAACCTTCTGCTGGCCGCCCACGATGCCGGGCTTGGCGGAGTGTGGACCGGCGTCTATCCGGATGCGGCGAAGGTGACCGCTTTCCAGGCGATCCTTGGCCTGCCCGATCACGTTGTGCCGCTGGCCTTCGTGCCGCTGGGCTATCCGGCCGAGCAGCCGGAGCCCGAGAACCGCTACCAGCCGGACCGCGTGCATCGCGAGCGCTGGTGATTGGCCGCGTTCCGGCGCTGCCGGACCCGAATGGATGTGTGAAGCCTCAAGGGGGATCAGTGTGATGGAAGGTACACCGAAGCAAGGGATGACGCGACGGAAGTTCGTGGAGGGCGCGGCGGTCGCCGCCGTAACGGCCGGTCTGCCCGCCAAAGCCGCCTCGGCCAGGCGCGGCAAACGATCGGCTGCCGCCGCTGAGAGCGCTTCCCCCGGCATCCGTCATGCTGTGCACCACGCCAGCGGCATACCGCTGGGCGGCATCGGCGCCGGAACCATCGAGATCCGGCCGGACGGCGGATTCCACGACTGGCTGATCTTCAACCTCGGCGCCTGGGCGCCCCAGCAGCCCGAACACGAGCGCGTCGGCGGACCGGACATGGGGCCCGATGCCCTGGCGTTCTTCCTGCGCACCCAAGCCGGCGCCGAAGAGCCGCGCGTGCGCCGCCTCTCCGCCATGACGGACGGAAACGACCTCTACAGCCGCGGCTGGGCGCGCAACGTGCAGGCCATCGATTACGACGGCCGCTTCCCCGTCGCCCGCCTGAGCTATGTAGACGACACGCTTCCCATCGAGGCGTCCGCCGCCTTCTACGCCCCGTTCATCCCGCATGATGCCGACGTCAGCATGACCCCCGGCTTCTATGCCGTCTTCACCCTCAAGAACACGTCCAACCAGACCGTGGAAGTCTCATTGCTCGGCCGTCTCCGCAACCCCTTGGCGTGGAGCGCCGGCGATAGGAAACGCGCCAACGCGATCCGACAAGATGGCGACACGACGTTCCTCACCATGCGCACAACCGCCGAGAGCGAGCACAAGAGCACTCTGGGCAGCCTCGGCCTGTCGGTGACCGGCGGGCAGGCGTCCTGGATCCTCGGCGAGTTCCCGGAATACCTAGGAAACGCCGCCTGGCTCGGCGGCCGCTTCGGCCGCCCAACGCCGTCGTACCTCAACGGCTTCCGCGCTGAGGGGCGCCTGCCCAGCCTTCCGGGCGACGTCTCCCCGGCCCGCATGGCCTTCGACCCTGCCCACGCCACTCAGGAAGCCGTGGACATCGCGCTCCGTTACCCGGTGTTCGACGATCTCCGCCAGCGCATGGAGCGCGTGCAGCCAGGCTGGCTTTCCACGGACGAGGGCCGCTCCGCCTTCCTGAACGAAGCCAACCAGTACCTGAATGAGCTGGCCGGAGATGACCGGAACGGTCAGGGTTGGGGCGATGCGGCGTTGTGCTCCTCCGTGAAGCTGGCGCCCGGCGAAACGCGGGAAGTCGTCTTCACCCTCGGCTGGCACTTCCCGCACCACTTCAGCGAGCAGGGGGCCGAGATGGGCCACCGCTACGAGAGCCGGTTCGCGGACGCCGAGGAGGTGAACCGCGCCCTGGCAACGAACGCCGCCGACTGGCGCTCGCGCGCCGAGGCCTTCGCGGATGCCCTCTGGGACACCAATCTGCCGGACTCCATGCCGCTCGCCTGGAGCGGACAGCTTTCAACGCTGGCGAAGTGCACGTGGTGGACCCGCGACGGCCGGTTCGCCGTCTGGGAGGGTTTGGGCTGCTGCGGTTTCCACACCACCGACATCACCTATCAGGGCTCCTTCAATATCCTCGCCCTCTTCCCGGAGCTTCAGAAGGCCCAGATGCGCATGGGCGCCGAGTTCCAGCGCGACGACGGCCGCGTTCACCACTTCTTCACGCCGGACCTGTTCCACGTGGACAACGGATTCGACCGCGTGGACATGAACCCCCAGTTCGTGATGCTGGCCGCCCGCGACTACCTCTGGACCGGCGATAAGGACTACCTGCGCGTCCTCTGGCCGCACGTGCGCCGCGCCATGGCGAGCACAGACCTGCTGGACGCCGACCGCGACGGCCTGCCGGACCACGATACCCGCCGCAACACTTACGACGCCTGGGACTTCTCCGGAATCCCGGCCTATATCGCCAGCCTCTGGCTGGGCGCCCTGGCCGCCGCCGAGCGCATCGCCACGGAGCTTGGCGAGACGGCGGACGCCGCCCGCTTCCGCGCGGCTCTCGAGAAGGGCGCGAAATCCTTCGACGAGAAGCTGTGGAACGGCGAGTACTACAGCCTCCTCGTGGACGGCGCCCGTCGCGATGAGTGCTGCATGAGCGATCAACTCAGCGGGCAGTGGTTCACCAGCCTCATGGGGTTGCCGGTCCCGCTGCCGTTGGACCGCGTGCTCGGCGCACTGAAGGCCGTGGCGAAGCACAACTTCAGCCCGGAGTCCGGCCTCGTAAACGCCGCCTACCCGGCGAACCGCGCCGCGCACTTCCCAACCTACGGCAACCTGCAGGCCACCGCCAACTGGACCGGAATCGAGTACGCCATCGCGTCGATGATGATGGACTTCGGCCTCACGGAGCAGGGTTTGGCCGTGGTGGAAAGCGTGGATGACCGCTATCGCCGCGCCGGCCGCCTCTGGAACCACGTGGAATGCGGCGACCACTATTACCGCGCCATGTCGAGCTGGGCGCTGCTTCTGGCCGCCGCCGGCTTCAAGGTGGACGTTCCGGCGGCTTCCCTCACCGTGACCCCGCCCTTCGCCCCGCCGCTTCGCGCCCCGTGGTTTGCCTCCGCCGCCTGGGGCACGCTCAATGTGGGCCGCCGCTCGCTGGAATTGCGCTGCCAGTCCGGAGAGATGACGCTGAAGAGCATACGGACCTCCGTGCGCGCCCGCTCCGCCGCGGTCGGCGGTCAACCGGTCTCCGCGACGGCCACGAAAGAGGGGAGCCTCACCGTTCTGACCTTCGCGGAGCCCATCGTTCTGCGCGCCGGAGCGGTTTTGAAAGTCTCGGCCTGAACGAGGAGTCCATCGCGGTAGGATACCGGTATCGCCCGCGGGTGGGGTTGTCATTCGGAGGAACGAGGAATCCCATAGAGAACGCTTCTCTGAGGGATCCCTCGCGGGCTCGGGATGACAACCCCGTCCATCGATCCTACCGGGACAGAGTATCAGGCGGACATACAATGGGGCGTTGTGGGATAGATATCACGATCGAAGGGTGAAACGATATGGATTTGTTTTCCCTCCGGGGCCGCACGGCATTGGTGTTGGGCGGCTCCGGGGTGTTGGGGCAGGGTTTCTGCAGAGGCTTCGCGGACGCCGGGGCCAACGTGGCCGTCGCAGGCCGCAACATGGAGCGCGCCCAGGCCGCCGCGGATGCCATCGCGGCGGCCGGTGGATGCGCGCGCGCCTACCGGGCCGACGCCGGGTCCCTGGATGATTTGCACGCTCTGAGGGACGCTGTGGCCTCGGATTTCGGCCCCGTTGACGTGCTTCTCAACGCGGTGGGCGGCAACCGGCCGGACGCCACCGCGCTGAACGTGGAAGCGTTCTTCGACCTCCCGGCCGAGGCGCTGGAGTCGGTGGTCAGCCTCAACCTCATGGGAGGCGCCATCCTGCCGGCGCAGGTTTTCGGCAAGGCGATGGCGGCCAGCGCAAACGGCGGCTCCATCATCCACATCGTGTCGGCCTCGTCCTACCTGCCGCTTAGCCGCGTGGTGGGCTACTCCGCCGCGAAGGCCGCCGTGCTGAACTTCACCCGCTGGCTGGCGGTGGAAATGGCGAAGTCCGGCGCGAACGTGCGCGTGAACGCCATTGCCCCCGGCTTCTTCCTCACGGAGCAGAACCGCTTCCTGTTGACCGATGAGGCTACCGGAAACCTGACCGCCCGCGGTCGCACGATTCTGGACCACACGCCCATGGGCCGCTTCGGAACGCCGGACGACCTGATGGGCGCCGCCGTGTTCCTGGCCTCCAACGCCTCACAATTCGTCACCGGCGCCGTCATCCCCGTGGATGGCGGCTTCACCGCATTTTCTGGAGTTTGAGTATGAGCAACTTGATCGCCTGTGAAGATATCCCTAACACTATCCAGGCCGGCGTTCTGGAAGCGCCGCGCCGCCTCAACGTGCGCGAAATCCCGCAGTGGCCGGTCCTCGACTATGGAGACCCGGACCTGGTTCTCCTCAAGGTGAAGGCCTGCGGAGTTTGCGGCAGCGACTTCCGCTACTACGACGGTGAAAACCCGTGGGCGCAGCATACCCTGGGCCGCCACGTCGATAACCCGCCGAACATCGTGCTGGGCCACGAGTTCGCCGGCGATGTGGTTGCCGTGGCCTCCGAGAAGAACCGGGGGCTGTTGGGCAAGCGCATGGCGCCCGTGTGTTCCAAGGTCTGCGGCATGTGTACCGAGTGCCGCGCCGGCCGCACGGAGCTCTGCCCCAACACCACCCACCTGGGCCACGGCGCGGGGTGGGGGAAGCGCGACTTCTACCCGGGCGCCTATGCCCTCTATGTTCCCACCTGGGCCTCGGGCTGCTACGAGATTCCGGACTCAGTCTCCTACGAGGAAGCGGCCATGATGGACATCTTGGCCGTGTGCGTTCACGTTGCGCACAAGGGGAAGATCGCGCCCGGACGGCCGGTCCTGATGCTGGGCGCCGGACCGGCGGGGAACGGAATCGCCCAGGCGGCGCGTTACCTCGGCGCCAGCCAGGTGGTCATCACGGACCTCGCCGAAACCGCCCTCCAGCAAGCCCGCAAGCAGGGGATTGACCACGTGGTGGACGTGCGCGGCAAATCCACCGATGACCTGGCGAAGGAACTGCTGGCCATCGCCCCGGAAGGCTTCGGCAGCGTGTTCGACAGCGTGGGCTCGCCGGACAGTTTGGACCTCGGCCTGCGCGCCCTCGGCCGCGCCGGAACGCTGGTGGCGATGGCGGTTCACGATGAGTCCATCCCGCTCAACTTCCTCCGCCTCGGCGGTGAGCGCAACATCGTCACTTCCTGCAACTTCGCGGCGGGCGACTACCCGCACGCCCTGGCCTGGCTGGAATCCGGCCGCTTCCAGGTAAAGGACTGGCTCACCCGCATCACCCTTGCCGAAACCCCCCAGCGTTTCACCGACGTCCTCGCCAACAAAGCCGACCGCTCGGCCTTCAAGATGGTGATCACGTTCTGAACCGCCCCCCCGCCCCCAATTCTGGGGGAGCCGGAGGACGTTGGTAGACCCTGTCCGGCTCCCCCAGAATTGGGGGCGGGGGGCCGTGCCATCCTGACTTGACGAGGCAAGCAGGCGGAGAGAATCGGTCACTTTCGTTCAGGGGTCGCCTGGAGGATGCCGACCAGGCGGAGCGCCTCTTCTTCGGCGAGCGTCTCGTGGGCGTCTGGCGCGTAGAACACGAACAGGGCCTCCGGCGTTAGCCCCTTCAGGCCGCGGAGCGTCTCCAGCGGGTCGGCGCTCTCTGTCAGCCCAAGCGCCGTGCCCGCTCGCGCCGGAACCGCCGCCGTAATGCAGAGCAGGCAGACGCCGGACAATGCGGCGCCGTGCTCGCCGGGCCCTTCCGCGGGATGCGGGTTCGGGCCTAGCGGGGAAACGTTGACGAGCGATGGTTGCAGGTCGATCTCCTCGGACTGGCGTTTCCAGAGCCGCTGCGCGTCAATGCAGTGGTCCCAGGCGCTGCCCCGGACGACCCGGTCCGTTCCGAAGCCGGCGAATACGTCCTCCGGGCTCACGAGGTCGGCCAGCCGATCAACGGCGTTTCGGCGCTCGCCCTGCATTGTGAAGTCGGTCCCGCCCACGATGCCCTCAAACTCGAAGAGATAATGCCGTTTGCGACGCACCGCTAGGACCACGTTGACGCAGCGACTACGGCCCCTCGCCAGTGACACGGCGCCATAGCCGCCAATGGCGACCATGCACGCGGCCGCCGTTGCCATGGCGGCATCACTGGGCGGAGCGCCGCCATTGCCGCCTCCCCGGCCTCCGGATCCGCCGCCAAATCCGCCTCCCCCAAACCCGCCGCCCATGCCCCCGCTGATGGCGCGCGCCGCCCCGGAAAGGGCCAGCGCGACCGTCACGAACAGAAGGAGCCTGCCGGGCATCGCCCAACTGCGTCGCATCACGTATCCTCCTGAAGGGCAGTACGTTGGCGGGCCGGCGGGCGTTTCGCCGCTTGGCCGCCTTACTCCTCGGCGACCACCAGGCAGTACCGGCGCGGCGAGGCGATGGCGACCTCCTTGCCGGGGTTATCGATCACCCGGTTCTCAGAGGGGTCCAGCGAAACCACGCGCACTCGCCGGGGGGCGTGAGCGAAGCGCAGGCGCACCGGCTGCGACGCCGCCCAGACCACGCGCGAGGGGGAGGGGACCTTTTCGCCCGGTTTCATCGCCGCCCCGCCCGTGTTCACGAGGTGCACCAGCAGCCGCCCCTTCTGGCGCCAGACCGTGGTCATCACGGCGCCGGGCGCGTGGATGCCCCGCGCCGGGACGTCGGGCGTGAGCCTGGTGACCACGCCGGCTAGCGCCGCCGCCAGGGCGGCGTCGCGGGCATCCACGTAGGGCTGCCCTTCATTGACCTGGTCCTGGAAGAACCGCTTGCTGGGCAACGAAGGGATGTAGACCACGGTTCCCTTTCCGAGACGTTGCGTGTAGGCCTCGAATGGCTCGTCCAGCCGCTTCCCGCTCCCGGCGGCAATGTGCAGGGGATCCCCATCTGCCGGGATGGAACCGGGCTCGCCCTCAAACCGCACCCCGAACAGGCGCTCCAGGCGGGCGCGGCGCTGCGCGAACTGGGGCTCGCCGTTCTCGTCGCAGAACCCGGTGCGCCCCGTGGCGATCAGGGCGCCGCCGGAGCGTACCCACGCCTCAATGGTCGCGATGTGGCGCGATGAAAGCGCGAAGACCTCCGGGGCGATCAGGGTCCTCACGCCCTTCGGCCTGCCGGCGGACAGGGTTTCCTCCACGGCGGCGCGGTAGGGCAGGCCCGCATCGGTGAGGGCCTCGGCCCAACCGATGGCGGATGCGGTGTGGTTCGCTTCCCAGGCGGGATCGGCGTCGCGCGAGCGGCGCGAGAAGAAGATGGCCACGTTCGCGGCCGGCGCGGCCCCGCGCAGGTAGGGGCCCAGCGTGTCGCGCTCGAACAGCCAATAAGGGCGCGTCGGCTCGTCCGGCGATACGCCGTTGAGGAACACGCGGGCCTGGGTGAACGAGAGGCCGTGGGCGACGGAGAGCGCCCACATGAAGGTCTCTTCCTCGGGGTCCACAACATCGCGCTGTTCGGCCCGGTCGGCGTAGGGCAAAGCGGCGATGTCGCTCTTCCGGCAGCGGCCGGCCTCTTGGAGTGCGGTCGCCTCCGCGGAGAGGCGGCGCCAGGAGGCGAAATCGGCGGGGTTGTAGATCTCCCACCAGCCCGCATCGCCGGTATCCAGCATCGCCTCCTGATTTGCGCCGGAGGTCTGCGGCCCCCACGGGGAGAGCAGCGAGCCGAGCAACGAGAAGCACTGGATGCCGGGCATTTCGGCGCGCATGCGGGCATAGAGCCAGCGGCGGAAATCGCCGTACCAGCGCTGGCGGACGTCGTTCCAGCGGCGCCACTGCGGCGTGCCGGGCGTGCGGGACGCCGCGTACGCGGCGCGGATATCGCCGCCCGCCTCGCGCTTCCAGCGGGCGGCGCAGGCCGCGCAGCAGCAGCCATGGTGGAACGAGGCGTCGTCGCTCATGGCGGCGTCAACGCCGGTGCGGCGGACGATATCCGCGAAGACCGTCCAGTAGTGCTCGCGGAAGGCGGGATTGTTGGGGCAGAACGCGTAGGTCTGGTATTCGGGCCAAACGCTGAAATCGCCGGTGGCGAAGTCGCGCTGTACCCAGTCCTTGTGCTCCAGAGCGTAATCCTTGTGAGTGGTGAGGACCACGGAGTGGTGCTCACAAACGCGGATGCCGCGGGCATGGCAGGCGGAGACCACGCGGCGGGCGGTGGCGATCCACTCTTCGATGGTCGGCAGATCGTCGTGGAGATAGTGGTGGCCGCCGCCGCCGATGATGACGCCGTTCACGCCGGAGCGGGCCAGGGCATCGACGTGCCGCTCGATGTCGGCGTCCGAGATCCCGGCCTGAACGTGCCAGAACGTTGCGCGCTCGAAGCCCTTGATGCCGAGCCGTCGCGCGGGCGCGGCGGCGGCCATCGCGCAGAGCGAGGCGAAAGCGATGGCTATCACGATGGTAACGCGCCACTTCGACATGAGCGTGTCTCCCTGTTTATCGCGCGACGGGCGTTCGGTGACGTTGGAGCGGCCGTCGCGGTCATGAAGGATGGTGGGCGGCTACGCGGCCTGTGCGCATCGTGGCGGGCGAAGCTGGCCATGGCGCAGCCCGGAACGCGAAAGCGCCGCCGACGCCTTGCGGATCTGCCTGGACGAGGCTGATTGCGCGATGCCATGGGCAGCCCGGTTCAGGTTATGGGCGAGGGAGAGATGGATGTCCAAGGTCGCCCCGCCCCTCTACCGCTCGGGTTGGGCCTCCGTCGGCGCCGAGCCATCACGCTTGCCATTTGCGCCGTCCAACCGGTAGACTGTTCTAGGAACACGGCCTCTGAGGCCGCGCTTCGCGGGCGGTTGGCTCAGGGGGAGAGCGCTTCCTTGACACGGAAGAGGTCACAGGTTCAAATCCTGTACCGCCCACCAGATGCACGATTTTCGTGGCTTTTCACGCTGAAATCGGGCTAGAATTCGCCTTGCTGGCTGCCCTCCAGGAGAAATCCAGGAGGGCAAAATGCATTTTACACAGCTTCTTGCATGCCAACAGGCAGGCACAATCGACCGGGAAGCCCTCGCCGCCTTCGGCGAGGACTGGGCTCGCGAAAACCAGCGCAAGCTCTCGAACAAGACGGCGAAAAACCGCCGCGTCATCCTCGACCGTCTCCTCTGGTTCCTCGACGACAAGGGCCTCACCCGGTGCGGCGTCGATGAGCTCGACGCCTTCCTCGACTACCTCCGGTACGGCCACACCGATCCGCGCGGCCGGTGGGGAAACCCCCGATGGACGAAGCCCGTCCGTCCGCAGACCGAGCTCACCTACTACTCCTGCCTCCGTGCCCTGTTCTACGACCTGGTCGAGGAGAGCTACCTCACGGAGTCGCCGTTCAAATCCCCACGCCTCAAGCCTCCGGACAATGTCCAGGACGAGATCGAGCCGTTCAAAGAGGACGAGGTCCGGGACCAGCTGCGGGCGGCTGGGGAGACCCGCCACGCCTCTCGCGACCGCGCCATCCTCCTGCTCCTCTATGATACGGGGATCCGCGCGAGCGAGCTGTGTGACCTGACGCTCAAGTACGTGGATTTCACCCATGGTGAGATCAACGTACTCGGCAAGGGCAACAAGCGCCGGAGCGTGCCGATCAGCGATGACACCGCCCACGCGCTATGGAACTACCTCTACGAGGATTCGAACCGCAAGCCCTCGCTGCGCCAGCTGCGCCGGGGCGGGCTGGACCCCGCCGCGATCCCGCATCCGCGGAAAAACGACGAAGCGGTCTTCCGCTCGGACCGTGGTGTTGGGGCCGGCGACGCCCTGACCCCGAACGGGCTCCTCCAACTGGTGGAGCGCATCGGCCGGGCCGCCAGCGTCACGAAACGGTGTTCCCCGCACAGCTGGCGGCACACCTTCGCCGTAACGTTTCTTCGCAACGGCGGTAACGTCTTCTCCCTCCAGAAGATGCTGGGCCACACGTCGCTCGTGGTGACCCGCCGCTACGTCGCTCTCGCCGAAGCCGACATCGCCCGCCAGCACGAGATGTACAGCCCCGTCGCGGCGCTCAACGGCAAGGGCCGGAGGTAGCCCATGCCCCGCCGGTCCCCCACGAGCCAGGCATACGTCCGACCCGTCTCCGAGCCCCCGCGCACGGCGGCGATCCTCATGGCCGCCCCCACCGCCTCCGCGACCTCGATGGGATCCACCCAGCCGATCATGCGGATCGGCTGGGTGGTCCTCGCGCCCCTCCGTGCACCACACCCATCCCTGAAGCGCATCGATCCCTGCACCGCAACTCTCCCTGCAACAGGTACTGCAACACCTGCTGCAACACCACCTGCAACCCTGCATGGGGCACCCGAGCGTGCGCCCAGCGTCCAGGAGAACCTGATCATGTCGGTATATCCACTCGGCCGTTCCTATCCCTCCATGTCTTCCATCGCCGGCGCGGCGCTCCGCCACTACCTGGATCGGGAGACCTATGCCAAGCTCGGATTCACGCTTCCCCTCCTTCCCGGCGATGTCCCGGAATCACCGATGATCGTCACCCTCTCCCCGGAACAGCGCCTCACCCACACATACCTGATCGGCGGCACGGGTTCCGGCAAGACGAACACGCTGCTGAACCTGATCGCGAACGACCTCCGAAACGGACTCACCGTTGTCGTCGTCGATCTGCGGGGAGATCTGGTGGACCGCATCCTGCGCCGGCTTTTTGCCTCGCACGAATCGATGTGGTTAATGCACCACCTGGTCCTCGTCGACCTTCGGGACGAGCATTCCGTAACCCCGTTCAACCCGCTCGTTGGCGACGGCGACGCGTACTCCCGCGCGCTCTTTGTCCACGCGGTCTTGCGCCGCGAAGCGGATTCTTGGGGCGTGCAGATGGATGAAACCGTCCGCAACAGCCTGATCGCGCTCGCGGAAACGGGGTGGTCGCTCCTGGAGATCGAGCCACTCCTGACGAACCCGGCCTTCCGCCAGTCGGTGCTGGAGAGGGTGTCCGACCCGTACGTGAAAAGCTTCTTTGCGCGGTACGGGGCGCTTTCCGAGGAGAAGCAGCAATCGTGGCGGCTCCCGGTCCTGAACAAGATCACGCCCTTTCTCATGGTGCCGCGGCTTCGGCGCATGTTCGGAGCCCGCACCACCCTGCCGCTCTCTTCGCTCCTGAACGTCGAGCGCGGGACGGTCCTTCTCGTCTCGCTTGCCGTGGACCGGCTGCACGAGGCGGCGCACCTGGCCGGGGGGCTCATCGTCTCCGCTCTGCAGAACGCGATGATGGCCCGCGTCGATACGCCGGAGGCGGCGCGGCCCCCCGTGATGATGTACGTCGACGAGTTCCAGAACTTCGTGCCGGCCTCGGACCGCTTCGCGCAGGTCGTCTCGGAGGGCCGGCGCTTCGGCCTCGGGCTCACGCTCAGCCACCAGAACCTCTCCCAGCTCCCCGCGAGCTTGAGCGAGGTCATCCGCAACAACATCGCCACCCAGATACTCTTCCAGACCGGCGCGCTGGACGCTTCGGACCTGGCCCGGGAGATCGTCTGCGGCCGGACCCGCGACGAGGTCCGGGACGCCCTCCTGCGCCTGCGGGTGGGTGAGGCGTTCCTCGTCCGGCGGGGCCGGGAGGCGAGGCGGATCCAAACGTATCTCCACGTGGACTCCCCGATGGGACGGTGGACGATCGCCGCCGCGCGCGCCGCCGGGGTTTCGCGGTTCGCCATCCCCGCCGCGCAGGCGGACGCCGACCTGGCGGCCCGTCTCGCCCAATGGGACGAGCCGGTGACGGACGCGCGCACTACGGAACAGCGCTCGGAGAAGCCGCGCGCGAAGGAACACCCCGCATGGGAGGTGCGCTATGGGCGCAGCAAACGCTTCGACCTGTAAGCCCGCCGCCCAGCGCCGGGACCGGTCCCGGCGGGAACGGGGGGAGCGGCGCGGCGGGCTTCGCGTCATGGACCGCGACGAAGGACTGCTGGCCGATGTCTTCGGGAATCAGGCAATGCGCCGGGACCAGATCCAGGTCCTGCACCTGCGCGCGGCCGTCCAGTCCGTCAACCTGCGCCTGCGGAAGCTGTACGACCACGGGTACCTTCTGCGCACCTTTCCCGGCGACGCTCCCTATGGCGTCCAGGCCGTGTACTCCATCGGGGCGCGGGCTGTTCCCATCGTGGCGGCCCGGCTCGGCCTGGAGGAGGCGCGCGTGCGGGAGATCACCCGCCGCGCGCCGACGCCGACGTTCCTTGCGCACACGCTCGCGATCGTAGACTTCTACGTGGGCCTCAAAATCGAGGCAAAGTCGTCCGGCCTGGAGCTTGTCGCCTGGGACCCGGAGATGTTCTGCCTCCACGAGTACGAGATCCGGCCGAAGGGCGGGGGCTCATGGCGAAAGGAGGTGTTCCGCCCGGACGGCCATTTCCGGCTTCGCGACCGCGGGATCGTGCGCGACGGCTTTCTGGAGATGGACCTCGGGCATACAAGCCGGCGGCAGATCCTGGACAAATTCGCGGGCTACGCGACCTTCGTCGACGCCGGGCTCTTCCGCGACCGCTATAGCGGGGGCTCGCCGCTCGTGGCCGTCCAGACAACCGGAGAGCGGCGCCTCGCCAACCTGGTGGAGATCGCCACCCGCTTCCCGGACCACGACATCCGGATAACGACGCTGGACGACATCCTGGACCACGGCCCCCTCGCGTCGATCTGGCGGTGCGCCGACGGTCGGCGCATGGGGCTCATCCCATAGGGGACGTCTCAGAAAGGAGGAACACCGGGCATCAGGAGCCCGGAGTGAAACAGGCACCTGGCCATGGGCTTCCGGAGCTCAACAGACACCCGGGCGACGAAGGCCCGGCTTCTTACGAACAAGGAGGGAAGACGATGCAGTACGAAGACCAGCCGCGGCCGATTACGGAACAGGTGGACGTGAACGGCCAACGGTACAACGTGATGGTGCAGCCGGCGGCCGCCGGCCAGAACGGCGGTCCGGCCACCATGCAGGACTTCGCGCGCAATTTCGCGGCCAGGAACCGGCCGCCCTGGGAGGATGGCTAGACAACAGCCGCTAAGTTCGGGCTGGCGTTTCCGACCCGGCCTTAGCGGCGTGGAGGTTAAGACGATGAACTGGCGCATGCAGCGCATCCGCGTCGAGGCGGCCATGGCCGCCGCCGGCTTCTCCGTGTCCCGGAGGGCCGATATCGACGCGGACGCGGGATCCTGGGTCATCATTCGCGACGTCCCGCTGCCCCTCGGCTACAACCGGGCGAGCACCGACATCCTGTTCCTGCTGCCGGCCTCGTATCCGGCGGTCCCGCCGGACTGGTTCTACCTGGACCCCGGGCTGCGCGGGCCGCGCGGCCCGTTGCGCCACTATTTCGAGGCCCAGGCCGGGCACGCCCCCGTCCGGAAGGGGTGGGCGGCCGGGAGCCTGCACATCCGGGGGTGGGCCCCGTCCAGCGACCCGATGCGGGGCCACTCCCTGATGCACCTCTGCCAGCTCGCCAAAGAGGCGTTCGCCCGCTGGGCGCAATGAGGAAAGGGGGAACCCGAAATGGTGGAGATCCGGCTGACTGGGGCGCAGTACGAGGCGCTCCGGATGTATCTTCTCTCCCGGCGCGACGTGGAGAGCAAGGCGTTCGTCCTCTGCGGAAGCGTGGAGGGGCACGAGCGCACCGCCCTCGTGGGCCGCGCCGTGATCTTGGTCCCGGAGCGCGCCTACGAGGCGCGCACGGCGACCCGGGTCGTGACAAGCCGGGAGTTCATTCTCCCGCTCCTCCTGCGGTGCGCGGGGGAGGGGCTCTCGTGTCTGGAGGCGCACACCCACCCATGGGCGGAGGAGGCTTGCTTCTCCGGCATCGACGATCGCAGCGACGCCGGCAAGTTCCGGGAGACGGAGGCCCTGCCGGCGCCCTTCCGGCACGCCACGGCCGTTTTCGGGTCCGGGATGGGGTTTTCGGCCCGGCTCTGGGACCGGGGCCTGAAGCGGGCCGTGCCGGTCTCGCGTCTCACGGTCGTTGATGCGCCCCTTCGCTTCCACCGCGCGCAGGGGTCCGCCCCGGAAGCACTGTCCGACCACCAGGCGGCCGTCTTCGATCGGCAGGTGCGCGCGTTCGGAGCGGACGGCCAGGCGATGCTCCGCGACATGACGGTGGCCGTCGTGGGGGCGGGCGGCATGGGCAGCGAGATCGACCAGACGCTCGCGCTCCTCGGCGTCGGGCATCTCATCCTGATCGACCCGGACGCACTGGAGGAGAGCAACGCGAACCGGGTCGTGGCCGTGTCGGGGCGCGATATCGGCGCAGGCAGACCCAAGGTAGAGGCGATCGCCGCCACCCTGTCCGCGCTGTGCGAGCCGCCCCGCGTCACGGCGGTGCCAGCGGATGTGCGGGAGCGGAAGGTCTGGCCGCACCTTGCGAGCGCGGACCTGATCGTCGGTGCCGTCGATTCCGCCGCGGCCCGCCACTTCCTGAACGCGTTCTGCGCCTGCGCGCTCATCCCGTATATCGACGCGGGCGTGGGCATCGCGGTGCAAGACGGCAAGGTGGAGGCGGCGGGCGGGCAGGTGCGCACGGTGCTCCCCGGCACGACGCCCTGCCTGTCCTGCCTCGACCGCGAGCTGTCCGAACGGGCGGCCGAGGAGCAGGCCCCCGAGGAGCGGGAGTTGTCGCGGGCGGCCGGCTACATCCACGGCGAGCGGGTCCCGCGCCCCCAGGTCGCCTTTCTGAACGGCGTCGTGGCCCACGCGCTGGCGTGGGAGGTTGTGAAGCTCGCGACCGGCTGCCTGTCGGTCGCGCCGTACGTGGAATACGACCTGGCGCAGCCCGCGCTGTACCCGGTCGTGGGAGCGCAGCGCGATCCGGACTGCCTCGTTTGCAGCCCGGCGGGTCTCCTCGGCATGGGCGAGGCCGGGCTCTCGGGACTGGACAGGGAGCGGAGCGGGGCGCGGGTCCCGCTCCCGGAATCGGATAAGGAGGAAAATGATGGGGGAGATACCGAGTAATCGGCGGGGTTCGTCGGGACCTCAGCCGCAGAGCAAATCAAAGGGGACGCCGTCGTACCAGCCTCCCCAATCCAGTTATGGCGGCGGATCCCAATCGCCCCAGTTCGGCGCGGAGGAGATCGTTATTCTGATCAGCGCCGCCATCGGGCTCGTCCTGCTGGTCTACGGACTCTGGCAGGCGGTGTTGGCCTGGTGAGCCATCGCCGCTCATGAGGTGGGTCGCTGTCCGGAGGCCCGAGGTGTCTCGGGCCTCCGGTCTCCGCCTCTAGTAGCCGCCGCCGGCCCAATCCCTCCGCCGGGCTCGCCCCTATCTGGCGTACAGGCGCATGCCGATAGTGGGTGCGTGTATGTACCGGCGGGCCCGCGTACTCGCGCGGGCCCGTGCCTGTGCCCCGCCGCCGCGGCCATGCCCTTTCGGATTCCGACGGAGCGATCCCCATGAAAATGCCAACCGATCTCGCCCGTACCGGCAAGACGGCGCCCTCGCGCGGCGTGAAATCCTCCGGGTCCGACCGCACGGCGCTTCTACTTGTTCTCCTCCACGCTACGGTCATGGCCGTGTTGCTGCTGCCCGCAGCCTGGCGGCCAAGGGAGACATCCCCACTTCCCGTGGCCGACTTGCTCGGCCTGGTCGTTGGGGCGACTTTTCCCGTTTCCCTCGCCCTGTGGCGCGACAGCAACATGGCGAGGCCGCGGCGCGCCCTCTTCGCCGTCGCGAGCGGCGGGCCGGCGATCACTTTGTGCCTGGCGGATGCGGCATGGCTCACGTGGCGGCACGGGTCCGTGCCGCTCGCCGCGACCGTCGCCACAGCCTTCTTGACAGCCCTGCTCACGAGCGCCTTCTCCGATCTCCGGCGGAGCGAGAGCGACCGGACGATCCCCCGGCTGGGAGCCGATGGGGTGTTCCCGTCGCGCCTGAAGAGCCGTCTGCCGCTTCGCGCCGCCGTGATCGTCGCAACACCCTACGGCGGCAAAGGGAACGGGTTTGTGGTCGATGCGCGCGGGTACGCCGTCACGGCTGGACACGTCGTCCAGGACCACGACACGGTCTGGGTCCGGTTGATCAACGGCGATGTCGCGGTGTGCCGGGTGTTCGCCAAGAGACGGGACCGCGACCTGGCCCTCGTCAAGATCGATCTCCCGTACCGGCTCCCCGTGGCGGCACTCGGCCGCAACGACTGGACGCGCTTGGGAGCGCGCGTCCAGCTGGTCGGGTGGGATCCCAGGGTGAACGAGGGCTCGGATGTGCTCCGCTATGGATCGGACCTTCTACAACTCGTTGTGGCGGAGCCCAATGTCATCCCGCTCTCCCTGGCCGCGGTCCACCATCCCTCCGGGGTCGGTTCTCCGGTCATGTACCTGACCGGGCCCAACCTGGTACGGCGCGGATACAGCGGGTCGGCGGCCTGCCACCCCGCGACGGGCGCCGTTCTCGGGGTTCTGTGCTGGGGCAGCGACGAGGTCGATGCGCACACCTGCGTTCCCGTGCAGCTGGTCCGCGATTACCTCCGGGACTGCGGCTCCAGAAAACGGTGTGCCGGCGGATGGAGAGGGCGAACCGGACCGTTGTTCGCCGCGTCGAGTGGCGGCGATCGCGCTCCGGAAACCGGATGATCGGAGGGTTTGGGAGCGAACGATACTGGAGGATGTCGAGCAGCGGTGCGAACCGTTTCGCGTGTTCCGCGCTCTGGCCGACCGGTTCCTGGGGCTGATGCGGGCGCCCAAGGATAAGGAAAGCGCCCCCGGATTCTCTGCGTGGATCGAGGATGCTGCCCACTGCACTGTGGCAGAGGTTCGGCGGTTCGCGAAGGGCCTGGAGCACGATCGGACGGCGGTCGAGGCGGCGATGGCGCTGCCGTGGAGCAACGGGCCGGTGGAAGGGTCCGTTCAGCGGCTGAAGACAATCAAGCGCCAGATGTACGG
>DASXUL010000154.1:0-31495 GCA_036504855.1 Armatimonadota bacterium | reverse complement strand
ATGTAGCCGCCAACTTCCTTCTCGAACTCGGGCTGGCGGTCCAGCCAATCGCCAACGATGAGCCCCTTCATGGTCAAACGTTTGGTCGTTATGTTGAACAGATTGGATGGGCCGGGGCGTGGTTTCTCGTCGTTGTAACTGGAAATGCCGCCGCAGGCGATGATCCGTCCGTGCAGGCGCAGCGCGGAGAGCGCCGCTTCGAGAGCTTCACCGCCCACGTTGTCGAAATAGACGTCGATCCCGCCGGGGGCCGCCAGCTTCAGTTGTTCGAGCGTCGGACCCGCCTTGTAGTTGAAGGCGGCGTCGAACCCGCATTCCTTCAGCAGATACGCCACCTTTTCCGCCGAGCCGGCCGATCCGATCACGCGGCAGCCGCGCAGTTTCGCCAGTTGCCCGGCCACATTGCCGACCGCTCCCGCGGCCCCCGAGATGTAGATCACATCCCCGGCTTTGACCTCTACCAGGTTCAGCCCGACCCAAGCCGTCATGCCCGTCATGCCAAGGGCGCCGAGGTAAACCGACAGCGGCTGAATCTCGCGGCTCACCGGATGCAGATCATGAGGGGAGGCGATGAAGCGTTCCCGCCAGCCGAATCTGGACGTGACGACATCGCCCGGCTTCAGCTCACTGGCGCGCGACTCGACGACCTCCCCCACCGCGCCGCCTTGAAGCGGTTCGCCCAGCTCAAACGGCGGAACGTAGCTTTTCCCCTCATTCATCCGCCCGCGCATATACGGGTCCACCGACATGTAGAGGTTGCGGACCAGGACTTCCTGCTCCCCAAGAGGCCTCAGTTCCCTTTCCGCCAGGGTGAAGTTGCCCGCGGTTGGAATCCCTGTCGGGCGGGAAGCCAACCGGATCTCGCGACTCGTCATATCCGCCATGTATGTGTCCTTGCTAACTCGAATGCGCAGCATCGGTTGAACCCTGTTCGGCGGGTCATCCGGCCGCCAGCAGCTTCAGCAGTTCCGCGGCCGCCGGGCCCGATGAGGCCGGGTTCTGGCCGGTTATCAGCTTGCCGTCCACCTGGACATGCGGCGCCCAACTGGCTCCCTTGCTGTAGACGCCGCCGCGTTCCCGGAGCCGGTCTTCCAGCAGGAACGGCACGACGGAGCTCAAGCCCACGCCGTCCTCCTCCGCGTTCGAGAACCCGGTAACCCGCTTGCCCGCAACGAGATACCTGCCATCGCGGGCGCGCGCGTTGACCAGCGCCGCCGGAGCATGGCAGACAGCGCCGACCGGCTTGTTGGCCCTTGCGAACGCTTCGATGAGCGCGATGGAGGTGGGATTGTCGGGCATGTCCCAGAGCGGGCCGTGCCCTCCGGGGTAGAAGACGGCGTCAAAGTCATCCGCCGACACGTCCGCCAGCTTCCTCGTGTTGGCAAGCGCGGCCTGGGCCGCGTCGTCCGCGCGGAAGCGTTTCGTTGCTTCGGTTTGGTTCGCCGGCAGATCACTTGTTGGATCAAGCGGCGGCTGGCCGCCCTTGGGCGAGGCTAGCGTTATGTCCGCCCCGCCGTCTTTGAGAACATAGTACGGCGCCGCGAATTCCTCCAGCCAGAATCCGGTTTTCTTTCCCGTGCCGCCGAGCTGATCGTGAGATGTGAGGACGATCAACACTCTCATAGGAAGCCTCCTTACGTCTGTGAGCCCTGGTGATGCCGCCGGGCGGCCCCAGGCCCATCGTTTGGCGGCGCGCCATGCGCTTCTGAACCCCCGAGCTGCGAAGCGCGACCGCCATCCGGCTGGGTCTGGACAATCATCGGGATTCACTTACCCACCTTCGAAAGCGCTCAGACACGGAGGCCGTTGTGTTGGCGCAATAGGCCTGCTCGCTAATGCGCCAGGTGGCAGGGCCTGGATGGCGTCCGTCCCACAAGCAATGAGGCCCCGGTTCCGAATTGGAACCAGGGCCTCGGGGCGGGAAGCTGACGGCTGACGGCTGACAGCCGACAGCTACAACTGCTCGACCGTGATGCTGGTGATCTTATCGCCCTTGCGGATGGACTTCACCACGTCCATGCCGCTTAGCACATGGCCGAAGACGGCATAGTTGTCGTCCAGGAACGGCGTGGGCGCAAGCGTGATGTAGAACTGGCTGGAGGCCGAGTCCGGGTTGGCGGAGCGGGCCATGGCCAGGGCGCCTTCGCCGTGGCGGAGTTCCGGGTGGATTTCCAGCGGGATGTTTTTGCCGGATCCGCCCATCCCGGTGCCCTGCGGGCAGCCGCCCTGAATCACGAACCCGGGCTCCACGCGGTGGAAATTGAGGCCGTTGTAGAAGCCCTTCTCGGCGAGGCCGATGAAGTTGCCCGCGGTAATCGGGGCCTTGTCTTCGGCCAGCTCTACGCTGATGTCGCCCTTCTCGGTGGCGATGGTCGCCTTGCGGTTTGCCATTGTGTCTCCTGAGATGCTGGCCGCCCAAGGCTGGACGGCCGAAGGGGGAGGCGTTCCGCATTCGCGGGCGGCCCTCCGGGGGGATTCGATCAGCCTTTGATGGCCTGCACCTGGCTCCATGCGTGATAGGAACTGCGAACCAGCGGGCCGCTTTCCACATGGTGGATGCCCATCTCCTCGCCCAATTCCTTCCAACGCGCGAACTCTTCCGGGGTGACGTAGCGGTCGACTGGAAGATGCTGCAGCGATGGACGCAGGTATTGGCCCAGCGTGAGGATGTCCACCTTCACGCGAACGAGGTCGGCGAGGACGTCCAGCATTTCGTCCGGCTGTTCACCGATGCCCAGCATCACGCCGGTTTTCGTGATGCCGTCCGGAACCATCTCCTTGGCCTTCGTCAGGAGGTCCAGGGACCGCTGGTACTTGGCCTGCGGGCGCACGCGGTAATACTGGCTGGGCACGGTTTCGATGTTGTGGTTCAGGATATCCGGCCGCGCGTCCATCACGGTCTGGAGGTCGTTCCAGTGGCCCTGAAAGTCGGGGATGAGCACCTCGATGCTGGTATTCGGGGATCTTTCGCGCACGCGGGTGATCGTCTCCGCCCAGATCGCCGCGCCGCCGTCCGGCAGCTCGTCACGGTTCACGGAAGTGATCACCGCATGAGCGAGGTTCAGTTCGGCAAGGGCTTCGGCCACGCGTCGCGGTTCATCCGTGTCGTAGACGGGCGGACGTCCTGTCTTGATGGCGCAGAAGCCGCAAGCGCGGGTGCACGTATCGCCCAGGATCATGAAGGTGGCGGCCTTGTGCTCCCAGCACTCTCCCATGTTCGGGCAACGGGCCTCCGCGCACACGGTGTGGAGGTTCAAAGACCGCATCATGGCTGCGAGGCGGGTGTAGTTCGGCCCGCCGGGCGCGCGCACGCGCAGCCAGCCGGGCCGCCGCTCCGACGTGCCGGCCGGGGCTTTCGGTGAAATCTTCAAGGGTGCTTGCATATCTGTCTCCCAGTATAGCAACACCCCTTCCAGCGACCGCGTTCGACGGCGGCGGCCTTTTGAACCACGCTATTGCGCGGATTTCGATGGCGCGCGGTACGTCTTTACGCGGCGGAGGCGGCCGCTCGCATCCGGGACGACCAGTGTGGCCCTGGGGGCCGCCATGGCCGGCAGGTTGGGCCGGCGTTCCGTGGATTTCACGGTGGTCTTCGCGCGTGTGGACGACGCGCTCACGTAGGTCAGCGTGTATACGTCGCCTGTCTTAAACCACAACAGGCCGTAGAGGTTGGCCACGGCCAGCATCACGTCGCGCAGTGGGGCGTCCTTCAGGGTGAGGCTCGCCTTCTTGCGCGCCTTGGAGCCGCCGGCCGCAACCATATTGAGGTTCGCGGCCTTCGCCAGCGCGGCGACTGCGCCGTCCAGGTCGACGCCCTTCACGGATAGGCTGATGCGCCGGTCATACGCGGCATCCTCCCACCATCGGGTTGTGTCTGGCGCGGCGGCGCCGCGCAGCACCACCACATTGGGATCGGACGGCTTCGCGGCGGGCGGCGCCGCGCTGGGCTGCGCGGGCGGCGGGGGCGCCTCGGGAGAGGCGGTTGAGGCGGTTTGAGCCGCCCCGACGGGCGCTATCCACAGCGCAACGGCAAACAGCAGGGTTCGCATAGGAGCCTCCGGCGGTGAACAAGAGGCCCGCTGTCCCAGTGGCAGGGCGGAACGTTCTGGATTCTAGCCTCACGGAGTAGATAGCGTCCAGTCAGAGTGCCCCGTCAGGCGGCGTGCTCGTGAGCCTTCTGGGCTCGGGTGATGAGCACGCTACGCACGCGGCGGCCCTCCATGGCTTCAACCTTCAGGACGTATCCGTTGGCGCGCACTTCCTGGCCTGTCTCCGGCACGGCGCCCAGGCGCCACTGCACGAAGCCGGCCAGCGTTTCAGCCTCCTCGGACTCGAGAACTATGCCAAGGTCGCGATCCAGGTCGTCTAGCGTCACTCCGCCGTCAACCAGATACGCGTGTTCGCCCACGGGCTGAAAATCCGGGTGTTCGTGCTGGTGCTCGTCCTGGATGTCGCCCACGATCTCCTCCAGAACGTCTTCCAGCGTTACGATGCCGGCGGTGCCGCCATATTCGTCGAGCACCAACGCCATGTGTATCCGGCTCTTCTGGAACTCGCGCAGAAGACTATCCAGGGCCTTCGTTTCCGGAACCACCAGGATATCGCGTTTGGCGTCCATGATCGTGGCGTCTGGCTTGGCGGCGACGGCGAGGAGATCCTTGATGTGAACCATGCCGATGACGTGGTCCGCGTCCGGCTGGCACAGCGGGAACCGGGTGAAGCCGGCGATGTTGGCTCGGCGGATATTGTCCGCGAGGCTGAGCGACGTGGTGAGGTAGGCCATATCCACGCGGGGCACCATCACGTCTCGCGCGTCTCGGTCGCCGATGATAATGGCGTTTCGGGCCATCTCGGCCTCATCCGCGCCCACGGTGCCGCGTTGCTCCGAGGAGGTGACGATGAGCTCGATCTCCTGCGGAGAGTGGGCCTCCCCTTCCCCGCCCGGATCGATTCCGAAGAGACGCAGCGAGGCCCGAACGGCGGCCGTGAGAACGATCACCGGCGCGTACATCACCACGTACCAAGCGTGGAGCACGGGCGCCAGCAAGATCGCCAGGCGCTCGGCGCGCTGGATCGCCATGTACTTCGGCACCTGTTCGCCGTACACCACCTGGAGGGCCGCCATCAGGGCGATGCTCAGCACCAGCGCGATGTGCTCGTCGGCGCTACGGGAAACGGGCAGATGTTTCAGAAGGGGGCTCAGCACGTGGCTGACGGCGGGTTCGCCGAGCTTGCCGAGGAGCAAGGTGACGATTGTGACGCCCACCTGGGTGGCGCTGAGATAGAGGTCCAGCCGGCGCGAGGCGTTCCGAGCGATGCGGGCGCCGAACGACCCGGAGGCCGCCAACTCGTCGAGGCGCGTTGGGCGGGCCTTCACGAGGGCGTATTCGGCCGTCACGAAGAAGGCGGAAAGGCCAATCAGGACCAGGGCGGCCAGCAGGCTGGCATAATCCTGTAGCGTCGTCCCGATCTGGGCCGTTAGGAGCGCGCCGCACTGCGGCGCCAGGGCTGAGAATGCGTCCATATATGACAGCGGCGCGAAAGGAGCGCCGCAACGCTATTATACCACGCGGGCTCACGAGGAATGCAGCGCGCGCGCTGATCTTCCCGCGTTGGCGGGCTGACTGTGCGGTTGCACTATACTGTGCGTAACACTTGGATATGGAAAGGGGCGAGGGGCTCATGGGATTCATTACGCGGCTGTTCATCAACGCGATCGCTCTGTGGCTCACCGTTCTGCTCGGCCAGAAGCTGGGCTTGCACATGGGCGTTTCGGGCACGGATGGGCAGAAGGCCGTCGCCGTCATAGTGATGGTGATCGCCCTCTCGGTTGTGAACTCCGTCATCAAGCCCATCGTCAAGCTGATCACCGCCCCGCTGAACTGCCTGACTCTCGGATTGCTGTCGTTCGTTATCAACGCCGCCATGTTCCTCCTGGCCGGCGCCATCGTCAACACCCTTGGCTACGGCTTCCGCGTGGGCGGATTCGTGGGCGGCCTCTTCTGCTCTGTTGTGATGGGCGTAATCTCCAGTATCGCCGCTTCCCTGGTCGATGATGACCGGAAGACGAGGGACTGATGCGGATCGTCGTTCTCACCGGAATGAGCGGCGCCGGCCGCACGGCGGCCCTGCGCGTGTTCGAGGACCTCGGCTACTTCGGCGTGGATAACCTTCCGCCTCCGCTGCTTCTCGACCTCGCTGTTCGCTGCGAGGAGCAGGGCGATATCGAACAGGTCGCCGTGGTTATGGATCTGCGCGCGGGTGAGTTTTTCAGCGCGCTGCCGGAGGCCATCCAGTCCGTGCGCGCCGCCGGATTCGCCGTGGAGATCCTCTATCTGGACTGCACCGAGGAAACCCTCGTGCGGCGGTTCAAGGAGACGCGCCGCAAGCATCCGCTGTACGATATGGCCGGCTCCGTGGCCCGCAGCCTGGAAGTGGAACGCGAGGCCCTCGCGCCGGTGCGGGAGATTGCCGACCGAGTGCTGGACACGTCCCGCACGGTGCCGCGCGACCTCGCGGCGGACCTTCGCCAGCACTACGCCACGAAGGAGCGCCCGGGCGGGCTTCAGATCACCGTGGTTTCCTTCGGCTTCAAGTACGGCCTCCCCATCGACGCGGACCTCGTGTTTGACCTGCGCTTCCTGCGCAATCCGCACTGGGATGACTCGCTGCGCCAGTTCACCGGTCGCGACAAGGCCGTGCAAGACTACATCGATGAAGATCCCCGCGCCGCTCAGTTCCTGGGCCACATCGAGAACCTGTTGAGCTTCGCGGTGCCCTGCTATCGCGACGAGGGCAAGGCGTATCTCACCGTGGCCATCGGTTGCACCGGCGGCCAGCACCGCAGCGTGTGCTTCGGCGAACGCATCACGGCGTTCCTGAAGTCTCTGGGCCATTCCGTGACTCTCAGTCACCGAGAGCTGAACGCCCGGCAGTAGGCCGGCGCACCGCACTGCTTAACCCTGATGCGCGTCGTCTCCATAGTAAAATGGCTGTACCCCGGCATGCGCGTGAAGCGTTGGCTCGGCGCAATGGCGTGCGGCACTCTGTTCGTGGCCACGGGCCTCTACCTGGCCATCGGGCTGAACGTTGTGGACTACCTGAACAACGTGGCCCGCTTCGTGTTCCTCCACACGGGCCTGGACCTGTCCACCTTCTCCACAACCCTTGGCGCAGTGATGATGGCCGCCGGGGCGATCCTGATCCTCGTCGCCGTGCGCAACATCGTGACTTCCATCACGGAGGTCCTTGCGCCGCACCGGTCTGAGAACCTCAGCGAACTCATCTACCGGCGCCGGTACCTTTCGCACGGGCAACGGATCGTGGTGTTGGGCGGCGGCACCGGGCTCTCCACGATGCTGCGTGGCCTGAAGCGTTATACCAGCAACCTCACCGCCATCGTCACCGTGACGGATGACGGCGGTTCGTCCGGGCGCCTGATGCGCGAGTACAACATGCTCCCTCCGGGCGACATCCGGAACTGCATCGTGGCCCTGGCGGACAACGAAGGTCTGATGGCGGACCTGTTCCAATACCGCTTCGAGGGGCGAGACGAAGGCGAGAGCCTCGGAGGGCATTCGTTCGGCAATCTCCTGCTGATGGCCATGGGCAGCATCACCGGGAGCTTCGACCAGGCGATCCGCGAAACCAGCCGCGTCCTGGCCATCCGCGGCAGCGTGCTGCCCTCAACCCTGGCCCGCGTCTCCCTGACCGCCGAGATGGCGGACGGGGCGACCGTCTGCGGCGAAACGGCCATAGCGGAACACGGCCAGCGAAGCCCCATTCAAACGGTTGCGCTGGACCCGGCGAATGTGGAACCCCTGGATGAAGCCATCGAGGCCATTATGCAAGCCGACGCCGTGATCATCGGCCCCGGCAGCGTGTACACCAGCATCATCCCGAACCTGCTGGTGCCGCGAGTGGCCGAGGCGTTGCGCCAGTCAAAAGCCCGGCGGATCTACGTGTGCAATGTCATGACCCAACCCGGCGAGAGCGATGGTTTCACCGCCAGTGACCACGTGCGCGCCATCGACCGCCACGCGGGCAAGGGCGTGATGCAGATCGTGTTGGTGAACAACGCCAACCCCAGCGAGGAAGCCCGCGCGCGCTATGCCGCCCAGAACGCCTGCGTGGTGCGCCCTGACTTCGAGGCCATCAACGCCATGGGCTATACCTCCATGGCCGCCGACTTCCTGAATGAAACCAACCTCGTTCGTCACGACCCGGACAAGCTGGCCGACGCGATCATGGAACTCGTGTAGCGCCGCGTTCAGTCTTCTCGGGCGACGCGGCCGAATAGGGCGAAGCCGCACAGGGCGTAGACGATGGCGGCGACGAACATCTCGCGCGGAAGGGTCAGCGCGTCGGCCGCCTTGCTGACGATTAGCGAAGCGAACGGCAGCACGCCCAGGAATACCAGGCTCTGGAGGCTCATCACGCGTCCACGGAGCTGATCCGGCACGCTTTGCTGGATGATCGTTGCCACCAGCCCGCCCACGGATGCCATCGCGCTGCCCAGTATCGCGGCGCCGAGACACGCGACGGCCAGGTTGGCGGCGGCGTGCAGGTGCAGGCTCGGAAGCGCGGCCATCCCGAACAGAGTGCCCGTGAGCCCGATCATGCCCAACGCGATCCGCGAGACCCGCTTATCCTCGGGAACAATCAGCAGGGCCATCGAACCCAGGAAGGCCCCACCCCCGCCGGCGGACATCGTCGTGCCCAGGGCTGCCGCGCCCAGATGCAGCACGTTCTTCACGTAGAAGGGCATCAGCATCACCGTGTTGGGGAAGACGATGCTGGTGGTGAGCCCGGTGAGCAGCAGCATGGCCTTCAGCCTCGGGCGCGTCTTCACGTACCCAAGTCCCTCGCGCATGGCTTCCAGAGCGCCGCCGGCCGGACGGCCCTGGACGACCCGAACGGGCCGAACAATCAGAAGCGTCAGGATCACCGGGATGAAGCTGATGCCGTTCGCCACGAAAGCGCTATAGCTGCCGAACCGTCCGATGAGCCAGCCCGCGATAGCCGGGCCGATGAGCCGGCTCCCGTGGAAGATGGCCTGGTTGAGCTGAACCGCCGAGGGGATGTGGCGCCGATCCACTAGTTCGGGGGTTAGCGCCTGGTTGGCAGGCAGGTCAAACGCCACGGCGAACCCCAGCGCCACGGCCATTGCCATCACATGCCAGAGCTGGATTCGACCGGAGCGCACGAGCGCCGCCATCGTGAAAGCGCCGGCCACGAAGATGCATTGCGTCACGATGAGGATGCGCCGCTTGTCCATCTTGTCCGCGGCCACGCCGCCATGCAGCATCAGCAGCGCCGGCGGCAGCGCGGAGACGAAGTTGACGATGCCCAGCGCGAACGCCGTGTGCGTTAGCGACATCACCACCCACGTCTGCGCCAGCGCCTGCATCCACGAGCCGACCAGCGAGATCAACTGCCCGCTCCAGAAGAGCGCGAAGTTGCGGTTCTTCAACACGGCCAGCGGCGATTCAGTTATAGGGCGGTCGTCGATCATAGGGGAGAACTCAGGAGTCAGAACTCAGAACTCAGAACTCAGAAACAACACCCCGCCCGTGAGGACGATTGCCTCACGGGCGGGGCGTGAATTGACAGGAGCCGGGCATCGCGTGGCCCAACGGACTCTCTATAGTCTGGACCGCGTAAGCCGCTAAGGAACAGTATGGAAGTCATCAGTCGTCAGTGATCAGCCCGAAGGCCCTCTGTCCGTGAGTTAACGAAGCTCACGGACAGGGGGCCTTCGGGCTGAATGCTGAATGCTGAATGCTGACAGCTATTTCACGTGAGCGCCGCTTCGCCGGTGTCGCCGGTGCGAACGCGGATGGCGTTGTCCACCTTGGATAGAAAGATCTTGCCGTCGCCGATCTCGCCGGTTCGGGCGGCGTTGGCAATAGCGCCGGCCACCTGGTCGGCGTGCTCATCCGACACCACGACCTCGATTTTGACCTTCTCCAACAGGTTCACGGTGTATTCGGCGCCGCGGTAGCGGTGGGTTACCCCTCGCTGCTTCCCCTGGCCGCGCACGGTGATTACCGTCATTCCATGCATGCCCACGTCGTCCAGGACTTCCTGAACGGCGTCCAGGCGTTCGGGGCGTATAATCGCTTCGATCTTCGTCATCAGACTTCTCCTTGCTCGAAGCCCCCGCGCGTGTGCCGGGGGGCGCGGACCCCGGAAGGGGCCGTGATTTGCCCGATCCGCCGGGCGCCGTGTGCTTCTATGCTACTTATATCGTGTTACGCTCCGGTTGCACGAGTGTTAAGCTTACGTCACACCAGCATGAAGTTTGCGTTACCGCGCCCCCGCGCGGCAAGCCTCCATCGGGCGGAGGCTTGCTTTACTTACCGATCGATGCGTGCTACAAAATTGGAAGATCGTATTACGCAAGAGCCGCTCGTCGGGTACTGCCCGGCCGTCGCTCTCGCATGGCAGACTACACAAAGACGTTGGTGTTTGCTCCCTCGTTTTTGCTGTAGCGGCGGCGGGTTTGCCGCAGGGAAGGCCGGCTAGATGCACATACCGGATGGCTACCTGAGTCCCGCGACTCAGGCCGTGGCTTTCGCCGCGGCGGCGCCCTTCTGGACCGTCGCCGGGCGCACAGTCGGCCGTCATCTAAAGGCGGCGGCGGCCCCGCGCATCGGCATTTTCGCGGCCTTCTCATTCGTGATCATGATGTTCAACGTGCCGCTGCCCGGCGGCACCAGCGGGCACGCGGTGGGCGGCGCCCTGATGGCGATTGCGCTGGGCCCATGGGAAGCGGTGCTGGGCGTGAGCGCGGCGCTTGCCCTGCAGGCGATCTTCTTTGGCGACGGCGGCATCGGCGCGCTTGGAGCCAACTGCTTGAACATGGCCGTCGTGCTGCCCCTGGTCGCGTATGGGGCATTTCGCGGCCTGCGCCGGTTGGGGCTCACTGGCGCCCCAGCCGCCGCCGTGGCCGGCTATGTTGGGTTGATGGCCAGCGCATTCTGCGTGGCCCTGGAACTTGGCATCCAACCGACCCTGTTCCATGACATCCACGGCGCCCCCCTCTACAACGCGTACGGATTGGCCGTAACGCTGCCCGCCATGCTCATCCCTCACGCGTTGGTCGCCGCGCCGGTGGAGGCGATCATCACCGGGCTGGTGTACGCTTACCTGGAGAAAACGCAGCCGAGCATGCTGCGGGACGGCGGATTGGCCCCGTCGCGCCTGCGGCCGCTGTGGGTCGGCCTGTTGGCGCTGGCGCTGCTGTCTCCGCTTGGCCTACTGGCCTCGAACACGGCTTTCGGCGAGTGGGGCGTTGGCGAGATCAGGGCGCGCCTGGGGTTTGTGCCGGCGGGGATCGCCCGCGCGGGCGCCGCGAAGGCCCCGCTGCTGGCCGACTACACCGTGCCCGGCGCTTCGGAGCGAATGGGTTACGTGCTCTCCGCTCTCATCGGGGTCGCGCTGCTGGCCGCCATTGCCCTGGTCGTCGGCGCCGTGGCGTCGCGGCGCGCCGTGCGCGCCGGAGGGGTGAACGACCATCAGGCTTGACCGCTCGCTGGAGGAGATCTCCACTTTCCTCGGCGCCAGCCTGGAGGCCGAGAGATGCGCCGCGCGTCCCGGCTGGCTGCAACGGCGCGACGCGCGGGCCAAGGTTTTGGCCGCCGCCGTGATGCTGCTGGCCGTCAGCCTGATGCATCACCCCGCCTCGCTGGGGGCGCTCTATGCCGTGGGCCTTCTCGCGGCGGCCACCTCACGCGTTCCGATGTGGCCGCTGCTGCGGCGCGAGTGGATCGTCGTGGCGCTGTTCACCGGAGTGGTGGCGGCCCCGGCCATGATGCAGCGCGTTACGCCCGGCCCCATCCTCCTGGCGCTTCCGCACGGTTTCACTCTCTCGGAAACAGGCGTCATCGCCGCGGCGCGTCTGGTACTGCGCGCCGTGGCCTCCGTGCACGTGGCGCTGCTGCTTACCCAGACGACGCCTTGGCATCGCCTTCTGCGCGGCTTGCGGTCGCTGGGCGCTCCGGCCGTTGCGGTCATGGTCCTTTCCATCTGCCATCGGTACATATACCTCTTGCTGAGGATGGCGGGGGAGATGCTCACCGGCCGCGAAGCGCGACGCGTTGGCCGCGTGAACGCCGCGCAGGCTCGGGGACAGATCGCCGCATCCGCCGGCGCCCTGATGGTTCGCAGCCAGGACACCGCTACCGCGGTGTTCCAGGCCATGGCGGCCCGCGGCTTCCGCGGCGAACCGAAGGAGCTTTCGCCATCCCGGTTCACCGCTGCTGATGCCGCGCTGGTCGTCGGCTCCATAGCCTTCGGGGTTGCCGCATATCTGATTGGTGGAGTGCTGAATGTCTGATCTCGTTTACGACCTGAGCGATGTCTGCTACGCCTATCCGGACGGCACGCCCGCTCTCGCGGGGATATCGCTCCGCGTGTCGCCCGGCGAACGCATTGCGTTGCTGGGCGCGAACGGGTCCGGGAAGAGCACGCTGCTGAGACTGCTGTGCGCACTGGAATACGCATCGTCAGGCAGCGTGCAGGCGTTCGGGCGTCCCCTGTCGGAGGCCGCGATGGGCGTGGAGGCCACGGCGTTGGGCTTTCGCCGGCGCGTTCAGTTCGTTTTCCAGGACGCCGACATCCAGCTCTTCTCGCCCACCGTGGAAGAAGAGGTGGCGTTTGGGCCGTTGCAGCTTGCCTCAGACCCTGGCGACGTGCGGGCGCAGGTGGATGACGCGCTGGCGAATGTTTCCATTCCCCATCTGCGCTCGCGCGCGCCGCACCGTCTGTCCGGCGGCGAAAAGCGCAAGGTGGCCCTCGCCTCCGTCCTCGTGCTGAAACCCGATGTGCTGTTGCTGGATGAGCCGGCTGCCGGGCTGGATCCGCGCAGCGCAGGCGCGCTCATCGACATCCTCGACGCGTTTGCGGCCGCGGGCGGCACAATTCTGCTCGCCACGCACGATATCCCGCTGCTGACGGAAATGGCCGACCGCGCCATTGTGATCGGCGAGGACCACCGCATCCACGCCGATGGGCCGGTAGTAGACGTGCTGACGAACCGCCCGTTGCTGGAGCGCTGCAACCTGGTCCATACGCACCGCGCCCGGAAAGGGGCACATGAGCACTAGTTGGCAGTCATCAGTCATCAGTCATCAGTTCGAAGGCGTGTTCTCAGGTGAGCGGCTTTCCCATGGATTGGAGCCTTCGGACTGATAACTGATAACTGACGACTGACGACTGACTACTGCCGACCGGCTCCCCTGGAAGTGAAGCGTCGCAAGCGGGTAGAATAGAAGCGTTACACGCTTTGCCGGTTTGATCGTGCTAGACGGGGGGCCAGCGGTACCCTGTAACCCGCAATCCGCTTCAGCGGGGTGGAATTCCCGCCCGAGGCGCCGGGCTGTTGGGCATGGTCCGGCGGCGATGTGTTGATCACCGGGTTCCGCGCAACGTCGGCCCCCTAACTCCGCCAGGTCCGGAAGGAAGCAACGGTATGGGGTGTTCGGCGGGTGTTGCGGATGCGCCTGGTAGGAGCATTGTCGCTGGGTTCCGCCTGGGAACTCGCGCGTCGAGGAAGGGTGCACGATCAAAACACTTGGGCCGGGGACGGCGTTCTGGGTTCCGGATGCCGGACCCCGGAAGCCGCCCCCGGCCCGTTGCATTTCGGAGGATGTTCATGAGACTTCTCGCCGCAGCAGTAACCGCGGTCTGCCTGGCCGGAGCGGCCTGCGCCGCGCCCGCCCAGAAGACGGTTTCGTTGGCGCCGGCTGATACCAGCGTGCGCGATGCAATCCGCTCGTTCGCCGCGCAGACGGGAGCGAGAATCCTCATTGGATCCGAGGTGACGGGGCGCGTGGCGATGAAGCTCGATGACCTCCCGCTGGAGTCCGCCCTCACTGCCGCCTCCAGCGCCACGGGTAACCGGTGGGCGAAGATCGTCCTTCCGGCCGCCAAGGCCGAGGCGCTCACCCCCGAAGCCGCCGCCGCAATCGTCTCCGCCGCCGAAACGCTGGCCGCCACGGCAACCTCCGTGCAGCCCGCGGGCGCGCCTGCCGTCTCCGTTGGGCCCGCATCTCCGCCGCCGAGCGACAGCGCGATCGTCTATCTGGTTCAGCCGAAGGCGGACGTGGCCGCCATCAAAGCCGCCCGCGAGGATGCCCGCAAAAAAGCGCAGGAGCAGGCAGCCGCCGCCCAGCGCCAGCAGATCGCCTCCCGCCTGAGCCCCGAGGCGCAGAAGGACCCGCAGCTCGTGCAAGCGTACACGTCGCTCCAGAGTATGCAGCCGGACCAGATCGCTATGCTGGCGCGCGAGTACATGCTGCACTCCACCCCCGAACAGCGCCAGGCCATTGGCGACGCCCTCCAGCGCCAACGCGAGCAGGGCGGCCCGGCGCCTCAATAGCTCCGGCCGCCGCCGGCGGGTTGCTCGCCTGCTTGCCAGGGGACATAGCCAAGCTGAACGTTGACGCCAGCGCCGACGGCCTGGGCATGCTGGACGCCATCCGCCTCGCCCGCAAGGTTGTGGGCTTGGACGTCAACCCGTAGTCGGCCTGGCGGCTCTCCCGCCGCCGGCTGAATACGCCGGAGGCGGGAGAGCCAAGATTCGGAGCCGGCGCCGCAGCCTGACGCTGTCGGTTGACTTAGCAATTGATGGGTGCTAGCATAATCGCACATGAACGCCAGCCGAAACAGCCAGCCTCGCCGCCCCCGTCGTAGGAGCCGACATACTCGCCCTGCGTAGCCGTCGCTCGCCCATCGCGTTCGCGTTTGGACACACTCTTTTGAAGCCGCAGGGACAACATACCGTCCCGCGGCTTTTTCCCATTTTGGACCCATGCAACCCAACCTGCCAGCAACCGAACACCAGAACCGCGCCGCCATCCTGAGCCAGGCGCTGCCCTACTTCAAGCGCTACCACGGCGCCACCATCGTCGTCAAATACGGCGGCAACGCCATGGTCGACGAAGATCTCAAGCGCGCCGTGATGGATGACATCGTCCTCCTCTCGCTCGTTGGCGTCCGCCCCGTGCTGGTGCATGGAGGCGGCCCGGAGATCTCCGAAACGCTGAAGCGCATGGGCAAGGAGAGCACGTTCGTCCACGGCCTGCGCGTTACAGACGCCGAGACCGTGGAAGTGGTGGAGATGGTGCTGGCCGGAAAGACGAACAAGGGCATCGTGAGTCTCCTGCAGCGAGCCGGGGCGAAGGCCGTGGGCCTCTCCGGTCGCGACGGGGACTTGTTCGACGCCCGCAAGATCCTGTCGCGCGGCGTGGACGTTGGGTATGTGGGCGAAGTCACAAGCGTGAACCCGGAGGTGCTGGATGTTCTGGCCGCCGCCGGCTATATCCCGGTGATCTCCACGGTGGGCGAGGATGAAGACGGCCACGCGCTGAACATCAATGCGGACCACGCGGCCGGACAGATCGCCGCGGCCCTCAAGGCCGCCAAGCTGATCCTGCTGACCGATGTGCCCGGCGTGTACGAAGACTACTCCGACAAGTCCACTTTCCTGAGCGAGATGACCGCCGCGAAGGCCCGCGAGATGCTGGCCTCCGGTAAGGCGGACAAGGGCATGATCCCGAAGATGGAAGGCTGCCTGATGGCCCTGGACGGCGGGTGCGAGCGCGCCCATATCCTGGACGGCCGCGTGCCCAACTCCATCCTCACCGAGATCTTCACCACCGAAGGCTGCGGCACGATGCTTGTGCCCTGATCGGCGCGGCGAGGAGACGACAAGTATGCCGGAGTTGCCGGAGATTGAAGGGATGGCAAGGCGGCTTTCGCGCAGCGTGCTGGGCCGCGAAGTGATGGAAGCCGAGGACCTGAGCGGAACGGCCACGCGATCGTACGCCGCTATTCCCTTTCGCGAGGGCGTTGTGGGCGCGAGGATCGATCGAGTCGGGCGGCGGGCGAAGAACCTGCTGCTTTCGCTCTCTACCGGCGACACGCTGGTGATGCACTTCATGCGAAACGGCATGCTGGACCTGGTTCCGGGTGAGGCGCCGCGCAGGCCGCATACGCAGGCGGCCATGAAGCTGGACGACGGCCGAGAGCTGCGCATGGTGGACACGATGCGGGCCGGCCGGTGGACGCTCTGCGCCGGCTCCGATATCTCGCAGGTGTCCACGCTGAAGGGCCTGGGGCCGGAGTACACGGATCCGGCTTTCACGCTGGAGTACCTCGCCGGGGCGCTGAAGGGGAAATCGCCCGTGAAGACGGTCATCATCAACCAGAAGGTGGTCAGCGGAATCGGCAACGGGTATTCGCACGAGATCCTCTGGGTTGCGGGGGTGCTCCCCGACCGGCCGGCGAACACGCTGACCGCCGAGGAGATCGTCCGGTTGCATGCCGCCATTGCGACGGTGTTTGAGGAGGCCATCGCGGCCCGGGAAGCCAGCGAACTGGAGACGATGGGTGACGAAGGCTGGGAAGTGGCCTCAATCCACCGACGCCAGAACCAGCCGTGCCCGCGGTGCGGAGCGCCGATCCAGAGCCACAAGATGGGCGGCAGCGTGATCTACTACTGCGTGGAGTGTCAGCGATGACGGACGTGATTCGGTTGAGCCGGCAGGAGGGCGGCTGGGTGGTTTCCGGCGAGGATGCCCCCATCGGCTATATCGCCAACGACGGCAGCGTCATCACGCCCTCCGGCGCGCGATATGCCATTGCGGACGGCAAGCTGACATCCGCTGACGGCCGGGTGGCCGCAGCGCTGGATGCGGGCGGCGTCACAGACGCGGCAACGCACACGCGCTGGGAGTTGCGCCCAGGCTGGACGGCATCCTTCACCGACGGCGAACTCGCGCTGCACGAAGCGTTCGCCCGGGAGTATTCGTTGGAAGACGCGCAAGACACGGTGCCGGCGCGCGTGAAGCTTTTGCTGGCCAGCGTGATCGTACGAGACCAGGGTTAGGGGAGAGACAATGACGGACTATACCACAAACGAGCAGGTTATCAACGACGACAAGAAGTACATCATGGGCACTTACGGCCGCGTGCCCATCGCGTTCGCCCGCGGCGAGGGCATGTATCTGTGGGACGTAGACGGCAGACGCTATCTCGACCTCGTGAGCGGCGGCCGCGCCGGATGCGGCCTCGGCCATTGTCACCCCAAGGTGACGGCGGCTGTTCGCGAGCAGGCCGGCGCCCTGTGCTACGTGAGCAACGACTACTACACGCCGGTTCGCTCCGCGCTGGCCAAGGCCCTGAGCGAGAAGACGTATGGCTATCAGGCGTTCTTCTGCAACAGCGGCGCCGAGGCCAACGAGGCGGCTATCAAGCTGGCGCGCAAGTGGGCGAAGAAGGCGAAGGGAGAGGATGCTTTCGAGATCCTCACCGCGTACCAGTCCTTCCACGGTCGCACCTACGGCACGATGAGCGCCACCGGGCAGGACAAGATCAAGGCCGGCTTCGAGCCCATCGTCCCGGGCTTCCGGCATATGCGCTTCATGGACCGGCAAGTGGCCGTGCAGCGGATGCCGGAGAGCACCTGCGCCGTGATGCTGGAGCCAAT
This sequence comes from Armatimonadota bacterium, assembly GCA_036504855.1. Classification (GTDB taxonomy): domain Bacteria; phylum Armatimonadota; class DTGP01; order JAKQQT01; family JAKQQT01; genus DASXUL01. The sequence goes on along the minus strand of DASXUL010000154.1, from coordinate 14,001 downwards.
CCAGGGCGAAAGCGGCGTCTATGCGGCCAGCAACGAGTACATGCAGGACATGCGCCGCCTTACGGCGGAGAAGAACATCCTGCTGGTCCTTGATGAGGTGCAAACGGGGTTCGGCCGGACCGGCACGTTCTGGGCGCACGAGCAGATGGGCGTGCAGCCGGATATCGTCACGCTGGCGAAATCCCTGGGCGGCGGGACCACCGTCGGCGTGATGCTGGCGAAGCCGGAGATTGCGACGGCATTCGGGCCTGGCACGCACGGCAGCACGTTTGGCGGCCACCCTCTGGCCGCGTCCGCGGCGCTGGCGGCGATCCGCGTTCTGGATGAGGAGTGTCTGGTCCAAAATGCCGCCGACATGGGCGACTATTTCCGGCGCGGCCTCGGAGCGCTGAAGCGCGACGGCAAGCCGATCAAGGAAGTTCGCGGCCTCGGCCTGATGGTTGGAGTGCAACTCAGCGAGCCCATCGCCGCGCGGGTCCAGGAGCGCTGCCACGAGAAGGGGCTGCTGATCCACACTGTGGGCGACAACATCTTGCGCATCCTCCCCGCCCTCGTTGTTCGCAAAGAGCACTTGGACGAGGGGTTGGCGATCCTTGGGGAAGCCCTGTCCTGATCGTAATCCGTCGGGCCGTTCAAACGATCGGCCCGGCCATTCCAATGCCCAGAGCGGCCCCCCGGCCGCCCTACCGGAGAAACCGCATATGTGGGAGAAGTTCACAGAGCGCACGCGGCGCATCGTCTATAAGGCGCAGGAAGAGGCGCATCGCTACGGCCATCCGAAGGTCGGCACGGAGCACCTGTTGCTGGGCATCCTGGATGAGCCAGACACTATCGCCGCCCGCGTGCTGAGCACGTTGCAGGGCGGCCTGGAGAAGCTGCGAGTAGGCACGATCGCCGCGCTCCAGCCTGGCGCCGGCGGACCCGCCACGCACATCGGCCTCACCCGCAGCGCGCGCCACGCCCTGGAACTTGCCCAGGATGAGGCGAGCCAACAGGGCGCGGACCACATTGGGACCGATCACCTTCTTCTGGGCATCGTTCGCTGCCATGAAGGCGGCGCCGCTCAGGTGCTGACGCAGGCCGGCATCACCCTTGGCGCCGTGCGCGATGAGGTGAGCGCGGAGCGCGCCGGCACATCGGCTGCCGCTCTCGGAGAAGATACATCCGCGCAGGAGCACGTCACCGCCAAGGCGCTGCCGCCGCTGGTGCGCAGCGCCCTGGGACGGAGCTGGGACCACCTCTCCTACCGCTCTCGCGCCGCCGTGGAAGCCGCGCTCGCTGAGGCCGCCGGCCTCGGCGATACGCTGGTCACGCCGGAGCACCTGCTTCTGGGCATCCTCCGCGATAACGAGGGCGGCGCCGCCCGCATCCTCGCGCGGCTGAATGTCGCCATCTCCAGCCTCCGCAGCGAGCTGGCTGCCGGGCTCTCACGCCATGGCGAGCCGCGAGAAGTGGACCGCCAGATGGAGCTGCGCGCCGTAACGCGGAACGCCATCGCCCAGGCGGAGCTTGCCGCGCGAACGGACGGCGACGGCCAGATCACTACAACGCGGCTGCTGATGGGCCTGCTATCCAATGCAGACACGCCCGCGGCTGCCCTGCTGTTGAACAAGGGCGTGGATCTGGGCGCCCTCCGCGCCCTTGACACGGAAGTGCACCAGGAGCGCGCTGGCCGCCCGCCAATCGACATGACGCAGCTCGCGAACCTCACCCTTTCGCAACTGATCGTCCGCAGCCAGCTCAAGGGCGGAAACCTGCTGCGCATTTCGGACCTGTCCGCGGCGGACGTGGCCATCGTCTTCGCCGTGACAGACAAGCTCAAGGCCCGCAAGCAGCGGCCCGGAACACACGATGAATCGTCCAGCATGCACCGCGGGAAAACGCTGGCCTTGGTGTTCCAGAAGCCGTCGCTGCGCACTCGCGTCACCTTCGAGATCGGCATGAACCAACTCGGCGGGAACGCCATCCACCTCGGCCCCGATGAAATCGGCGTGGGCGAGCGTGAGGCGCCGGCGGACGTGGCCCATAACCTGGAACGATGGGTGGACGGCATCGTCGCGCGCACGTTCTCGCATAAGCTCGTGGAAGACCTGGCGAAGAACAGCTCCGTGCCGGTCATCAACGGCCTTTCGGACCTTGAGCATCCCTGCCAGGCGCTGGCCGATCTGTATACCATGCGCGAGCGCTTCGGTGAACTGACCGGCCTCACCCTGGCCTGGGTGGGCGATAGCAATAACGTCAGTCGCAGTCTGCTGGAGCTCTGTGCACGCACAGGCGTCCACATGCGTCTCGGCGCCCCGAAGGGCTATCACTTCGACCAGAGCTTCGTCGATGAGGTTACGGCGCTTGGCGCTGCAAATGGCGCGAAGATCAGCGTCCACACAGATGCCAAGGAAGCATGCCGGGGAGCCGACGCCGTCTACACCGACGTCTGGGCCAGTATGGGTCAGGAAGACGAGACGGCGAAGCGTCATGAGGACTTCCAGGGCTTCCAGTTGAATATGGACCTGATGGCGGTGGCCAATCCGAATGCCATTGTGCTGCACTGCCAGCCGGCTCACCGCGGCGAGGAGATCTCGTCGGAGGCGATGGATTGCAGCAATTCCGCCGTGTTTGACCAGGCGGAGAACAGAATGCACGTGCAGAAGGCCCTTTTGGCCTTGATGCTCTGAGGGCGGTTAAGTGGGCGAGATGACATCGGTGCTGAACAAGGGAATAGGCGAGACCATGGTGGTCCATCACGGGCTGACATACGCGCTTCGAACCGCGCGGCCGTCGGACGCTTCCAGCGTGCTGGCCGTCCAGTACGCTGCCTATGCGCTGCGTGAAGAGGCCGATCCGCCGTACCAGGCTCTCATTGAGGGCGCCGATGACGTTCGCGCCCAGATCGAAGGGGGAGGCGGGACGGTGGCCGTCGCCGGCCACCGCATCGTTGGCTGCATCCGGTTCCGCGAAGAAGGTCCCGGCGTGTTGTTGGGAATGCGCCTCGCCGTTCACCCCGAATTCCAGCGGCGCGGCATCGGCAGCCGGCTCATCCGCAGCCTGGACGCCTATGCCCGCCATCGCCATTGCCACACGCTTCACCTGCACGTTCGCCGCTCCGCTGACCACCTGATCGCCATGTACCGGCGCTGCGGTTTCGAAATCGTGGAACACCCAACGGACCCAGACTACAACCACCCGGTTTTCCTGGTGATGTCCAAGTCCGTTGACGGAACGCGCGGAATATGACAAGGAGATACGTATGAACCAGGTCGTGTTGATCTACTCGGGAGGCTTGGACACCTCCGTTTGCATCCCGATGATGAAGGAAGACTATGGCTTCGACCACATCGTCACCGTTACGGTGGATGTTGGCCAGCCGGAGGAGGACATCCGCACCGCCGCCGAGAAGGCGAAGGCGCTGGGCACCGAGCACTACACCGTGGATGCCAAGGATGAGTTCGCGCGCGATTACTGCTTCCCGGCGATCCAGGCGAACGCTCTGTACCAGGGCGGCTATCCGGTTTCCACCAGCATCGCGCGGCCGCTGATTGCGTTGAAGGCCGTTGAGATCGCCCAGCAGAAGGGCGCCCTGGCCTTCGCGCACGGCTGCACGGGCAAGGGCAATGATCAGCTTCGCATCGAGTTCATCGTGCGCACGCTGCTGCCGGACGCCCGCATCATCGCCCCGATGCGCGAAAAGAACATGACGCGCACCGAGGAGATCGAGTACGCTCGCCTGAAGAACGTGCCCATCGGCCAGAGCGCCGAGAAGATCTGGTCCATCGACGAGAACCTGTGGGGCCGCTCCATCGAAGGCGGCCGCCTTGAAGAGCCGGATTTCGCTCCGCCGGAAGAGATCTTCCAGTGGACCGTCTCCCCGCAGGCCGCTCCGGACGAGCCCACCTACCTCACCATCGGCTTTGAGAACGGTAACCCGGTTTCGATGAATGGCGAGGCGCTGGCCCCGCTGGCGCTCATCCAGATGGCCCACCAGCTCGCCGGCGCCAACGGCATCGGGCGCATCGACATCATGGAAGACCGCATGCTGGGCCTGAAAGTGCGCGAAAACTACGAGTGCCCGGCCCCAACCGTGCTCTACCCGGCGCACGCCGCCTTGGAAGCCCTGGTTTTTACCAAGGAAGAGCGCGCCTTCAAGAAGCTGGTGGACGCCCAGTGGGCGGACCTCGCCTATGCCGGCCTCTGGTTGGACCCGCTGAAGGCCGATCTGGATGCCTTCATCGCCAAGACGCAGGAGCGCGTCACCGGCGAGGTGATCGTGCGGCTCTACAAGGGCAGCGTCACTGTGGTCGGCCGCCGAAGCCCGTTCGCGCTGTACAGCGAGGACCTGGCATCCTTCGACAGCAAGACGTGGGATCAACGCGATGGCGAAGCCCTCTGCAAGGCCTACGGCATGCAGGCCCGCATGGCCGTCCAAATCGCCGGAAAGTAAGGCCGCCGAATCAACCACAGAGGCACAGAGGCACAGAGCAGTCCAATCTCTGTGTCTCTGTGCCTCTGTGGTGAGTCTGGGCTCAACACGACTGGAACCCTTCGATGAGAAAACTGCTTTCAGCGGCGGCACTGGCGTGTGTGTCTCTCTCTACGCAGGCGGCGCCGTACGACGCCGTTCTGAGAACTGTGGCCAATGCCGCCACTGCCTCGCAGCCCGAGCCGGCGAGGAGGCTGCTGGCGCCGGGAACCCAGGACGCCTTTGATTGGATTCCCGACCGAAAGGCCGGGGCCCTCCGCCGAGTGTTCCAGCCAGAGCCCTGGAAGGCGGCGGCGCTTCCGGCCTCGCTCTCCAACGCAGGCGTTCCGCTTGCGGTCTTCCATACGTGGCATGCCTCGGAATCCGATGGAGACCATATCCATGCGCTCGTGAAGTCGCCGGGCGGCTGGCGCATCGGGAGGGAGACGCCGGAAACCGACACGCAGGGTTACCGCATCGTTCACCACGATCTGCGATTGCGCATCCTCCCGTCCGCGAAGCGCGTTGAGGCAACGGACGTGTTCACTGTCCGACGCCTGGCGAAGGCGCAGCCGGTGGCGTACGTTCGGATTTCGGACGACTTCACGGTCTCCTCCTTGCGGGCCAGCGGCAAGCCGGTTGCATGGAAGCAGGCGGGCGGGGTATTGGCCGTTCGCGTGCCCGCTGGAAGGCATGTGTCGCTGGAAATGGCCTTCGCCGGCGTGGTGGACCACAAGCTGATGAGCGGGTTCACGAGTGACGTTGCGGCGCTGACGTCCTACTTCTACCCAAGCCTGGGCCGCCTGCCGGCCACCGCGGACACTACGGTGCGAGTGCCTGCGGGCTGGACCGCTCTCACGCAGGGCGAGCTGATCTCCAAACGCGCCGGCGGGACCGAAACCGAGTTCCGCTACCGCAATGTCGTTCCCGTGAACTACTTCTCCGTGTTGGCCGGGCGCTACACGGAAACGAAGCGTAAGGCCGGCAAGGTCACCCTGTACACCTACCTCACGAAGTCACAGCCGGGCTTCTCCGAGAGCCTGCTGGACGCCCTGGCGATGGCCATGCCCTACTTCATCGGGCGCTTCGGCCCATACCCCTACACGCGCTACAGCATTGTGGACGGCGGCTCGGTTCTGGGCTTCATTGCGCTTGAAGGGTATAGCATGGCAAGCTACGGCACGCTGACGCTGACTCCCATGGTCGTGTCCCACGAGCTGAGCCATACCTGGTGGGGCGGCGTTGTGCCAAACACCTATCTGCACTCGTGGTGGAACGAGGCCTTCGCCAGCTTCAGCGACGATTCGTTTTCGCGCATGAAGAACCACGTGCCGGGCGCCCACCCCACGGACAAACCGTGGTGGCCATCGACGCGCTCTATTGAGGCCGCTCCCCTTTCCACCGCGCGCGACCTGGAGTCGGTGTCGACGATTGCTTACGGTAAGGGGATGGTCATCCTGCGCCTGCTGGAGGAGCAGATCGGGCAGCCGACCTTCGACCGCTGCCTTCAGACCTTCGTGCGCGACAACAAAGGCGCCGCGGACCCAGACTGGCCGGACCTCGAGCATGCCGTGGAGAAGGTTACCGGAAAAGACTGGCGCTGGTTCTTCGCCCAGTGGTGGCAGCGGGCCGGGTGGCCGATGCTGCGCCTCGACGGCGTGAAGGCCGTGAAGGCCGCCGCGGGCTGGCGGGTGACCGGACGCATCGTGCAGGACGGCGAGGCGTACAAGCTGAACGTCCGCCTCCGCGTCCAGGACGCCGCGGGAAGCCACGACACGCTTGTACCCACGTCCACGCCCAGCGTTCCGTTTACGCTTTCCTGTACGGGCGAGCCCGACAAGCTGGAACTGGAGCCGGCGTTCGATATCCCGCGCGAGTTCGGCGGGGATGACGTGGCGGCCTTTGCGAACGGGCGGACGACGCTGAAGCACAGCCGCGAGGAGCCCGCGGCATCGCCGTTCGGCGCGATGTGAACAGCTATCATGACGCGGGCGGGCCCAGCCGTTCAGACGGCGGGCGACATCATCGAAAGGAATCATCATGGCGGATAATCAGATGTGGGGCGGTCGCTTCGAAGGCCAAACGGATACTCTGGCGCGCGAATATGGAGATAGCCTCGCTTTCGACTCCCGGCTGACCATATACGACCTCAACAACTCCATGGCGCACGCGCAGATGCTGGCGGCGCAGGGTGTGCTGGACCAGCGCGAGATCTCCGAGATCGTGGAAGGACTCGGCAAGATCGGCGTTGAGTTCGCCGAAGGGCAGTTCCCCCGCCGCGGGCCCGAGGATGTCCACTCCGCCGTGGAAGCGCGTCTCAAGGAGCTCATCGGGCCCGCCGCCGGCAAGCTTCACACTGCCCGAAGCCGCAACGATCAGGTGGCCACCGACGTTCACCTCTACGTGCTGGACTGGGGCACGCGCATCGGCCATGCCCTCCGCGACCTGCAGAAAACCCTTGTGGAGACAGCCGAGAAGCACGTGGAAACCGTGATGCCAGGCTTCACGCATCTCCAGCCCGCTCAGCCGATCACGCTGGGCCACCACCTGCTGGCCTACTTCTGGATGTTTGAGCGAGACACCGGCCGCCTCTCCGACGCGCTGAACCGCAGCGCCCAGTGCCCGCTGGGGGCCGCCGCGCTGGCCGGAACGCCCTTCCCCATCGACCGCCAGGCAACCTCCGACGAACTCGGCTTCGACGCGCCGTATCCCAACAGCCTGGATGCCGTGAGCGACCGCGATTTCGTGGTGGAGTTCCTGGCCTTCGCGGCGCTCTGCATTGCGCACATGTCGCGGTTCTGCGAGGAGCTGATCCTCTGGAGCACGCCGCAGTACGGGTTCGTGGAGCTTTCCGACGCCTACGCCACCGGCAGCAGCATCATGCCGCAGAAGAAGAACCCGGATCTGTGCGAACTGATCCGCGGCAAGACCGGCCGCGTGTTTGGCGACTTGCAGGCGATGCTGGTGGTCCTCAAGGGAACGCCGCTGGCCTACAACAAGGACTTCCAGGAAGATAAGCAGTGCCTTTTCGATGCCGTGGACACGCTGTATCCCGCCATCTTCCTGATGCAGCGCATGATCGCCTCGGCGGACTGGAAGACGGACCGCATGCGGACCGCCGCCTCGGCCGGCTTCGGCGTGGCCACCGATCTGGCCGACCACCTCGCGATGCGCGGGCTGCCGTTCCGCGAGGCCCATGCTGTTGTCGGGCAGATTGTACGGAGCTGCATCGAGTCAGGACGCCCTCTGGAGGACCTGTCTAATACGGACCTGCGCGGGTTCTCCGCCTACTTCGCTGCGGACTTCCAGGTTCCCACGGTGGAGGCTTCCGTCGCGTCGCGCGCCTCCTATGGCGGCGCCGCCCCGTCCGCCGTTCGGCAGCAACTTGAGGAAGCAAGAGCCGTTCTCACCGCCGCCGAGGAATCCAGCCAGGCCGAAGCGGAGTAACCTCCGGCCTCCCGGTGATGCCGGCGGCGCCGCGATGATAACGCGGCGCCGCCGGGAGGACCCATTTCCATGCTCCGTTCCGCCCTCCGACCGTCACAGGTCGTGCCTGCCCCGCTTCACATCTCACCGCGCGCCGGCGAATTCGCGCTGAATGACCGCACGGTGATCCGGGCTGACGGCCCTCCCCCGGTACTGCGGGTGGCCGAATTGCTGGCGGAGCGCCTGCGCCCCGCCACCGGCTATCCGTTGCCGATCACCTCTGGCTCGGGCGGCGACAATGCCATCACCCTCGCCGCGCGCGCAATGGACGCTGGCCTGGGTGACGAAGGCTACGCGCTTCAAGTGAGGGAGGCCGGCATCGCTCTGACGGCGGAGACGCCGGCTGGGCTCTTCTATGCCGCACAGACCCTGCGACAACTTCTCCCGCCCCAGGTGGAGAGCGGGAAGCCGCTGAAGTCCGTTCGATGGACGGCGCCGTGCGTGGATATCCAGGATCGGCCGAGGTTCGCCGTGCGCGGCCTGATGCTCGATTCCAGCCGCCACTTCCAGAGCGTTCAGTTCATCCAGCGCACGCTGGACCGCATGGCGTACCATAAGCTCAACACGTTCCATTGGCATCTCACGGATGACCAGGGTTGGCGCATTGAGATCAAGAAGCGCCCGCGCCTCACGGCGATCGGCGCCTGGCGCATAGGCGAGGGCGGTAAGCCGTACCCTCACGGACGCCGCTACGGCGGCTATTACACTCAGGACGAGCTTCGCGAGGTCGTCCGGTACGCGGCGGAACGCCACATCACGATCGTCCCCGAGATAGACATGCCCGGCCATACCGTGTCGGTTCTCGCGGCATACCCCGACCTCGCCTGCACGCCGGGTCCCTTCGAGGTGAAGACATCCTGGTGGCACGGAAAGGATGTGCTATGTCCGGGCAATCCGAGGGTCTATGAGTTCGCCGAAGACGTGCTCAGGGAGGTGATGGACATCTTCCCGGGGCCGGTGATCCACATCGGCGGCGACGAATGCCCGCGAGACCGCTGGCGCGAGTGCCCGAAGTGCCAGGCAAAGGCGCTTGAGCTGGGCCTGCCCAACGAGGACGGGCTGCAGAACCACTTCACTCGCCGCATCACCGGCTTCCTGCGGGAGCATGGCAGGCGCGTTCAGGGCTGGAACGAGATCATGGCCGGGGGCGATCTGCCCGCCGACGTGATCGTCCACCAGTGGAACGATCTCGATGCCGCCGCATCCGCTATCCGCGCCGGCGCCGAGGTTGTGGACTCAATGCACACGTGGCTCTACTTCGATTACGATCATAACGCCACGCCGCTGCGGAAGGTGTTCGAGTACGAGCCGGAGCCGGAGGGCATAACCCCCGAACAGGCGCGGCGCTTCCTGGGCGTGGAGGCCTGCTTGTGGACGGAGTTCCGCAACACGAACGCGGCATGCGACGAGTACCTTTGGCCGCGCCTGATCGCTTTCTCCGAGCTGGCGTGGAGCCGCCCGGATGGGCGCTCGTTCGATGGCTTCATGCGCAGGATGCGGGACGTACACTATGAGCGCGTCGCGCGCATGGGCTTGGGCGAGCCCGGCAGGGGGTGGGTGGCCACGCGAAGGCGTCTATTAGAGCGAAGCGTCGACGCCACCGGGGTTGTGGAGGGTCAGTGAACGGAGGAGCGGGCCGGCGCCCCGCTCGGCGGGCTGCACAGGTCAGGAAGCGTTCTGGGGAGACAGGATGAAGCGGTTCCGGCCGTCGTGCTTGGCCTGGTAGAGCGCCGCGTCGGCGGACCGGATCAGCGCAACCGGGGTCGGGTTAGCATCATTGGCTTCGGCCAGGCCGAAGCTGGCCGTGACCGGGCGGAGGCGCCATGGCCCCGCCTCTATGGCGGCGCGAAGCCGCTCCGCTACCTCGGCGGCGCCCGCCAGTGGGGTGCCTGGGAGGATCAAGGCAAACTCCTCGCCGCGGTACCTGGCGGCGAGATCCACAGATCGCAGGCCCGCGCGCAGCATGTCGCTCACCTGGCGGAGAACCTTGTCCCCCGCCGGATGGCCGAAAGCATCGTTATATTCCTTGAACCGATCCACATCCGCGAGGATAAGCGTCAGCGGCGATCCGTAACGGCGCGCGCGCTGGAACTCAACCGCCAGCGTCTCCTGGAAGCACCTGTGGTTCTTCAGGCCGGTTAGCCCATCGGTGATGGACAGGCTCTCGAGGCGCGCATTCGCATCGCGAAGGCGGTCGTCGCGCTCTCGCAACGCCTGCTCCACGCAGTGGCGCTCGGCGATCTCCTGCACGAGGCGGACGTTCCGCTCGCGCAAGTCGAACTGCGACACAACCTGGCGACCCAAAGCCCTGAGCGCCTGGATCTGCGCTTCGCTCATCTGTCGGGGCCTACGGTCCACCGCGCACAGCATACCTACGGCAGCGCCATCGCGAAGCACCAGAGGAACGCCTGCGTAGAACCGGACTCCGGGGTCTTCGGTCACCAGGGGGTTGTCCGCGAAGCGCGCGTCTTCCGCCGTATCGGGAACCATCAAGAGGTCGGGCTCGAGGATGCCATGTGCGCAGAAAGCGATATCGCGGGGCGTGCCATCGGAGGAGGTTCCCAGCTTCGACTTGAACCACTGGCGGTCCGCATCGACCAGGCTGACCATAGCGATCGGCGTATCGCAGATGAACGCTGCCAGGGCAACGAGGTCATCATACGCCTGCTCCGGCGGCGTGTCCAGGATGCTCAGTCGCTCTAGAGCCTCCAGGCGGGCTTTCTCGTTGGCTGGCTTCGGCGCGGATTGCATGTGTTGTCCCCCCTCGGGCCAGAACAATCCAGCCTCATGACAGGCCTATCGGCGCGCGACACGGCCACCTTGACTCACGCCTGCGAGCAGTCGCCGGCCCCCTGAGCTATAGGCGGGCGGCGGGGGACTCAGTCAGGAAGGTCTTCAGGCCGGTCAGGTTGAGCTTGTTCCCGCACGCGGCGCAGAGTTGCAGCACGCACTCGCTGTCAATCACCTGGATCTCCTCGCGTTCCGCGCGGAAGTTCCATTCTACCTGCTCGATGCTGCGGTTCACCGAGACGCCCGCGGAGCCGATCATGATGCTTGCGCCGCACCAATCGCACTTGGCGAACTCGGCCCGGATACGCGGTCCCTGCGTCTTCTCGGGCTCCGCGGGAAGGTCGTCCGCGTCACTGCCAAAGGCATCCCAGTCCAGCGGGAAGTCCGTCAGTGCCTCCTCGTCGTCCAATTCATCGAGCGCGGTAGGCACGAGACTCTCAGACTGCGCGGCCAGGGCATCTACCACGTTCTGGTGACCCGCGGCGAGCGCGAGGTCCAGCGGCGTGCGGCCCGCTGTGTCTTGCCGGTGAGGATCGGCGGCGTGGAAGAGGAGCAAGGTGACGATGTCCTCGTGCCCGCGGGAGGCGGCGGCGTGCAGGGCCGTTAGGCCATCGGCCCCCGCGGCATCCACCGGGCAGCCGGCGCGGAGCAAGTGGAGCGCGCACACGTAGTGGCCTTCGAGGGCGGCGGCGAAGAGGGCCGGAGTGCCGGATCCATTGGCGGACTGGAGACTGGCGCCGTTCTTCAGCAATCTCCGGAGCATATTGTCGCGCCCAAGCGCGGCCGCCACAATCAGGGCTGGAACCGGGCCAACCGGGGCATTGGCGAGTTCCGGGTGCTTGCGGAGCAGACGCCGGAATTGCTTCTTCTTATCCCGCACGAGCGCCTTGGCGAACCTGTCTTCGATCTTCCGCTTCATCGCGTTTCCTCCCGCCGCCGCGCGGCCCCCGAGGCTGCGGCCCTTCGTTTTGCCGCACCCAATCTCATGATACCAGGGAGGCGTAATCCCGGCCATGCAATCTGCTTCCTATCGGTTCGGCGCCCCTCACAGCCGCCAGCGGCTCTTGCGGCGGACCGGCTTGCCGTCCGCGCGAACCTGTCCGGCGGCCCATCGGATGCCGCCGAGGAGGCTCTGCAGGAAAAGCGGCTCCGTGTAGCTCTCCTTCGTGTGGCCCATTGCGGTGTAGAAGGACCGGCCGCCGTCGAACTCGCGGTACCAACAGAGAGGGTGATCGCCGCCCATCGCGCCGCCCTGGATGGATGTCTCGTCCAGCGCGGCGAGAACGTGAACTCTCTGGCGCGGGTTGGCGCGGAACGAGTACCACTCGTCGCGACGCCTCCAGTCGGCGGGCAGCATCGACGCGGCGGGGAACGTTCGGTCTTCCACCTTCACGAGCCCGTCCTGGATGGCCGGGTGGCTGAGGAAATGGGCTCCAACGAGGTTGTCATACCACTTCCACTCGTATTCGGTGTCGCTGGCGGCGTGCACGCCCGCGAAGCCGGCGCCCTTGCCGATGTAGCGCTCGAAGGCCGACTTCTGGTTCGGGTCCAATACCGTGCCGGTTGTGTTGAGGAACACGACGACCTTGTAGCGGGCGAGGTTGGCATCCGTGAAGGCGGCGGCGTCCTCGGTGGCGTCCACGGCGAAGTTGCTCTCCGCTCCAAGCTTCCGGATCGCCGCGATGCCGTCTGGGATGGAATCGTGCCGGAAGCCGGCGGTCTTGGAGAAGACGAGGGCCCGAAACGCGGGCTTCGCGGCAGCCGGGAGGGCGGCGAGCGTGAGGACCAGGAACAAAGAGAGGGCTTTCATGCCATGGATTGTAGCATTGGGCACTCTGAGGAGGGACATCCGGCAAAGCCGATACATAGAATGGTACTGCTCCGCCCGTTCGGGCCGGCGCACTTTTCTACACAGGAGGATATCCCCTTGGCTGCTGGAAAGCAGGAGGGCGGCCTATACTGGCGGCTCTCCCTCATGATGTTCCTGGAATTCGCCGTGTGGGGCGCCTGGTCCGTGATGATCGCCACCCACATGGACCACAATCTCCATTTCGACGGAAAGCACATTTCGTACGTCTTCGGCACAACCGCGTTCGGGGCCTTGCTGTCCCCGATGATCGCGGGTTACATTGCCGACCGCGTCATGCCGAACCAGATCTTTACGGCGATCTCCCACCTTGTCGGCGCCGCGTTGCTGTTCGTAGCGTGGAAGCAGACGCAGTTCTGGCCGCTTGAGATCACGATGATCGCCTACGCGTTCACCTACATGCCGACCATCGCGCTCACCAACGCCATCGCGTTCCATCACATGAAGGACTCCAACAAGTTCGGCATGATCCGCATGTGGGGAAGCATCGGTTGGATCCTCGTACAGATGGGGCTCGCCGCCTACCTGAACCACTGGCGCCTGCTGGGCGGAGCAGCGGTGGAATCGGCGCACGCCGCCGATTGCTTCATTTTCGCGGCCGTTGCCGCCGTGCTGATGAGCGTCTACTGCCTGACCCTGCCGAATACGCCGCCGTCCAAGAATGCTAAGAACCCATATGCCTTCCTGGAAGCCCTGAAGCTGGCACGCAACCGCAACTTCCTGATCCTCCTCGTTATCTCGTTCATCGTCGCCATTGAGCTGCCGTTCTACTACAACCTGACGCTGCTCTACCTCACCGAGCCCATGAAGCTCGGCGGTGTTGGCCTGACGCTTGACCGAGGCCAGTTCGTGATGACCTACGGCCAGATTGGCGAAATCGCCATGATGGCGCTGCTCTATCCGTTGATGCGGAAGGGCGGCGTGAAGTGGACCATCTTCCTCGGCATTCTCGCATGGCCGGTTCGTTACGCGATCTTCGCCTACCTGCACCAGTATCCGAGCATCGTTGTAGCGGCCCTGCCTCTTCACGGCATCTGCTATGCCTTCTTCTTTGCCGGCGGCATGATGGCGGTGGAGCGCATTGCACACCGGGACATCCGCGCGAGCGCCCAGGGGTTGATGGTGTTTGCCACCAATGGTCTGGGCATGCTGGTTGGGCACTTCGTCTCAGGCCGAGTGCATGACTTCTACCGCACGGCCGAAGGCGGCCACAACTGGGCGGGGATCTTCATGATCCCGATCGTGGTCACCGTCGTGGCCGGCATCATCTTCCTCCTGGCTTTCAACGAGAAGCAGTTCTCTGCTGACTCCGCAAAGGTCAAGGCCGAGGATGCGGCGCTTGAAGCGACGCCTGTCCCGGCAGCCTAAATCCGTTCCAACCTATCGGCGGCCGGCCCCGAACTGG